>CAKAHR010000001.1:0-820000 GCA_916439135.1 uncultured Streptococcus sp. | reverse complement strand
TTTCTTTTTGTAAAGGCTTACAATTATGATATAAACAATACAAATAAAAAAACGGAGGTAAGCTTTATGAAAGCCTATACTTATGTTAAACCAGGACTTGCTTCATTTGTTGATGTTGACAAACCAGTTATTCGCAAGCCAACTGACGCTATTGTGCGTATTGTAAAAACTACTATTTGTGGAACAGATCTTCATATTATCAAAGGAGATGTCCCTGCATGTAAGAGTGGAACGATTCTCGGGCATGAAGGAATCGGGATTGTAGAGGAAGTTGGAGCAGGCGTTTCAAACTTCAAAAAGGGTGATAAGGTTTTGATTTCTTGTGTTTGTGCATGTGGTAAGTGTTACTACTGTAAAAAAGGAATCTATGCTCACTGTGAAGACGAAGGCGGTTGGATTTTTGGGCATTTGATTGACGGTATGCAAGCAGAATATCTTCGTGTACCTCATGCTGATAATACTCTCTATCACACTCCAGCTGACTTGTCTGATGAAGCCTTGGTTATGTTATCTGATATCTTACCTACTGGCTATGAAATTGGTGTCTTAAAAGGAAAAGTAGAGCCTGGTTGTAGTGTGGCAATCGTTGGTTCAGGTCCAGTTGGCTTAGCAGCTCTATTGACTGCTCAATTCTATTCACCTGCTAAATTGATCATGGTAGACCTAGACGATAACCGTTTGGATACTGCAGTTTCTTTCGGTGCTACTCATAAGATTAATTCTTCAGACCCTGAAAAAGCAATTCAAGAAATTTATGATTTAACAGATGGTAGAGGTGTGGATGTTGCTATAGAAGCTGTTGGTATTCCTGAAACGTTTGATCTCTGCCAAAAGATTATCGGTGTAGATGGAACAGTAGCTAACTGTGGTGTGCATGGTAAGCCAGTTCAGTTTGATTTGGATACTCTATGGATTCGTAACATTAACGTAACTACCGGTTTGGTTTCTACCAACACAACTCCTCAGCTTTTGAAAGCTTTAGAAAGCCATAAAATTGAACCAGAAAAATTAGTAACTCATTATTTCAAACTAAGTGAAATTGAAAGGCCTATGAAGTATTTAGTAAGGCTGCAGATCATCACGCGATTAAGGTTATCATTGAAAACGATATTTCAGAAGGTTAATCGAATTTGAATCCAGTTATTCTTTTTAGAATAACTGGTTTTTTTGAAAATATTAGATAATTCGTGAAAGTAAGCAGATTTCTTTCATTGTTCTCGAAATTTCGTTATAATATACGGTACAAAGGAAATGAAACTATGTATCGAGTTATAGAAATGTACGGGGATTTTGAACCTTGGTGGTTCATAGAAGGATGGGAAGAAGACGTCATTAGTAGTAAGAAATTCGAAAATTACTATGATGCCTTGAAGTATTATAAATCTTGCTGGTTTGAACTGGAAAAGAAAATTCCACTATATAAAAGTCGAGGAGACTTAATGACCATATTTTGGAATCCGGAGGATAAGCGTTGGTGTGAGGAATGTGATGAATTTCTGCAGCAATATCATTCTTTGGCTTTACTGGAAGATGGTAAAGTTATACCAGATGAAAAATTCAGACCGGGTTATGAAAAACAAACTGGTTTAGAAATCCACCGGACGTGTCGCATCAAAAAAGATGGAACAACTTTTTAATAAAGTTGTTTTTTTTTGTATTTTCTTCGAATAATTAACTGAGGAGGGAATATGGTACAAGCACTTGCACAAGAATTGATTAGTCTCGCAAAACAGGATGGAGCTCAGGATATCTATTTTATTCCCAAGGACAAGGTTTATGAGTTGCATATGCGAATAGGTGATGAAAGACGTCTAATTGACACCTATAATTTTGAAAAGTTGGGTGCTGTTATTAGTCACTTTAAGTTTATTGCGGGGATGAACGTTGGCGAGAAGCGTCGTAGTCAGCTGGGTTCCTGTGATTATCAGCATAATGGCAAGGTTTCTTCACTACGCTTATCGACGGTAGGAGATTATCGTGGTTATGAGAGCCTAGTTATTCGTCTTTTACATGATGAAGAACAAGAGCTGCGTTTTTGGTTTCAAAATCTTAAGGAACTGGAAAAGAGTTTAGGCAAAGAGGGCTTTATCTTTTTGCAGGCCCTGTAGGAAGTGGTAAAACAACCCTCATGCATGAATTGGCTAAGTCATTGTTTAAGGGACAGCAGGTCATGTCCATTGAGGACCCAGTCGAGATTAAGCAAGAAGAGATGCTGCAATTACAACTCAATGAAGCTATTGGACTGAGTTATGAAAACTTGATAAAACTTTCTTTGCGCCACCGCCCAGATCTTTTAATCATTGGAGAAATTCGGGATAGTGAAACAGCCCGTGCTGTTGTAAGAGCTAGCTTAACGGGAGCTACAGTGTTTTCGACCATACATGCAAAGAGTATTCGTGGGGTCTATGAGCGTCTTTTAGAACTGGGTGTCAGTGAAGATGAACTCGCAGTTGTTTTACAAGGTATTTGCTACCAGAGACTAATCGGGGGAGGAGGAATTATTGATTTTGCAAACCAAAATTATTCAGCACACCAGGCAGAAAAGTGGAATAAGCAAATTGATCAGCTTCTTAAAGACGGACATATCACTGCCCTTCAAGCTGAAACGGAGAAAATTAGCTACCAGTAAGCAGAAGAAGATTATCATTCTCTTTAATAATTTATTTTCGAGTGGTTTTCACTTGGTAGAAATCATTTCCTTTCTTGATAGAAGTCTTTTGTTGGAGAAGGAATATGTTTCACAGATGCGCCTAGGACTATCGAAAGGAAAATCTTTCTCGGAAATGATGGGGAATTTAGGTTTTTCGAGTGCGATTGTCACTCAACTTTCATTGGCTGAAGTTCATGGAAATCTCCATTTGAGTTTGGGGAAAATTGAAGAATATTTGGATAATCTTGCTAAGGTCAAGAAGAAGTTAATTGAAGTTGCGACCTACCCACTTATTTTACTAGCTTTTTTACTGTTAATTATGCTAGGATTGCGGAATTATCTCTTGCCCCAACTGGATAGTAGTAACATAGCTACCTTAGTGATTAGTAACCTGCCACAAATTTTTTTCTTGGGCTTGTTTTTAGCACTTGGTTTAGTATCTTTAACTGGTCTAGTTTTTTACAGAAAGTCTGCGAAAATTCAAATATTCTCTTATCTGGCTAGAATCCCCTTTTTAGGTGTGTTTGTTCAGTATTATCTAACTGCCTATTATGCTCGGGAATGGGGAAATATGATTGGACAAGGTTTAGAGTTGGCACAGATTTTCCAGATGATGCAGGAGCAAGGGAATCCTCTTTTTAAGGAAATCGGTTTGGATTTATCACAGTCATTACAAAATGGGCATGAATTTTTCTAAGGTTGTTCAGACCTATCCCTTCTTTAGAAAAAGAGTTGGGATTAATCATTGAATATGGAGAGGTTAAATCCAAGTTGGGAAGCGAATTGGAAATCTATGCGGAAAAAACCTGGGAATCCTTCTTTACTCGAGTTAATCGGACCATGAACCTTGTTCAACCACTGGTCTTTATTTTTGTAGCCCTGCTAATCGTTTTATTGTATGCAGCTATGTTGCTACCAATGTATCAAAATATGGAGGTAAATTTTTTTAGATGAAAAAAATGATGATGAAATTAAAAAGAAACGAAGGCAAAAAGCTTTCACTCTGGTAGAAATGTTAGTGGTGTTGCTTATCATTAGCGTCCTACTTTTTGCTGTTTGTGCCAAATCTTACTAAGCAAAAAGGATGCAGTCAATGATAAGGGAAAGCAGCTGTCGTCAAGGTGGTAGAAAGCCAAGCAGAACTGTATAGTCTGGATAAAAATGAAGATGCTAGTCTAGGTAAATTACAGGCAGATGGACGTATCACTGCTGAGCAAGCAAAAGCCTATAAGGAATATCATGCAAAACAAAAGACAAGTCAAACAGTTTCGGATTAGGGCTTTTTACTATGCTAGAAAGTTTATTGGTCTTAGGAATAGTCAGCCTATTAGCCTTGGGTTTGTCAAGTTCAGTTCAATCAACTTTTTGCAGCTGTGGAAGAACAGATTTTTCTTTATGGAGTTTGAGGAACTTTATCGAGAAACCCAGAAGCGAAGTCTGGCTAGTCAGCAAAAGATCAACTTAATGCTAGAAGAGAGAAGTATTGGGAATGGCTATCAGAAATTAGCCATCCCTAAAGGAATTCAATTGCAGTCCAATCAGTCAATTACCTTTGATAAGGCTGGAGGGAATTCTTCTCTGGCGAGCGTGAGATTTCAAACGCGAAAAGAAACGATTCGTTATCAATTATATTTAGGAAATGGAAAGATTAAACGTATTCAAGAAGCAAAAAATTAAGGCGGTTATTTTACTGGAAGCAGTGATTTCACTAGCCATTTTTGCCAGTATAGCAACCCTCTTACTGGGACAAATTCAAGAAAGTAGAAAAAGAGAACTAGAACTTCTAAAACAGGAAGAAGTTTTGCGAGTGGCTCGTATGGCTTTGCAGACTGGACAAAAGCAGTTGACTGTCAATGGCCTTACGGTTCATGTTGTCTCGAATGAGCGAGGTTTGGAGGTATACCATGGAACGGAGAAATTACTGGCGATTCAAGACAAGTAGGGTCAGAGCTTTTACACTTTTAGAATCCTTGGTTGCCCTTATCGTTATTAGTGGTAGCTTGCTTCTTTTTTTCAAGCTATGAGCCGACTATTGGTTTCAGAGGTTCGCTACCAGCAGAGAAGTGAGCAAAAAAGAATGGCTCTTATTTGTGGATCAGCTAGAAGCAGAGCTGAATCGAACCCAATTTGAAAAAAAGTGGAGAATGATAGGCTTTACCTCAGACAGGAAGGTAAACCCATTTCCATGGGTAAATCAAAGTCAAATGATTTCCGGAAAACAGATGCTAGTGGACGTGGCTATCAACCCATGGTATACGGTCTAAAAATCAGCTCGAATTCAAGAAAAAGGGCAGGAGCTGCACTTTCATTTTCAGTTTGAAAAAGGGACTAGAGAGGAATTTATCTATCGTGTTGAAAAAAAGAAAAAAAGTTAGAGCAGGAGTTCTCCTATACGCTATCACTATTGCTGGAATTTTTTTAGTCTTTTTGTTGCAGTTTTATCTAAATCGGCAACTAGCACATCATCAGGATTATGCCTTAAATAAAGAAAAAAACTTCTTGCATTTGCTATGGCTAAGAGAACCTATGAAAAAAGCCTCTTCTGAAAAATGGAGAGCAGTCATTTAATGTAGGGAAGTCAACTTATCGAAATGACGAAAACTTCTTCACAACGACTATTGACACAGGAAAAAATAAGTTTGAATTTCACTTTTCTCCTTTAAAAAAGACCGGTCAAAAGTCTGAGAAAACAGAAAACAAGTCCAAAGAAGGAAATGAGGAGAAAACAGAAGAAGGGAGCAAAAAAGAGACTGCTAGATCTTCCAAATTAGCACCTTCAAAGAACGGCACAGAGTAGTTTGGACGAGGTTTTTTTGCCTGAAATCATGCTATAATAGATACATATGGAGGACCAAAAATGGTAAGTGTAAAATTGTATCTAGTGCGACATGGGAAAACAATGTTTAATACGATTGGGCGTGCTCAAGGCTGGAGTGATACTCCTTTAACAGCTGAAGGTGAGCGAGGTATTCACGAATTGGGAATTGGCTTGCGTGAGTCTGGCTTAAAGTTTGAGCGTGCTTACTCGAGTGACTCAGGACGTACCATCCAGACTATGGGAATTATCCTTGAGGAACTTGGGTTAACAGGGCAAATTCCTTTATCGTATGGATAAGCGAATCCGTGAGTGGTGCTTTGGTAGCTTTGATGGTGCTTATGATGGGGACCTATTTATGGGCATCATTCCTCGTATCTTTAATGTCGATCATGTGCATCGTTTGTCCTATGCGGAGCTAGCTGAAGGTTTGGTAGAAGTGGATACAGCAGGCTGGGCTGAGGGCTGGGAAAAACTAAGTGGTCGTATCTGGGAAGGCTTTGAAGCCATTGCTAAGGAAATGGAAGCCAATGGTGGAGGAAATGCTCTCGTTGTCAGTCATGGAATGACAATTGGAACTATTGTTTACCTCATTAACGGCATGCATCCACATGGTCTTGATAACGGAAGTGTGACGATTCTAGAGTACGAAGATGGTCAGTTCTCAGTTCAGATTGTTGGGGACTGTAGCTACCGTGAAATTGGACGAGCTCAATTAGACGAGCAAGCTAGTTCAGAACAATAAAAATTCAGTACTAAATGAAAAACGACTAATAGAATGCTAATGTCATAATTCACAAGCTTGCGAGAGCTGAGTGCTTTGACAATAGCATTCTTTTTTTGTTAGAATAGTATCAACATGAAAGCATAAGAAGGGACTGACAGAACTGTCGTCCCCTTTTGTCTATCTTATAAGGGGGAAATATGCTGTTTCAGAAAATAAAAGCCTATAAATGGCAGGCCCTGGCTTCCTTGGTTATGACAGGTCTAATGGTAACGAGTTCACTCTTGCAACCACGTTATTTGCAGGAGGTTTTAGAGGCCCTACTAACAGGTGATAATGAAGCTATTTATACTATCGGTTTTTGGTTGATTCTTGTTGCCTTGATTGGTTTGGTCGCAGGTGGGATCAATGTAGTATTAGCAGCTTACATTGCTCAAGGAGTTTCGTCTGACTTACGTGAAGATGCCTTTCGTAAGATTCAAACTTTTTCATACGCCAATATTGAGAAGTTTAATGCAGGGAACCTCGTTGTGCGTATGACCAACGATATCAATCAGATTCAAAACGTCGTTATGATGACCTTCCAAATCCTCTTTCGACTACCGATTTTATTTATTGGTTCCTTTATATTAGCCGTTGTTACTCTGCCTTCGCTGTGGTGGGTGTTGGTTCTTATGGTCGTTTTGATCGTCGCCATGACAGGTCTTATGATGGGGATGATGGGACCGCGCTTTGCAAAATTCCAGACCTTATTGGAGCGTATCAATGCCATTGCCAAAGAAAATTTACGTGGTGTGCGCGTGGTTAAGTCTTTTGTTCGAGAAAAAGACCAGTTTGCTAAGTTTACGCAGGTATCAGATGAATTGCTGGGAGAAAACCTTTATATCGGCTACGCCTTTTCTATCGTTCAACCTGTAATGATGATGATTTCATACGGGACTGTCTTTCTTTCAATCTGGCTTGTAGCAGGTATGGCAGAGTCAGATCCGTCAGTAGTTGGTTCCATTGCTTCCTTTGTAAACTACCTGAGTCAGATTATCTTTACCATCGTCATGGTTGGTTTTTTGGGGAACTCAGTTACTCGTGCCATGATTTCCCTTCGTCGTATTCGTGAAATCCTTGATACAGAACCAGCTATGACTTTCAATGATGTGGAAGATGAAGAATTGGAAGGAAGTCTCAGTTTTGAAAATGTTACCTTTACCTATCCAAATGATGAAGAACCTATCCTAAAAGATGTATCCTTCGATATCGCAGCTGGTGAAATGGTTGGGGTTATCGGAGCAACTGGTGCAGGGAAATCAACCTTGGCTCAGTTGATTCCACGACTATTTGATCCTCAAGAAGGTTCTATTAAGATTGGTGGAAAGGACATTCGGACAGTTAGTGAAGGGACGCTTCGTAAGACAGTTTCTATCGTCCTACAAAGAGCCATTCTCTTTAGTGGAACCATCGCAGATAATCTCAGACAAGGTAAGGGTGATGCGACAGTTTCAGAACTGGAACGTGCAGCTCGCATCGCCCAGGCCAGTGAATTTATTAGTCGTATGGACTTGGCCTTTGAAAGTCCGGTTGAGGAACGTGGGAATAACTTTTCTGGTGGACAAAAACAACGAATGTCTATTGCGCGTGGAATTGTTAGCAATCCTAAAATTTTGATTTTTGATGATTCGACTTCGGCACTTGATGCTAAGTCAGAACGCTTGGTACAAGAAGCTCTTAATAGGGACTTGAAGGGAACAACTACTATTATTATCGCTCAGAAAATTAGTTCTGTTGTTCATGCGGATAAAATCTTAGTGCTTGACCAAGGGCGTTTGATTGGTCAAGGCAAACACGCTGACTTGGTTGCAACAAACGCAGTTTATCGAGAAATTTACGAAACGCAAAAAGGAAAGGAGGAGTAGGATGAAGACATTTCGATTTTTTTGGAACTATTTAAAGTTTATAAGATATCCTTTATCGTTGTCATTGCTATGATTATCATTGCAACGGTAACACAAGCCCTCTTTCCAGTATTTGCAGGTCAAACAGTAACAGAACTGGCTAATCTGGTTATAGCCTATCAAAATGGAAACCCAGATATGGTTTGGCAAAGTCTATTAGGACTCTTAATCAATCTTGCCTATGTTTTGATTGTGCTCGTGGTGTCGAGTCTTATCTATATGGTTTTGATGAGCCGTATTATTGCCGAATCAACAAATGAGATGCGTAAGGGACTTTTTGGCAAGCTTTCTCGCTTGACTGTTTCCTTCTTTGACCGCCATCAAGATGGTGATATCCTGTCACGTTTCACCAGTGATTTGGATAACATACTACAGGCTTTCAACGAAAGTCTGGTGTCTGTTATGACCAATATTGCACTTTATATTGGTTTGTTGATTGTCATGTTCGCAAAAAATGTGACCTTGGCTTTGATTACGATTGCTAGCACTCCGATAGCTGTCATCATGTTGATTGTCATTTTGAAATTGGCAAGAAAATATACCAATCTCCAACAGAAAGAAGTTGGGAAGCTCAATGCTTATATGGATGAGAGTATTTCGGGTCAGAAAGCCGTTATTGTTCAAGGCATTCAAGAAGATGTGATTGCAGGTTTTGTTGAGCAAAATGAACGGGTTCGAAAGGCCACTTTCAAGGGCAGAATGTTTTCAGGAATTCTCTTTCCTGTCATGAACGGAATGAGTTTGGTCAATACAGCTATTGTTATTTTTGTCGGTTCAGCTGTCTTACTGAATGATAAGAACATTGAGACAGCAACTGCTCTGGGTTTGATTGTCATGTTTACCCAGTTTTCTCAACAGTATTATCAACCCATAATCCAATTGGCAGCTAGTTGGGGAAGTTTGCAACTTGCTTTTACTGGTGCTGACCGCATTCAAGAAATGTTTGATGCCGAAGAAGAAGTTCGCCCTCAAAATGCTCCAGATTTCACAGAATTACGAGAGGGTGTGGAGATTCGAAACGTAGACTTCTCATACGTTCCAGGTAAACCAATTCTAAAAGATGTCAGCATTTCAGCTCCAAAAGGGAAGATGATTGCAGTGGTTGGGCCAACAGGATCAGGAAAAACGACCATCATGAACTTAATCAATCGTTTTTATGATGTGGATGCAGGAAGTATCAGTTTTGATGGTAGAGATATCCGAGAATTTGATTTGGATAGCTTGCGAAGCAAGGTGGGAATTGTCTTGCAGGATTCAGTTTTATTTAGCGGAACCATCCGAGACAATATTCGCTTTGGTGTCCCTGATGCTAGTCAAGAAATGGTAGAAGCGGCAGCTAAGGCTACACACATCCATGACTACATCGAAAGCCTGCCAGATAAGTATGATACTTTGATTAATGATGACCAGAGCGTCTTCTCAACTGGCCAAAAACAGTTGATTTCCATTGCTCGAACCCTGATGACAGATCCCCAGGTCTTGATTTTGGATGAGGCAACTTCTAACGTGGACACTGTAACCGAAAGTAAGATCCAGCATGCTATGGAGGCGATTGTAGCAGGAAGAACTAGTTTTGTGATTGCCCATCGCTTGAAAACCATTCTCAATGCCGATCAGATTATCGTTCTCAAAGATGGTCAAGTCATTGAACAAGGAAATCACCATGAATTACTCAAACTTGGAGATTTTTACTCCGAACTGTACCATAATCAATTTGTCTTTGAATAAGCCAAAAGTTGTCCTAGTTTTGGGCAGCTTTTTCTGATAAAAAAAATTTATCACGGACTTAAAAAATACATATTAGACAGGTGGAAGGAAGGATGATAAGATAAGATTATCAATAGAAATGAAAGGAAATCAGTAATGGCAAGAACGGTTGTTGGAGTTGCAGCGAATCTATGTCCTGTAGACGCAGAAGGTAAAAATATTCATTCATCGGTCTCTTGTAAATTTGCTGAGAGTATTCGTCAGGTTGGCGGACTTCCTTTGGTGATTCCGGTTGGTGATGAGTCAGTTGTCCATGATTACGTAGAAATGATTGATAAACTCATCTTGACTGGAGGACAAAATGTTCATCCTCAGTTTTATGGTGAGGAAAAAACAATTGATAGCGACGACTATAACCTAGCTCGTGATGAGTTTGAGCTAGCTCTCCTAAAAAGAGGCTCTTCGTCAGAATAAGCCAATTTTAGCCATTTGCCGTGGTGTTCAGCTGGTCAACGTTGCCTTTGGTGGAACGCTCCATCAAGAAATTGACGGACACTGGCAAGGCCTACCTTTTGGGACTTCACATTCTATTGAGACAGTGGATGGCAGTGTAGTGTCTAAATTATTTGGTAAAGAAAGTCAGGTTAATTCAGTGCATCGTCAGAGCATTAAAGATCTGGCACCCAATTTCCGTGTGACGGCTGTGGATCCACGTGATCAAACTGTTGAAGCAATCGAATCTATCGACGAACACCGTATTATTGGTCTCCAGTGGCATCCAGAATTCTTGGTCAATGAAGAAGATGGCAACTTAGAATTATTTGAGTATTTATTGAATGAATTATAACGACTAGAAATTTAGTCGTTTTTTTTATTCATTATTTACGAATCTTTATAGAATTGTATTTTTTTACGCAAACGTTTGAATTGTGATAAAAATTGGAAATTTTTAGTATAAAAAAACTTGAAAAAAATTGTTAGTAAGCGTTATGATAGAGAAGAAGAAATATTGGAGGAATACTATGTCACATATTAAATTTGATTATTCAAAAGTATTAGACAAATTTGTTGCACCACATGAAGTGGAATACATGCAAGCACAAGTTACAGCGGCAGACGAATTGATCCGTAAAGGAACTGGTGCTGGGAGCGACTTCTTGGGTTGGTTGGACCTTCCTGAAAACTACGACCGCGAAGAATTTGACCGCATCTTGAAAGCTGCTGAACAAATCAAAGCAGACAGCGATGTTTTGGTTGTTATCGGTATCGGTGGATCTTACCTTGGTGCTAAAGCAGCAATTGACTTCTTGAACCACCATTTTGCAAACTTGCAAACAAAAGAAGAACGTAAAGCACCACAAATCCTTTACGCTGGAAACTCAATCTCATCTACTTACCTTGCTGACTTGGTAGAGTACGTTTCAGATAAAGATTTCTCAGTAAACGTGATTTCTAAATCAGGTACAACAACTGAACCAGCGATTGCTTTCCGTGTCTTCAAAGAACTTTTGGTTAAGAAATACGGACAAGAAGAAGCTAACAAACGTATCTACGCAACAACTGACCGCCAAAAAGGTGCTGTTAAGGTTGAAGCAGATGCTAACGGTTGGGAAACATTTGTGGTTCCAGATGACATTGGTGGACGTTTCTCAGTATTGACCGCAGTTGGATTGCTTCCAATCGCTGCGTCAGGTGCAGACATCAAAGCCCTTATGGAAGGTGCGAACGCAGCTCGTAAAGACTACACTTCAGATAAGATTGCTGAAAATGAAGCTTACCAATACGCAGCCGTTCGTAATATCCTTTACCGTAAAGGTTATGCAACTGAAATCTTGGTAAACTACGAGCCATCTCTTCAATACTTCTCAGAATGGTGGAAACAATTGGCTGGTGAGTCAGAAGGGAAAGACCAAAAAGGAATTTACCCAACTTCAGCTAACTTCTCAACAGACTTGCACTCATTGGGTCAATTTATCCAAGAAGGAACTCGTATCATGTTTGAAACAGTTGTCCGTGTTGACAAACCACGTAAGAATGTGATTATCCCTACTTTGGAAGAAGATCTTGATGGACTTGGATACCTTCAAGGAAAAGATGTTGACTTTGTAAACAAAAAAGCAACTGACGGTGTTCTTCTTGCCCACACAGATGGTGACGTACCAAATATGTACGTGACTCTTCCTGAGCAAGATGCCTTCACTCTTGGCTACACAATCTACTTCTTCGAATTGGCCATCGCCCTTTCAGGTTACTTGAATGCCATCAACCCATTTGACCAACCAGGTGTTGAAGCATACAAACGCAACATGTTTGCCCTTCTTGGTAAACCAGGATTTGAAGAATTGAGCAAAGAACTCAACGCTCGTCTATAATAGAATATAAAAGAGTGGTTTTACCACTCTTTTTGCTTTTTCTCGAAAAGAGAAATTGGACTCTGGCGAGACTTGTGATATAATATAGAGAGCGAAAAGGCAGATGCCTAGAGACTTTATAGGAGAAGATATGTCAAAAGATATTCGTGTGCGTTACGCACCAAGTCCAACAGGACTATTACACATCGGTAATGCCCGTACAGCATTGTTTAACTACTTGTATGCACGCCACCATGGTGGAACTTTTATTATCCGTATCGAAGATACTGACCGCAAACGTCATGTCGAAGACGGAGAGCGTTCACAGCTTGAAAACCTTCGTTGGTTAGGCATGGACTGGGATGAAAGTCCAGAGACTCATGAAAACTACCGTCAGTCTGAACGTTTGGAACTCTATCAAAAATACATCGACCAACTCTTGGCTGAAGGAAAAGCCTACAAATCTTACGTAACAGAAGAAGAGTTGGCGGCGGAACGTGAACGCCAAGAAGCCGCTGGTGAAACACCTCGTTACATCAACGAATACCTTGGTATGAGCGAGGAAGAAAAAGCAGCTTATATTGCAGAACGTGAAGCGGCAGGTATCATCCCGACTGTTCGTTTGGCAGTTAATGAGTCTGGTATTTACAAGTGGCACGACATAGTCAAAGGTGATATCGAGTTTGAAGGTGGCAATATCGGTGGTGACTGGGTTATCCAAAAGAAAGATGGCTACCCAACTTACAACTTTGCCGTTGTCATCGATGACCACGATATGCAAATCTCTCACGTTATCCGTGGAGATGACCACATTGCCAATACACCAAAACAGCTCATGGTTTATGAAGCGCTTGGATGGGAAGCACCTGAATTTGGTCACATGACCTTGATCATCAACTCTGAAACTGGTAAGAAATTGTCTAAACGTGACACCAATACCCTTCAATTTATCGAAGATTACCGCAAGAAAGGTTATCTTCCAGAAGCAGTCTTTAACTTTATCGCTCTTCTTGGATGGAACCCTGGTGGCGAGGACGAAATTTTCTCTCGTGAAGAACTCATTAAACTCTTTGATGAAAACCGCCTCAGCAAGTCTCCAGCAGCCTTCGACCAGAAGAAACTGGACTGGATGAGCAATGACTACATTAAGAGAGCTGACTTGGCAACAATCTTTGAAATGGCCAAACCATTCCTTGAAGAAGCAGGTCGTTTGACTGATAAGGCTGAAAAAATGGTGGAACTCTACAAACCACAAATGAAGTCAGTGGACGAAATCGTTCCATTGACAGACCTGTTCTTCTCAGACTTCCCAGAATTGACAGAAGCTGAACGAGAAGTCATGGCGGGTGAAACGGTGCCAACTGTACTTGAAGCCTTCAAAGCAAAACTTGAAGCTATGTCAGACGAAGAGTTTGTGGTAGAAAATATCTTCCCACAAATCAAAGCGGTTCAAAAAGAAACTGGTATCAAAGGGAAAAATCTCTTCATGCCAATCCGTATCGCTGTTTCAGGTGAGATGCATGGACCAGAACTACCAGAAACTATCTACTTGCTTGGACGCGAAAAATCCATCCAACACATCGAAAAAATGTTGGCAGAAATTGCGAAATAGCATATAAAAAGAACTCAAATATAGAGTTCTTTTTATATGTATACTAATTTGAAAATGCAAAGATTTTAGTGTACAATATGAATTGACAGGGCAAGGAAATAAGTTAGTGAGATGGTATTTTTACAACTAGACTCGGCATAGTCTAACATTATTCCTAATGTTGGTCAGTCTACTTATTTTTTCTTTGCGTTTTGCTGAATAGAAGCAGAAATTCTTTTATTTATGCAGTTACCATCCCTTACAATGACTTTGTTTTCGATCACCAGAGTTTCTCTACAAAGATTTTGGTCCAATTTGTCCAGCTTTTTTTAGAGAAGTATATCTACTCTTTCTTCTCCAAAAATAGAAAGAAATCGACTTTGCTCTGTTACCTTGCGTTAAGCAAGGTTTTTTTGTGGAATAGTACTGGGAAATTTACGATTTCGTTTTGGAGTGGTATAATATTAACTATCCTGATGAATAGAGGAACTCGAATGAAAGAATTTAACAAATCAATAAAATTAGAGCATGTGGCTTATGATATCCGTGGTCCAGTTTTGGAAGAAGCTATGCGCATGCGCGCAAACGGAGAAAAAATTCTTCGTTTGAATACAGGGAACCCAGCTGAGTTTGGCTTTACAGCTCCAGATGAGGTTATCCACGACTTGATTATGAATGCCCGTGATAGTGAAGGCTATTCAGATTCAAAAGGTATCTTTTCAGCTCGTAAGGCCATCATGCAGTATTGCCAACTAAAGAAATTCCCCAATGTGGATATTGATGATATCTACCTTGGAAATGGGGTTAGTGAGCTAATCGTTATGTCTATGCAAGGTCTCTTGGACAACGGCGATGAAGTATTGGTTCCTATGCCTGACTATCCTCTTTGGACTGCTGCAGTTAGCTTGGCTGGAGGAAATGCCGTTCATTACGTCTGTGATGAAGAAGCGGAATGGTATCCAGACCTAGATGATATCAAGTCTAAGATTAGTTCAAATACCAAGGCCATTGTTTTAATCAATCCGAATAACCCAACGGGGGCTCTCTATCCTAAAGAACTCTTACTAGATATCATCGAGATTGCTCGTCAAAATGACTTGATTATCTTTGCGGATGAAATTTACGACCGTATGGTTATGGATGGCAATGTCCACACACCAGTCGCAAGTTTGGCTCCAGACCTTTTCTGTGTCAGCATGAATGGTCTGTCTAAATCTCACCGTATCGCTGGTTTCCGTGTTGGTTGGATGGTCTTGTCTGGACCTAAACATCATGTAAAGGGCTACATTGAAGGTCTCAACATGCTTTCAAACATGCGTCTCTGTTCGAACGTCCTTGCTCAGCAGGTGGTTCAAACTTCACTAGGTGGTCACCAGTCAGTGGATGAGTTGCTTCTTCCTGGTGGTCGTATCTATGAGCAAAGAAACTTTATTTATAATGCCATTCAAGATATCCCTGGTTTATCAGCTGTTAAGCCAAAAGCGGGTCTTTATATCTTCCCTAAAATCGACCGCAATATGTACCGTATCGATGACGATGAACAATTTGTCCTTAATTTCTTGAAACAAGAAAAAGTGCTTTTGGTACATGGACGTGGCTTTAACTGGAAAGAACCAGATCACTTCCGTATCGTTTATCTACCACGTGTCGATGAGTTGGCCCAAATACAGGAAAAGATGACTCGCTTCTTGAAGCAGTATCGTAGATAAGGCTTTCATAGCAAAAAAGCTGGAAACATTTGTCAGAGCTATTGACAAATACGTAAGAATCAGATAGAATAGTAAAGTATGTTTAGTAACTGATCACTTTATAGCCGGCTAAACGAATACAAAATCTATGAGGAGGTATTCATCGTGAAACGTACTTATCAACCAAGTAAACTTCGTCGTGCGCGCAAACACGGATTCCGTAACCGTATGTCAACTAAAAACGGTCGTCGCGTATTGGCAGCTCGTCGTCGTAAAGGACGCAAAGTTTTGGCTGCATAATCCAAACAAATGAAACAAAAGAAGTCAGTAGGAACTCGAGCCTACTGATTTTTTTCTTTTATTTAAAAAGATAGAATTTTCTAAAGTTATTGATTGAGAATAAACATTTTACAAGACGTCTTGAAAAAATAACATATAGAAAAAGCTCAAAATCAGGAGGTGCTTTCTCTGATTTTGAGCTTTTCTTTATTCTTTCAAATGATATGAATAGCTAGCAACAACGACATCTTCGTGCCATCTGAGAGCATATTTTTAATTTAAGGCTCATTTGATTGTGGAGGATATTTTTGCCAAGGTTTGTTAGGGATAAATTGGGGTACTAGAACTGTAACCGTGTAGTTCTTTTTCTTGGCTTCTTGAGAAATCTTTCGTACATATCGAACTGTAGGTGTGATAATATCGCGATAGCTGCTATTAATGTTTTTAAGAGTAATATTTGGGAAGTAGTCGGCAAATTCTTGGAGGATTTCTTGGTCTTTTTCCTCAGTTTCCTTGGTGGAAATGTGCATGGCTAAAACTTCATCTCCTATGCTTTGAGCGTAATTAATCGCTCCAACACTGACTCGAGTAACATTTCCTACTAAGACAAGAACGACATTGCCGTCGTAGGTTTTCTTTTTGAATCCCTTCATAAAGCCGAAGTTGTTTGGCCACTTTTTGGTAATGACTGTGGATGGACAAAAAGAGGAAGGTTAGGACCAGGATAATTGGGAAGAATGGCCAGATATCCCCAAGTCTGAAGAAGAGTAGAATAAGGACAATGGCGTAACAAATGATAGCGCCGAGGATGTTAGCAAAGGCAGATTTTAAGAAATGAGAGCCTTTTTCTTTTTTCCAGTGGCGAATCATACCTGTTTGAGAAAGTGCAAAAGGAACGAAAACTCCGATAGTATAGAGAGGAATCAAGCGTTCTGTATTTCCGTTAAAAATGAGCAGAAGAATCATAGCACCAAAAGCTAAGGTTAAAATACCGTTTGAATAACCCAAGCGGTCTCCCTTTTCCATAAAGAGATGGGGCATGTACTTGTTCTTAGCCATATTGTAAGCCAACATTGGAAAGGCAGAAAAACCAGTATTTGCAGCAACGGCTAGGATTAGGGCAGTTGAGAATTGGAAGAGATAATAAACAATCTGACCGAGAGCAGAATCCCCTAAAATCCCTTAGCCATTTGTGAGAGGATTGTTTCTCCGTGTTGAGGAGTAATCCCCATCCAGTAGTTTAGGAAGGTAATTCCTGCAAAGAGAAATCCAAGAATCAGAGACATGATGGTCAGTGTTTGAGCTGCGTTCTTTTCTTTAGGGGTCTTGAAAAATGGGACAGCATTTGAGATAGCTTCAACCCCGGTTAATGAAGCTGAACCGCTGGTGAAGGCTCTTAAAATCAGGACAATTGAGAGGCTTGGGACGGTTTGACCAATTGCAGAAGTTGCATGATAGCTTAGAGAACCTGTCAATAGTTGGAAGATACCAAACAATAAGAGGAAGACCGTACTAAAGATAAAGAGGTAGACAGGGATCATCAGAGAACTAGCAGATTCCTTCAAGCCTCGCAGATTCAAAAGCATGAGCAAACATACTAGAAAAATGGAGATGTGGAGGTTGTAGGGATGGAGAGCAGGAAGTGCGGCTGTGATCGCATCAGCACCTGCAGCCACGGATACAGCTACTGTCAGCATGTAGTCAACAAGTAGACTTCCCCCAGCAATCAAACCTAACTCAGGGGAGAGGTTTTCTCGAGTAACCATATAGGCACCTCCACCTTGAGGGTAGGCATGGATGATTTGTCGGTAAGAAATGGTTAGACTAGCAAGTAGCAAGAGGACAAAAATGCCGATAGGGAGACTCCACCAAATAGCAAGCGGAGATAGGCTAGCCAAGACAAGGACGACCTGCTCAGGTCCATAGGCGATAGATGAAAGGGCATCGCTTGAGAGCATTGCAAGTGCCTGTGTTTTTCCAAGAAGTCCTCCTTCACCCTCAGTTAAGGATTTTAGAGGACGACCGATAAAGGTATATTTAAGTTTTGTAAACATTTTCTTTCCTTTTTTGAAATTTTCAACAAGAGCTATTATACTGCTATGAAAAAATACCGTCAAGGGAAAATCATTGATTTCAAAATATTTTTTTCCTATAAGGATGCGACTAGTTTTTTGGTATAATAGAAAGTAGAAAAAACGAGGAAATATAAATGATTTTTGATACTCATACACATTTAAATATAGAGGAATTTTTGGGACGTGAAGAAGAAGAGCTTGCCTTAGCATCGGAAATGGGTGTAACTCGGATGAATATTGTTGGTTTTGACAAACCGACGATTGAGCGCGCCTTGGAATTGGTGGAAGAATATGACCAACTTTATGCGACGATTGGTTGGCATCCAACAGAAGCAGGGACTTATACAGAAGACGTTGAGAAATACCTATTGGACAAGCTAAAACATCCTAAAGTGGTAGCCTTGGGTGAAATTGGTTTGGACTATCACTGGATGACAGCCCCTAAAGAAGTGCAGGAGCAAGTTTTCCGTCGTCAGATTCAGCTATCAAAGGAAATGGACTTACCTTTTGTAGTTCACACACGTGATGCGCTCGAAGATACCTATGAAATTATCAAAAGTGAGGGAGTCGGTCCCCGTGGTGGCATCATGCATTCCTTCTCTGGTTCTCTGGAATGGGCTGAAAAGTTTGTGGAGCTAGGTATGACCATTTCCTTTTCTGGAGTGGTGACCTTTAAAAAAGCGACAGACATTCAGGACGCTGCTAAAGAGTTACCTTTGGATAAGATTTTGGTAGAAACAGATGCCCCTTATTTAGCCCCTGTACCCAAGCGTGGTCGCGAAAACAAGACAGCTTACACGCGCTATGTAGTGGACTTTATCGCGGACTTGCGTGGCATGAAGACAGAAGAATTGGCAGCTGTGACAAGTGCTAATGCAGAAGGCATCTTTGGATTGGAACATAAATCATGAAAGAGAAAATTTCCCAAGTCATCGTAGTCGAAGGGCGTGATGATACGGCAAATCTTAAACGTTATTTTGATGTGGAGACCTATGAAACACGAGGTTCCGCAATAAATGACCAGGATATAGAACGCATCCAACGTCTACACCAACGTCATGGGGTGATTGTCTTTACAGATCCTGATTATAATGGGGAGCGAATCCGTCGTATGATTATGACGACCATTCCGACAGTGCAACACGCCTTTCTCAAACGTGGCGAGGCAGTTCCTAAGTCCAAAACCAAGGGACGTTCTCTAGGAATCGAGCATGCCAGTTACGAAGACTTGAAAACAGCGCTAGAACAAGTAACAGAACAGTTTGAAGTAGAAAGTGACTTTGATATTAGCCGTAGTGACTTGATTCGATTGGGATTTTTGGCTGGGGCAGATAGTCGAAAACGCAGAGAATATCTAGGAGAAAGCCTTCGTATTGGTTATTCAAATGGGAAGCAACTTCTCAAGCGTTTGGAATTATTTGGCATCCGTTTAGCTGAAGTTGAAGATGCTATGAAATCATATGAGAATTGAGAAACTCCCCCAAAATGTGGAGGGAATGTGATACAATAGAAGTAATCATATACGGTTTAATCAGGCTTGGTAGCAAGCATTAGAAAAGTGACTCCATAGGATTTGTGCTGAGTGGAGATAATGAGGAAAAGTTATGGGAATCTTTGATTTTTTAAAAAAGACAGAAACAACAAAAACAACTGAAACAACTGAATCCAATAAGGAAGCAGAAGAGGCGGAAGGCAATGTTTGCGTGGGTGTTCTAGATTTGTTCCCGATGAAGGAAACGAATCAATTATTGATTGTTGGGAGTCTAGAAGGTAGTATCAAGGTTGGAGATCAGTTGCAGTTTTGCAATCCCGACCAAGGAATGGAAAGTCTTGGTACTGTAGAGGTAAAAAAACTTAGCAGTCAAAAACAAAGATGCAGATCGTCTAACTGATGAAGTTCTTGCCCATCTAGTGGTTGATAGGCTTCCTTCTTTGGATAAACTGAAAAAAAGGAAGTGTGCTCTTTAGTTCAGGTGTTGATGAAGAGCAAAAATTATCTAGCTATTCAGATGCTCTTTACCGTGCATTTGTAGCAATCCAAGAGGGCCAGTTAACCAATGAGGATTATTTGGCAGCTAGTCTTGATGATAGCGTAGAAATTTTACGTCTCTTTTTATGGAAATGCCGTCAAAATCAGGAAACTGAAAGTGAAGAAAGCTATCAAATCAACACTCGTAAGTTGGAACGTCTCGCGGAAATCGTCAAGGACAAGTTGTTAGCAGCTGATTCAGTTTATGCAGTTTATTCGGAAAAAACAGGTGAACCCTATCTTTTCTCAACGACCTATGACAGGGGAGAAGAGGGCTATTTATGTACGGATCCCATGATTATGCTGTTGACTCCATCTTGGTATCGCCAATTCAAGGAAACCATTGACAGCCGACCAAACTCAGTCGTAAAACTGATTGAAAATACGGAAGATAAAAAAGAGATTGAGAATTTCCTTGGGACAGCTTTTTACTTAAATGGTGCCCTGGGAGCAATCTTTAATTCCAAGGAAGTCAGCATCAGTGCCTCAGCCTTGGTTCAAAAACCAGATTTTTCTGATTTACCAGAAATACAAGTGCCTGTCATGAATCCCAACCTAATGAGATGGATGCTCTTGATGGGGCAGATGGACCAACCGACTACAGAAGAGCAAGAACTAGTTTATGGACTTTACTACAAGTTCTTCTCTATGGCTATGCCTAAAGCAAAATTCTTGCTTCCATTAGATGCAGCATCAGGATTCCCAGAGGACAATTCAGAACGGAATTCCTTTGTTTTGGAAAAAGATTCCAGTTTTAACATTCCAGTCAAAGAAGGAAAAAATGGCAGAAATTCTGTTCCAGTCTTTACTGATTGGAAACGTCTGCGAATGGTTTTTGATGAAAAGTGGAATGGCATGATTGAAGAAGCAGGAGGCATGATTGAAGTTTTTGACTATGCCATTAACCCAACGGAATACTATGAAGCGGGTGCCTATGTTAGCCTAACAGCTTTTAGAGACATGCAAAAGCTTAGTGAGGAACAAGAAGGAAGAGCTCAAGATTAGAAAGTTCTTTAATATTAGAAAAGAGAATATATGAGAATTGCAGATTATAGCGTGACCAAGGCAGTGCTGGAGCGTCACGGTTTTACCTTTAAAAAATCCTTCGGGCAAAATTTCCTGACGGATACTAATATCCTTCAAAAGATTGTGGATACAGCTAAAATTGATGACCAGGTTAATGTTATTGAAATCGGACCAGGTATTGGTGCTTTGACTGAATTTTTGGCGGAGCGTGCAGCAGAAGTTATGGCCTTTGAGATTGACCATCGTTTGGTACCGATTTTGGCAGATACCCTGCGTGATTTTGACAATGTGACCGTAGTCAACGAGGATATTCTCAAGGTCGATTTGGCGCAGCATATCCAGAATTTCCAAAATCCTGATTTGCCAATCAAGGTAGTAGCCAACTTGCCTTACTACATTACGACGCCTATTCTCATGCATTTAATCGAGAGTGGCATTCCTTTAGCGAGTTTGTGGTCATGATGCAAAAAGAGGTGGCGGATCGTATCTCTGCTCAACCAAATACCAAGGCGTACGGGAGTTTGTCAATTGCTGTGCAGTATTACATGACAACCAAGGTGGCCTTTATCGTGCCTCGGACGGTTTTTGTGCCAGCACCAAATGTGGATTCGGCTATCCTAAAAATGGTCCGTCGTCCAGAGCCCGCGGTTGCGGTAGAAGATGAGAACTTCTTCTTTAAAGTTTCTAAGGCCAGCTTCACTCACCGCCGCAAGACTTTGTGGAACAACTTGACAGGTTACTTTGGGAAAACTGAAGAAGTCAAGGATAAGCTGACCAAGGCTTTGGAACAGGCTGGACTGGCACCAAGTGTACGTGGAGAAGCTCTCAGCTTGGCAGAATTTGCTCGCCTAGCAGATGCACTTAAAGGACAAGGACTCTAGGATGCAGGGACAAATCATTAAAGCCTTGGCTGGCTTCTACTATGTGGAAAGTGATGGCCAGGTTTATCAAACACGAGCGCGTGGGAATTTTCGAAAAAAAGGCCACACCCCCTATGTTGGGGATTGGGTAGAATTTTCTGCGGAAGAGAACTCAGAAGGCTATATTTTGAAAATCCATGAACGAAAAAATAGTCTGGTTCGCCCGCCCATTGTCAATATTGACCAAGCCGTTGTCATTATGTCAGTCAAAGAACCTGACTTTAATAGCAATTTGCTGGATCGCTTCTTGGTTCTCTTGGAACATAAGGGCATTCATCCCATTGTTTATATTTCTAAAATGGATCTCTTGTCAAATCGAGGAGAACTGGATTTTTACGAGCAGACCTATCGTGCCATCGGCTATGACTTTGTAACTAGTAAGGAAGAGCTCTTGCCACTATTGACAAACAAGGTGACAGTCTTTATGGGGCAGACAGGTGTTGGGAAGTCAACTCTTCTTAATAAAATCGCACCTGACCTCAACCTTGAAACGGGTGAAATCTCTGATAGTCTAGGTCGTGGTCGTCATACCACTCGAGCTGTTAGCTTTTACAATCTCAATGGTGGAAAAATCGCAGACACGCCAGGATTTTCATCTCTGGATTATGAAGTGTCAACAGCAGAAGACCTCAACCAGGCCTTTCCAGAGATTACCTCTGTTAGCCGAGACTGCAAGTTCCGTACTTGTACGCATACCCATGAGCCTTCCTGTGCGGTCAAGCCAGCTGTTGAAGAAGGCATTATTGCTAACTTCCGTTTTGACAACTATTTGCAATTCCTGAGTGAAATTGAGAATCGCAGAGAAACCTATAAAAAAGTCAGCAAAAAAATTCCAAAATAAGGAGAAACCTATGTCTCAATACAAGATTGCCCCATCAATATTGGCGGCAGACTATGCTAATTTTGAACGTGAAATTAAACGCCTAGAAGCAACTGGTGCAGAATATGCCCATATCGATATCATGGATGGTCACTTTGTGCCACAAATCAGTTTTGGTGCAGGTGTGGTCGAAAGTCTTCGCCCTCATAGCAAGATGGTTTTTGACTGCCACTTGATGGTCTCTAATCCTGAACACCATTTAGAAGACTTTGCGCGTGCAGGTGCAGATATCATCAGCATTCATGTAGAGGCAACACCTCATATCCATGGCGCTCTTCAAAAGATTCGTTCTCTAGGTGTTAAGCCATCGGTTGTTATCAATCCTGGTACACCAGTTGAAACGATTAAGCATGTCCTTCACCTAGTTGACCAAGTCTTAGTCATGACAGTGAACCCTGGATTTGGTGGGCAAGCCTTTCTACCTGAAACCATGGATAAGATTCGTGAGCTAGTTCTCCTTCGTGAGGAAAAAGGCTTGAACTTTGAGATTGAAGTGGATGGCGGGATTGATAACAAAACGATTGCTCTAGCCAAAGAAGCTGGTGCTACAGTCTTTGTCGCAGGATCTTATGTCTTTAAAGGAGATGTCGATGAACGAGTGCAAGCTCTCCGAAAACAACTGGACTAAGGTTGCAGTTTTTGCTGGTGGAGACCGCGGACATTATCGGACAGATTTTGATTGCTTTGTCGGTGTGGATCGTGGCTCACTCTGGGTACTGGAGGAAAAACTTCCTCTTGCTCTAGCCGTCGGTGATTTTGATTCTGTGACTGCAGAAGAGCGAAAGTTGATTCATGCACGTGCTCAGCATTTCGTTCAAGCCCAGCCAGAAAAAGATGATACCGATCTGGAACTAGCACTGTTAACGATTTTCGAAAAGAATCCTCAAGCTCAGGTGACCATTTTTGGTGCCCTTGGTGGTCGTATTGATCATATGCTAGCCAATGTCTTTCTTCCAAGTAATCCTAAGTTGGCACCCTATATGCGCCAGATAGCGATTGAGGATGGGCAAAACTTGATTAGCTATTGCCCAGAAGGTACCAGTTGGCTAGAACCACGCTTGGATTATGATTACCTTGCTTTTATGCCTGTGAGGGATAGTCAGTTGACCATTATCGGAGCCAAGTATGAATTGACTGAGGAGAATTTTTCTTTAAGAAAGTTTACGCCTCTAACGAATATATAGATAGGGAAGTTTCGGTGACTTGCCCAGATGGCTATGTAGTCGTGCTGCATAGCAAGGACAGGAGATAGGATGGAGATTATAGTACTACTGTTATTAATAGCTAACCTAGCCGGCCTCTTTCTTATTTGGCAAAGGCAGGACAAGCAGGAGACATATCTGACCAAGAGTTTAGAAGATCAGGCAGATCATCTTTCAGATCAGCTGGATTATCGTTTTGAGCAAGCTCGACAAGCTAGTCAGCTCGATCAAAAAAATCTTGAAGTGGCTGTCAGTGACCGTTTGCAGGAGGTGCGGATTGAGTTGCACCAAGGCTTGACTCAGCTTAGGCAGGAGATGAATGAGAACCTCCTCCAAACCAGAGATAAGACCGACCAACGCCTACAAGCCTTGCAAGAGTCAAATGAGCAACGTTTGGAACAGATGCGCCAAACGGTCGAGGAAAAGCTAGAAAAGACCCTACAGACACGCTTGCAAGCATCCTTCGAGACAGTTTCCAAACAGCTGGAATCTGTCAATCGTGGCCTTGGAGAAATGCAGACGGTTGCCCGAGATGTCGGTGCCCTTAACAAGGTCTTATCTGGCACAAACTCGAGGAATTCTGGGAGAATTGCAACTGGGCCAAATTATTGAAGACATCATGACGCCTGCCCAGTACGAACGAGAATACGCAACGGTTGAAAACTCCAGTGAACGAGTGGAGTATGCCATCAAGTTACCCGGACAAGGCGACCAAGAATATGTCTACCTGCCAATTGACTCTAAGTTTCCTTTGGAAGATTATTACCGCTTAGAAGAGGCTTATGAAGCAGGTGATAAGGATGAGATTGAACGTTGCCGTAGGTCACTCTTAAATAGCGTCAAGCGTTTTGCTAAGGATATTAAGAGCAAGTACCTGGCGCCACCTCGGACAACCAATTTTGGGGTCTTGTTTGTTCCGACAGAAGGCCTTTACTCAGAAATTGTTCGCAATCCGATTTTCTTTGATGGTTTGAGACGGGAGGAGCAGATTATTGTTGCAGGTCCAAGTACCTTGTCAGCCCTTCTTAACTCCCTATCCGTTGGCTTCAAAACTCTCAATATCCAGAAAAGTGCTGACCATATCAGCCAGACTCTTGCTAGTGTTAAAACTGAATTTGGCAAGTTCGGAGGCATTCTGGTCAAGGCACAAAAACATCTCCAACATGCCTCTAGCAACATTGATGAATTATTAAACCGTCGTACTACAGCTATCGAGCGGACGCTCCGTCACATTGAGTTATCAGAAGGTGAGCCAGCGCTTGATCTACTCCAGTTCCAAGAAAATGAGGAAGAATATGAAGATTAGTCACATGAAAAAAGATGAGCTTTTTGAAGGCTTTTACCTGATCAAGTCAGCTGACCTAAGACAGACGCGTGCTGGGAAAAACTACCTAGCCTTTACCTTCCAAGATGATAGTGGGGAAATCGAAGGGAAACTCTGGGATGCCCAACCTCACAATGTTGAGGCCTTTACCGCAGGAAAAGTTGTTCACATGCAAGGACGTCGTGAAGTTTACAACAATACTCCACAGGTAAATCAAATCACCCTTCGCTTACCTCAGCCTGGCGAACCCAATGACCCAGCAGATTTCAAGGTAAAATCCCCAGTAGATGTTAAGGAAATCCGCGAGTATATGGCACAGATGATTTTCAAGATTGAAAATCCCATCTGGCAACGTATCGTTCGGAGTCTTTACACCAAATATGATAAGGAATTCTACTCTTATCCAGCAGCAAAAACCAACCACCATGCCTTTGAGACAGGACTTGCTTATCATACGGCCACTATGGTTCGTTTAGCTGAAGCAATCGCAGATGTGTATCCACAGCTGAATAAGAGCTTGCTCTACGCTGGCATTATGTTGCATGACCTAGCCAAGGTTATTGAGTTGACAGGTCCCGACCAGACAGAGTACACAGTAAGAGGCAATCTTATCGGCCATATCGCTTTGATTGATAGCGAAATTACTAAAGCGGCAATGGAACTTGGCATCGATGACACTCGAGAAGAAGTCGTTCTCCTACGTCATGTTATCCTCAGTCACCATGGATTACTCGAGTATGGTAGTCCTGTTCGTCCTCGTGTGATGGAAGCTGAAATCATCCACATGATTGATAATTTAGATGCGAGCATGATGATGATGTCGACAGCTCTGGCCCTTGTTGATGAGGGAGAAATGACCAATAAAGTCTTTGCTATGGACAATCGTTCTTTCTACAAGCCGAAATTAGACTAGAAACTAAAAAAATGAGCTTTATTTAGACAATAAAGTTCGTTTTTTTTGCTTTAGTGTGATATAATGAGAAAAAGACTAATAAAAAAGAATGGTGAATAACTAATGAAATTAAGAAGAAGTGATCGGATGGTTGTTATTTCCAATTACTTGATTAACAATCCATACAAATTAACCAGTCTCAATACCTTTGCGGAAAAGTATGAATCTGCTAAATCTTCTATTTCAGAAGATATTGTCATTATTAAACGTGCCTTCGAAGAGATTGAAATCGGCCATATTCAGACGGTGACAGGTGCTGGCGGTGGTGTTATTTTCACACCATCTATCTCTACCCTTGAGTCTAAAACAATCATTGAAGAGCTTCGCAACAAACTGTCAGAAAGTGACCGTATTCTTCCAGGTGGCTACATTTATTTGTCTGACCTATTAAGTACTCCGGCTATTTTAAAAAACATTGGACGTATTATTGCCAAGAGCTTTATGGATCAAAAGATTGATGCTGTGATGACTGTTGCGACCAAAGGAGTTCCGCTTGCAAATGCAGTTGCAAATGTTCTCAATGTACCTTTTGTTATTGTCCGTCGTGATTTGAAAATTACAGAAGGTTCAACTGTGAGCGTTAACTATGTTTCAGGTTCTAGCGACCGTATTGAAAAAATGTTTCTTTCAAAACGAAGCCTTAAAGCAGGAAGTCGTGTCTTGATCGTTGATGATTTCTTGAAAGGCGGAGGAACGATTAACGGTATGATTAGCCTTTTGACAGAGTTTGATTCTGAGCTAGCTGGTGTAGCTGTCTTTGCTGACAATGCGCAGGAAGATCGAGAACAGCAATTTGACTACAAATCACTCTTGAAAGTTACCAATATTGATGTGAAGAACCAACAAATTGCTGTTGAAGTTGGAAATATCTTTGAAACAGAAAAATAAGAATTGATTTGAAATACAAAGGTTGGAACTTTCGTCCCAGCCTTTCTTTGATAATGGATATGAAGGAGTCCGATGAAAACACCATTTATTAAACGTGAAGCCTTAGAAAAGATCGCTGAAGAGTTTCCAACACCCTTCCATCTCTACGATGAAAAAGGCATCCGCGAGAAAGCACGCGCAGTAAACAAGGCCTTTTCTTGGAATAAGGGTTTTAAAGAATACTTCGCTGTAAAAGCGACTCCAACTCCAGCTATCTTGAAGATTCTGCAAGAAGAAGGATGTGGAGTGGATTGTTCTAGTTATGTAGAGCTCTTGATGAGTCACAAACTAGGATTTTCTGGTTCCGATATGATGTTCTCATCCAACAATACCCCAGACCAAGAGTACGCCTATGCCCGTGAACTGGGGGCTACAATCAATTTGGATGCCTTTGAAGATATTGAACATTTAGAGCGTGCAGCTGGGATTCCCGAGATTATCTCTTGCCGTTACAATCCAGGTGGAGTATTTGAACTAGGAACGGATATTATGGATAATCCTGGGGAAGCTAAGTTCGGGATGACCAAGGAACAGCTCTTTGAAGCCTTTGCTATCTTGAAAGAAAAGGGAGCAAAAACCTTAGGGATTCATTCCTTCCTAGCTTCCAATACTGTTACTCATCTCTATTATCCAGAATTAGCCCGTCAGCTCTTTGACTTGGCTGTAGAAATCAAGGATAAATTGGGGATTTCACTAGATTTTATCAATCTTTCTGGAGGGATCGGGGTCAACTATCGCCCAGACCAGGAGCCAAATGATATTGCTGTGATTGGTGAGGGAGTTCGTCAGGTTTATGAAGAAGTTCTCACACCAGCAGGTCTTGGTCACGTTAAGATTTTTACAGAACTAGGGCGCTTTATGTTGGCACCCCATGGAGCTTTAGTTACAAGAGTAACCCATAAAAAGAAAACCTACCGAACTTATCTCGGAGTAGATGCATCAGCTGTCAATCTTATGAGACCGGCTATGTATGGGGCCTATCACCACATCACCAATATGATGAATACTGATGGTCAGACGGAAGTCGTTGATGTTGTTGGTTCACTCTGTGAAAATAATGACAAGTTTGCCGTTAATCGTGAATTACCTCAAACAGAAATTGGCGATTTATTAGTGATTCATGATACAGGTGCCCATGGTTTCTATGGGATACCAGTACAATGCCAAACTTCGTTCAGCAGAAATTCTCTATACAGAAGATGGAGGGGCGCGACTAATCCGCAGAGCAGAGCGACCAGAGGACTATTTTGCAACTCTCTATGGATTTGACTTTGACAAAGACTAGAAGAATTTATGAAAATCATGAAAGTTGAAAGTGAAAAACAGATTGTTTTCTAAAAAATAGACAAAATCTATTGTTTTTCCTTTCAAGCGTGATATAATAAAATTATGAAACGGTTTCAAGGAAGGTGGCGTTATGTCTGAAGAAACAATTGACTATGGACAAGTGACAGGAATGGTGCATTCGACAGAGAGTTTTGGGGCGGTAGATGGTCCTGGGATTCGTTTTATTGTCTTTTTGCAGGGCTGTCAGATGCGTTGCCAGTATTGCCATAACCCTGATACATGGGCTATGGAAACCAATAAATCTCGCGAAAGAACAGTAGATGATGTTTTAGAAGAAGCACTTCGTTTCCGTGGTTTCTGGGGTGATAAGGGGGGAATTACTGTCAGTGGAGGAGAAGCTCTCTTGCAGATTGATTTCCTAATTGCTCTCTTTACAAAAGCAAAAGAAAAAGGTATCCACTGTACCTTGGATACTTGTGCTCTTCCATTCCGTAACAAACCACGCTATCTAGAAAAATTCAACAAGCTCATGGCTGTGACAGACTTAGTTCTCCTTGACATCAAGGAGATCAACGAAGCACAGCACAAGATTGTAACCAGTCAAACCAACAAAAATATCTTGGCATGCGCTCAGTACTTGTCAGATATTGGGAAACCGGTTTGGATTCGTCACGTTCTCGTACCAGGATTGACAGACCGAGATGAAGATTTGATTGAACTCGGTAAGTTCGTAAAAACTCTTAAGAATGTGGATAAGTTTGAGATTTTGCCTTACCACACTATGGGTGAGTTCAAGTGGCGTGAACTTGGAATTCCTTATTCGCTTGAAGGGGTGAAACCTCCGACAGCAGAACGTGTGAAAAACGCTAAGGAATTGATGGATACAGAAAGTTATCAAGATTACATGAAACGTGTTCATGGATAAAAAGAAGCCTGATGGAAACATCGGGCTTTTCTGATATGAAAAAGAGAGTGGGACAGAAATCGGTAATTCGTTAGAATTCGATTTCGTCGTCTCACCTCCGCACAGTTGAGTAGGGCTGTAAAAGCTGATGAAATCAGCGTAGTAGAGCCCACTCAACCACTGCGTCTTGCTCGACAATCAAAAGACAATTTAGAGGCTAGGACTTTTGTCCCAGCCTCCTTTTATTTTTATCTAGAATGTTGTTTTCCAGAATTGCGTTTTTTGTTTTTCTTCTTAGTAGAAGTTGAGATAACTGCTGCTGATTCAGGAGTTACATCTTTACGAGCACCTGAAGTTTTGTTTGCTTTTGGTGGGTTCTTTGCAAATTCTTCGCGTACTTTTTACGAAGTTTTGGTCGGATAATGTAGTTGACGATGAATTGTTGAAGGATCATCATGAAACCACCGACAACCCAGTAAAGCGTAACGCTGGCTGGTGAGAAGATAGAGAACATGACAATCATCATTGGACTCATGTAAATCATCTTCTTAAGTTGTTCTCTTTGAGTCTCGTCTTCAACTCCGTGTAGAGAAAGGAGTGATTGGACGTAGTAGAGAATACCTGCGCAGGCGATAAGAATCCAACTTGGAGAACCAAGTGCAATGCCTAAGAAGCTAGCTTCAGAAACACCTTCTGTATGTTGAGCAGCAAAGTAAATCGCTGAGAAGAAAGGCATTTGAATGAGGAGAGGGAAGCATCCTACTCCGCCAAACATGCTGATACCGTGTTCTTTTTGAGCAGCAAAGAGAGCTTGTTGGGCTTCCAGTTTTTCTTCTTGAGTTGTTGCCTCTTTCAGACGAGTCTGATGTGGCTCAAGAACATGCTTGAGGGCGTTCATCTTTTCAGAATGAAGTGTTGCCTTCCATGATTGGTAGATACCAAGCGGCAAAATAATCAAGCGGACGATAATGGTTACGATAATAATAGCAACCCCGAAGCCTAGCCCTTTATCAGTAGCGAAGTACTTGATAGCTTCAGCCATAGGTGCCCCTATAGTATTCCAAATAAATCCTGTTGGTTGTCCGGTTGCTTTATCAACCTGGACACAGCCTGTTAAGACTAATAGCATAGCCACTCCCATGATAGAGAGGGCGATTCGTTTAATTGATTTCACTGTTTTAATTCCTTCTTAAAAAATTATACCTTTCTATTCTACTGTTTTTTTTGAAAATATACAATAGTTCTAGAGACCTAATTTGCGACTTTGAAGTCTGAATAGGATGGGAAGTTACTCATTTGCACATCTAGGTAGGTTACTTTTGAGAAGGGAGTTGGGCCTTTTCGGATTTCTTGGATAAACTTAGCCATGATGGCTGAAGACTCTGCTTGGGCAAGGATTTCAACGGTTCCATCATCGTTGTTCCATACACGACCAGTGATGCCACCTAGTTGGAGGGCAAGTGTATAGACACCCCATCGGAAACCAACTCCTTGGACACGACCTTGGGCAATCATTTTAACCTTTTGCATACCAAACCTCCTTGATTGTGTTATAATATTTCTATGACTATTATAACCTCAAAAAGCTAATTCTGTGGTAAAAAAATGCCAAGAAATTACATCAAAAATATCGAAAAGTCTTCTTATTTAATTGAAGGATGGCATTTGTTTGAAGAGGCTGTTCAAGCAGGTGCAAAGATAGAGAGAATTTTTTTTCCCTTACAGAGTATCAGGAAAAATTAACGGACTATCCTCAGACCGTCTTTGTGGCCGAAGAAATCTTGCTTGATTTAGCAGATTCACAAACTCCTCAGGGCATTGTTGCTATAGTTCAAAAGGAAGAAGAGCAGTTGCCGGATTTGAGCCAAGGTAAGTATCTCTTTTTTTAGAAGATGTGCAGGATCCGGGAAATGTTGGCACAATGATCCGAACGGCAGATGCAGCAGGTTTTTCTGGAGTCATCGTCTCAAGTAAATCAGCCGATATTTATAGTTTGAAGACTCTCCGATCCATGCAGGGCAGTCATTTTCATGTACCGATTTATCGGATGCCTGTTGAAACTTTTGTTGAAGAGGCTAAAAAGGGCAATTTACCAATTCTGGCAACTACTTTGTCCCAAAACTCTAAAGATTATCGTGAGCTTGCTCAGCTAGAAGATTTCGCCTTGGTCATGGGAAATGAAGGTCAAGGAATCAGTCCATTCATGACAAATCAGGCAGACCAACTGGTTCATATTACCATGAAAGGGCAGGCGGAAAGTCTCAACGTTGCCATTGCTGCAGGCATACTCATGTTTTATTTGAGTTAAAATAGTTTATTTTTGTTATAATCAGTAAAAAGGTTTCATAAGGAGAAAAAGATATGAATCAAACAATTATTCAAGAACGTTCTGGTCTGAATCAATTTTATGCAAAAGTCTATGCTTTTGTAGGGATTGGGATTGCCTTATCTGCAATCGTTTCAGCCTTGATGTTAACAACCTTCCAAGATCTTCTTGTTCAGTTAATGCTTAACGCTCGCGTATGGCTAATCGTAACAGGAATTGTAGAAGTAGCTCTAGTAATTTTTGCAAGTGGTTTAGCGGTAAAGAATAGTCCAGCAACCTTTCCAATATTTCTGCTCTACTCAGCGATCAATGGTTTTTCACTAAGCTTCATTGTGTCGCTCTATCTTCCTGGGACAGTTTTGACAGCCTTTATCTCCAGTGCAGCCCTCTTCTTTGTGATGGCTATCGTAGGAGTAGTCATTAAAAAGGATTTGAGTGGAATCGGTCGTGCTTTGATTGCAGCCCTATTTGGTCTGATACTCGCCATGGTTGTCAATATTTTCCTAAATAGTGACCTAATGGATTACATTATTAGTATTGTTATGGTGCTTGTTTTTGCAGGTCTCATTGCTTGGGATAATCAAAAATTCGTTATGTTTACGAAGAGTCAGATGGTCAGGTCGCTACAGGTTGGGCAATTTCTTTAGCACTTAGCCTCTACCTCGACTTTATCAACCTCTTCCTTAGCTTCTTACGAATCTTTGGAAGAGACGATTAATACTTTTAGAGCTCAAATGAGCTCTTTTTTAATTTTTACTTTCATTTTTAATGACAAAAAGGTATAATCTTTTTATTATTCAAAAGGAGCAACGTATGAAGAAAAGTTTTATCCATCAGCAAGAAGAGATTTCCTTTGTAAAAAATACCTTTACCCAATATTTGAAAGATAAGTTAGAAGTAGTCGAAGTGCAAGGACCAATCTTGAGCAAGGTTGGGGACGGGATGCAGGATAACCTTTCAGGGATTGAACACCCGGTATCTGTTAAAGTTCTGCAAATCCCAAATGAAACCTATGAGGTGGTGCATTCGCTTGCTAAGTGGAAACGTCATACCTTGGCCCGTTTTGGTTTTGGTGAAGGAGAAGGCCTTTTCGTTCACATGAAGGCCCTTCGTCCAGACGAAGATTCACTAGATGCGACTCACTCAGTTTATGTCGACCAGTGGGACTGGGAAAAGGTTATCCCTAATGGGCAACGCAATCTGGCCTATCTCAAGGAAACAGTTGAAAAGATTTATAAGGCTATTCGCTTGACGGAACTTGCTGTGGAAGCTCGTTATGATATTGAGTCAATCTTGCCGAAACAGATTACCTTTATCCACACTGAAGAATTGGTAGAGCGTTATCCAGATTTGACTCCAAAAGAACGTGAAAATGCTATCTGTAAGGAATTCGGTGCAGTTTTCTTGATTGGTATCGGTGGCGTATTGTCAGATGGAAAACCTCATGACGGACGTGCACCAGACTATGATGACTGGACAACAGAAACTGAAAATGGCTATCATGGATTGAATGGAGATATCCTTGTTTGGAATGATAACTTGGGAGCAGCCTTTGAGTTATCTTCAATGGGAATTCGTGTCGATGAAGACACCCTTCGTCGTCAGGTAGCTATTACGGGAGATGAAGACCGTTTATCCCTAGAATGGCATAGGGCTCTCTTGAACGGACTCTTTCCATTGACAATTGGTGGAGGGATTGGACAATCTCGTATGGCGATGTTCTTGCTTCGTAAGAAGCACATCGGTGAAGTCCAAACTAGTGTTTGGCCACAAGAAGTCAGAGATACTTACGAAAATATTCTTTAAAGAATCGAACCGATAGGTTCGATTTTTCTTATTTCATCAGAATTTGGTATAATATACCTTATGAAAATCGTATCAGGAATCTACGGAGGCCGTCCTTTAAAGACCTTGGACGGGAAAACGACGAGACCGACATCGGACAAAGTCCGAGGAGCTATCTTCAATATGATTGGTCCCTACTTTGAAGGAGGGCGTGTACTAGACCTCTATGCTGGTAGTGGTGGCCTATCCATTGAGGCAGTTTCAAGAGGAATGTCCAGTGCCGTTCTGGTCGAGAAGGATCGCCGAGCTCAGAATATTGTGGCAGAAAACATTCAGATGACCAAGGAGACCTCTAAATTTCAATTATTGAAAATGGAATCCAGTCGTGCATTGGAGCAAGTGGATGGTGTCTTTGATCTCATTTTTTTGGACCCTCCCTATGCAAAGGAACAGATCGTATCTGACATTGAAAAAATGGCTGAGCGTGATCTTTTTTCAGATGATGTCATGGTGGTTTGTGAGACCGAAAAATCAGTAGAACTTCCAGAAGAAATTGCCTGTTTGGGCATCTGGAAGGAAAAAATATATGGGATTAGTAAGGTGACGGTTTATGTCAGATAAAATTGGCCTATTTACAGGTTCTTTTGATCCAATGACCAATGGTCATTTGGACCTTATCGAGCGTGCAAGTAAGCTCTTTGATCAATTGTATGTGGGAATTTTTTATAATCCACACAAAAATGGGTTTTTACCGATAGAAAGTCGGTTAAAGACTGTTGAAAAAGCAGTGGCCCATTTAAAAAATGTTCAGATTATATCCTCTCATGATGAATTAGTCGTTGATGTTGCTAGAAAACTAGGTGTAGAGGTTTTGGTGCGTGGCTTGCGTAACGCGACTGATCTTCAGTACGAAGCCAGTTTTGATTTTTACAACCATCAATTAGCAGGAGAAATTGAGACAGTCTATCTCCATGCTCGACCAGAGCATATTTACATCAGCTCTTCAGCTGTGAGAGAACTATTGAAATTTGGTCAAGATATCAGCGAGTATGTACCAAATGCTGTCTTGGAGGAGTTAAACAATGAAGAAAAAAACTAGATGGCCCATATATCTAATCATCGGGCTCATTGTCACTTTTATCGCTTTTACGGTGCCTCTGCCTTATTACATTGAGGTTCCGGGGACTTCAGAAGATATTCGAAAGGTTTTACAAGTCAATAACCAACCTGACCAAGAAGAGGGTTCTTATCAATTTGTGACGGTTGGAGTTAAACACGCCAGAATGGTGGACTTGGTTATGCTTGGTTAACACCTTTTACAGATATTCGTAGCGCCAAAGAAATGACTGGTGGCTCTTCAGATGCAGAATTTATGCGAATCAACCAGTTTTACATGGAAACTTCGCAAAACATGGCCAAATATCAAGGTCTGAAGTCGGCGGGTAAGGATATCGAACTCAAATACCTAGGAGTCTACGTTTTGACCGTAACAGACAACTCAACCTTCAAGGGTATTCTCAATATTGCCGACACAGTAACAGCTGTCAATGATAAGACTTTTGAGAGTTCCAAGGAAATGGTCGACTACGTTAATTCTCAAACACTTGGTGATAAGGTTAAGGTTACTTATCAAGAAGACGGGAAAGTCAAAACCTCTGAAGGAAAAATCATTACTCTGGAAAATGGGAAAAACGGTATTGGAATCGGTTTGATTGACCGCACAGAAGTGTCAAGTGATGTGCCAATCAAGTTTTCAACTGCTGGCATTGGTGGTCCGAGTGCTGGGATGATGTTTAGTTTATCCATCTATACGCAAATTGCAGATCCAACTCTTCGAAATGGACGGATCATTGCTGGTACAGGAAGTATCGACAGAGATGGAAATGTTGGTGATATTGGGGGAATTGACAAAAAGGTTGTTGCTGCTGCAAAAAAAGGAGCTACTGTATTCTTTGCTCCAAACAATCCAGTAACTGAAGAAGCTAAAAAGGCCAATCCTAATGCTAAAAGTAATTATGACACGGCTGTAGAAGCTGCTGAAATGATTAAAACAGACATGAAGATTGTTCCTGTAAAAACACTTCAGGATGCAATTGATTACTTGAAAAACAACCCATAGAATTTAGTGCAAGTCCATAGACTAGCGTAGAAAAAAAGAAGATGGTATAATAGGCAGATGATTCAATTGTTTTTTACCCTCAGTAGTCATATGTTTTTTGTCTACCTAGTTTTTCAACTTTTGAAAGATTTAGTCAAATGGGATCAAATTTTGAAGGTGAACAAGGACAATGCGAGGAAGGTACGACTTTTGGTAGTATTGTGTAGTATTGGTTTAGGATATCTAATCAGTTCTTTTTTCCTAAATCTCTACCAATTATGGCAAGAAGCTGTACGGACATTATTCTAAATTCGAAAGTAAAGGAAAATATTTATGGAAAAAATTGTAGTTCGAGGTGGCGATAATCGCCTTGTCGGAAGTGTTACCATTGAGGGCGCGAAAAATGCAGTTTTGCCACTACTTGCAGCGACAATTTTAGCAAGCGAAGGAAAAACAGTTTTAAAAAATGTTCCTATCCTATCGGATGTCTTTACCATGAACCAAGTAGTTCGTGGATTAAATGCGAAAGTTAATTTTGATCAAGATGCACACATTGTTGAAGTGGATGCGACAGATGATATCACAGAAGAAGCTCCCTATAAGTATGTCAGCAAGATGCGTGCGTCTATTGTAGTCTTGGGTCCAATCCTGGCTAGGGTTGGTCACGCTAAAGTTTCGATGCCAGGTGGTTGTACGATCGGTAGTCGTCCGATTGACCTTCACCTTAAAGGTTTGGAAGCAATGGGGGCTAAGATTACCCAAACAGCTGGCTATATCGAAGCTAAGGCAGAACGCTTGCATGGAGCCCATATCTATATGGACTTTCCTAGTGTTGGGGCAACCCAAAACTTGATGATGGCTGCAACGCTAGCTGATGGCGTAACTGTTATCGAAAATGCTGCGCGTGAACCTGAAATTGTAGACTTGGCTGTCCTCTTGAATAAAATGGGAGCTAAAGTCAAAGGTGCGGGAACAGAGAGCATTACCATCACTGGTGTTGAAAACTTGCATGGTGCAACCCATAACGTTGTTCAAGACCGCATCGAAGCAGGGACATTCATGGTTGCTGCTGCAATGACAGGTGGAGATGTCCTGATTCAAGATGCTATCTGGGAACACAACCGTCCCTTGTTGGCGAAATTACAAGAAATGGGTGTTGAAGTCATCGATGAGGATGAAGGAATCCGCATCCGTTCTCAACGAGACAAACTAAAAGCAGTTCATGTCAAGACCTTACCACATCCAGGGTTTCCTACGGACATGCAGGCGCAGTTTACTGCTCTTATGACGGTTGCTCAAGGAGAATCAACTATGGTTGAGACAGTCTTTGAGAATCGTTTCCAACATCTAGAGGAAATGCGTCGCATGGGCTTGCATTCTGAGATTATCCGTGATACAGCTCGTATCGTTGGCGGGCAACCTCTCCAAGGGGCAGAAGTGCTGTCTACGGACCTTCGTGCCAGTGCAGCCTTGATTCTGACAGGTTTAATAGCTGAAGGTGAGACTGTTGTTGGGAAACTTGTCCATTTGGATAGAGGTTATTATCGTTTTCATGAAAAATTAGCTCAGTTAGGAGCTAATATTGAACGGGTAAGTGTGGAAGCTGATGAAGATGAAGATGAATAAAGAAATATCTTATGTGCTGCGTCGATTTCTTTTTAGTCATCATTGTTTTACTTTTTAGGTGTCTTAGCACTTGGAATTGGCTTGATGATTGGCTACGGTATCTTAGGCAAGGGCCAAGATCCATGGGCGATTTTAGCTCCAGAAAAGTGGCATGAGTTAATTGCGAAATTTACAGGAAAATGAGAGTGGGACAGAAATCGGTAATTCGTTAGAATTCGATTTCGTTGTCCCACCTCCGCAAAGTTGAGTAGGGCTGTAAAAGCTGATGAAATCAGCGTAGTAGAGCCCACTCAGCCACTGCGTCTTGATCGACAATCCAAAGACAATTGAGAGGCTAGGACTTTTGTCCCAGCTTCTTTTCTAGGAAGTGAAATGAAGGAGAAAGTATGAACAAAAAAACAAGGCAGGCCCTAATTGGCCTCTTGCTCTTTTTGCTCTTGTCAGCAGGAAGCTACTATATTAAACAAATGCAGTCTTCCAACACTGCACCACAAACACGAGTAAAACAAAAATCCCAGTCGCTCGATACTCCAAGTCAAGAACTGGCCGAGAGTGTACTGACTGATTCGGTAAAAATACAAATAAAGGGTACTCTTGAGTGGAATGGAGCAGGTGCCTTTATCGTAAATGGGAACAAAACGAACTTAGATGCAAAGGTTTCAAGTAAACCCTATGCTGATAATAAGACAAAAACTGTAGCTGGGGAGACGGTTCCAACTGTGGCTAACGCCCTCATGTCAAAAGCAACAAGACAGTATAAAGACCGTGAAGAAACCGGGAATGGTTCAACTTCTTGGACCCCAGCAGGATGGCATCAAGTCAAAAACCTAAAAGGGACTTATAATCACGCTGTAGATAGAGGACATTTATTAGGCTATGCCTTGATTGGTGGTTTAGATGGTTTTGATGCGTCTACTAGCAATCCCAAAAATATCGCTGTACAAACAGCCTGGGCCAACCAAGCACGCGCAGAAGATTCGACTGGACAAAACTACTATGAAAGTTTAGTTCGAAAGGCTTTGGATCAAAATAAGCGCGTGCGTTACCGTGTCACATTGCTCTACGCTACAGAAGAAGATTTGGTTCCTTCTGCATCTCAGATTGAAGCCAAATCATCTGATGGTGAATTGGAGTTTAACGTCGTAGTTCCTAACGTTCAAAAGGGAATTCAGTTAGATTACCGAACAGGAAAAGTAACTGTTACAAAGAACTAATAGATAGTCGGTCCCTTATTGTTTCGGTAGGGGATTTACTATAGAAATCACAATTTAATGTGTAGAAGTTGAAAAATATGGTATAATAGTCACAATTATACTTTTTAGGAGAAGGAAAATGGAAGATCCGAGCAGTCAGGATTTGTTACTGCAATTTGTATTATTAGTTGTTTTGACCTTTTTAAATGCTTTTTTCTCTGCTACAGAGATGGCTATGGTTTCTCTTAGTCGCTCACGTGTTGAACAAAAGGCTGAAGAGGGAGATAAACGCTATATCCGTTTGCTAAAGGTACTTGAAAACCCCAATCACTTTTTATCAACCATTCAAGTTGGTATTACTTTAATTACAATCTTGTCAGGGGCTAAACTAGCAGACTCTCTAGGACAATTGATTGCCTCTTGGATGGGGAATAGCGAGACTGCGTATGCAGTAGCTTCTTTCTTATCACTTGCTTTTTTGACCTATATTTCAATCGTTTTTGGCGAACTTTATCCTAAACGCATTGCTCTAAATCTTAAGGATGCCTTGGCAATCCGAACGGTACCATTTATTATTGCTATCGGTAAGATTGTGAGTCCCTTTGTTTGGTTGCTATCTGCATCAACCAATCTTTTGAGCCGTTTGACGCCGATGACATTTGACGATGCAGACGAAAAAATGACTCGTGATGAGATTGAGTACATGCTGACTAAAAGCGAAGAAACTTTGGATGCTGATGAAATCGAGATGTTGCAGGGGATTTTCTCACTGGATGAGCTTATGGCGCGTGAAGTCATGGTTCCTCGAACAGATGCCTTTATGGTAGATATCCAAGATGACACTCAGACCATTATCGAAAGTATCTTAAAACAAAACTTTTCTCGAATTCCTGTTTATGACGGCGATAAGGACAATGTCATTGGTTTGATTCATACAAAGAATCTGCTAAAAGCAGGGTTTACCGATGGTTTTGATAATATTGTATTGAGAAAGATATTACAGGAACCTCTATTTGTACCTGAAACCATTTTTGTGGACGATTTGTTAAAAGAACTGAGAAATTCACAAAGACAGATGGCTATTCTTCTTGATGAATACGGAGGAATGGCTGGTTTGGTAACACTTGAGGATCTCCTTGAAGAGATTGTTGGTGAGATTGATGATGAAACTGACCGTGCTGAAGTCTATGTTCATACTATCGGCGAGGACACTCATATTGTCCAAGGGACAATGAATTTGAACGATTTCAATGATTATTTTGATGTCGAGCTTGAAAGTGACAATGTAGATACCATTGCTGGTTATTATTTGACAGGTGTGGGAACTATTCCAACATCAGAAAAACTCAGTTATGAGTTAGATAGTGGCAACAAGCATATCACCTTGACAAATGACAAGGTAAAAAATGGTCGTGTCACTAAGCTTAAGGTTCAAATCCAAGAACTTGAATCAGAAGAAGAAACTGAATAAAACAAAAGCTTTATCATAGAATACTGATAAAGCTTTTTTTAGCGGTCTTTTTTTTATTTACCCTGAAAGCTTGGATTTTAAATCCAAGCTCTAAAAAACACTCTCGCCCCAAACTCACCCCAAAAGTTTTTAAAGTTATCCTTTTTTATACGAAAATAAAAATAAAAAAGCCCATAAAAACGGGCTTTCTTTTCGGATAAATTCCTATAAAATAGTATAAAAAAGGCGGTAGACGGATTTGAACCGACGATCAAGCTTTTGCAGAGCCGTGCCTTACCACTTGGCTATACCGCCTTAACTTTTATTATTATACCTTGAAAATTGTTTCTCGTCAATAGTTTTCTTTTCTGAAAACATAAGATTCAAATGTTTAAAAAAACATGCGACAAAATATTCTGAAAATTCGTTTACTTTTTAAAAAAACTGTGGTATAATCATCAATATCCACTATTTAAAACGAGGAGTTTAAAAAATGAAAAAAAGTCGGATTCTTGCGGTAGCGGGAGTATCCTTGCTTGCAGTCGGAGTACTTGCTGCATGTTCAAATTCAAATGCAGGTTCAAGCAACACAAAATTAGCATCAGATTATAAATACGTTTATTCAGTTGATCCTGAAACATTGGATTATGTTGTTAACAACGTTGACTCTACTTCTTTTGTTACTACAAATGCGGTAGATGGTTTGCTTGCTAATGATAAATATGGGAACCTTGTACCATCGATTGCTGAATCATGGACAGTTTCACAAGATGGTTTGACTTACACTTATAAGATCCGTAAGGATGCTAAGTGGGTTACTGCCGAAGGAGAAGAATATGCTCCAGTTAAAGCCCAAGACTTTGTGACAGGTTTGAAACACGCGGTAGAAGGCAAATCAAAAGGTTTGTCAGTTATTAGTTCATCAATTAAAGGACTCAACGCTTACATTAATGGTGAAACAAACGACTTTTCAACGGTTGGTGTAAAAGCAGTTGACGACAACACTCTTGAATATACATTGAACCAACCAGAAACTTTCTGGAATGACAAAACAACAAACGGCGTGATGATGCCAATTAACGAAGATTTCCTTAAATCAAAAGGGGAAAGCTTTGGTGCACCTACAGATCCATCTTCTATTTTGTACAATGGACCATTTGTTTTGAAATCAATCACAGCTAAATCATCAATTGAAATGGCTAAGAACGACGCTTATTGGGATAAAGATGCTGTTAAAATTCAAAACATCAAATTTACTTACTGGGATGGTAAAGACCAAGATGTTGTTGCCAAAGGATTCTCAGAAGGACAATACAGTAAAGCTCGTATTTATCCTACTAGCTCAACATACGAAAAATATGCGTCTGAGTTCAAAGATAATATCTTCTTTAATGAACCAGGATCAGCTATCGCTACTGTAAGTGTGAACTATGGTCGTACAACTTATAACCATACTTCAAAAACAACAGATAGCCAAAAAGAATCTACAAGAAAAGCTTTGCTAAACAAGGAATTCCGTCAAGCTCTTAACTTTGCGGTAGACCGTAATTCATACTCGGCTCAGACAAATGGTACAGAGGGAGCTGCGGTTGGAATCCGTAATACTTTCTCACCATATGATCTTCAAGTTGGGGACAAACAGTTTGGTAAACTTGTAGAAGAAAGTCTTGCGAAGACAAACTCAAGCACATGGTCAAACGTATCGCTTGCTGATTCGCAAAATGGTCTCTACAACGAAGAAAAAGCTAAAGCTGCCTTTGCAAAAGCAAAAGAAAGCTTGAAAGCAGAAGGGGTAGAATTCCCAATTCACTTGGATGCTCTAACAATCCAAGAGTCTACAGCAGTTGTAAACCGTGTTCAATCACTTAAACAGTCTATTGAAAACGTACTTGGAGCTGACAATGTTGTCATCGATCTTCAACAAATGACTCAAGCAGAAGCATTACCACTTTCATTTAGTGCTCCAACAGCTAAAGAACAAGACTGGGATATTCATACCTTGACTGGATGGAATCCTGATTACCAAGATCCATCAACTTTCTTAGACCAGTTCACGATTAAAGGCGGTAATACTCGTTTGATTATGGGTATCGATAAAGATACTGATGCATCAGTTATCCAAAAACTTGGTTTGTCTGACTATGAAAAATTACTTGATGAAGCAAACAAAGAAAATCAAGACGTTCAAAAACGTTATGAAAAATATGCCCTTGCACAAGCTTGGTTAACAGACAACGGTTTGACAATTCCTGTAATGGCAGGTCCGAAAGAAACTGCTGTATCATTTGTATCTAAAGTTATTCCATTTACTTCTTCATACTCAGTTGCGGGTCTTAAAGGAGAAACCTCAGGTTACTTGAAGTACACTGAAGTTGGTGAAAAACCTATTACAAAAGAAGAATACCAAAAAGCTCGTGAAAAATGGCTCAAAGAAAAAGCTGAATCAAATGAAAAAGCTCAAAAAGAATTAGCGAGCCACGTGAAATAAATAATGCTCATCAGAACTTTCTCTCCAAAAGGAGAAGGTTCTTTTGGGATTTTAAAGGAAATAATATGAAAAAATATGTTTTTATGCGTATCTTGCGGTCGTTAGTTTCTATCTTTTTAGTAACGACCTTGATTTACACAATCATCTATACGATGGTTCCACGGAAGTTGATTTTCAAACAAGATACTAACTACAATAAAATTGCAACAACAGCTGATAAACGTGATAACTATGAAAATACCGTTTTTGAGCGTATGGGTTATATCGAATATTACGATACGAAAGAGTTGCAGGAAAAAGCTAGTAGCATTGACCCTTCTGTAACCGTTGATGCAAACGATACAAATAAAGCTATCTACGAAAAATATATCCAACAACTTGGTAACGGTTGGACTTTGGGTGTATTCACAGAGAGCGGACAATTCTATGCTACTCGTGAAATCCCTATTTTCGAGCGTGTGTTCAAATTCTATGCAAACTTGCTTGATATTGACCATACAAATAAAATTCAAGATCCAGAAAATCCAAACTTGGAGCGTTATTTACGTTTTGAAAATGACCCTGCTATCGGTTGGTCTCTAGTTGGATCAGGTACAAAACATAAGTACCTCTTGTATTTCAACAGCAAGTTTCCATTTGTTCACCAAAACTTTGTCAACTTGAACTTAGGAGATTCTTACCCAACTTATGCCAATACTCCTGTGCTTCAAGTTATCACACAAGGACAAGGACAAACCAAGACTTCTGAAGTTCAATTCCCAACTGGTAAGAAAACATCATCAGTCAATATCTACTCAAGAACTTATAAATCTCCAAGTCAAGCTGATGCGCGTGAAGTAGCGAACTACGGTAAAGATGATCCATATACAGCTACTGAAAGCAACTATCAGTATCCATCTATGATTACCAGTTCTGCTATTGCTGGTTTGATTGGCCTTGCAATTTCGTATGCAATCGCGGTTCCACTTGGTTCTGCAATGGCTCGTTACAAGAATACTTGGATTGATAGTTTCTCTACAGGAGCTTTAACGTTCTTACTTGCTCTTCCAACTATCGCTCTTGTCTATATCATTCGTTTGATTGGTTCTTCAATTGGATTCCCGGATTCATTCCCTATCTTGGGTGCTGGAGACTGGCGTTCATATGTACTACCTGCAGTTATTCTTGGTTTACTTGGTGCACCTGGTTTAGCTATCTGGATTCGCCGTTACATGATTGACTTACAATCACAAGACTTGTTCGTTTTGCTCGTGCAAAAGGTCTTTCTGAGAAAGAAATTTCAAACAAACACATCTTTAAAAATGCCATGGTACCGCTTGTTTCAGGTATTCCAGGTTCTATTATCGGTGTTATTGGTGGAGCTACTCTTACAGAAACAGTCTTCGCCTTCCCAGGTATGGGTAAAATGTTGATTGACTCTGTAAAAGCGTCAAATAATAACATGGTAGTTGGTCTAGTTTTCATCTTTACTTGCGTCTCAATCTTCTCTTACTTAATTGGGGATATTTGGATGACAATTATTGACCCACGTATTAAGTTGACAGAGAAAGGAGGCAAATAATGTCTACAATGAATAATGATAAATTTCAGTTTGTAAAACGCGATGACTTTGCCTCTGAAGCAATTGATGCTCCCGCCTACTCATATTGGGGTTCTGTTTTTAGACAATTTTTGAAAAAGAAATCAACTATCATCATGCTTGGTATTTTGATTTCAATCGTTTTGATGAGTTTCATCTACCCAATGTTCTCAGATTTTGATTTTAACGATGTAAGTAAAGTAAATGATTTTAGTGCTCGTTATATCAAACCGAATGCCGAACATTGGTTTGGTACAGATAGTAACGGGAAATCTCTCTTTGATGGTGTCTGGTTTGGAGCCCGTAATTCTATCTTGATTTCCGTTATTGCGACCTTAATCAACGTTGTAATTGGTGTTATTGTCGGGGGTATCTGGGGTATTTCAAATCAGTTGACCGCATCATGATGGAAGTTTACAACGTTATCAATAACATCCCATCACTTTTGATTGTTATTGTTTTGACTTACTCTATCGGTGCAGGTTTCTGGAATTTGATTTTTGCCATGAGTGTGACTACATGGATTGGTATTGCTTATATGATACGTATTCAAATCATGCGTTACCGTGATTTGGAGTACAACCTTGCTTCACGCACACTCGGAACTCCAACATACAAAATTGTCATTAAAAATATCATGCCACAATTGGTATCTGTTATTGTTACGACTACATCACAAATGCTTCCAGCCTTTATCTCGTATGAAGCCTTTCTGTCATTCTTTGGACTTGGATTGCCAATTACAGTACCAAGTTTAGGACGATTGATTTCAGATTATTCACAGAACGTAACGACAAATGCATACCTCTTCTGGATTCCATTGACAACTTTGGTCTTGGTATCCTTGTCACTTTTCGTAGTTGGTCAAAACCTAGCGGATGCTAGTGATCCACGTACACATAGATAGGAGTAGACATGACAAAAGAAAAAAATGTAATTTTGACTGCTCAAGATATTGTCGTGGAATTTGATGTTCGTGACAAAATTTTGACAGCTATTCGTGGAGTATCTCTGGAGTTGATTGAGGGCGAAGTGCTTGCACTCGTTGGAGAATCTGGTTCAGGGAAATCTGTTTTAACAAAAACTTTTACAGGAATGTTGGAAGATAATGGTCGTATTGCCAAAGGTAGTATTCTTTACCGTGACCAAGATTTGACTGAATTTTCTTCTCATAAAGATTGGGAGCAAATTCGTGGTGCGAAGATTGCAACGATCTTCCAGGACCCGATGACCAGTCTTGACCCAATCAAAACAATCGGAAGTCAAATTACAGAAGTTATTGTTAAACACCAAGGGAAACAGCTCAAGAAGCCAAAGACTTGGCGATTGACTATATGAATAAAGTTGGTATCCCTGACGCTGAGCGACGTTTTAATGAATATCCATTCCAGTATTCTGGAGGAATGCGTCAACGTATTGTTATTGCGATTGCCCTTGCGTGTCGTCCAGATGTTTTGATCTGTGATGAACCAACAACAGCCCTTGATGTGACTATTCAAGCTCAGATTATTGACTTGTTGAAGTCTCTACAAAATGAATACCACTTTACAACTATCTTTATCACACACGACCTTGGTGTTGTAGCAAGTATTGCTGATAAAGTTGCAGTTATGTATGCTGGTGAAATTGTTGAGTATGGTACAGTTGAAGAAATCTTTTACGATCCACGTCACCCATACACATGGAGCCTCTTATCAAGTTTGCCACAGCTAGCTGACGATAAAGGAGAATTGTATTCAATTCCGGGAACACCTCCATCACTGTATACTGAATTGAAGGGAGATGCTTTCGCTCTTCGTTCAGATTATGCGATGAAGATTGATTTCGAAGAAAAAGCTCCTCAGTTTGCAGTATCTGATACTCACTGGGCTAAAACATGGTTGCTTCATGAACAAGCTCCAAAAGTTGCAAAACCAGCAGTAATTGCAGATTTACACGATAAGATTCGTGAAAAGATGGGCTTTGCTCATCTTGAGGACTAGGAGGAAGGAAATGTCTGAAAAATTAGTAGAAGTTAAAGACTTAGAGATTTCCTTCGGAGAAGGAAGCAAAAAGTTTGTAGCCGTTAAAAATGCAAACTTCTTTATCAACAAAGGTGAAACGTTCTCACTCGTTGGAGAATCTGGTAGTGGTAAGACAACAATTGGTCGTGCCATTATCGGCCTTAATGATACCAGCAAAGGGGATATCATCTTTGATGGGCAAAAAATCAATGGTAAAAAATCACGTGAACAGGCAGCGGAATTAATCCGTCGCATTCAAATGATTTCCAAGACCCAGCTGCAAGTTTGAATGAACGTGCAACAGTTGACTATATCATCTCAGAAGGTCTTTACAATCACCATTTATTTAAAGATGAAGAAGAAAGAAAAGAAAAAGTTCAAAACATCATTCGTGAAGTAGGACTTTTGGCTGAACACTTGACACGTTACCCTCATGAGTTCTCAGGTGGACAACGTCAACGTATCGGGATTGCTCGTGCCTTGGTTATGCAACCTGACTTCGTGATCGCGGATGAGCCAATTTCAGCCTTGGACGTTTCTGTTCGTGCCCAAGTTTTGAACTTGCTCAAGAAATTCCAGAAGGAATTGGGCTTGACTTACCTCTTTATTGCCCACGACTTGTCAGTTGTTCGTTTCATCTCTGACCGTATTGCAGTTATTTACAAAGGGGTCATTGTTGAAGTCGCGGAAACGGAAGAATTGTTTAATAATCCAATCCATCCGTATACTCAAGCTCTCTTGTCTGCAGTACCGATTCCAGACCCAATCTTGGAACGTAAGAAAGTTTTGAAAGTCTATGATCCAGACCAACATGACTACGAAACTGATAAACCGTCTATGGTTGAAATTCGTCCAGGACATTATGTTTGGGCTAACCAAGCAGAATTGGAACGCTATAAAAAAGATATGAACTAATGAAAAGTTTTATAATCTTCCTAGTATTATTCTAGAAAGGTTATGAAACTTTTTTATTTTGCAGATAAAAAGTTGATAATCTATATAAATTTGATATACTGAATACAATAAGAACTAATCTGTTAGAAATGATATGAACTAGGGGAGAATCACATGGACAACCAACCAAATTTTTTTACAGGAATGGCTAGAATTATTGGGACATGCCTCTGGGTAAAAGGAATGGAAGTACTCACTGAGAAGAAGGAATCAGAGCCAGAAGTGTTAGAGTTGACTAGATTTATTCTAGCTTTAAAACTAAGTTCTTCCTTACCAGGTATTCTTGGGCTTCCTAGAAAGGAAGATAAAAAATGAAAATTATTTGGGATATTTTATTTTATATCCTAGTCAAGCCACTGATTATGATTGTAGAATTCATTTGGTATCACATTTGTTTATTTTTTTATGAACTCCTTTTGAATTTGTTATATTCGATTTTTAACTGGATTTATAACTTGCTTTTTAGTTTATTTTAAAAGACTCTGAAAAAAATCAAAAGGATGAGTAAATTACTCATCCTTTTTCTATTTATCTAAATCTTTATAGATTTATTGGGATCACTCTTTTTTACCTTTTAGCAATAAGGCTGCAGTTAAAGCTAGACTGAGACTTGCCATGAAGAGGAGTGGGCTAGACTCTTCTCCTGTGGCAGGAAGCTGCTTGTCATTTGTAGAATTTTCACCATTGAGCTGGTTTTTATTTGCTAATGGACTAGCTTCTTCGATTTGACTTGAGCTTGGTTGTTGGACTTCTGTTTCAGTCTTGTAGACGATAGCATAAGTAGTCAAATCAATAGTGAGAAACTCAAGCATGCCATCACGAATTGTGAAATCTTGTGCCTTCAAGTCTTTTTCTGAACTGAAGCGATAGAATCCTTGGACTTTACTAGAAATTGGTAATCGAACGAGGACAGCACCTTTTGCTTGGATTAGTTGACCATTTTCATTCTTGAGTTGAATGTCGTAGGCATCATATTTCTTGCCCAAGAGTTCTTGCTTGTCTACTTTCTGGATTTCAAGATAACTTGCTTCACCTAGCTCATTTGCTCCACTGATGACTTGAACTCCGGTAGCCTGGTCTTTTAAGGCTTTGAGTTTAAACTCAGGAAGAGAGATGATAGGAGCTGCTTGGTCACTCGCAGTACCGATAGGGCCAGTGTATTCAGGAATATCCACGATAGGCGCTGCTTGGTCGCTCGCAGTACCGATAGGTTTAGTATATTCAGGAATATCTACGGTAGGCGCTGCTTGTTCCCCTGCAGTACCGATAGGCTCAGTGTACTCAGGAATATCTACGATAGGAGCCGCTTGTTCTCCCGCAGTACCGATAGGCTCAGTGTACTCAGGAATATCTACGATAGGAGCCGCTTGTTCTCCCGCAGTACTGATAGGCTCAGTGTACTCAGGGATATCTACGACAGGCGCATCCTGTTCTCCCGCAGTACCGATAGGCTCAGTGTACTCAGGAATATCCACGATAGGCGCCGCTTGGTCGCTCGCAGTACCGATAGGTCCAGTGTATTCAGGAATATTCACGATAGGAGCTTCTTGTTCTCCCACAGTTCCAATTGGGTCAGTATATTCAGGTATGGTCACTACTGGAGCGGGCTCGTCACCCTTACTTGTAACGACTTTTTCTTCTGCAGGTGTATTTTCACCCTTTGGAAAGACAGTTACAATCGTACTGCTTCTTGTTTCTCCTAGGATAGCATAAGCTTCTATTGCATTGCCTGCTTTGCCGTCCGTAGTTTCAGGGATGTCGATTTGTACTTTGTTATCCTTGATGGTTAGGACAGTTTGCTCACCAGAAGTGACAAGATGATCGTCATCGACTTTTCTGAGTAAGAGAGGGTCTTTGACGCCAGGGAATGTCACAGCTACAGCATCCCAATTACCAGTTGGTAAAGTAAGGGTAACTGTCTTATCTTCCGCCTTAACAGGTTCGAGGATTGGTGTATCTAACGATACTGATGGAGCCTTTAGAATATCAAATGAATCAAGAGAGATTTTTTTTCGACCTTCTGGAGAATCTGGGTCCACTTTCAAAGTTAGGACATGGTCACCATCTTTTAGATTAGTGAATTCTCCAATCAACGCTCCTTTTTCAGTATCTCCGGCAGTGTAAAAGTCAAGGCTTGGCATTTCTTTTCCATCGAGTGTCACAAGTGCCTTGCCAAGGGCAGATGTTTTCAGTCCATAGATACGGATACCTGTACCAGAGAATGGAATTCTTGCAGTTGCTTCAGAAGCGAGACTCTCATCTGCATTAATATCTGCATATTTCTCTGTAGAAGCATAGAGTTCCGCATCAGTCCAGTCTTTAAATGCTGAACCGTATTGGATACGAGAATCACGATCATCTATTTTCTCAACGGTTTCTCCCTGTCCTGGGAAAACCTTGAAGTAGTCTAAGGAAATTTTTGAGCGTTCACTTCCTCGTCCCTTATGTTCTCGTTTAACAGTGATGGTCATGAGGTGAGGGCCTGAAGAAAGATTTGTATAACGACCGATTAGGACACCCTTTTCAGTAGCTCCATCTGTATAGAAATCAAGTTCTCCAACAGATTTGCCATCGATTGTAACCTCAGCAAGTCCTAATTGAGAAGATTTGAGTCCGTAGATTTCAATTCCAGGGCCATTGAAAGGAATTGTCGCGGTTGCATCCTTATCTGAGTAATTCCCATTTGAGATATCTGCGTATTTTTCAGTTCCGCCAAATAGTTCTGAGTCAGACCAATCTCCAAAGGCAGCTCCGTACTGGATGCGAGAATCACGATCGTCCATGAGCTCACTAAAGGCAGAGATTGAAGCCGTATCAGAAATAGGTGTTGAACGGTCTCCTAAAATAGCCTTAACGGTATAAGTATAGGCGTGGCTTGAATCAATAGAACGATCGATAAAACGAGTTTGATTGGTTGTAAACTCACGGACCGTAGAGGTTTGACTATTTTCATCCCTACTTTCTCGATGGATGACATAATGAGTCGCCCCTTCGACAGCATTGAAATTGAGTTCTGCCGTCGTTGAATCTTTTCGTTGTGCAGCTAGACGGGTGACGCGGCCAGGGAAGTTTTCAAAGGTAATCACATCGCCCTTTTGAGTCGCAAGCTGGATGCGATTGTCTTTGATGCGGCTTGCTTGCACTTCCTTGCCGTTAACCTTGACGAGGCTAGCTTCGATATTTGGATAGTCTACGACTAAATCTCCACCTACATTAGAAACGAAAGATAGCGTTTCAAGATTCTTTTCTTTCCATTTCATGCTGACTTCAAAGTTTCCACGAGCGACTAAACCTGAGACTGCCCGTCTTTCCATGCATCTGGAAGGGCTGGTAATGGAGCGATATAGCCTGTGTGGGATTGAAGGAGCATTTCGGCCATCCCGCTGGTAGCACCAAAGTTACCATCGATTTGGAAAGGCGCGTGCGTATCCCAAAGGTTTTCAAGAGTTGAAGATTTGAGTTGTTCTGCCAACAAACGGTGGGCACGATTTCCATCAAGCAGGCGAGCCCAGAGGTTGATTTTATTGGCCTTAGACCAACCCGTTCCACCATCTCCACGGTGGTTTAAGGTTGCGCGTGCTGCCTCTAGGTATTCAGGCTGATCCTTGCCAAATAAAGTACCTGGGAAGAGACCGACTAGATGAGAAACGTGACGATGGTGGTTTTCAATTCCTTCATTCGTGAATTGAGGACTGTCTTCTTCGTACCATTCCTTGATGCGACCATCTTGGTTGATATGAAGTGGTTTGAGCTTGTCAAATTTAGCCTTCACTTCTGTCACCAAATCTTGGTCGACCTTGAGATGATTGGCTGCTTCCATATAGTCGTGGAAGAGTTGCCAAACTAGAGATTGGTCAAAGGTATTCCCAATCGTGATAGTTCCATGCTCTGGTGAGTAGGATGGAGAAGAAACCCAACGGTCACTAGATTTATCGTAGTGCAAGAAGGAATTCCAGAACTTGGCAGTTTCCTTGAGCATTGGATAAATCTTTTCTTTGAGATAGGTTTCATCCTTGGTGAATTTGTAGTAGTCATAGACGTTCTGCATCATCCAAGCATTGGCAGCTGGAGACCAACCCCAATAATAGTTCCAACCAGGAGTTGTCCAGCCAAATGGTGTTGCCTGAGTATGAACCAGCCATCCGTTTTCTTGGCCTTCTTTGGATTCGATCCCTGCATATTCCTTAGCAGCGATACGGCCATAGTAGCGCATGTCATCAATGTAATTGACCATTGGCTTAGCAGTTTCTGCAAGATTGTTCATGTAAGCAGGCCAGTAGTTCATTTGTAGGTTGACATTGAGATGGTAATCTGAGTTCCAAGGTGGATTGTCTACCGCATTCCAAACTCCTTGCAAGTTGGCAGGAAGGGCATCTGTCCGGTCACGAGAAGAACTGATGAGGAGATAACGTCCGTATTGGAAGAAGAGCTCTTCTAATTTTTGCCCTTTTTCTGGGTTGTAGGTATGTAGAGCTTCTTTGGTAGTTTGGCTAGATTTGTTACCCCCAAGATTCAGTTGAACACGGTTGAAAAGACTTTGATAGTCCTTGATGTGGTCATGTTTTAGAGTTTCATAATCTTTTGCCTTCGCAGCCTCAACGATAGACTTGACAGTTTTTTCTAGGTCAATATCCTTGCGATAGTTGGTTTTAGGATTTTGAGCAAAGTTGGTCTTGGCACTGAGTAAAAGGGTCGCATAGCTGGCTCCAGTGACGGTCAAATAGCCGTCTTGAGCAGTGACTTGTCCGTCCGTCTTGATTCCAAGATAAGAAGCAAATTGAAGACCATTGTCTTTGACGGTTCCCTTGAGCAAAATACCATGTGAATCGGTAGTGACTGCCCCTTGTTTATAATTTGAATATTCCCAGGAGTAATCGCCATTCGCAAGTAAATCTTCTGTCAAGCTATTCCAAAGGGTAAAATCAAGTGTTTTATCCCCTTTTTTTACTCAAGTGAGTCACGGTAACATCGTCAGGATAGCTAGAGAAGGTTTCGCGTTTAAAGTTTGTCCCGTCCTGGGTATAAGAAGTAGTCGAGATAGCTTCAGAAATATCTAAGCCACGATGATAGTCGGTAACATTTTCCAAGCCTTTCTTTTGGTTGTTAAAGACCATAAAGATATCACCAAAAGATAAGTAACGACCATACTGAGCATTGTTTGGTCCTACGAGGTTACGCTCAGCTAATTGTTTGGCTTTTTGGCGGTTTCCTTCTTCCAATGCTTTCCGAATTTCTGCTAAGACCTTATAACGGTCCTGATAGTTTCCTCCGTTGTAGTCAGTACTATCTGGTTGTGGACCTCCAGACCAAAGCGTTTTTTCGTTGTATTGGATTCTTTCTTCACCGATGAGTCCAAAAACTTTTGCCCCCATTTCTCCATTTCCGACTGGAAGGGCTTGTTTTTCCCAACCGTCATAAGAAGGAGCAGTTGGTTGGTCATAATGAAGTTGATAGTTTTCTTGCTTAGTCATAGGAAGTTCTGGCTTTTCACTCTCCTTATTTTCAGAAGGTTCAGCTACGGCGTTAGCCTCTGATTGACTCTCGGTCTGAGGTGTTTCTTTTTCTGCCTTCATCTCTTTAACAGCTAATTCAGTAGAAGATGGTTTTTCTGTGCTGGGCTGATTTTCTTTGTTCTCTTGAGTTGGCTCCTCTACTTTCGTATCTACTTGAACCGTAGTTTCGCTGACACTTGCTTGATTTTCTTTCACTTCGATGCCATCTGCAGCGACATTCTGTGTTGCAAGAAAAACAGCTCCCAGTAAAACAGAAGCAGTACCAACGGTCAATTTTCGGATGCTATACTTACAGGATTTTTCCCAATAGCTCTTCTCCATAAAAACTCCTTTCTCAAATCTGTAAGCGCATACATTTTCGTGTAAAAAAAATAAGCCTTGCAGAAAGATGTTTCCTTTGTTTTGTATAATCTTAATATAGCAAATAAATCGATCTAATGCAAGGGTTTTTAGGAAAAACAGTGTTATTTTACCAAATTTTAGTTCTTTTTTTAATTCTACTGAAATAAAAAAGTTGAGAGATAAAAAAGAATCTGAGTAATTACCGATCCTTTTGAAAGCGTAAATCAAACTAGTCAGGCGTGGGACTTTATGGTATAATATAGAAGATTCAAAAAGAAACAGGAGAAATATTATGGACCTTATTTTAGCAATTGTATTGATTGTTTTAGCTTTCCTTGGTGGAGCACTTGGAGGAATGTACTTGGTACGTAAGCAAATTGAAAAAGAATTTGCGGACAACCCCCGTTTAAATGCCGAAGCAGTTCGTACTCTTTTGAGTGCAAATGGTCAAAAACCAAGCGAAGCTAAGGTACAACAAGTTTACCACCAAATCATTCGCCAACAAAAAGCAGCCCTTGCTAACAATAAAAAGAAATAAATAGGAAAAGTCTGGGATGAAAATTCCAGACTTCTCACTATGTTCAACTGATCTTTAGAGCTAAGACTTTTTCCTTGCATTCTATTGATATTTGATTATGATTAAGATGGGGGCAACTGATGACTTATCAGTCTGTCCTAAATTTCAGTAAGAAATGTAATGATAATGAACTATCAATCAGAAAAATAAGACTAGAAAGAAGACTGTATGGATAATCGACCGATTGGTTTATTGGATTCGGGTGTTGGAGGCTTGACTGTCGTACGTGAGCTGATGCGCCAGCTTCCTCATGAAGAAATCGTCTATATTGGAGATTCAGCACGGGCGCCCTATGGTCCTCGTCCTGCTGAGCAAATTCGTGAATATACTTGGCAACTGGTCAACTTTCTTTTGACTAAGGATGTCAAAATGATTGTCATTGCCTGTAATACTGCGACTGCGGTCGTCTGGGAAGAAATCAAGTCCAAGTTGGACATTCCTGTACTGGGTGTCATCTTGCCTGGGGCTTCAGCGGCTATCAAATCTAGCCAAGGTGGGAAAATCGGTGTGATTGGAACACCGATGACAGTACAATCAGATATCTATCGACAAAAATCCATGATTTAGATCCGGATTTGCAGGTGGAAAGTTTGGCTTGTCCCAAATTTGCTCCTTTAGTTGAGTCAGGCGCACTTTCGACCAGTGTGACCAAGAAAGTAGTCTATGAAACCCTACGTCCTCTGGTCGGAAAGGTGGATAGCCTGATTTTAGGTTGTACTCATTATCCACTTCTTCGCCCCATCATCCAAAATGTCATGGGACCGGATGTAAAACTGATCGATAGTGGCGCAGAGTGCGTGCGGGATATCTCTGTCTTGCTTAATTATTTTGAAATTAATCGTGGGCGTGATGCAGGCCCGCTGCAACACAGATTTTATACAACAGCGAATAGTCAGAGTTTTGCTCAGATTGGTGCTGAATGGTTGGAAAAAGAGATTCATGTGGAGCATGTAACATTATGACAAACAAAATTTATGAATACAAGGATGACCAGGACTGGTATGTAGGTTCTTATGGTGTTTTTGGCGGCATTAGGACCTTGACTGATGATGAGTTAGATTTTCCTCTTACTGAAATGGCTAAAATCTTTCGAGATGAGGAGCGAGGTTTTCCGCTTTCAGTCACTGTTTTACGCTATGGTTCTCTTTATCGCTTACTCTCATTTGTGGTAGATATACTCAACCAGGAGGCAGGACGTGATTTAGAAGTCATTCAGCGTCAGGGAGCTCTGCTTTTGGTTGAAATGGGAAACTCTTGCATGTAGAATTGCCAAAAGAAGGAGTGGATGTGGAAGCCTTCTTTGAAACGAGCAAGGTCAGAGAAACCTTACTCATAGCAACTCGTAACGAGGGTAAGACCAAGGAGTTTCGTGCTATCTTTGATAAACTGGGCTATGATGTGGAGAACCTCAATGATTACCCAGACCTGCCTGAAGTAGCTGAAACAGGCATGACCTTTGAAGAAAATGCTCGTCTGAAGGCTGAAACCATCTCCAAATTGACTGGTAAGATGGTTTTGGCAGACGACTCTGGACTTAAAGTTGATGTCCTTGGCGGGTTGCCAGGGGTCTGGTCAGCTCGTTTTGCAGGAGTAGGGGCAAGTGACCAAGAAAACAATGCCAAACTCTTGCACGAATTAGCCATGGTCTTTGAACTCAAGGACCGTTCCGCTCAATTCCACACAACCTTAGTCGTAGCTAGTCCCGGTAAGGAAAGCTTGGTTGTCGAAGCTGACTGGCCAGGTTATATTAACTTTGAACCTAAGGGTGAAAATGGTTTTGGATATGATCCGCTCTTCTTAGTAGGAGAAACAGGTAAATCCTCAGCAGAGTTAACATTAGAAGAAAAAAATAGTCAATCTCACCGTGCCTTAGCCGTTAAGAAACTTTTGGAGGTATTTCCATCATGGCAAAGCAAACCATCATTGTAATGAGTGATTCTCATGGAGATAGCTTGATTGTAGAGGAAATCAGCGACCGCTATCTCGGGAAAGTTGATGCTATTTTTCACAATGGCGACTCGGAGCTTCGTCCGGAAAGTCCGCTCTGGGAGGGGATTCATGTTGTCAGAGGCAATATGGACTTTTATATCGACTATCCTGAACGTTTGGTGACTCAACTGGGTCCTACCAAAATCATCCAGACTCATGGGCACTTGTTTGATATTAACTTCAATTTCCAAAAACTTGATTTCTGGGCTCAAGAGGAAGATGCTGATATCTGTCTCTATGGTCACTTGCATGTGCCAAATGCTTGGATGGAAGGGAAGACCCTCTTTCTAAATCCAGGTTCTATCAGCCAACCACGGGGAACCATCAGAGAATGTCTCTACGCTCGTGTGGAAATTGATGACAGCTATTTCAAAGTGGACTTTTTGACACGTGATCATGAGGTTTATCCTGGCTTATCCAAGGAGTTTGCTCGATGATTGCCAAAGAATTTGAACTCTTTTTGCTGGAGCAAGAGGAAACCTTTTTGACTCCTGCTGAAAATTTGGCTGTGCTCATTGATACTCACAATGCAGATCATGCAATTCTCCTCCTTAGCCAGATGACTTATACACGAGTTCCAGTAGTGACTGCTGAGAAAAAATTTGTTGGGACCATAGGGCTTAGAGATATTTTTGCATATCAAATGGAGCAGGGTTTGAGTCAGGAAGTCATGGCGGATATGGATATTGTTCACATGACAAAGAAGGATGTGGCAGTGGTCAATCCAGATTATACACTGACGGATGTTTTACATAAGTTAGTGGATGAATCTTTCCTGCCAGTCGTTGGTAAGGATGGTCTTTTCCAGGGGATTATCACGCGGAAGTCAATTCTAAAGGCTGTCAATGCCCTCCTGCATGACTTTAGTAAGGAATATGAGATTCAAAGCAAATGAGAGAATGGATTTTAACATTTTTAGAAGAAAAGCAAAATCTATCTAGTAATTCTAAACAGTCTTATAAATATGACTTGGAGCAGTTTTTAGATCTTATTGGAGGACGAATTTCTGAGACAAGTTTAAAAATCTACCAAGCTCAACTATCAAATTTTAAAATTAGTGCCCAAAAGCGTAAAGTTTCTGCCTGCAATCAATTTCTTTACTTTTTATACCAGAAAGGAAAGATTGGCGCCTTTTATCGTTTAGAATTGCCGAGACAGGCTGAGAAAAAACAAGTCAAGTCAGAGCTTTTAGACTTGAGTTCTTTCTGGCAAGAAAGTACCTATCCAGAAGGGCGTTTAATAGCCTTATTAATAGTTGAATTGGGCCTCTTGCCTAGTGAAATTCTAGCCATAAAAATAAGTGATGTGAATCTAGATTTTCAAGTGTTGAGAATCAATAAAGCCTCTCAACAAAGAATCTTGAGTCTTCCCACAAAATTACTTGCAGAGTTAGCCCCCTTGATGGGACAGACCTACCTCTTTGAAAAAACTGGTAAGCCATACTCTCGTCAATGGGCCTTTCGTCAGTTAGAAGCCTTTCTAAAGGAAAAAGGTTTTGCAGATTTATCGGCTCAAGGATTGAGAGAACAGTTTATACTGAGACAAATTGAAGAGAAGGTTGACTTGTACGAAATCGCCAAAAAATTGGGATTAAAAACAGTCATGACCTTAGAAAAATATAGATAATGGATATTAAATTAAAAGATTTTGAAGGGCCTTTGGACTTGCTCTTACACTTGGTTTCAAAGTATCAGATGGATATCTATGATGTACCGATTACAGAAGTTATTGAGCAGTATCTAGCCTACATATCAACCTTACAAGCCATGCGTTTAGAAGTAGCAGGTGAATATATGGTGATGGCTAGCCAACTGATGCTGATCAAAAGTCGTAAGCTCTTGCCAAAGGTTGCGGAAGTGTCTGATTTAGAGGATGACCTAGAGCAGGATCTCCTTTCTCAGATTGAAGAATACCGCAAGTTTAAACTTTTGGGAGAGCAGTTGGAAGTCAAGCACCAAGAACGAGCTCAATATTACTCAAAAGCACCGACAGAGTTAATTTACGAAGATGCAGAACTCGTGCATGATAAGACCACGATCGATCTTTTCTTAGCCTTTTCAACTTTATTGACCAAGAAAAAGGAAGAATTCTCGAAAAGCCATACAACCATTTTACGAGATGAGTATAAGATTGAGGATATGATGGTCATCGTTCGGGAAGCCCTGGTAGAAGGGCAACAACTATGTCTGCAGGATTTGTTTAAAGAAACCAAGGATTTACAAGAGGTCATTACACTTTTTTTAGCAACCTTGGAGTTGATTAAAACCCAAGAAATTCTCTTGATTCAAAAAGAGAGTTTTGGAGATATCTATCTCATGAAAAAGAATGAGGAAAATCAAGTAGAGCAAAGTCAGGCTTGATAGAGAGGAAGTATGAGTACCTTAGCAAAAATAGAAGCACTCCTGTTTGTGTCAGGTGAAGATGGGATTAGGGCTCGTCAGTTGGCAGAACTCTTATCGTTACCACCAACAGGAATTCAGCAAAGCTTAGAAAAATTATCCAAAAAGTATGAAAAAGACCAGGATTCTAGTTTGGCCCTGATTGAGACAGGAGGTGCCTACAAATTGGTAACCAAGCCTCAATTTGCTGATATTTTAAAGAATATTCTAAGGCGCCAATCAACCAGAGTCTATCTCGGGCTGCGCTTGAAACCTTGTCCATCATTGCTTATAAGCAACCTATCACACGTATAGAAATCGATGCTATTCGTGGGGTTAATTCGAGTGGAGCCTTAGCTAAGTTACAGGCCTTCGATTTGATACGAGAAGATGGAAAGAAGGAAGTTCTTGGTCGCCCTAATCTCTATGTAACGACGGATTATTTTCTAGATTATATGGGTATTAACCATTTGGAAGAATTGCCTGTGATTGATGAGCTTGAAATTCAAGCACAAGAAAGCCAATTATTTGGTGAAAGGATAGAAGAAGATGAGAATCAATAAGTATATTGCCCACGCAGGAGTGGCCAGTAGGAGAAAAGCAGAAGAGTTGATCAAGCAAGGCTTGGTGACTGTCAACGGTCAGGTAGTACGTGAACTAGCGACAACCATTAAGTCTGGTGATAAGGTTGAGGTTGAGGGCCAACCCATCTATAACGAAGAAAAGGTTTACTATCTGCTCAATAAACCACGCGGAGTGATTTCTAGTGTGACAGATGATAAGGGACGTAAGACGGTTGTCGATCTTTTGCCTAATGTGAAAGAGCGTATCTACCCTGTAGGACGTTTGGACTGGGATACCTCAGGTGTTCTGATTTTGACCAACGATGGGGATTTTACAGACGAGATGATTCACCCCCGAAATGAGATTGACAAGGTCTATGTTGCGCGTGTAAAAGGGATTGCCAACAAAGAAAACCTCCGTCCCTTGACTCGAGGAGTGGAGATTGATGGTAAGAAAACCAAGCCAGCAGTTTATGAGATTCTGAAAGTAGATCCAGTTAAGAATCGTTCAGTTGTGCAGTTGACCATCCATGAAGGGCGTAACCATCAGGTTAAAAAGATGTTTGAAGCAGTTGGGCTCCAAGTGGATAAATTGTCTCGAACCCGTTTTGGACACTTAGACTTGACAGGACTTCGTCCAGGAGAATCACGTCGTCTCAATAAAAAGGAAATTAGCCAACTACATACTATGGCTGTAACCAAGAAATAATGAAAAGAATTTTAATTGCGACTGTGCGCTTTTACCAACGGTTTATATCTCCAGCTTTTCCGCCTTCTTGTAGATTTGAACCCAGCTGTTCAAACTATATGATTCAAGCTATTGAAAAGCATGGATTTAAGGGCGTCTTCATGGGATTGGCACGGATATTGCGTTGCCATCCCTGGTCGCCTACGGGGAAGGATCCTGTACCGGACCACTTTTCTTTAAAGAGAAATTCAAATAAAAAGAGGCTGGGACAAAAGTCCTGGCCTCTCAATTGTCTTTGGATTGTCGAGCAAGACGCAGTGGTTGAGTAGGCTCTACTAGGCTGACTTCATCAGCTTTTACAGCCTTATACTCTTCGAAAATCAAATTCAAACCACGTCAGCGTCGTCTTACTGTACTCAAGTACAGCTTGCGGCTAGCTTCCTAGTTTGCTCTTTGATTTTCATTGAGTATTACTCAACTGTGCGGAGGTGGGACGACGAAATCGAATTCTAACGAATGACAGATTTCTGTCCTACTCTCTTTTTTTGTTTCAAGGAGTAATTTGCTTGGTCAAATATCGATTTCTACTACCCTTCTCCTATAAAAAGTGGTAAAATGGTTGAAAGAAAGAAGGGATAGAAATGACAACATTATTTTCTAAAATCAAAGAAGTAACAGAACTTTCTGCTATCTCAGGTCATGAAGCACCTGTACGCGCTTATCTTCGTGAGAAGATAACTCCTCACGTGGATGAAGTAGTGACTGATGGCCTAGGAGGTATTTTTGGTATCAAACACTCAGAAGCAGTCAATGCACCTCGTGTTTTGGTAGCATCTCACATGGATGAAGTTGGTTTTATGGTAAGTGAAATCAAACCAGATGGAACCTTCCGAGTAGTTGAAATCGGTGGCTGGAACCCGATGGTTGTCAGTAGCCAACGTTTTAAACTCTTTACGCGCCAAGGACGTGAAATTCCAGTCATCTCAGGTTCAGTACCTCCACATTTGACTCGTGGAACAGGTGGGCCAACCATGCCAGCTGTTTCAGATATCGTCTTTGATGGTGGTTTTGCGGATAAGGCTGAGGCTGAAAGTTTTGGTATCCACCCAGGAGATACCATCGTTCCAGATAGTAGCGCAATCCTAACAGCTAACGAAAAAAATATCATCTCAAAAGCATGGGACAACCGTTACGGAGTTCTTATGGTTAGTGAATTGGCAGAAAACTTGTCAGGCCAAAAACTAGGCAATGAACTTTACCTTGGTGCTAACGTCCAAGAAGAAGTCGGACTTCGCGGTGCTCATACCTCAACAACCAAATTTGATCCAGAAGTATTCCTTGCTGTAGATTGCTCACCAGCTGGTGATGTTTATGGTGGTCAAGGTAAGATTGGTGATGGAACCTTGATTCGTTTCTACGATCCAGGTCACTTGCTTCTCCCAGGTATGAAGGATTTTCTTTTGACAACTGCTGAAGAAGCTGGAATCAAGTATCAATACTACTGTGGAAAAGGCGGAACTGACGCAGGTGCAGCTCATCTGAAAAATGGTGGTGTCCCATCAACAACAATCGGTGTTTGTGCCCGTTATATCCACTCTCACCAAACCCTTTATGCTATGGACGATTTCCTTGAAGCACAAGCTTTCTTACAAGCCTTGGTTAAAAAATTGGATCGCTCTACAGTAGATTTGATTAAAAATTATTAAACAGAAAAGGTGGAGGCAATAGGGATGGAAGAAGCCAACCTAGAAACCTTGATTCGGGATCTTTACAATAATGCCCGTCAGAACCTTAGTGAAGATTTAGTGCTTGCACTTGTAGAGACTGCTAAGCAATTACCCAGCACCAATGAACGCTTGCTAGCGGTGCGTCTATCAGGTCTGGTTACTCTTGAACTACTCAAGAATCCCAAAACACCAGCACCAGAGTTAGTCAATCTGGCCCGCCTTATCAAAAGAGAGGAAGCCAAGTACAGGGGGTCTGCTGCCTCTGCCTTTATGATTGGAGAACTATTTAAAATGCTTTGATTCCATTGTGAATCAAAGCATTTTTCTATCCATTAGAAAAGAGACTCTCAAGTAAGAAACGAAAAAACCACCTAAGTTAAGGTGGCTTCTTACCTATTAAATTTGTTCTGCTAGAACCTTTTCAGCAAGGTTCATAGCGTGGTCTGATACACGAGTATAGTGTGAAATAATATCGATAAAGTTAACACCTGCTTGAGTAGAACATTCACCGTTATTAAGACGTTTAATATGAGTCTTACGGAGGACACGTTCCATCTTGTTGATGTCTTCGTGTCGTTCGATAAGAGCTTGAGCTTTCTCCAGGTCGTTGTTTTCTACACTTTCAAGAGCATCTTTGACAAATTCACTCGTTTTAAGATAAATTTCAGCTAGCTCCTCTAATGCAGCCTCAGAGAATTGAACATTCTTGTGTTGCAAGTAATCGTTAAGATTGATCAAAGCTTCAGCGTGGTCTCCGATACGTTCCAAATCACGTGAAGAGTCAAGGATGTTGGTTAAGACTTCACTCTCTTTTTGGCTTAAGGCTTCACCAGAGAGGCTAATCAGGTAGCGCGTCAATTGCTCATCAATGGTATTGATGGCTTCTTCAGTCTTATGTCCCTTTTCCGCAACTTTTTCATTAGAGTTGATGATATAGTCGTAAGAGAGGTCAAAAGCTTTCGCAGCATAATTCCCCAAGTGTAGCAGTTCTTTTTTAGCATTTCCAAGAGCGATAGATGGAGCTTGCTTGATTAGTTGTTCATCAAGGTAGAGAGGTTCGTATTTGACAACTTCGTCTTCTCCAGGGATGAGTTTAGTTACGATGAAGGCAAGCGCTCCGATGAATGGGAACTGGATAATCGTGTTGGTAATGTTGAAGGTTCCGTGGGCAAAGGCAATGGTCATTTCTGGTGCTAGATTTAGGAAAGTCTCAAACCATTGGATCAAAGATGTAAATGGAACGAGGAAGATAATACAGATAATGGTTCCGATAACGTTGAAGGCCACATGGGCTGCTGCCACACGTTTAGCCGCAATATTAGCACCCAAGGAAGCGATGATAGCAGTGATGGTAGTTCCAATGTTATCTCCAAAGAGAACTGGTAGGGCACCCTGAAGGTCAATCAGATTGCTAGCGTAGAGATTTTGTAGAATCCCGATGGTCGCTGAGGAGGCTTGAATCAGAAGGGTTAAACCTGTTCCGACAAGAACACCCAAGATTGGGTTCTTGCTCAGTTCTACCATGTAGTCTTTAAAGACTTGTAAATCCTTAAGGGGTTCCATGGCACCACTCATCAGATTGAGGGCAAAGAAGATACCACCGACACCAAAGACAATTCGTCCGATGTTATTGATGGTTCTATTTTTGGTGAAGAAGAGACAGACTGCTCCGAGAAAAAGCATAGGTAATGCGTAGTCTCCCAATTTAAAACCAATGATAAAGGATGTGACAGTTGTTCCAATATTGGCTCCCATAACAATCCCAATAGCCTGACGTAAAGTCAATAGTCCAGCACTAACCAGACCAACTGTAATAACCGTAACACCTGAACTCGATTGAATCAGTGCAGTCATCCCAATTCCAACTAAAATTCCAAAGAAAGGATTGCTGGTATATTTGTCAATGTAATATCGAAGACGATCTCCAGCTGCTTGTTGCAAACCGTCCCCCATGGTCTTGATACTATATAAGAATAGTCCCAGACCACCTAAAAAGTGAAATGCAATTTCCTGCCAATTAATGGACATTTTATTTTTCCTCCGAAAACTAATCGCGGAATTTCTCCCATTCTATTTTAAAGGATTCTAAACAATCTAACAAGTAGTAAACTCAGTTTTTTAGAAAAATATCATTAAAATGTAAAAAAAGGCAGTTGATTGTCTAATTTATATCATTTATTCACCCCTTTATAGATATTTTAGGATGAGTATTGACTATACTTATAAATATCGTAAAATAAACATGAACAGTTCTGCTATTTTAGTGGCAGATACTTTTTTAAAATAAAAATAAAGCGCTTACTTTTTGGAAGTAAAAGGAGAAAAAGATGAAGAATCCATTTTTTGAGAAACGTTGTCGCTATAGTATTCGAAAATTATCAGTGGGTGCCTGCTCTTTGATGATTGGCTCGGTTTTATTTGCCAACCAAGCTCTAGCAGAAGAAGTTGCTGTTCCAGCGAATGAAACAACGACGACTGCCGTGGCTACAGAGCAACCATCACCTGCCACCACAGAACAACCAACTACCACCTCACCTGAGGTATTAAAACAGTTGGAGGAGACTGAAAACAAGGTAAGTGAGCAACCTGTTTCAGAAGAGAAACCAACCTTGGATCAATTGACTGCGGCTGATAATAAGGAAGTAGCCAGTCCAGTTGCTGAAACTCCTAAGGTAGCAGAAGTGCCTGCAACTGCCGAAAATAAGCCAGAAGAGAAAGCTACGGTTTCGGATATTCCTAAGAAGGAAGAGAAAAGTCTTCGACCTAAAGAAATTAAGTTTGACACCTGGGAAGATCTGTTGAAGTGGGAACCAGGTGCCCGTGAAGATGACGCTATTAACCGCTCTTCAGTAGAATTGGCTAAGCGTTACCGCGGTCATGTCATCAATGAAAAAGCCAATAAGGATGCCAAGGTCGAAGCCCTTGCTAATACTAACTCTAAGGCTAAAGACCACGCTTCTGTAGGTGGTGAAGAGTTTAAAGCTTACGCTTTTGACTACTGGCAATACTTGAATTCCATGGTCTTCTGGGAAGGTCTCGTTCCAACTCCAGACGTGATTGATGCTGGTCACCGTAATGGTGTTCCTGTTTTAGGTACCCTATTCTTCAACTGGTCAAATAGCATTGCAGACCAAGAAAAATTTGCTGCTGCTCTTCAACAAGATGAAGACGGGACTTTCCCGATCGCTCGTAAGTTAGTCGATTTGGCTAAATATTATGGATTTGATGGTTACTTTATTAACCAAGAAACAACAGGAGATATCGTAACGCCCCTTGGTAAAAAAATGCGTGACTTCATGCTCTATACCAAGGAATATGCAGCTCAAGTCAACCATCCAGTCAAATATTCTTGGTACGATGCCATGACCTATGAATATGGTCGTTATCATGAAGATGGTTTGGGTGAATACAATTACCAATTCATGGAAAAAGAGGGAGACAAGGTTCCTGCGGATCACTTTTTTGCTAACTTTAACTGGACCAAAGAGAAAAATGATTACTCTGTAACTATGGCAAAATGGCTTGGACGTAGTCAATATGATGTTTTTGCAGGTTTGGAATTGCAACAAGGTGGTTCCTACAAGACAAAAGTGAAATGGGATGCCCTTTTAGATGAAAATGGCAAGCTCCGTTTGTCACTCGGTCTCTTTGCGCCGGATACGATTACTAGTCTTGGGAAGACAGGCGAAGATTATCATAAGAATGAAAACATCTTCTTCACCGGTTACCAAGGAGATCCAACTGGTCAAAAACCAGATGATAAGGACTGGTACGGGATTGCCAACCTTGTAGCTGACCGCACACCAGCAGTTGGACGTAGCTTCACAACATCCTTTAACACTGGACATGGTAAAAAATGGTTCGTAGACGGAAAAGTTTCCAAGATTCTGAATGGAACTATCGTTCTGTATCAGGGATCTTGCCTACATGGCGCTGGTGGCAGACATCATCAGCTGCTAAACTCAAAGCTGACTATGACTTTGAAGATGCCTACAATGGTGGTAACTCACTTAAGTTTGTGGGTGATTTAGCTGAAAATACCAACCAAGATGTCCGTCTCTACTCTACAAAACTGGAAGTAACCGATAAAACGAAACTCCGTGTCGCTCATAAAGGTGGTAAGGGAAGCAAGGTCTATGTAGAGTTTGCGACTCAGAAAAACTATACCTATGGTGGCGAGAATGCTCGTAAGGAGCTGACTCTATCTGACGATTGGACAAAAGACGAATTTGACTTGAGTGCTTTAGCTGGTCAGACTATTTACGGGATCAAACTCACGTTTGAAAATACTGCTGCCCTTAAGGGTTATCAATTTAACTTGGGTGAGTTGACTGTGACAGATAATCAAGAGGCTCCTCAAACACCAACAGCCCTCAAAGTAGCCAAACAATCTCTGAAAAATGCCCAAGAAGCTGAAGCCATTGTGCAATTTACTGGCAATAAAGATGCAGATTTCTATGAAGTCTATGAAAAGGATGGCGATACTTGGCGTCTATTGACAGGATCATCTGCCACTACTATCTACCTACCAAAAGTTAGCCGTTCAGCTAGTGCAACCGGTACGAGTCAAGAGTTGAAGGTTGTCGCAGTTGGTAAGAACGGTCTTCGTTCTGAAGCAGCAACTACAAACTTTGAGTGGGGAATGACTGTCCAAGACACAAGTCTTCCAAGGCCTCTAGCAGAAAACATCGTTCCAGGAGCTACTGTTATCGGAAGTACCTTCCCAGATACAGAAGGTGGAGAAGGTATCGAAGGGATGTTGAATGGTACCATCACCAGTCTATCTGACAAATGGTCTTCTGCTCAATTAAGTGGTAGCGTTGATATTCGTTTGACCCAACCACGCCGTGTTGTGAGATGGGTTATGGACCATGCCGGTGCTGGTGGAGAATCTGTCAACGATGGTTTGATGAACACTAAAGATTTCGACCTTTACTACAAGGATGAAGCTGGAGAATGGAAACTAGCCAAGGCTGTTCGTGGCAATAGAGCCCATGTTTCAGATATTACCCTTGATAGCCCAATCACTGCGCAAGAATGGCGCTTGCATGTCATCACGTCTGACAATGGAACGCCATGGAAAGCCATCCGCATCTACAACTGGAAGATGTATGAAACTCTAGATACGGAGAGTCAGAACATTCCAATGGCTAAAGTTGCAGCGCGTGTTCTGACAGACAATAAGATTCAACTTGGATTCTCAGAAGTTCCTGCGGGTGCAACTATCACCGTCTATGACAAGGCAGATTCACAAACTCCAATCGCTACCTTAAATACGGTAGTTGGGGGAGATTTGGCAACAGATCCATTGAGTTTTGAAAAACGTCCTAGCCTTCTTTACTACCGCACACAATTGCCAGGAAAAGAAATCAGTAATACTCTTGCTGTAACAATTCCTCAGGATGATAGAAAGATTAAGTCTGTCAGTCTAGAAGCAGCACCTAAAAAGACGACTTACCAAGATGGTGAGGAATTGAATCTTAAAGGTGGTCTTCTTCGTGTCAAATACGAAGGTGAAGAAGCAGATGAAGTCATCAACCTCAGTCATGCTGGTGTTGTAGTCAACGGCTACGATGCTCACCATCATGGCGAACAAGAGTTAACAGTAACCTATCTTGGTCTTCCAGTTGCAGGAAGCTTCAAGGTTCAAGTGACTGGTGAAGAAGCTGGTCCAAAAGAAGTCGCAGCCTTGTATATTAGTAAACAACCGAAAATTGATTACTTTGTAGGCGATGCTCTTGACTTATCAGAAGGACGCTTCAAGGTCTTGTATGATGATGAAACTGAGACAGAACATAGCTTTACAGACCAAGGAGTCGAAATTACAGGCTATGATGCTCAAAAAACAGGCCGTCAAAAACTTGTCTTGCATTATCAAGGTCAAACTGTCGAGTTTGATGTTCTAGTATCACCTAAGGCAGCCATTAATGACGAATATCTGAAACAAGAAATCACCTCTGCTCAAGGACGCAAAGAAACACTAGCTTATACATTTGCTGATGCAGAAAAACAAGCAGCTCTTGTTGAGAAGCTTGCTGCAGCAAAAGCCATCTTAGAAAACCACGATGCTAGTCAAGAAGCAGTCAACCAAGCCCTGAACGATTTAAAACAAGCAGGTGCAGACTTGGATGGTGTACAGCTTTATCAAACAGCTAAGGAAGAGCTTGAAACTCTTCTAGGAAAGTTCGTGAGAAAAATGCAGACGATCCAATCATCGCTCAAGCAGAAACTCTTATTGGCTCAACAAATCCAAGTCCAGAAGCATTTGCGGACATGAAAGAAAAGCTGAATAAGAAACTAGCTCCTGCAGAAGAAAGCCACCATGTGGGTAGCTTAGAAGAAGGTGAATCTGCTCCAACAGTTGAAGCTCTACCTGAGCTAGTGGTTGAAACAGAAACTCAAGCTTTTGAGCGTCAAGAACGTCCAGCAGGAGACCTCTTATTAGGTGAACGACGCATTGTTCAGGCAGGTGTAGAAGGCCAAACTCGTCGTCTGATTGAAGTTGATGTCAAAGGCAACCGCACCCTTCTTCAGACAGAAGTAGTCAAGGAAGCAGTTGCAGAAATCACTGAAGTTGGTACCAAGGTAGAAAGCCGTGTTCAACCGCTAGACGGAGTCAAAGATTTGACTATCAGCAATCCAGCATTGGTGATTGAAGAAGAAAAAGTTGCATACGGACATGAAGAACGAGTAAATCCTAGTCTTAAAGCAGGAGAACGTCGCTTGGTTCAAGCTGGAGTTGAAGGAATTCGTAGAAATCTGGTAGAGGTTGACACTGAAGGCAACCGCAGTCTTAAGGGAACAGAGCTTGTCAAAGAAGCTGTAACTGAGATTGTGGAGATTGGTCCAAAAGTTGATGTCCAAGCTGACAAACCTCTGGCACCTGCTCCAGTAGCACAAGCAGCTAAGCAGGAACCAGCAAAAGCAGAAGCACAAGCTGACAAACCTGAAGGAAAACAACTTCCAAGTACTGGTGAAGAAGCAGATGCAAATCTTCTTGCCCTTGGCTTGGTCGGAGTTTTAGGTGGTTTTGGACTACTCGCTCAAAAGAAAAAAGAAGATTAAGCATAGATAATGCATCTATAATTAATACCATACAATAAAAAGATTTGACTTTTACTGGTCAAATCTTTTTTAGACTGGATAAGGAGAAAAAATAGAACTCCCATCCCATGCTTTAAGAGTTATACTTATTTATTAAAGACTTCTTTCAGGATAAAAGTGTAAGGTTTTGCTATCTCTTTTATTGATTTTGTGATATAATTAACACGTAAAAAAAAAGAAGGAGTCATATCTAATGGCAAAATTGACTGTTAAAGACGTTGACTTGAAAGGGAAAAAAAGTTCTCGTTCGTGTTGACTTCAACGTACCTGTAAAAGATGGCGTGATTACTAACGACAACCGTATCACTGCTGCCCTTCCAACTATCAAGTATATCCTTGAACAAGGTGGACGTGCAATCCTCTTCTCTCACCTTGGACGTGTGAAAGAAGAAGCTGATAAAGAAGGGAAATCACTTGCTCCTGTAGCTGCTGACTTGGCTGCTAAATTGGGTCAAGAAGTTACTTTCCTTCCAGGTGTTACTCGTGGTGCTGAATTGGAAGCAGCGATTAACGCTCTTGAAGATGGACAAGTTCTTTTGGTTGAAAACACTCGTTTCGAAGATGTTGACGGCAAGAAAGAATCTAAAAACGATCCTGAACTTGGTAAATACTGGGCATCACTTGGAGATGGTATCTTTGTAAACGATGCTTTCGGTACAGCTCACCGTGCACACGCATCTAACGTTGGTATCTCAGCAAACGTTGAAAAAGCTGTTGCTGGATTCCTTCTTGAAAACGAAATTGCCTACATCCAAGAAGCAGTTGAAGCTCCAGAACGTCCATTCGTGGCTATCCTTGGTGGTTCAAAAGTTTCAGACAAGATCGGTGTTATCGAAAACTTGCTTGAAAAAGCTGATAAAGTCCTTATCGGTGGTGGAATGACTTACACATTTTACAAAGCTCAAGGTATCGAAATCGGTAACTCACTTGTAGAAGAAGACAAATTGGATGTCGCTAAAGCTCTTCTTGAAAAAGCAAACGGTAAATTGATCTTGCCAGTTGACTCAAAAGAAGCAAACGCATTTGCTGACTACACTGAAGTGAAAGACACTGAAGGTGAAGCAGTAGACCCAGGTTTCCTTGGTCTTGACATCGGTCCAAATCTATCGCTAAATTTGACGAAGCTTTGACTGGTGCCAAAACAGTTGTATGGAACGGACCTATGGGTGTATTTGAAAACCCTGACTTCCAAGCTGGTACAATCGGTGTAATGGACGCTATCGTGAAACAACCAGGCGTTAAATCAATCATCGGTGGTGGTGATTCAGCTGCCGCAGCTATCAACCTTGGACGTGCAGACAAGTTCTCATGGATCTCTACTGGTGGTGGAGCATCAATGGAACTTCTTGAAGGTAAAGTTCTTCCAGGACTTGCAGCTTTGACTGAAAAATAAGAATATGAAAAAGGAGAACTCAGCTTCTCCTTTTTTTGCGCTCTTTTAAAGTTAAAGAGTACTGAAGGATAATTGGACAGAATCCAAAAAAAACAGTAAAATAGAAGAATACCAATCTAAATGAAATTTGAGTGATGAACGTGGAAAAAAGAGACAATCTTACAAAAACAGCTATTTGTGGAATTATCAATGTCACCCCAGATTCTTTTTCTGACGGGGGCCAATTTTTTACTATTGAGGAAGCCTTAAAACAAGCTAGAAAATTGATAGCTGAAGGAGCCACTATCTTAGATATCGGTGGAGAATCTACTCGACCTGGAAGTAGTAGCTATGTTGAAATTGAAGAGGAAATCCAGCGTGTGGTTCCAGTCATTCAGGCTATCCGTCAAGAAAGTGATGTTTTGATTTCGGTAGACACTTGGAAAAGTCAAGTTGCAGAAGCAGCTCTAAAGGCTGGGGCCCATATAGTCAATGACATTACAGGTCTTATGGGGGATGAGAAGATGGCGGAAGTTGTTGCCAAAGCTGGAGCTCAGGTAGTCATCATGTTTAATCCAGTAATGGCACGCCCTCAGCATCCTAGTTCACTTATCTTCCCTCATTTTGGCTTTGGAGAGCCTTTTACAAAGGAAGACTTAGATGAGTTTGAAAAACTACCAGTAGAAGAATTGATGACAGCTTTCTTTGACCGTGCTCTAGTAAGAGCGGAAAAAGCAGGAATTTCGAAAGAAAAGATCATGCTAGATTCTGGGATTGGCTTTGGCTTGACCAAAAAGGAAAATCTCATACTTCTACGTGACCTTGATAAATTACACGAGATGGGCTATCCTATCTTTTTAGGAGTCTCTCGCAAGCGCTTTGTCATCAATATTCTGGAAGAAAATGGTTTTGAAGTAAACCCAGAAACTGAAGCAGGCTTCCGAAATCGTGATACTGCTTCAGCTCATGTGACCAGTATCGCTGCTAGACAGGGTGTAGAAGTGGTGCGTGTACACGATGTAGCCAGCCACAAGATGGCAGTCGAGATCGCGTCTGCTATTCGTCTGGCAGATGATGCGGAAATTTAAACTTGAAACAGTATAAATAAGATGAATAAAAACGAAACGAAACAGTGGATAGCTAACTATCGGACAGACCAACCGCATTTTGGTTTGGAAAGGATGGTGAAGCTGTTAGCCCTACGTGGCAATCCCCATCTGAAACTCAAGGTTATCCATATCGGAGGAACCAATGGTAAGGGATCTACTATAGCCTTTTTGAAGAACATGTTGGTAAAGATGGGGCTAAGAGTTGGAGTCTTTAGCTCACCCTATCTGATTCATTATACCGATCAGATTGCCATTAATGAGGAATCTGTCCCAGAAGCAAGATTAGAGACCTTGATGGTAGACTATCGCTCACTACTTGAGGGGGAACATGCTCATGATTTGCAGGGAACGACAGAGTTTGAGATTATCACTGCTATAGCCTATGATTACTTTGCTTCTGAGCAAGTCGATGTGGCCATTATGGAAGTAGGTATGGGCGGACTTTTGGATAGCACCAATGTCTGTCAACCGATTTTAACGGGCATTACGACCATTGGGTTGGACCATGTAGCTCTACTAGGGGATAGCTTGGAAGCTATCGCGGAGCAGAAAGCTGGAATTATCAAACAAGGAGTTCCCCTGGTAACAGGGAATATTGTCCCAGAAGCCCTAGCAGTTATCAACCAAATCGCGAAAGCGAAAGAGGCTCCTAGGCTTGTTTATGGGGAAGATTATCAAGTCAGTCATCAAGAGAGTGTGAGACGGGAGAAGTCTTTGACTATATAAGTCCGCTAAGACAAGGTCGTTTTCAAACAGGATTGCTGGGTTTGCACCAGGTAGAAAATGCTGGGATGGCTCTAGCCTTATTAGATGCCTATTGTCAAGAGACTGGACGAGAATTAGCAAGTAATAACATAGTGGCTCAAGCCTTAGAAGAAACAAGATGGCCTGGACGCTTTGAAGTTATTTCTAGAAGTCCTTTGATGATTTTAGACGGGGCTCATAATCCCCATGCTGTCAAGGCTTTGTTGGAAACTTTGGAAGAACGCTTTGCTGATTATCATAAGGAAGTCCTCTTTACTTGTATTAAAACTAAAGCCTTAGAGGATATGTTAGATTTATTAGAGAACTTACCAGATACTAATCTTACACTAACACATTTTGATGATGGTCGAGCAACTGATGAAGAAGTACTAAAGAAAGCAGCTTATTCTAGGAATCTTAGCTACCAGAGTTGGCAGGCATTTCTAGACCAAAGTATGATAGATATTGAAGAGAAAAAAACAGTTAGGATAGTAACGGGCTCCTTGTATTTCTTGAGCCAGGTGAGAGCCTATCTGATGGAGAGGAAAAACTAGAGAATGGATACACAAAAAATTGAGACGGCTGTCAAAATGATTATCGAGGCAGTCGGTGAAGATGTCAACCGCGAAGGTTTGCAGGAAACACCAGCCCGTGTCGCTCGTATGTACCAAGAAATTTTTTCAGGACTTGGTCAAACTGCAGAGGAACATTTGTCAAAATCCTTTGAGATTATTGATGACAATATGGTAGTGGAAAAGGATATCTTTTTCCATACCATGTGTGAACACCACTTTTTACCATTTTATGGTCGAGCTCATATTGCCTACATTCCAGATGGACGTGTAGCAGGATTGTCTAAGCTTGCACGCACAGTTGAAGTTTATGCCAAAAACCACAGATTCAAGAACGCTTGAATATCGAAGTGGCAGATGCTTTGATGGAATATCTAGGTGCTAAGGGAGCCTTCGTTGTGATTGAAGCGGAGCATATGTGTATGAGTATGCGCGGTGTTCGAAAACCAGGAACTGCAACTTTGACCACAGTAGCTCGCGGCCTATTTGAGACGGATAAGGACCTTCGAGACCAGGCTTATCGTTTAATGGGACTATAATACTCTTCGAAAATCAAATGGAAACCACGTCAGCTTCCATCTGCAACCTCAAAACAGTGTTTTGAGCAGCCTGCGGCTAGCTTCCTAGTTTGCACTTTGATTTTCATTGAGTATAAAAAGAATCCGCTTTAAGCGGATTTTTCTAGAAAGGACTAGTTATGGATCAACTGCGAATTAAAGATCTAGAAATTTTTGCCTTCCACGGACTCTTTCCTAGTGAGAAAGAACTGGGGCAAAAGTTTGTCATTTCAGCTAGCTTATCCTATGATATGACCAAGGCTGCGACAGAATTGGACTTGGAGTCTTCTATTCACTACGGAGAGCTGTGTCAACAATGGACAACATGGTTTCAGGAAAAGACCGAGGACTTGATTGAAACAGTAGCCTACAAACTTGTCGAGCGTACATTTGAGACTTACCCTATCGTTCAAGAGATTGAGCTAGAACTGAAAAAACCTTGGGCGCCAGTTCATCTACCATTGGAGACCTGTTCAGTAAGCATCCATCGCCGTAAGCAGAGAGCTTTTATTGCCTTGGGAAGTAATATGGGGGATAAAAAGGGCAATCTCAAACAAGCTATCGCTAACATGAGCGCTCGCGGGATTCGTATTCTCAAAGAGTCCAGTGTGATTACAACTGAGCCATGGGGTGGTGTAGAACAGGATAGTTTTGCCAATCAGGTTATTGAAGTAGAAACATGGTTGCCGGCTCCAATCTTGCTAGAAACCTTGTTGGGAATTGAGTCAGAGATGGGAAGGATTCGAGAAGTACATTGGGGACCACGTTTGATTGATTTGGATTTGCTTTTTGTCGAGGACCAAGTCATCTACACAGATGAGCTTATCTTGCCACATCCTTATATCGCTGAGCGTTTATTTGTCCTAGAGTCACTTCAAGAAATAGCCCCTCATTTTATCCATCCAGTCTTGGGACAACCAATTCGTTACTTGCTTAACCAGTTGGAGCAAGGAAATGCCTAAATTTTCTGAGACTTATAGCAAGTGGAAGAGTATTGGGGAGGGACTGCTTGCTATTACTTTAGGGATTCTCTTGATTCGTTTTGGACAAGTTGTTCCACGGATAGGGTACCAGTTGCTGATGGGCTACTTTTCCTTGTCAGCGGTTTGGCAATTATTGACTCGCTGGTTTCAGGATAAAAAACGTAGGGAAAACATCCTTGTAACCTTGGCTAAGCTGATGGTTGCGGCTCTCGTGTTTGACTCCATCATCTTGCAAGACATCGCCCTTTATCTCCTAGTTTTTGTCATTGCGAGCTACCAGTTGTTTACGGGTGGCATTAGTCTTGTTACCTGGTTTCTCTATCGAAAAAATGCCATTCACCCTCGACTCCATCATTTCTTCGATGCTGTATGGATGATAGGATTTGGTCTTTATAGCATTTCTCCTTTTCACGATGCGGCGAATTTTGAATTGCTATTGCTTGGATGTTACTTGCTCATGTTAGGAGCAAGCAGTCTTAGGGACGGTTTCTTTTTTGAGAGGATAGAAAGCAATCCCAAGCTGAAGCGTCGAATGCGAATGACTTTGCCAATCTTTGTGACAGCTCTAATCCCTATTAGTACCTTGCGTAAACTGAATGAGTGGCTGTCAAATCATGAAAACCAAGAAGGAGAAGTGCATTCAGAAAGAAAAAACGATCAGGTGGTTGATTTGGAAATTTTTGTCCATACTTCAGAAACCTCTTTCTTCCTCGCAATGGGACATGTGGATATTTGTTATCAAGGGAAGGTTATTTCCTATGGTTCGTATGATCCCCAATCGGAGCGTCTATTCGGCATGGTCGGAGATGGTGTCTTGTTTAAGGCCAATCGGGAAAAATATATTGAGCTTTGTAAGAGGGAAAGTCAGAAGACCTTGTTTGCTTATGGTCTGAGTTTGACAGACCAACAGAAAGCTGCTATCCAAGATCGTTTAGCAGAAATAGAAGATTTGTTAATACCTTGGGAGCCAAGCTCGCAGTTAATGAAAAGAAGAGAGGGCGAGGTCAAGCATACCTACTCCTACCAACTGAAGCAGGAAGCAGATGCGACGCTTTATAAATTCAGCTCATCTGAGTTCAAGACCTACTTTGTTCTCAGTACCAATTGTGTTTTACTGGCAGACTCTATCGTGGGGAAAGCTGGGACTGATATATTGAGTCCCCAAGGTTTCATTGTGCCAGGGACTTACCAGGATTACCTTGACTTAGAGTATACAAAACCAAATGGTCTGGTTGTTAGTCGCTCCATTTATTAGAAAAAGAAAACTCTAGTTCCTCAGCCGTTTGTGCCGAGAAGCTAGAGTTTTTAAAATAGGTCATTTTCTTCAGGGAGGAGGATCGTTTCCTTGCCGTCCATATCCATGACAAGTACCTTTGGTGGATATAATGGGTCAAAGGGGTGATTGAAATCGAAGTCAATTGTTGTAGGGAGATGTTGACTTGAAAAACGGAAGGTGATGGAGCCGTCATTATTTAAGAGCTGAAATTCCAACTCATCTTCTAATTCAAAAACATGCTTTAAAAAATGATCAATAATGTACCAGATTGAGTCAATTACATCGTCTGGAAGATTTGTTACCACACCAAAGCTGGCACAACGTCTATGCGAATCCGTAAAAGCCATCCGTGCCTCCTACTTAATTTTTTATTATCATACTCCAAACTGCTCTAAAAATCAAGAAAAGTAAACTAATTTGTAAAAATATGATTAGTGATGCATTTTTTTTAAGAAAGTTTAGTTATCCCTTGAAAATGCTTACAATTAGTGGTAAACTAGTAGTAGTGTAAACATGAAAACAAAATTTTCAAGATTAGAAAGGAAACGGTATGAACACAGATGATACAGTAACCATTTATGACGTTGCCCGAGAAGCAGGAGTTTCAATGGCAACTGTCAGTCGTGTAGTCAATGGCAACAAGAATGTCAAGGAAAACACTCGTAAGAAAGTTCTAGAGGTGATTGATCGCTTAGACTATCGTCCAAATGCAGTAGCTCGTGGCTTGGCAAGCAAACGAACAACAACTGTTGGGGTTGTCATCCCAGATATCACAAACACTTATTTTGCTGCGCTAGCAAAAGGGATTGATGATATTGCAGAGATGTACAAGTATAACATCGTCCTTGCCAATAGTGATGAGGATGATGAAAAAGAAGTGGCAGTAGTGAATACACTCTTTTCAAAACAAGTTGATGGTATTATCTTTATGGGCTATCACTTAACAGAGAAAATTCGCTCAGAGTTTTCACGTTCACGTACTCCTGTAGTTCTGGCAGGAACAGTGGATGTAGAACACCAGCTTCCAAGTGTTAATATTGATTATAAGAATGCTACTGCGGATGCTGTTCGCCATTTGTTGAAGCGTAACAAAAAAATTGCATTTGTGAGTGGACCATTGGTAGATGATATTAACGGTAAAATTCGCTTGGTTGGCTACAAAGATGCTTTGAAAGCAGCAGGAGTTAACTACAGTGAAGGACTTGTATTTGAGTCTAAATATCGCTATGATGATGGATATGCTTTGGCGGAACGCTTAGTTTCTTCAAAAGCGACTGCAGCGATTGTGACTGGTGATGAATTGGCAGCAGGACTCTTGAATGGTTTGGCTGATCACGGAATTTCTGTACCAGAGGACTTTGAAATCATTACTAGTGATGATTCTCAAATTGCTCGCTTTACTAGACCAAGCCTTACAACTATCGCACAACCCTTGTATGATTTAGGTGCGATTAGTATGCGTATGTTGACGAAGATTATGCATAAAGAGGAGTTAGAAGAACGTGAAGTCCTCCTACCTCATGGTTTGACAGAGCGCAAATCAACTCGTAAAGACTAATAAAAAGCCTAGGAAGTCAAATGATTTCCTAGGTCTTTTTTATCCTTCCATATATGTTTGAAGTTGTTGGCCCTTAAGTCCAGCATTGATTGCGATAAGAAGCTTCAGTCGTGCTTTCTGAGCGTTCAGTTCTTTTACAAAATAAACACCGTCATTCTGAAGACAAACACCACCACCTTCGTAGGCGTAAACAGGTTCTGCAATCCCATTGAAACAACGAGAGACCAGTGCAATCGGAAGTCCTGCTTGACTGAGAGATTTTAATTTTTCAGCTGTTTCTTTTGGTACATTTCCAGCACCAAAAGCCTGAATAATCAATCCATCTAGCTGGTCAACAGGAAGTAAATCGAGCAGTTCGTCGGTCATGCCAGCATAAACTGGGATGATAGGAACCAATCCTTGAATGTTCTCAAGGTCAAAACGAACACGAGGTTCCGCAGTTTTGAAATAGAGAATTTCCTGCTTCATAATGAGTCCAAGGGGTCCATGAGTCGGTGTTTGGAAAGTCCCGACATTTGTAGTGTGCGTTTTAGTGACATATTTAGCAGCGTGAATTTCATCGTTCATCACTACGAGTACGCCCTTATCAGCGGCCTTGTCATCACTAGCAACACGTAGGGCGCTAAGATAGTTATAGACACCATCACTTCCTAGCTCGTTGGAACTTCTCATGGCACCTGTCAGGACGATAGGTATATGAGGCACCTCCATGGTGTCGAGGAAATAAGCCGTTTCTTCTAAGGTATCTGTACCGTGTGTAATGACGACCCCATCATAGACCGATGACTCTTGTTTTATTTTTTTGTATAGAGCCAACATATGTTTAGGTTTGATGTGTGGACTTGGTAAATTCAAAAAATCCAAGGGATGGACTTCGATGTCTTCGAGAGGATTAGAGATATGATTCATAGGGTTGTCAGCACTAGTCCTTACAGCTCCAGATTCATCTGCCTGCATGGAAATAGTGCCACCAGTATGTAAAACAAGGATTTTCTTAGTCATGATTTACTCACTTTTTCTGAAATGTGGTATAATCATTGTATCATAAAAGAAAGGAATGAGATAGGATGGAAGTCAAAGCTGTTTTTTTTGATATTGATGGAACGCTTGTAAATGACAGTAAGAGTGTCTTGAAGTCCACTAAAGAAGCTATCAAGATTGTGAAAGAACAAGGGGTCCTTGTTGGAGTAGCAACGGGGCGAGGACCTTTTTTTGTTAAGGATTTGATGGATGATTTGGATCTAGATTTTGCAGTGACATACAATGGCCAATATATCTTTAACAAAGACCGTGTTCTTTTTGCTAGCCCAATTGATAAGAGAAGCCTCAGACAAATCATCTCTTATGCCAAGGATATCGAAAAGAGATTGCCATGGGAACGAGACAAGACGTTGTCGGTTCTAGGATTATGTCCTTTGGACTCAGTCCTCTTTCACAAGTAGTCAGTCGTTTTGTACCTAAATTTTTGACTCGTACTATTAGTCATTCCTTTAATCGTATGGTTAGTAAGGCTCTTCCTCAGAAGGAAGATGATTTGTTGGACTTAATCAATCAACCGATCTATCAGGTGCTCATGTTGATGACGCCTGAGGAGACAAACCATGCTGCTGAAGAATTAAACCATCTGAAGTTTACCCGAAGTAATCCTTTCGCGGCCGATATTATCAATCAAGGAAATTCCAAGTTAGAAGGTATCCGTCGTATCGGGAAAGAGTATGGCTTTGATCTCAATCAAGTCATGGCCTTTGGGGATTCAGATAACGACTTGGAAATGTTGGCTGGTGTTGGTATGTCCGTTGCCATGGGAAATGGTAGTAGCAGCGTAAAAGAAGTTGCTAAGCATATTACCGCTAGCAACCAAGATGATGGGATTCACAAGGCTTTGGAATATTTTGGAGTCTTGGCTTCTGAAAAAGTCTTTGTCAGTCGTGACTATCATTTTAACAAGGTCAAAACCTTCCATCATATGATGGACGAGCGAACTCAAGAAGAACCAATAGCTTGGGATTTGCAAGGGGCAACTCATCGCGCCGGCTTTAAAATTGAAGAGTTAGTTGAATTTGTCCGTGCTGCAAGCAATTCTGAAGAGGAATTTCAACAAGCTGTGCAAGATTTGCACCAGGCACTTGATATATCAGCAGATAAAGTTTCTCAAAAAATACCGGCTGAAAGTACTTTAGTTGGACAAGTCGATGCCTTGATAGATACTCTCTATTTTACATATGGTAGTTTTGTACTGATGGGAGTGGACCCAGAGCGGATATTTGAGATTGTCCATCAGGCAAATATGGGTAAATATTCCCAGATGGCAAGGCACAGTTTGATCCTGTGACTCACAAGATACTTAAGCCAGAAGGTTGGGAGGAGAAGTATGCTCCAGAACCAGCTATCAAGAAGGAACTTGAACGACAAATTAGGGCTTACGAACGCCATAAAGAAAGAGAAAACAAACAATAAAAAGGAGCGCATCGGCTCCTTTTGTTTTTGTTTTATAAAGTTTTATCCTTGTCTCGAACGACGAGAAGGTCAACGCTTGTATGGCGAAGGATATATTCAGATGAAGATCCGACAAGCAAACGTTCGAAGGCGTTAAGTCCTGTTGCTCCAACCAAAATCAAATCAACGTGTTCTTGGTCAGGGATTGTTTTAGCTAAAAGAGTTTTAGGATTTCCCATTTCGATGACAACTTGAATATCTTTTAGACCAGCGTCTCTTGCACGCTTTTCATATTCAGCCATTAAGTCTTGTGCCTCGACTTGTAACTCTTCGTAAACTTCTGCATCGAATGTTGAAATGCTTTGAAGAGCACGAGTATCAATTACATGGGCAATGGTCAATTTAGCCTGGTTACGTAATGCTGACTGAACTCCTTTGAGAAAAGCCAAATCAGCTTCTTTAGAACCGTCAACTGCTACCATGATGTTTTCGTAACGTTGTGTCATAGCAAAAACCTCCTCATTTCTTATCACCTTCATTGTAATCCTTTTCACTAAAAAAGTAAAGTAAAACATGATGGCAAAATGTTTTTTGACATTGATGTTGAGAGTGTTATAATTAAAGGAGAGAAGGCAAGAGGGGATCATATGACAAAAATTGCGGTACTTTCAGATATCCATGGAAATACAAGAGCATTGGAAGCTGTTCTAGCAGATGCGGAGAAGGAAAGGGTTGAGGAATATTGGCTCTTAGGAGATATTCTCATGCCTGGGACAGGACGAAAAAATATTCTCAGACGATTAGAGGACTTGCCGATTACGATTCGAGTTCTGGGGAATTGGGAGGAGAGTTTATGGCGAGCTGCTCATCGAAAATTAGATACCAGTAGACCTAGCCATCGCTACCTCTTGCGCCAATGCCAGTATATTATGGAAGAAATTCGTCTAGATGATATTGAAGCTCTGCAGGCATTTCCCATGCACACTCACCGCCAGTTTGGAAATCTGAAGGTAGGGATAAGCCATCATTTACCGGATAAAAATTGGGGAAGAGAATTAATCCATCTTGGCAAGCAGGAGGATTTTGACCGTTTGGTAACCAATCCTGACTGTGATATTGCCATTTATGGGCATATTCACCAGCAATTTCTTCGCTATGGGAGTGGTGGTCAACTTATCCTGAACCCAGGCTCAATTGGGCAACCATTCTTTTTATCAGCACATCTACGTGAGGATTTGCGGGCCCAATATATGATTTTGGACTTTGATGAAAGGGATTGAAAGATATAGATTTTCGTCGAGTGGATTACGATGTTGAGTCAGAATTACAATTGGCTCGAGATTTGAAATTGCCCTACTATGAGATATACTATGAAAGCTTAGTCAATGGAATTCATCATACCCACAATCAGGACTTGTTGCACGAAATCGCTCAGAGTCAAGGACATGATGTTGAATTGGATGACTGGCTTAGTCGTAACTCTTGACATTACAACTCTAGAAGGTATAATAAATATAAGAAAAGAATGAGCTTTGTTGATAATAAAGGAGGGTTGCATGCAAATTTCAAGCCGATTTACCATTGCGACACATATGTTAGTAATCATTGCCCTAAAAGAGAAGGAAAGCAAGGTGACTAGCGATTTTCTAGCTAGTAGTGTGGGAGTCAATCCTGTTATTATCCGTAAAACCTTGTCCCAACTAAAAAAAGCAGGCTTGATTTCCGTTGCGCGTGGAACTGGAGGGGCAGAAATCATCAAAAATCTTGAGGATATCAGTCTTTTGGATATTTATCAAGCGGTAGAATGCCTTGGAAAGACAGGTCAACTCTTTAGTTTCCATGATAATCCCAATCCTGACTGTCCAGTAGGAGCTAATATCCATGGGGTTTTGGATCAAAAACTAGATAAGATTCAGATGGCAATGGAGCAGGAATTGAGTCAAACAACTCTAGCTCAACTAGTGGCAGATGCAGAAGCAAAGATAAATTTATGAGGAATTTCGTTCCTCTTTTTCTTTTTAGTGAATGATGATGAATTGTAATTAAATAAAGGAGAAGAAAATCTATCTTATTACAGGAATGATTGTATGAGTATGTTTATTTCCTTTAGGAAGGATAATAGAAGTTTCTAGAATCCATCTCTATTTTTATGACCTTGTCTGATAAGGGGGGTTACTGGTAATCAAAAAAGCAAGAACATTTGTAAGTTCTTGCTTTTTGTTTGTTTTAATCCTAAGAGAATAATCTACTAAAGATAGTCTATTCTTCTTTTTTAGCTTTTATCAGACTTCCTAGTCCAAGTAATGAAAGGATACTGATACCTACAAGGGCAAGAGGTGATTTGTTTTCAGTTCCTGTGTTTGGAAGGACTTTCTGAGAAAGAGATTCCGCAGCAATTTCTTGAGAGTCATGATTTGCTGCTAGGTTTTGGGCTTGGCCCTGTTCTTGTTCAACTTCCAAGTTAGAAAGATTAAATTCTGGCTTTTCTTCCACAGCTGGAGCAACGATGGCACCACCTTGAGACAAGCGGAGAACAACAGCAGTTAGGGCATTCAATTGCAATCCTTTTTCAGTCCATTCGAGACCTTGAGGGTTAGCGATTCCTACTGGTCCTGCTTGGTTTTCATCTGCCAAAACTTCAGCATTTCTCAAGTGAGCAAAGTCTGTTCCTAGAGTGAATTCACGAGCCTTTTCATCTGCATTTACAAAGACAGCGTAGATATCCCCATTTGGAGCAGTGATTTGCTAGCCGATGACCACATCTTCATTTTTAACTCCGTTTTGTCCTGGGACAGTAATGAGGCGGACACGCTCCTTGATATCTTGCAGACTCTTGAGTCGGAAGGCATCTGTAGATTGACGAAGGGCAATCAACCCTTTCATGTAGTCGCGACTCTTGACATTTTCAGGATAGGCTTTTTTATCTGTTGCCTTGGTCCAGTCAAACTTGTTGACAGCATCGCTAGAGTCATAAGAGTCATGGATGAAGTAAGGATAGACAAATGGATTGCCGTCTTTATCACGCAACAAGTGAGATTTGTTTGGAACCTTATCCTCTGAAACAGGAGTTTTGTAGGCTGGGTCCAGGAATTGTTTGGTACGTCCATACTCCTGACCAGAATGGATAAATGGTGTTCCTTGAGCTGTCAAGACCATGAGGTTTCCAAGTCGTAAGCGACGATGGATTTCCGCATAGTTTTCAGCCTTGCTTGGGTCTTTTTTTGATAGACTGGGCAATGATGTCAAAGAGGGTCAAGTTGTCGTGGGCTGCAATATACTGAATCACATCTCCAGGGTTGTCTGCTTCAAAGTTGGTTGGTTGAGCAATGAGATTTTTAAAGATGGTATTGATGTCGCGTTTTCCACCTGTGATAAAGGCAGGTTGACCTTCATTTGGATAACCTGACTTGAGGTTGTTACGGATATCATCAGAAAAGACAGCGACAGTATCGGTATGTTTCATCCAATCTTGGTCAGCAGGCTTAGTAGGCATATTTCATCACCAGCATAGGTTCTCCAACCTTCACCTAGCATGATCAGATTTGGATTGAGGGCGCGTGCGGCCTTGTATGCTTCTTCGATTGAAGCCGCATCGTGGTCTCCCATCATATCGAAACGGAAGCCATCCACTTTGTAAGTTTCAACCAGATACTTGATAGAGTCAACTAGGACTCGTTTAGACATGTAGTGGGTTGTTCCTAAACGACCGCCTCCAAAGCTAGTACGTGGAGTTCCGTCTGCGTCCATAAAGTGGTAGTAGTTTGGCTCAAGATCTTCAAAGATATCGACATTGGCAGTATGGTTGTAGACCACGTCCAAGATAGCTCCCATGCCACGTTTATGGATTTCGTTGATGAGATTTTTGAATTCCGCGATACGTTTTTCTGGATCCTTGGGATTGCTAGAGTACATACCAGTCAAGGAGAAGTAGTTTTGAGGGTCATATCCCCAGTTGTAGTTGCTGTTGCTTGAAGCATAGGCAGACAAGCGTTCTTGGTTCTTCAATTCGTTGACATAGTAGTAAGATAAGACTGGGAGGAGCTGGATATGAGTAACCCCTAAATCTTTGAGATAATCGAGCTTCTCGATAAAGGCTTCAAAGGTACCAAATGGTTTAGTCAAATCTTTTGCGATGGCAGGATCTGAAGTGAAGTCGCGAACGTGTGCCTCGTAGATGACAGCATCTTCACGTGATTTGAAGTTGCGAATCTTACCATAGGTCAAGTCTTGTGGACCTAGTTTTGATGGGTCCACAAAGGCAGCTTTAGCAACCTTATGGGCAGGATCTGTTTTTGCTAGTTCGCTATTCCAAGCTGCCAGTGATTTAGCATAAGGATCTAGCGCAAGGATGGTTTTACCTTGGCGTTCAATTTGGTAGTGGTAGTAGTAGCCAGTGTAGTTGCTGATGCCTAGACCAGAGTTTGCGTCCAAAGTTTGTTTCCAGGTTCCTTTTTCTCCCTTTTCAAGAGCGACTGTTCCGACAACTTTTTCAGGATCTTTCTTGTCGTATACGACAACTGAAACCTTATCAGCACTTGGAGACCAGAGGGTAAGGTCGACACGCTTGCCATCTTCTTTTAGGGTTGCGCCGAGTGGACCGTCATAACTGTAGGTCTCATCCTTGAGGCGCCAGCTTGAACGTGTGGTAAAACGGTCTGAATCGTAGGCAACTGTGTAAGGGTTTTGAGTATCAGAGAAATCACCAATGTAGGTTACTTTTTTACCAGCTTCATCGAGTTCAACATCAGTGATGGTCACCTTGTTTCCTTGATGGTCCGTAATGTTTGAACGTTTGAGGATATCTTCTTTCTTAGCACCGACAAGTGTAGAGAAGCTGCTTTCGATTCGAGATGTGGCCACGTGTTGGGCACCAGTCATGCGAATATCGTGGACATAGTATGGGTTGGTGTAGATAGTTTCATCATCATCCTTAAGGAAAATTTGACTATGGTTTTTCAGATCAGTGAATTTATAGTCTTCTTTTCTGATTTTCACGTCATCGCCTTTCTTGCTTTCATCTAATAGTAAAAATCCAAATTCTCTTGCAGCTTCATTGAGAGGAATATCAATGTAACGACCGTGTTTTCCAGTTGCTGTAAAGTCTGTTCCATCAGGCCATTCACCATTACTTGGGTTCTTGACATCTCCCCAGTACCAGAGAGATTTTCTTATCATAATTACCATCAGTACGGTAGTAGTTGACGCGGACAGTTCCCAGCAGGCTGAGGTTGATAGTTGTAAACTTTGTAGTTTTCATCTAGCCAAGCTTCATTCATTTTTGGAGATAGACGCTCTACCGAACGGTCTCCAGTAAGATTATCACCCTTTTGTATTGTTAATGAGGAAGCTGACTTTCTTGGCTTGTTCATTTTTGAGTTTGACATCTAGGTAATAGCCGTAGTCATCTTGCTTGGCATCCTTGAAGGACTTGGCTCCATTGGGCCAGTTTTCAGAAGGTTTTTCAACATCGTCCCATGTCCAAAGACCTTGAGAATCCTTGTTTTCTTCAGGGAGTTTTTTTACATGGATCCGGAAGTAGTTGTCTGCGATTGGTGTTTCAGAACTAGCTTCTTCTTTTGTTTTTTCATCTGAAGCTGGACTTGCAGCTACTTCAGTTTTTTTATCCTCTGAAGTTGTAGCTGGCTTGTCTCTCTTTTCTACTTGATTGCTAGAAGGCTTGGTTGTAGTACCCTCTGCTTTAGCACTTTCAGTAGTTAAAGCTACTTCAGAATCTTTAGCTTTTTCTTCAGTTTTGAGGGAATCGTTTGCATTATTCTGCCCAGAAACTGGAGTTGTAGCTGGCTTAGAATCTGCATCTGTAGGATCAATAGTAACTGTGCTTACATTTTCTCTGGTGCTCGAGAGATTTTCATCTGCAGCAACATGAGGCGACGCAAGGGCCAGTAGGATAAAACTCGCTCCGATAAGTACTGAACCGGTCCCATTTTTCAAGGAACGGATACTATAAACCATTTTTTTCTCGCGTTGGGGGGATATGTTCTTCATCAATAGTCTCCTATAAATTTATTTTAAAATTAGTATAACACGAGGTAAAAAATTATGCAAGCGTTTTCCTAGATATTTATTTTATGGTAACAAGAAACTCTCCTTAATGTTTTAAGGAGAGTTTTTATGATTGAAATAGTTGGAAAGAAGTAGCCTGAAAAGCTTAATAACTGAAGAAAAAATAAAGTAGAATTCTTTCAGTGCTTGTATTAAGAAGTGATTATTTTATCGCAGATGTAAGAAATAGTTGAGAAGGTTTATCAAGAAAAAGATGCTCGGAACTATAAAGTATTTGGGTCTGAATGTCTGAGAAGCCATGATTCTTTAGAATCTCCTCAAGTTCAGAAATCATAAAACCATGGTTTTCTCCATCTGGTACGGTATAATCAGCGATAAATAGTTGTCCTCCGTGAGTCAAATGTTTCTTAAACATCGCTAGACTGGAATCAAGATTAGGCATGTGATGAAGAACACGACTGACGATAATGAGATCAAAAGTTTGCTCTAATGGCTGAAGCAATAAGTCTTGTTGAATCAAGTGTAGATTTTTAAGTTTTTGGTTTTTAACCTTGATACGAGCTTGCTCCAGCATTCTTTCTGCGATGTCAACCAAGGTCACTGACTTGGCTTGTTTGGCTAAAGGAAGAGCGATAAGTCCAGTTCCTCCTCCAAAATCCAGGATTGATTTGGTAGATAGTTCAGAGACTTGTTGCTTGATCTCTGCATTTACAAGGTCTGCTAGAAATTGATTTTTGGGAGAATCGAAAGATTCTGCTCGATGATTAAAATGATGTTCCATATCAATAGTGTAGCATAAAGAGAAGATGTTTTAAAATTTTGGCTACGTCTTGTTGAAAAGAAATAGAGTGATCGACGAGTGTTAGCTTTTTTTAATGTTGATGAGGACAGGAGTTTTTTTGGATTTTGATTGAAAGAGTGAAGAAAATAAAGAGGAGAAAAACTTGGAATCATGTTATAATAAAGGGATAGAATCGTAAGAAAGAGTGGATAAATTTTTGATTATTCCGACTTATAATTGGAAATTTGCACCTCAAGTTGAGGATGCCGATTTTACAAAAATAGCCAAGAAAGCTGGGCTAGGGCCTGAAGCTGCTCGTTTATTATTTAGCCGTGGTATTAAGGATGAAGATAGTCTGTCTCGTTTTTTGGCACCATCTCTAGATGATTTGCATGATCCCTATCTGCTCCACGATATGGACAAGGCAGTGAATCGCATTCGTCGTGCTATAGAGCAGGGTGAATTTATTCTCGTTTATGGAGACTACGATGCAGATGGGATGACATCAGCTTCAATCCTTAAAGAAACATTAGAACAATTAGGAGCCGAGTGTTTAGTCTATCTTCCTAATCGTTTTACAGATGGTTATGGTCCTAATGCCAGTGTCTACAAGTACTTCATTGAGCAACAAGGGATATCCTTGATTGTAACCGTAGATAATGGAGTTGCAGGCCATGAGGCTATTGACCTGGCTCAATCTATGGGCGTGGATGTCATTGTAACAGACCACCACTCCATGCCAGAGGTTTTACCAGATGCCTATGCAATTGTCCATCCTGAATACCCAGAAGCAGATTATCCTTTTAAACATTTGGCGGGTTGTGGAGTGGCTTTTAAACTAGCTTGTGCCCTCCTGGAGGAAGTTCAGGTTGAGTTGCTTGATTTGGTTGCTATTGGGACGATTGCTGATATGGTCAGTCTGACAGATGAAAATCGTATCATGGTTCAGTATGGTCTAGAAGTTTTGCGCAATACCCAACGAATTGGTCTCCAAGAGTTATTTGAAATAGCAGGGATTTCTAGCAGTGATGTGACAGAAGAAACTGTTGGTTTTCAGTTAGCACCTCGTTTAAATGCCCTAGGACGCTTGGATGATCCCAATCCAGCTATTGACTTACTAACTGGCTTTGATGATGAAGAGGTGCGTGAGATTGCCCTCATGATTCAAGATAAAAATGAAGAACGCAAGGAAATCGTTCAGGCTATCTATGAAGAAGCTAAAAGTTTGGTAGACCCTAACAAAAGTGTTCAAATTTTAGCAAAGGAAGGCTGGAACCCAGGAGTTCTTGGAATTGTAGCTGGACGCTTACTGGAAGAACTAGGGCAGACAGTTATTGTTCTGAATGTTGAAGATGGTCGTGCCAAGGGAAGTGCACGGAGTATTGAAGCCGTCGATATCTTTGAAGCCTTGGATCCGCATCGTGAACTTTTCATCGCCTTTGGTGGTCATGCAGGCGCCGCAGGTATGACGCTCAAGGATGAACAGTTAGATGCCTTGTCAGAAATTTTAGAAACCTATGTAAAAGATAAAGGAATAGATGCCAAGGGTAAGAGTACATTATATCTAGATGAAGAATTAGATTTAGAAAGCCTAAGTTTAGAGACGGTTAAAAGTTTTGAACGCTTAGCTCCTTTTGGAATGGATAACCAAAAACCTGTTTTTTATATTCGAGATTTTAAAGTTGAAAATGCTCGTTCTATGGGAGCGGGAGATAGTCATCTGAAATTGAAGATATCCAAAGGGACCGCAAGCTTGAGGTAGTAGCATTTGGTCAAGGGTCAAAGGCTACAGAATTTTCTCAGGTAAAACAACTGGAATTGGCAGTTACCCTTTCTGTTAACCAATGGAATGGGCAAACAACCCTCCAGTTGATGATGGTAGATGCTCGTGTGGATGGAGTTCAGCTCTTTAATATTCGTAGTAAAAGCGCGCCCCTACCAGAGGGAGTGCCTGTACTGGATTTTACAGGAGGATTGCCTGATCTTTCTTTAAGTCCAGCGGTTGTGGTCAAGAATCTTCCAGAGGATATCACTATTCTCAAGGACATTTTCCAGCAACATGATTTTTCAGTTATTTACTTTAAAAATGATATCGACAAGCCCTACTATTTGACTGGTTATGGCACAAGAGAGCAATTCGCCAAACTTTATAAAACGATCTATCAGTTCCCAGAATTCGATATTCGCTATAAACTAAAGGACCTTTCTGCTTATTTGAAGATTGAGCAAATCTTGCTAGTCAAAATGATTCAGATTTTTGAAGAGCTTGGTTTTGTTACAATCAAGAATGGTGTCATGAAGGTTAATAAAGATGCTGCTAAACGGGACATTACTGAAAGTCAGATTTATCGAAATCTCAAACAAACCGTTAAGGACCAAGAGATGATGGCGCTAGGGACGGTGCAGGAAATCTATGACTTTTTAATGGAAAAATAGAAGAAAAGAAGCTGGGATGAATAATCTCAGCTTTTTAACCTCCCTTATCTACCTTAATAGTTTATCTTTTCTAAATTTTGTGTATTAAAAATATAACTATTTGTAACATGACTTAAATATAACTCTAAAACAAATGACATCTAAATCAGGTATGATTCTCTTTGTAAACAACAAATAGGAAATTATTAACAAAATAATAAAGGGAGAAATTCATTATGAAAAAAACAGTTGCTAAGCTGACTCTTGGTTTAACTTCCACGGCTATTTTAGCTTCAGTAGGTGCTCAAACTGTTAGCGCATCCTCTTACGTCGTTCAAGACGGAGATTCATTTTTTGCTATTGCTACTGCAAATGGTATGGATCCTTATGAGTTGGCAGCAAATAATGGGAAAAGCATTTTTGATGTTATCCACCCAGGAGATGTACTAGAAGTAAGTGGTCCAGCTCAAGCTAGCTATTCATACGGTGCTCCGGCTTCTGAGGCAACTAGTACTTTGAATCCTGCTTCAGATGATGATGTTGTCGTGAATACTCCGACAGACTATGGGAACTCATATCCTGTTGGTCAGTGTACATGGGGCGTAAAAGAATTGGCTCCTTGGGCTAGCAACTGGTGGGGAAATGCTAATACTTGGGCGATTTACGCTAGTGCTCAAGGTTATCGTGTAGGAGATGTTCCAGTAGTAGGCGCAATCGCCGTTTGGGACGGTGGTGAATATGGGCACGTTGCTTATGTGACAGATGTTCAAAGTGAAAATTCTATCCAGGTATTGGAAGCAAACTACAGACGTCAAAAACAAATTGCTAATTATCGTGGCTTCTTTAACCCACATGAATTTTTAGGTAGAGTTACTTATATCTATCCAAACTAAAGATGATTAAAAAGATTTAGAGCTTCTAAATCTTTTTTTATTTATAAGCAAGTCCCTTATTACTATCTTGTGGCCAAATCGCTGTTTGTAAAGTAAGTCCCTAAGTCCTCTGGTGGACAGAGATTTCGCAAAGCGAAAATAAAGCAAAGCGATTCGGTTATTAGTCGTGAATGTTCTCGAGTCGAAATCCTATCTTCATTTTGAAAATTAGTAAAAAAATGGTATAATGAGAGGAAAAGATTCGGATAAAAGTATATTGAACTTTTAAAAAAAGAGAGTTGTGAAGGCTCTACAAATACGTTATAGTAATACTTCGGAGGGAAAATGACCAATATTAAATTAACAACTTTAGGCGGTGTTCGTGAAAACGGGAAAAACATGTACATCGCAGAAATTAACGACTCTATCTTTGTTTTAGACGCAGGTTTAAAATACCCGGAAAATGAGCAGTTGGGTGTTGATGTCGTTATTCCAAATATGGAATATCTGTTTGAAAATAGCGACCGTATTGCAGGTGTCTTTTTAACGCACGGGCATGCAGATGCAATTGGAGCTCTTCCTTATCTCCTATCAGAAGCTAAGGTCCCTGTCTTTGGTTCGGAGTTAACAATCGAACTTGCTAAGCTTTTTGTAAAGGGAAATGATAGCGTCAAGAAATTTGATGATTTCCATGTTATCGATGAAAATACAGAAATCGACTTTGGAGGTACGGAGGTTTCCTTCTTCCGCACAACTCACTCTATCCCAGAAAGTCTGGGTGTCGTTTTAAAAACATCTGAGGGAAGCATCGTCTATACAGGAGATTTCAAATTTGACCAAACAGCTAGCGAATCTTATGCGACTGACTTTGGTCGTTTAGCAGAAATCGGTCGTGAAGGAGTTTTAGCTCTACTAAGTGATTCAGCAAACGCAGACAGTAATATTCAGGTAGCGAGTGAAAGTGAAGTTGGCGATGAAATTACGCAAACCATTTCTGATTGGGATGGACGTATCATTGTAGCTGCTGTTGCAAGTAACCTTTCTCGTATTCAACAGGTCTTTGACGCTGCTGCAGATACAGGCCGCCGCGTTGTTTTGACAGGATTCGATATTGAAAATATCGTTCGTACAGCTATTCGCTTGAAGAAATTGTCACTAGCAAATGAAAGTCTCTTGATTAAACCAAAAGACATGTCTCGTTTTGAAGATCACGAGTTAATTATCCTGGAAACTGGTCGTATGGGTGAACCGATTAATGGACTCCGTAAAATGTCAATCGGTCGTCACCGCTATGTTGAAATCAAAGATGGAGACTTGGTTTATATCGTTACAACACCATCAATCGCTAAAGAAGCTGTCATGGCACGTGTAGAAAACATGGTCTACCAAGCGGGTGGTATCGTTAAACCGATTACTCAAAACTTGCGTGTATCAGGACATGGAAATGCGCGTGATCTACAATTGATGATCAACCTCTTGCAACCCAAGTATCTTTTCCCTATCCAAGGGGAATACCGTGAATTGGATGCTCATGCCAAGGCTGCTATGGCTGTCGGGTTGTTGCCAGAACGTATTTTTATCCCGAAAAAAGGGACAACCATGTCTTATGAACATGGGGATTTCGTTCCATCTGGTGCAGTTGCTGCAGGAGATGTCTTGATTGACGGAAATGCTATTGGGGATGTGGGCAATGTCGTTCTTCGTGACCGTAAGGTCTTGTCAGAAGATGGTATTTTCATTGTGGCTATCACTGTTAACCGTCGCGAGAAGAAAATCATTGCCAAGGCTCGAGTGCATACACGTGGATTTGTCTACCTCAAGAAGAGTCGAGATATTCTGCGCGAGAGTACAGAGTTGGTGAACCAAACAGTTGAGGACTATCTCCAAGGTGAGGACTTTGACTGGGCTGACCTTAAAGGTAAGGTACGTGATAATTTGGCCAAGTTCCTCTTTGACCAAACCAAACGTCGTCCTGCTATTTTACCAGTAGTCATGGAAGCAAATAAGGATTCAATAGCAAGAGAGAAAGTCGAGTTTCGGCTTTTTCTTATCTCAAACGAATAAGGAGCAAGTTATGGCAGTAATGAAGATTGAGTATTACTCAGAAGTTTTAGATATGGAGTGGGGAGTAAATGTTCTCTACCCTGATGCATCTCGGGTGACAGAGCCAAACAGTACAGATATTCCAGTTCTCTATCTCCTTCATGGAATGTCAGGGAACCACAACAGTTGGCTCAAACGGACCAATGTGGAGCGCTTGGTGCGAGGGACTAATCTGATTGTTGTCATGCCCAATACAAGTAACGGCTGGTATACAGATACTCAGTACGGCTATAACTACTACACAGCTCTAGCAGAAGAATTGCCTAAGGTGCTCAAACGCTTCTTCCCCAATATGACCAACAAACGAGAAAAGACCTTCATTGCTGGTTTATCAATGGGGGGCTACGGTTCCTTTAAGCTAGCATTGTCAACTGACCGTTTCTCCCATGCCGCTAGCTTTTCTGGGGCACTTAGTTTCGAGGAGTTTTCTCCTGAGAGTCAAGATTTGGGAACACGTGCCTACTGGAGAGGTGTGTTTGGCAAAGTTAATGATTGGGTGAATAGCCCTTACTCACTTGAAACACTGGCTAAAAAGTCTGATAAGAAAACCAAACTCTGGGTATGGTGTGGCGAGCAAGATTTCTTGTATGCTGCCAATAACCTAGCAGTGAAAAACCTCAAGAAACTTGGTTTTGATGTGACCTACACCCATAGTGCAGGAACCCACGAGTGGTATTATTGGGAAAAACAATTGGAACGTTTTTTGACTACCCTGCCGATCGATTTTGTTTTAGAAGAACGCTTGTCTTAATTTTAGCTTTCTTTCAGTTTGATTTAGTAGAATAGTGAACCTATCTTTAGAATGGAAATTCATGGCTTAAAGATAGGTTCTTATTTTTTTAGAAAGGTGGGTAAATCATGGGCTGGATTATTCGTGTTTTATATCGATTGTTACTAGGAATTTTGCGTATGTTTTGGCGCCTGGTATGGACACTGATCCTCTTCATTCTCATCGCTTTTGGAATTCTCTGGTATGTGACAGGAGATTTATCTGGTGCCTTCAATCAAATCAGTAAATGGCTCAGGTCGGTCAAGCAGGCTGGGATCAATGGCAAGAAACTGGGAAGTTGCAAGGTTTGTCTCAGACAGATCATCATCAAGATTCAGGCGCAAAATGGGCAAAAGCGCAAGCAAGAATCTATATAGACCCTCAAATGGATGCGACTTTTCAAAAGGCCTACGCAGAAGCTATTGCTAACTGGAATCAGACAGGGGCTTTTGATTTTGAGATTGTAACAGAACCGGATCAGGCCAATATTTTTGCTACCGAAATGAATGATGGTTCGACAGCTGTAGCAGGTGAGGCGGAGAGTCAAACCAATCTCCTAACCAAACAATTCACTTCTGTGACTGTTCGCTTAAATCATTATTATCTATCCAATCCAAACTATGGCTATACCTATGAACGTATCTTGCATACAGCAGAACATGAGTTAGGACATGCTATTGGCTTGCAGCATACCAATGAGGTTTCAGTCATGCAACCGGCAGGGTCTTATTATGGTATCCAAGCTCAAGATGTAAAAGAAGTCCAAGAACTCTATGAGTCAGGAGATTCGGAAAACAGAGCTTCTTGATATGAGCAATGAGAGGTGCTTTTTGCTATAATGGAACTATGAATAACTTGATCAAATCAAAACTGGAGCTCTTGCCGAATAGCCCGGGTTGTTATATTCACAAAGATAAAAACGGCACGATTATCTATGTAGGGAAGGCTAAAAATCTGCGCAATCGGGTGCGGTCCTACTTTCGAGGAAGCCACGATACCAAGACAGAAGCCTTAGTATCTGAGATTGTGGATTTTGAATTTATTGTTACAGAGTCTAATATTGAGGCTCTCCTTTTGGAGATTAATCTCATCAAGGAAAACAAGCCCAAATACAATATCATGCTCAAGGACGACAAGTCCTACCCTTTTATCGAAATCACCAATGAACGCTATCCTCGATTGATAATCACCCGTCAGGTTAAGAAGGACGGAGGCCTTTATTTTGGTCCTTATCCGGATGTGGGTGCGGCCAATGAAATCAAACGGCTATTAGACCGGATTTTTCCTTTTCGCAAGTGTACCAACCCGCCCTCGAAGGTCTGTTTTTATTACCACATCGGCCAGTGTATGGCTCATACGGTTTGTCACAAAGATGAAGCTTATTTTAAAGCTATGTCTCAAGAGGTCTCTGATTTTCTCAAGGGCCAGGATGACAAAATCATTAACGACCTCAAGGATAAGATGGCATTGGCAGCTCAGAGTATGGAGTTTGAACGTGCAGCTGAGTACCGTGATCTGATCCAGGCTATTGGGACTCTTCGGACAAAACAACGAGTTATGGCCAAGGATCTCCAAAACCGTGATGTCTTTGGTTACTATGTGGATAAGGGATGGATGTGCGTCCAGGTTTTCTTTGTCCGTCAGGGTAAGTTAATTGAGCGTGATGTCAACCTTTTTCCTTACTACAATGATCCAGATGAGGATTTTTTGACCTATGTGGGACAGTTTTATCAAGAAAAATCTCACTTGGTTCCAAATGAAATTCTGATTCCTCAGGATATTGATGAAGAAGCTATCAAGGCCTTGGTGGATACCAAGATTCTCAAGCCACAAAGAGGTGAGAAAAAACAACTGGTCAATCTGGCTATCAAAAATGCACGTGTTAGTCTAGAACAGAAGTTTAATCTTCTGGAAAAATCAGTTGAGAAAACCCAGGGTGCTATTGAAAACCTGGGACGTCTTTTACAAATTCCGATCCCAGTCCGTATCGAGGCCTTTGATAACTCCAATATCATGGGGACCAGTCCTGTTTCTGCTATGGTTGTCTTTGTCAATGGTAAACCGAGCAAGAAGGATTACCGTAAATACAAGATAAAAACAGTTGTTGGGCCAGATGACTATGCAAGTATGCGAGAGGTTATCCGTAGACGCTATGGTCGAGTTCAACGAGATGGTCTGACACCGCCTGATTTAATCGTCATTGATGGGGGGCAAGGTCAGGTAAATATTGCTAAGCAAGTTATCCAAGAGGAGCTAGGTTTGGATATTCCTATCGCAGGGCTTCAAAAGAATGACAAGCACAAAACGCACGAGTTGCTTTTTGGAGATCCGCTTGAAGTGGTGGAATTGTCTCGGAATTCTCAGGAATTTTTCCTCCTCCAACGCATTCAAGATGAGGTGCACCGCTTTGCGATAACCTTCCACCGTCAATTGCGCTCCAAATTCCTTCTCCTCTCAATTGGATGGGATTGAAGGGTTGGGACCAAAACGCAAGCAGAATTTAATGAAATATTTCAAATCTCTGACTAAAATTAAGGAAGCTAGCGTGGATGAGATTGTAGAAGTTGGAATACCAAGAGCAGTTGCAGAGGCTGTTCATCGACAGTTAAATCCAGAAGCGAATTCAACACTAGCTCAAGTAGCTGAGAAGCCACTTGAATATAAGGAATAAAGAAGCAGTGGAATGTTTTTGCTTTAGTGAGTGCAAGCTAGTCGGATTTGTGGTAAAATAGATAAGATATGACAAAAGAATTTCATCATGTAACAGTCATGCTCCATGAGACTATTGATATGCTAGATGTGAAGCCTGATGGCATTTACGTTGATGCAACCTTGGGTGGAGCAGGCCACAGCGAGTATTTGTTAAGTAAATTAAGTGAGAAAGGGCATTTGTATGCCTTTGACCAAGATCAAAACGCCATTGACAACGCGCAAAAACGTTTAGCGCCCTATATCGAAAAGGGAATGGTCACTTTTGTCAAGGATAATTTCCGTCATTTGAAGGAACGCTTAAATGACTTAGGCGTGACAGAGATTGATGGAATTTGTTATGACTTAGGAGTTTCTAGTCCGCAGTTAGATCAACGTGAGCGTGGTTTTTCTTATAAAAAAGATGCACCACTAGATATGCGGATGAATCAGGAAGCTAGCTTGACTGCATATGAAGTTGTCAATCATTATGACTATCATGATTTGGTACGAATCTTTTTCAAATATGGAGAAGACAAGTTTTCTAAACAGATTGCGCGAAAAATCGAACAAGCACGTCAAGTGAAGCCAATCGAGACAACAACCGAATTGGCAGAGATTATCAAATCTGCCAAGCCTGCTAAGGAACTTAAGAAAAAAGGCCATCCGGCCAAGCAGATTTTCCAGGCCATTCGTATTGAAGTTAACGATGAGTTGGGAGCAGCGGATGAGTCTATTCAGCAAGCTATGGATATGCTGGCTCGAGATGGCAGAATATCAGTGATTACCTTCCATTCACTGGAAGATCGCTTGACTAAGCAACTATTTAAGGAGGCTTCGACAGTAGAGGTTCCAAAAGGATTACCTTTTATTCCAGATGATCTCAAACCTAAGATGGAATTGGTATCACGCAAACCAATCTTACCAAGCAAGGAAGAATTGGAAGCCAATAATCGTTCCCACTCAGCCAAGCTTCGAGTGGCTAGAAAAATTCACAAGTAAAGAGGAAAAATGGCAGAAAACAGAGGAACAACGAGCCAATTACTACAAGCTCGTATTAAAAAATTTTCACGTGTTGAAAAGGCCTTTTATCTTTCAATTGCCATCACAGCCCTTGTCTTGGCAGTCAGTGTTGTTTATATGCAGACTAAGCTTTTGCAGGTCCAAAGGGATTTGACGACTCTCAATACACAGATTGAGGAGAAAAAGACAGAGCTGGATGATGCGAAACAAGAAGTTAATGAATTGATTCGATCAGAACGTTTGACAGGGATTGCAGACTCACAAGACTTGCAATTGAATAATGAAAATATCCGAGCGGCGGAGTAGTAAATGAAAAACTGGAAAGAAAGAATTATACGCTTTGCCATTAAAAATCGTAAAACTCCAGAGGAAAACCGCAGACTAGTGGGGAAGAATCTGAGCCTTTTGGCCATCTTTCTCTTTGCTGTTTTTTTGGTTAACTTTGCGGTAATTATTGGTACAGGCTCAAAATTTGGTGTTGACCTCGTTAAAGAAGCAAAGAGGGTCCATCAAACAACTCGAATAGTCCCTGCTAAAAGAGGGACCATTTATGACCGTAATGGAACACCGATTGCAGAAGATGCGACATCATACAATGTCTATGCGATTATCGATAAGGAATACAAATCTGCAAATGGGAAAATTCTCTATGTAGAGGAATCTCAGTATAATAAAGTTGCGGAAGTCTTCCATAAGTATCTAGATATGGAGGAATCCTACGTCAAGGAACAACTTTCTCAACCTAATCTGAAGCAAGTTTCCTTCGGTGTTAAGGGAAATGGTATTACTTATGCCAATATGATGTCTATCAAAAAAGACTTGGAGACAGCTAAGGTTGAGGGAGTTGATTTTACAACTAGCCCAAATCGAAGCTATCCAAATGGGAAATTCGCATCGTCTTTCATCGGCTTAGCTCAGCTGCATGAAAACGAGGATGGCTCAAAAAGTCTTGTTGGGACATCTGGTGTTGAGAGTTCTTTGAATAGCTTATTAGCGGGAACGGATGGTATTATCACCTATGAAAAAGACCGTCTAGGGAATATTGTTCCAGGGACCGAACAAGTTACTCAACAGATCGTAAACGGGAAAGACGTCTATACAACCCTATCTAGTCCTTTACAATCTTTCATGGAAAGTCAAATGGATGCCTTCCAAGAAAAAGTAAAAGGGAAGTATATGACTGCGACTTTGGTCAGCGCCAAGACAGGAGAAATTCTGGCTACAACTCAAAGACCAACCTTTGATGCTGATACCAAAGAAGGGATTACAGAGGACTTCGTTTGGCGGGATATTCTTTATCAAAGTAACTATGAGCCGGGTTCAACCATGAAGGTCATAACTTTAGCTTCAGCTATTGACAACAATACCTTCCCTGGAGGAGAATATTTCAACAGTAGTGAATTGAAGGTGGCGGATGCTACCATCAAGGACTGGGACGTTAACGAAGGCTTGACAAGTGGTGGGATGATGACCTTCTCGCAAGGTTTTGCTCACTCTAGTAACATCGGTATGACTCTCCTTGAGCAAAAGATGGGGGATGCTACTTGGCTTGATTACCTCAATCGTTTCAAATTTGGGGTGCCGACTCGTTTTGGTATGAGTGATGAGTATGCTGGACAATTACCTGAGGACAATATTGTTAACATTGCAATGAGTTCCTTTGGTCAAGGGATTTCAGTGACACAAACTCAGATGCTTCGAGCCTTTACAGCGATTGCTAATGATGGTGTGATGTTGGAGCCTAAGTTTATCAGCGCTCTCTATGACCCGAATGATCAAACCGTCCGTAAATCTCAAAAAGAAATTGTGGGAAATCCTGTCTCTAAAGAAGCTGCAAGCTTGACGCGAGATCACATGGTGATGGTAGGAACAGATCCATACTATGGTACGATGTACAATCACAGTACGGGTAAAGGGACGGTCAATGTTCCGGGCTATAATGTAGCCTTGAAATCAGGAACTGCCCAGATTGCGGATGAGAAAAATGGAGGATACCTGAAAGGGGAAACAAACTATATCTTCTCAGTTGTTTCTATGCATCCCGCAGAAAATCCTGATTTCATCCTCTATGTGACAGTTCAACAACCGGAACATTATTCTGGAATTCAGTTAGGGGAATTCGCAAACCCTATCTTGGAGCGAGCTTCTGCGATGAAAGAATCTCTCAATCTTCAATCAACTGCTAAGAGTTTGGATCAGGTGACAACCACGACCAACTATGCCATGCCTGAGACAACAGACTATAGCCCTGGAGATTTAGCAGAAGAACTGCGACGCAACCTTGTTCAACCGATTGTTATCGGTTCAGGGACAAATCAAAGAAAGTTCAGTATCAAAAGGGACCAATCTAGATGCTAATGAGCAAATCTTACTACTCTCTGATAAGGTAGAAGAGATGCCTGACTTGTATGGTTGGTCTAAGAAAAATGTTGAAACCTTTGCAAAATGGCTGGATATCGAAGTAGAATTTGAAGGCTCAGGACAAACTGTTAAAAAACAAAGTGTTCGTGCCAATACAGCTTTAAAAAATATACAGAAAATAAAAATAACATTAGGAGATTAGGATGCTAGTTTCTATCGTTCCTGGAGTCCTTACTTTTGTTCTTACAGTAGTAGGGATTCCAGCATTTATCCGTTTTTACCATAAAGCACAAATTACCGGTCAGCAGATGCACGAGGATGTGAAACAACACCAGGCGAAAGCTGGGACGCCGACAATGGGAGGGATTGTCTTTCTTATAACAAGTGTTTTAGTTAGTTTAGTTCTTGCTCTTTTGACCAATCAACTAACGAATAATGTAGGAATGATCCTCTTTATCCTAGTCTTATATGGTTTAGTTGGTTTCTTAGATGACTTCCTCAAAGTTTTCCGTAAAATCAACGAAGGGCTCAATCCTAAACAAAAGCTTTTGCTCCAGTTAGTTGGAGGGGTTATCTTCTATTTCTTTTATGAAAGAGGAGGAGATATCTTAAATGTATTTGGTTATCCCTTACATTTAGGAGTTCTTTACATTTTCTTTGCTCTTTTCTGGTTAGTTGGTTTTTCAAATGCTGTTAACTTGACTGACGGGATTGATGGCTTAGCAAGTATTTCAGTAGTGATTAGCTTATCAGCCTATGGAGTGATTGCTTATGTACAAAACCAGTTGGATATCTTGCTAGTCATTATAGCTATGATTGGTGGTCTTCTCGGTTTCTTTGTCTTTAACCATAAACCTGCTAAAGTATTTATGGGAGATGTGGGAAGTCTTGCTCTTGGAGGGATGCTGGCAGCAATTTCTATGGCACTGCACCAAGAATGGACACTTCTCTTTATCGGTCTTGTTTATGTCTTTGAAACCACATCTGTTATGATGCAAGTTAGCTACTTTAAGTTGAGTGGCGGCAAACGTATCTTCCGAATGACACCAGTTCATCACCATTTTGAATTGGGTGGTTTTTCTGGTAAAGGTCAAGCTTGGAGTGAGTGGAAGGTCGACTTCTTCTTCTGGGGAGTGGGTTTACTTGCCAGTCTCGTAACTTTAGCTTTCATGTATTTATTCTAAAAAAGAATATTGAAATAAAAAGAGAAGGACTAAGGTCCTTCTTTTTTATTTCCTATTATCTTCAATTGATGAATCCTTTTCTCAAAAAAGTAAAATTATGGTAAAATGGAAAAAAGAAAGAAGAGATTATGAGTTATTTTAAAAAATATACATTTGACAAATCTAAGTTTAAATTAGGAATGCGAACCTTTAAAACAGGAATCGCTGTTTTTTTGGTTCTCATGATTTTTGGTTTTTTTGGATGGAAGGGACTTCAAATCGGAGCACTAACAGCTGTTTTTAGCTTGAGAGAGGACTTTGATAAGAGTGTCCACTTTGGTACATCTCGTATTCTGGGAAATAGTATAGGTGGCTTTTTTGCCTTGATTTTCTTTCTCTTAAATAATCTTTTTCATGGCGCTTTCTGGGTAACTCTCCTTGCTGTCCCTATTTGTACCATGTTAACCATTATGACAAATGTTGCTATGAACAATAAGGCAGGGGTCATTGGCGGAGTTTCAGCTATGTTGATTATTACCCTATCAATTCCGAGTGGAGAGACTGTTTTGTACGTGTTTGCTCGTGTATTTGAAACTTTTATGGGTGTTTTTGTGGCAATTCTAGTCAATTACGATATTGATCGTTTACGAGGTTTTTTACAGAAAAAATAAAATAATGTCATAAGATGTGACATAAACAATTGACGGTTGAGTTTTTTTAGACTATAATAGACAGAAAGAAGAGGAAGTGCACATGAAGGAAAAAGAATTTCGCCGCAATATGGCAGTTTTCCCCATTGGTAGTGTTATGAAATTGACCGATCTTTCAGCGCGTCAAATTCGTTATTATGAAGATCAAGAGTTGATAAAACCTGATCGAAACGAAGGCAATCGCCGGATGTATTCTTTAAATGATATGGATCGATTACTTGAGATTAAGGACTATATCTCTGAAGGGCATAATATTGCTGCTATCAAGAAAAAATATGCCGAACGTGAAGCGAAATCTAAAAAACCAGTCAGTCAAACTGAAGTGCGTCGAGCGCTTCGGAATGAAGTTCTTCAACAAAGTCGCTTTGCTTCTCAACAATCACCTTTTGGTCGCGGTTAGGCAACCGCAAGTCGTCATATATAAGGAGAAAAACCATGCCAATCACAGCTGCAGATATTCGTCGTGAAGTTAAGGAAAAAAATGTAACCTTTATCCGTCTCATGTTTTCAGATATTTTGGGAACAATGAAACGTCGAAATTCCTGCTACAGATGAACAACTAGACAAGGTCTTGTCAAACAAGGCTATGTTTGATGGATCTTCTATTGAAGGGTTCGTTCGTATCAATGAATCAGATATGTACTTGTACCCTGACCTGGACACATGGACTGTCTTCCCTTGGGGAGATGAGAACGGTAGTGTCGCAGGATTGATCTGTGATGTCTATACAACAGAAGGAGAGCCATTTGCTGGAGATCCTCGAAGCAACCTTAAACGAGCTCTTCATCACATGGAGAAAGTTGGATTCAAATCATTCAACCTTGGTCCGGAACCAGAATTCTTCCTATTTAAGCTTGATGAAAATGGAGACCCAACTCTTGAAGTAAATGACAAGGGTGGTTACTTTGATTTGGCGCCTACAGACCTTGCCGATAATACCCGTCGTGAGATTGTGAATGTCTTGACCAAGATGGGATTTGAAGTAGAAGCCAGTCACCACGAAGTTGCCGTAGGCCAACATGAGATTGACTTTAAGTACGATGAAGTTCTTCGTGCTTGTGATAAGATTCAAATCTTTAAACTTGTTGTTAAAACAATTGCTCGTAAACATGGTTTGTATGCAACCTTTATGGCTAAACCAAAATTCGGTATTGCTGGTTCAGGGATGCACTGCAATATGTCCTTGTTTGATGCGGAAGGGAACAATGCCTTCTTTGATCCAAAGGATCCAAAGGGAATGCAGTTATCAGAAACTGCCTACCACTTCCTCGGTGGTTTGATTAAGCATGCCTACAACTACACAGCTATCATGAACCCAACGGTAAATTCATACAAACGTTTGGTTCCAGGATACGAAGCACCTGTTTACATTGCTTGGGCAGGCCAAAACCGTTCTCCGTTGGTACGCGTTCCGGCTACTCGTGGAATGGGAACTCGTTTGGAATTGCGTTCAGTGGACCCAATGGCTAACCCGTACATCGCTATGGCTGTTCTCTTGGAAGTTGGTTTGCACGGTATTGAGAACAAAATCGAAGCTCCAGCACCAATCGAAGAAAATATCTACATCATGACTGCTGAAGAACGTAAAGAGGCTGGCATCACAGACCTTCCATCAACGCTTCACAACGCTTTGAAAGCTATGACAGAAGACGAAGTGGTTAAGGCGGCACTTGGTGAGCACATCTACACTAGCTTCCTTGAAGCTAAACGAATCGAGTGGGCTAGCTACGCAACTTTCGTTTCACAATGGGAAATTGATAATTATCTAGATCTTTACTAATGATAAACAGAAGAGGCTGGGACAAAAGTCCTAGCCTCTCATTTGTCTTTGGATTGTCGAGCAAGACGCAGTGGTTGAGTGGGCGTTACTACGCTGATTTCATCAGCTTTTATAGCCCTACTCAACTGTGCGGAGGTGGGACGACGAAATCGAATTCTAGCGAATTACCGATTTCTGTCCCACTCTCTTTTTTTCTTGCAATTTATATCGAGGTGTGATATATTTTATATAACGAAGTGCGATATATCGAACTAAAGAGGAGGTCTGGTTAAATGGAATTAACAGATAAGATTAGACGGGTTTATCTGCCTATGACTGAAACGGGTTTTTATATTCTGTTCAGCTTGCAAAAGGAGAACCATGGCTATGGTATTACCCAAAAGGTCAAGGAGATGACAGATTCACAGGTTTTCATTAGTCCTGGAACTATGTATGGAACCTTGTCAAAGATGGAAAAAGATGGATTGATTTCCTTTGTTCGCGAAGAGGAAAAGCGAAAGATTTATCAGATAACTGATTTGGGACGAAAAGTTTTAGAAATCGAAGTCAAACGTATTGAACGACTCTACAGAAACAGTCGGGAGGAAGATTGATGGAAAAGAAAATTGTTTATCGGATTGTTACGATCGCTGATTATGAGAGGGAGGCAGTTTTCCTCGGGGAAATGCATGCTAAAGGCTGGAAACTTAAGGAGGTAAGCTACTCTTACTTAGTAGTTGCGGTTAAGTATACTTTTGAAAAGTGCAAACCGGAGCAGGTGGCTTATCAGTTGGATTTTTATCCTATGAAAAAGTCAGAGAGAGCTTCCTATTTACAACTGTTTAAAGATTTTGGCTGGGAGCATATTACAGACTTTAACGGTTTTTCCTACTTTAGAAAACCATATTCTGAAATTGAGTCGGATGCCGAGTTTGAAATTTATAATGACACGGCCGGGAAGTTAGCTATGGTCAAACGAATTTTAATAATGCGGATGCTTCCTATTTTGCTTCTCTTTTCAGCTCTACTACCGGTTTTCTCAAAATTTCTCAGTAGAGGTAGTGATTTCAGTTGGGAAATGTTTTTGATTGTCATAATAGATTGTGTTTTATTGATAGTTTTCGCGATTCAGATTTCTTATATTTTTTGGAAATTATTTCAAAAATGGAAAGAATTATCCGATATATAAGCCGTGTATGTGTTCTAATTTGGAGGTCAGACAATGAATAGCAGAGTACAATTTCGAATGTTTACCATTCTTGATTTGGACAAGGTAGAAGATTATTTGCGTAAGATGCATTTGAAAGGTTGGAGATTTAAAACGAATCGTTTTGGATTTTTCTGTTTTGAGCAATGCCAACCAGATGATGTGATCTACCGTGTGTGGAATACTAGTTACCTTAGAAAAAATGAGCTGGTGTTAGAAAGTATTAAGGATAGAGGCTGGGAGTTTGTGGAAGGATGTCCTTATTCTGTTTTCCGAAAGGTAACTTCTGATTTTGCTTCAAATGATCAATTCTGCATGAACAATCGTCTTAGATGGGAAGGTGTGAAATCAGGACTTCATTCATGTGTAGCTTCTATCTCTGGTGGTCTAGTTGTTTGTATGAGCCTATTTCGCGAAAATCTTTCTCCGTCTTTCTCCATTATATTTGCCCTATATGCTCTCATGATTTCTTATCTAATCTATAGTTTTTACAGACTTAAAAAGAAATACCTGAAGATTGTAAAATGATTTTCTAGGTCTTCAGACTGATTTTTAGCACTCTTGACAAAAGAGTGCTAATTTTTTGAGTTTTTCTCTTGACATTCTCTTTTAAGGGTGTATAATAGAATCATAAGTTAGCACTTGGATGCATCGAGTGCTAAAAAAGATCTATCAGAGAGGAGTGGCGAGATGGTTACGGAACGTCAGCAGAATATTTTAAATCTGATTATTGACATCTTTACCAAAACGCATGAACCTGTTGGATCTAAAGCCTTGCAAGAGTCTATTAACTCTAGTAGTGCTACCATTCGAAATGACATGGCAGCTCTAGAAAAACAAGGTTTACTTGAAAAAGCGCATACGTCCAGTGGTCGGATGCCGAGTGTGGCTGGTTTCAATACTATGTCAAACATTCTTTATCCTTTGACCGTTTAGCTGAGAATCAAGTTTATGAAATTGTAAAAGCCTTTGATCAAGAGTTCTTCAAGCTTGAGGATATTCTTCAAGAGGCGACTAAAATCTTGTCAGACTTGAGTGGTTGTACGGTTGTAGCGCTAGATGTCGAACCGAGTAGGCAAAAGCTGACGGCTTTTGATATCGTTGTTCTCGGGCAACATACAGCTTTAGCTGTTTTTACACTTGATGAATCTAGAACGGTTACCAGTCAGTTTTTGATTCCGAGAAATTTCTTGCAGGAGGATTTAAATCGCCTCAAGACCATGATTCAAGAACGTTTCCTGGAACAGACTGTTTTAGATATTCACTACAAGATTCGAACAGAGATCCCGCAGATTATCCAACGTTACTTTACAACGACGGACAACGTTATGGACCTTGTCGAACATATTTTTAAAGAAATGTTCAATGAAAATATCGTAGTTTCTGGGAAAGTCAATCTCTTGAATTTTGCGAATCTAGCAGCCTATCAATTCTTTGATCAACCACAAAAGGTTGCTTTAGAGATTCGAGAAATCTGATTGGCGACCAGATGCAAAGTGTCCGAGTTGCGGTTAGCCAAGAATCCTGTTTAGCTGACTTAGCAGTGATTAGCAGTAAATTCCTCATCCCTTATCGTGGTTTTGGAATTCTAGCGATTATTGGTCCAGTTCATCTGGATTATCAACAATTGGTCAATCAACTCAATGTTGTGAATCGAGTTTTGACCATGAAGCTGACTGATTTTTACCGCTATCTCAGCAGTAATCACTATGAAGTGAATTAAGATTGAAATCATTAAAGGAGGCGAAAATGGCCCAAGATATAAAAAATGAAGAAATAAAAGAAGAGGAAGTTGTGGAAACGACTGAAGAAACAACTCCTGAGAAGTCTGAGTTGGACTTGGCAAACGAACGTGCCGAAGAATTTGAAAACAAATACCTTCGTGCCCACGCAGAAATGCAAAATATTCAACGTCGTGCCAATGAAGAACGTCAACTCTTGCAACGCTATCGCAGCCAAGATTTGGCAAAAGCAATCTTGCCATCATTGGATAACCTTGAACGCGCACTTGCAGTAGAAGGGTTGACAGATGATGTCAAAAAAGGCTTGGAGATGGTGCAAGAAAGTTTGATTCACGCTCTGAAAGAAGAAGGAATCGAAGAAATCGCGGCAGACGGAGAATTTGACCATAACTACCACATGGCCATTCAAACAGTGCCAGCGGATGACGAGCATCCGGCAGACACCATCGCACAAGTCTTCCAAAAAGGCTACAAACTCCATGACCGCATCCTAAGACCAGCAATGGTAGTGGTATATAACTAGGCTACCTTGTCCGAAACGACAATAAACTATGAAGAAAGATAAGAGGCAAGCCGGAGGCTTGCAAGGAAGATATTTCCCGCCGTGGTGAAAGTTTCAGTAGCTTATGCTACTGAAACAGGGGATTTTTGAGACAATGGGCTCAAAAATAAGTGATGAAATCCCGTAGGGAGTTGCTCACGTCCCCACCACTTAAGGGGAATATCAAGAAAAATCAAAATTAGAATTAAAATAATAAGGAGAAAAACACATGTCTAAAATTATCGGTATTGACTTAGGTACAACAAACTCAGCAGTTGCAGTTCTTGAAGGAACTGAAAGCAAAATCATCGCAAACCCAGAAGGAAACCGCACAACTCCATCTGTAGTTTCATTCAAAAACGGTGAAATCATCGTTGGTGACGCTGCAAAACGTCAAGCAGTCACAAACCCAGATACAGTTATCTCTATCAAATCTAAGATGGGTACTTCTGAAAAAGTTTCTGCTAACGGTAAAGAATACACTCCACAAGAAATCTCAGCGATGATCCTTCAATACTTGAAAGGTTACGCTGAAGAATACCTTGGTGAAAAAGTAACCAAGGCTGTTATCACAGTTCCAGCTTACTTTAACGATGCTCAACGTCAAGCAACTAAAGATGCTGGTAAAATCGCTGGTCTTGAAGTAGAACGTATCGTCAACGAACCAACTGCAGCAGCTCTTGCTTACGGTTTGGACAAGACTGACAAAGAAGAAAAAATCTTGGTATTCGACCTTGGTGGTGGTACATTCGACGTATCTATCCTTGAACTCGGTGATGGTGTCTTTGATGTATTGGCAACTGCAGGGGACAACAAACTCGGTGGTGACGATTTTGACCAAAAAATCATCGACTACTTAGTAGCAGAATTCAAGAAAGAAAATGGTATCGACTTGTCAAATGACAAGATGGCTCTTCAACGTTTGAAAGACGCAGCAGAAAAAGCTAAGAAAGACCTTTCTGGTGTGACTTCAACTCAAATCAGCTTGCCATTCATCACTGCTGGTGAAGCTGGACCTCTTCACTTGGAAATGACCTTGACTCGTGCGAAATTTGATGATTTGACTCGTGACCTTGTAGAACGTACAAAAGTTCCAGTTCGCCAAGCCCTTTCAGATGCAGGTTTGAGCTTGTCAGATATCGACGAAGTCATCCTTGTTGGTGGTTCAACTCGTATCCCTGCGGTTGTAGAAGCTGTTAAAGCTGAAACTGGTAAAGAACCAAACAAATCAGTTAACCCTGATGAAGTAGTTGCTATGGGTGCTGCGATCCAAGGTGGTGTCATTACTGGTGATGTCAAAGACGTTGTCCTTCTTGACGTAACACCATTGTCACTTGGTATCGAAACAATGGGTGGTGTCTTTACAAAACTCATCGAGCGCAACACAACAATTCCAACATCTAAATCACAAGTCTTCTCAACTGCAACAGATAACCAACCAGCCGTTGATATCCACGTTCTTCAAGGTGAACGCCCAATGGCAGCAGATAACAAGACTCTTGGACGTTTCCAATTGACTGATATCCCAGCTGCACCTCGTGGTATCCCACAAATCGAAGTAACATTTGACATCGACAAAAACGGTATCGTATCTGTTAAGGCGAAAGATCTTGGAACTCAAAAAGAACAAACAATTGTTATCCAATCAAATTCAGGTTTGACAGACGAAGAAATCGATCGCATGATGAAAGATGCAGAAGCAAACGCTGAAGCAGATAAGAACGTAAAGAAGAAGTTGACCTTCGTAACGAAGTAGACCAAGCTATCTTTGCGACTGAGAAGACAATCAAGGAAACTGAAGGTAAAGGCTTCGATGCAGAACGTGATGTTGCTCAAGCTGCCCTTGATGAGCTTAAGAAAGCCCAAGAAGACAACAACTTGGACGAAATGAAAGCAAAACTTGAAGCGTTGAACGAAAAAGCTCAAGGACTTGCTGTGAAACTCTACGAACAAGCTGCAGCAGCTCAACAAGCTCAAGCAGGAGCAGAAGGCGCCCAAGCAACAGGAAACGCAGGCGATGACGTCGTAGATGGAGAGTTTACTGAAAAGTAAGATGCAAAGCCCGTTAAAACCTCACAGTGAAAATAGGAAATCTGACGCAGAAACTTTAGTTTCTAGAAAGATTTGCACCTAAAGGTAGCCATATCTGTAGTTCGCCAAAGCGAAAACAGCTACGTCTCTTTTTCACCAAGAGGTTAGGGCGTGCTCGATTTAGCCGAAACTCAATTCAGCCTTACTAGTTCTAAAACAAAGTATAATCGACTTTGTTTTAGAACGTCGTAATGATATGAAGAAATCCAGAGGTTGCAACCCAGCCTCTGTTTTTCGGTAAAAAGGAACGACACTAATATGTTGATTCGTTCCGCAACATTAAAAGAAAGGAACAGAGAGTGTTCGCAACTGAACACGGGTTCCAGAATTGCTTACTAAATTTGAAAGAAAGGAACAAAGAGTGTTCGCAACTGAACACGGGCTACGGACTGTGCCAAAAAGATAGTTTTTCTAGGACGCACGCGTCCGTCGTCAAAACTCCTATTTTGGCTGTGTCCGTTTGACGCCCTTTGTATCTTAAATTATGAACAATACTGAATTTTATGACCGTTTGGGCGTTTCAAAGAATGCATCTCAAGATGAAATCAAGAAAGCCTATCGGAAATTATCGAAGAAATATCACCCAGATATCAATAAAGAGCCCGGTGCTGAGGAAAAGTACAAGGAAGTTCAAGAAGCTTATGAGACTTTAAGTGATGAACAGAAACGTGCTGCTTACGACCAATACGGTGCTGCTGGTGCCAATGGTGGCTTTGGTGGTGCAGGCGGTTTTGGTGGTTTCGACGGAGCAGGTGGTTTCGGTGGATTTGAAGATATCTTCTCAAGTTTTTTCGGCGGAGGCGGTTCTTCTCGCAATCCAAACGCTCCTCGTCAAGGTGACGACCTCCAGTACCGTGTGAATTTGACTTTTGAAGAAGCAATCTTTGGTACTGAAAAAGAAGTCAAATACAATCGTGAATCAAGCTGTCGGACATGTGATGGAACTGGTGCTAAGCCTGGAACAAGTCCAGTTACTTGTGGACGTTGTCATGGTTCTGGTGTTATTAACGTTGATACTCAAACACCTCTAGGTATGATGCGTCGTCAAGTGACCTGTGATGTCTGTCATGGACGTGGAAAAGAAATCAAAGATCCATGTACAACATGTCACGGAACAGGTCATGAAAAACAAGCCCACAGTGTCCATGTAAAAATTCCAGCAGGTGTTGAAACTGGTCAACAAATTCGTTTAGCTGGTCAAGGTGAGGCAGGCTTTAACGGTGGTCCTTATGGAGACTTGTATGTAGTAGTTTCTGTTGAAGATAGCGATAAATTTGAACGTGAAGGAACAACTATTTTCTACAAGTTAAACCTCAATATCGTCCAAGCAGCCCTTGGAGATACAGTGGATATTCCAACGGTTCATGGTGATGTTGAATTGGTAATCCCAGAGGGAACACAAACTGGTAAAAAATTCCGCCTACGTGGCAAGGGAGCTCCTAGTCTTCGTGGTGGTGCCGTCGGTGACCAATACGTGACGGTCAATGTCGTGACTCCAACAGGTTTGAACGAACGACAAAAAGCAGCCTTGAAAGAATTCGCAGCTGCAGGTGATTTAAAAGTCAATCCAAAGAAAAAAGGTTTCTTTGATCACATAAAAGATGCCTTTGAGGGTGAATAAAGCATAGACTAAAAAGAGCCTTCGGGCTCTTTTTGTTATTTTAGGATTGGAGAATGAAACTCCCATTAGTCTACTACTCAGACCGTTGAGTGAGCAAGCCAGCCACATCCATCTCCTGAATGAGTTGCTTGAATTCCGCTTCTTTTTCAGGTTTCACGGTGACAGTATCGAGATGCTTAATCGCCGAGTTATCCTGAATATCCACCAAGGTTAAAGCTTTTTCATAGAATGCGATTCCCCTTTTAAGGCTTTCCTGATCATTCCAAAAAAGAAGTGAGTAATTAGGGTTAAATGTCTTTCCTTTTTCTTGGAGATACTTTTCGCTCTCCTTTTCTAAAAACTGAAATAATCCATGATTGAACAAGTTATCCCCTACTTTATAGTATGAAATCTCTCCTGTCTGAAGGACATAGACTTCGAGTCGTTTTTTAGTGAGTTTTGGACTTTCTTTTAGGACGGGGTGGCTATTGATGACTTCATCAGAGAATGTCACATAAAAATTTAAGCCTCCACCCTCGAATTCATAGTGTCCATCTGATTCTACTTTTTCAGGAGGCATGTCAAGGGAGATAAAGATTTGTTTTAAGGTTTCATTTCCTTCTCGAATGTCACTTGATGAAGCTTTGAAAAGATTGGCCACTAGTAGAAATGCTAAGATTGCAAGAAGGCAGAAACAACCAGAAATGATCAAGATGACTTTTAAAAACTGTTTCATGTTTAGTCCCTCCCTTTTCTGTGAGGAGTTGGTAACCCAAGATGGATTTAAGGGGATATGAGGAAAGTTGGATATTTTCCTTTATTTAGTTTTCTTCAGGCTCTCGTAGTTCTTTTATTACAGCAAGTCTTGCTTGGAGGTCTTTTTCTAAGACTTTAAATTTGTAAGTGAGGTCTTCTTGGTACTCCTTGATGACTTCTTTTTGCTGATTGATAATTTGTAAGCTGTTTTGGATGACATCCAAATCACCTTTGATTGCTTCAACACGGCCAGTTGTATCTAAAACTTCTTCAGTGATAACTTCACGATTTTTAACGAGGAGGTATGATCCGACTGCTGATCCAGCAAAAAGTAGTAAATTTGATAGTTTCATAGGAACTCCTTAAGCATTTTTGATCGTTTCAGCGACTTGGGCAAGTTTGTCAAAGTCAGGTTCATGGGCAACAAAGTCAATTTTTAGGTCATCCTCGGCACCATAACGAGGAACGAGGTGGACATGGGTATGGAAAACGGTTTGTCCAGCTACCTCTTCGCAGTTGGCGATGATATTCATGCCTTCAGCTTGTGTAGCCTTCATGACCTTTTGAGCAATAACCGGAATCTTTGCAAAGAGTTGGCTAGCGCTCGCAGCATCCATTTCTAAAAGGTTGCGATAGTGTTCTTTAGGTACGACCAAGGTATGACCAGGTGTTACTTGAGAAATATCAAGAAAGGCAAGGACTTGCTCATCCTCATAAACCTTGGCTGCAGGGATTTCTCCTGCTAAAATCTTACAAAAAATACAATCTGACATAAAAACCACCTCTAGTGTATTGAATTTTGATATAATATAGCTACATTATACCAGATTCGGAGAAAATATGTTAGAAATTAAAAACCTGACAGGAGGCTATGTTCACGTACCTGTCTTGAAGGATGTATCTTTTACAGTAGAGAGTGGTCAGTTGGTTGGTTTGATTGGCTTGAATGGTGCAGGTAAATCAACAACGATTAATGAGATTATCGGTCTCTTAACACCCTACAGTGGTGAGATTAAAATTGATGGTTTAACTCTGCGAGAGGATGCTACGAGCTATCGCAAGAAAATTGGCTATATTCCTGAAACTCCTAGCTTGTATGAGGAGCTGACTCTCAGAGAACATATCGAGACAGTCGCTATGGCTTATGGTGTTGAACAGAATATCGCTTTTGAACGTGTGGAACCTCTTTTAAAAATGTTCCGTTTGGATCAGAAAATGGATTGGTTCCCGGTTCATTTTTCAAAAGGAATGAAGCAAAAGGTTATGATTATCTGTGCCTTTGTCGTTGATCCAAGTCTCTTTATCGTAGACGAACCTTTTCTCGGCCTTGATCCCTTGGCGATTTCAGACTTGATTCAACTTCTAGAAACGGAAAAGAAAAAAGGAAAGTCTATCCTCATGAGCACCCACGTCCTTGATTCAGCTGAAAAAATGTGCGACTCTTTTGTCATCCTCCATAAAGGTCAAGTGAGGGCCGAAGGAAATCTTCAACAACTCCGAGAAGCTTTTACCATGCCAGATGCAAGTCTCAACGATATCTATTTGGCTCTGACCAAAGAGGAGGAACTATGAAGGACTTGTTTTTAAAACGAAAACAGGAATTTCGCAAAGAATGCTTGGGCTATCTTCGCTATGTGCTCAATGACCATTTTGTCTTGTTTTTGTTGGTTTTACTAGGATTTTTGGCTTACCAATACAACCAGTTACTGCAAGATTTTCCTGAAAATTATTTACCAATCTTATTTTTAATTGGAATTGTATCTGTTTTGCTCTTGTTTTGGGGTGGTATTGCGACCTATCTAGAAGCTCCTGACAAACTCTTCCTCTTGGTGGCTGAAGAGAAGGTGAAAGAACATATCAAAAAGCAATCTCTCCTATCGTTCATCTTTTGGCTTAGTGTTCAAACGATGCTCTTGCTATTGATTGCTCCCTTGTTCTTAGCCATGGGCTTAGGTCTACCGATTTTTGGAGTCTATCTCTTTGTCTTAGGGCTTGTAAAATATGTGATTTTTCGTCAAAAATCCAGTAAATTTTTTGTTGAAATGGACTTGATTGGGATTCTATCATTGCTCAAGAAAGTAAACGCAAGCAATTCTTGCTTCGCTTTTTTGCCCTCTTTACACAAGTTAAGGGAATTTCAAACAGTGTTAAGCGCCGAGCTTATCTGGACTTTATCCTCAAAGGAGTTCAGAAGGTGCCGGGGAAAATCTGGCAGAATCTCTATCTTCGTTCCTATCTGAGAAATGGAGATTTATTCGCTCTGAGCTTGCGACTTGTCATCCTATCCTTATCAGCCCTCATCTTTATTGAGCAGTCCTGGATTGCAGTCGCAATTGTAATTTTATTCAATTATCTTTTGTTATTCCAGCTCTTAGCGCTTTATCATGCCTTTGACTATCAATATTTGACGCAATTATTTCCAGTAGGAAAGGGGCAAAAAGAGCGAGGATTGAAGGAAGTTCTGAGAGCGATTGGATTGTTCGTCTTGGTCATAGAAAGTCTTATAGGAATGGTTGTTTTCAAGGACAAAATCCTTGTCTTCGTTCTTGTAGGAGCAGTCCTTGTATTGCAACTTCTTTATATACCTTATCAACTGAGAAGATTGGTTGACGAATAGCATAAAAATTAGTAGAATAATAAGGAAACTTTATTCGGAGGAAAGAAATGGACTTGGGTGATATTGAGCTAACGCTAACCCCGATATCTGGGAAGAGCGGAAAAGCTTATATGGGAAGTTATCCTGATGGAAAACGTGTTTTTATAAAAATGAATACTTCTCCAATCCTGCCTGGTTTAGCGAGAGAGCAAATTGCGCCACAATTGCTCTGGAGCCGTCGATTACCAGATGGCCGTGATATGTGTGCTCAGGAATGGTTGACAGGAAAAATTTTGACGCCAAGTGATATGAACCGTAAACAAATTATCGATATTTTGACACGTTTACACCGTTCACGTCCCTTAATGACTCAATTAACACGCCTGGGTTATGCCTTGGAAACACCTTCGGATTTACTTCAGTCATGGGTAAATAAGGCTCCAGATGCTCTAAAAAATAACCAGTATCTACGTATGGTTTTAGGGGATTTGCGCGAAATCTTCCTAATTTTAGGGAGGATTATGCAACCATAGTCCATGGCGATGTGCGTCATAGTAATTGGATCGAGACTGAAAGTGGCTTAATTTATCTAGTAGACTGGGATTCCGTTCGCTTGACTGATCGGATGTTTGATGTGGCCCATCTGCTTTGTCACTATATTCCAGAGTATCAATGGCAAGAGTGGCTGACGAATTATGGCTATAAGTATAATCAGACAGTCTTGAATAAGTTATATTGGTATGCTCAACTGTCATTTTTGAGTCTGATTACCAAATACTATGAAAATCAAGATTTGGATAATGTGAATCGGGAGATCTATGCTTTGCGTACCTTCCGAGATAAGTATGGAAAGAAGAAATGAGAGTTAGAAATCGTAAAGGTGCAACAGAACTGTTAGAGGCTAATCCGCAGTACGTTGTCTTAAATCCCGCAGAAGCTAAAGGTAAGTGGCGAGATTTGTTTGGTAATGACAATCCAATCCATGTCGAGGTTGGTAGCGGAAAAGGTGCTTTTGTATCAGGAATGGCCAAACAAAATCCTGATATCAACTATATTGGAATTGATATTCAGAAGTCTGTATTAAGCTATGCTTTGGACAAGGTATTAGAAGTTGGAGTTCCTAACATTAAACTCTTATGGGTTGATGGTTCAGAGTTGACTGATTATTTTGAAGATGGTGAAATTGACCGCTTGTACTTGAACTTCTCAGACCCATGGCCTAAAAAACGCCATGAGAAGCGTCGTTTGACCTACAAGAGTTTCTTGGATACCTTCAAGGGCATCTTGCCTGAGCATGGTGAAATTCATTTCAAGACAGATAATCGTGGTTTGTTTGAATATAGTTTGGTGAGTTTTTCACAATATGGCATGAAACTTAAGGGAGTGTGGCTGGATTTACATGCCAGTGACTTTGAAGGAAATGTCATGACTGAGTATGAACAAAAGTTCTCAAGTAAGGGTCAAGTCATTTACCGAGTTGAAGCTCAGTTTTAATGTGAAGACTTGTTAGTGAAAAACTGTCGTTCACTCAAATGGAATGTAAACATGTACCTCAAGGATTTAGTTCTGTCTTCGACAGGACTAAATCCTTGAGTTTTTTTAATAGATTTGGGATTTTGATAAGTGTGTACTTGTGCCCTGATAAGTGGTATAATGAAGGGGCTATGAGAAGAAGTATAAAACCTATTGTTGTCTATCTTTTCTTTTTCCTTATGATAGGTAGTTTGATTTTTTTCGATCATCAACATCATAGAGAAGCTAAGGCACAATTAGAAAAAACTGTACAAACAAGTGTAGCAGATGAGAAAAATAGGGTTATCGAAGATAAATTAGCCAAAATGACTCTGGAAGAGAAAGTAGGTCAGTTATTCTGGGCTAGAGTTCCTTCTAATCATCAAATAGAAGACCTCCAATCCTATCATTTGTCTGGATATATCTTGTTTGGGCGAGATTTTGAAGGACAAACCTTAGAGGATATGAAAGTTTTGACAAGCCGCTACCAAGCTGCTTCAAAGACTCCTTTATTAATTGGTTCAGATGAAGAAGGGGGAACAGTAACTCGTATCAGTTCGATTTTAGATACTCCTTTCCAATCTCCTATGACCCTTTATCATCAAGGGGGGATGGAGGCTGTTCTTACTGATACTAAGAGAAAAGTAGAGGTACTGAAATCTGTTGGTATCAATGCTGGACTCTTTCCAGTTGCAGACCTTGCTAGGGATTCATCAGCCTTCATATATGATCGAACTATTGGACAAGATGCCCAAACAACTGCACGTTATGTTGAGCAGGTTGTAGCAGAGCTTCAGAAGAGTAAAGTCGGATCAACCTTGAAGCATTTTCCCGGGATATGGTGATAATGGAGACAGTCATACCGACATTATCCAAGACAACCGCTCCCTGGATGAATTAAGACAGGCAGATTTTCTACCCTTTCAAGCTGGCATAGATGCAGGAGCGGATAGCGTTTTAATCTCCCACAATATCCTGTCTAAAAATTGATACAGTTCCATCATCGATTTCCCCTAAAATTAATGAAATTCTTCGCAAGGAACTGAATTTTCAAAGGAGTTATAATGACGGATGATTTAGATATGGCGGGATTAGCTGATTTTTGTCAGTCAGGAGGAAGCTGCTCTCCGAGTAATATCCGCTGGTAATGATTTGATTCTTGGATCATCCTACAAAAACTCAGATTCCTTATCTGTTGAAGAGAGTTGCTTCGGGTGATCTAACAGAAGAGCGTATTGATGAGTCTGTGAGACGCATTTTTATCTTGGAAATACGACTTGGGATTATTCGAAAGGTCTCAGTAAAAAAAGAGCAGCTGATTTTTTTATAGTATAAGACCGAGTATAAACCTTCGTGGGAAGGGTCTTCTATCGGTTATCATAAAGTCAAATCCTTGCAGAATGAAATGATTTGTGGTATACTTATAGCAAGAATATAAGAAAGAGAGGCGGGGAGATATCTTCGCCTCTTGCTTATGAGGAGGTGGACGCAATCGCAACGATCGTTGAATTAGTCAGAGAAGTCGTAGAACCTGTTATTGAAGCTCCTTTTGAACTCGTAGATATCGAGTACGGAAAGATTGGCAGTGACATGATTCTTAGTATTTTTGTAGACAAGCCTGAAGGAATCACCTTGAATGATACGGCAGACTTGACTGAAATTATCAGTCCTGTCCTAGATACTATCAAGCCAGATCCCTTCCCAGAACAATATTTCCTAGAAATTACCAGTCCAGGATTGGAGCGTCCTTTGAAAACCAAGGAAGCAGTCGCTGGAGCGGTCGGGAAATATATCCATGTCGGGCTTTACCAAGCTATCGACAAGCAAAAGATTTTTGAAGGAACCTTATTATCCTTTGAAGAGGATGAGTTGACCATGGAATATATGAACAAAACTCGTAAAAAAACAGTTCAAATTCCATACGATTTGGTATCAAAAGCACGTTTAGCAGTAAAATTATAGAAAGAAAGGATAGCTTTTGAAAATTCAAAAGTGAAAAAAACATGAGTAAAGAAATGCTAGAGGCCTTCCGCATTTTGGAAGAAGACAAGGGAATCAAGAAGGAAGATATCATTGATGCAGTAGTAGAATCACTTCGTTCTGCTTATCGCAGACGCTATGGTCAATCAGACAGTGTAGCTATCGATTTCAACGAAAAGACAGGTGACTTTACTGTCTATACTGTCCGTGAAGTTGTTGATGAAGTGTTTGATAGCCGTTTGGAAATCAGCTTGAAAGATGCTCTTGCCATTAATTCAGCCTATGAACTTGGTGATAAAATCAAGTTTGAAGAAGCGCCAGGAGAGTTTGGTCGTGTAGCAGCCCAATCTGCCAAACAAACGATTATGGAAAAGATGCGCAAGCAAACACGTGCTATTACCTACAATACTTACAAAGAACATGAACAAGAAATCATGTCAGGTACAGTAGAGCGTTTTGACAACCGCTTCATTTATGTTAACCTTGGTAGCATCGAAGCCCAATTATCAAAACAAGACCAAATTCCTGGAGAAGTTTTTGCTTCTCATGACCGTATTGAAGTCTATGTCTACAAAGTTGAAGACAATCCTCGTGGAGTAAATGTCTTTGTTAGCCGTAGCCATCCAGAAATGATCAAACGTTTGATGGAACAAGAGATTCCAGAAGTATATGATGGAACTGTTGAAATCATGAGCGTCGCTCGTGAAGCAGGTGACCGTACTAAAGTTGCGGTTCGTAGCCACAATCCAAACGTGGATGCTATCGGGACAATTGTTGGACGTGGTGGAGCCAACATCAAGAAAATCACTAGCAAGTTCCATCCGGCTCGCTACGATGCTAAGAGCGACCGCATGGTACCTGTAGAAGAAAACATCGATGTTATCGAGTGGGTAGCAGATCCAGCTGAGTTTATCTATAACGCCATTGCTCCTGCTGAAGTTGATCAAGTTATCTTTGATGAAAATGACAGCAAACGTGCCTTGGTGGTTGTTCCAGATAACAAGCTATCTCTTGCGATCGGTCGTCGTGGACAAAATGTTCGCTTAGCAGCACATTTGACTGGTTACCGTATCGATATCAAGTCTGCAAGTGAATTTGAAGCTATGGAAGAAGCAGGGCAAGTTGATTTCGCTGAAACAGACGAATTGACTGAAGAATAAGATCTGCTAGAGGAGGGAAAGATGAAAACAAGAAAAATCCCTTTGCGCAAGTCTGTTGTTTCTAACGAAGTGATTGATAAACGAGATTTGCTCCGTATTGTCAAGAACAAAGAAGGTGAGGTCTTTATCGACCCGACAGGCAAGGCTAATGGCCGTGGCGCTTATATCAAGCTAGACAATACAGAAGCCCTAGAGGCCAAAAAGAAAAAAGTCTTTAACCGTAGCTTTAACATGGAAGTTGAAGAAAGCTTTTATGACGAGCTGATCGCTTATGTGGATCACAAAGTAAAAAGAAGAGAGTTAGGACTTGAATAAGCAGAAGATAAGCAATCTCTTGGGGCTTGCTCAACGAGCAGGGAAAATTATCTCGGGTGAAGAAATGGTGGTCAAGGCCATCCAGGACCAGAAAGTAAAGCTGGTATTTCTAGCCCATGATGCTGCTCCCAACCTGACCAAGAAGATTCATGATAAAAGTGACTATTATCAAGTAGAAGTTATTACCGTGTTTTCAACACTGGAATTAAGCATAGCAGTCGGAAAATCAAGAAAGGTTTTGGCTGTGACAGATGCTGGATTTACAAAGAAAATGAGGTCTCTTATGGAATAGAAGAGGAGGACATGATTTGTCTAAGAAAAGATTGTACGAAATCGCAAAAGAACTTGGAAAAGAAAGTAAGGAAGTTGTAGCGCGTGCAAAAGAGTTGGGCTTGGAAGTAAAAAGCCATGCATCAAGCGTAGAGGCAGCGGCCGCTGAAAAAATCGTAGCTAGCTTTAAACCTGCTACTCCTAAAGCTGAAGCAAAGCCTGTAGCACCAAAAGCAAGTGAAGCGAAGGTGGAAAGTAAACCAGCTACACCAGCAACTCCAAAAGAAGAAAAAGTTGTAGCTGCAAGACCACAGAGTCGAAACTTTAAGGCGGAACGTGAGGCGCGCGCAAAAGAGCAAGCAGAACGACGCAAGCAAAACAAGGGTAACAACCGTGACCAACAACAAAACGGCAACCGTCAAAAGAACGATAACCGTAATGGTGGGAAACCTGGTCAAGGAAACCGTGACAATCGTCGTTTTAACGACCAAGGGAAGAGGCCACAAGGTCAAGAGAATCGTGGCAATAATCATCGCCAACAAGCTGATAATCGTTCCAACCAAGCTGGTCCTCGTATTGACTTCAAAGCTCGTGCAGCAGCTCTGAAAGCAGAGCAAAATGCGGAGTACGCACGCTCAAGCGAGGAACGCTACAAACAGTCTCAAGTTGCCAAGGAAGCCATGGCTCAGGCTAACAAACGTAAAGAGCCAGAGGAAATCTTTGAGGAAGCTGCTAAACTAGCTGAACAAACTCAGCCTGTAGTTGAAGTAGCTCCTGTAGCTAAAGAGTCTGTAATGGATAAACGTCGTAAAAAGCAAGCTCGACCAGATAAAGAACGTGAAGATTATGATCACGAGGAAGATGGTCCTAGAAAACAACAAAAGAATCGAAGTAGTCAGAATCAAGTGAGAAATCAAAGAAATAGTAACTGGAATAACAATAAGAAAAATAAAAAAGGCAATAAACAAAATAACCGTAATCAGGCTCCAAACCGATTACAGAGCGTAAATTCCATGAATTGCCAACAGAATTTGAATATACAGATGGGATGACCGTTGCGGAAATCGCAAAACGTATCAAACGTGAACCAGCTGAGATTGTTAAGAAACTATTTATGATGGGCGTTATGGCCACTCAAAACCAATCTTTGGATGGAGAAACAATCGAACTCCTCATGGTTGATTACGGAATCGAAGCTAAACAAAAGGTTGAAGTGGACAATGCGGATATCGAACGTTTCTTCGTAGAAGATGGATACCTGAATGAAGACAAGTTGGTTGAACGTCCACCAGTTGTAACCATCATGGGACACGTTGACCATGGTAAAACAACCCTTTTGGATACCCTACGTAATTCTCGTGTCGCTACAGGAGAAGCAGGAGGTATCACTCAGCACATCGGTGCCTACCAGATTGAGGAAAATGGCAAGAAGATTACCTTCCTTGATACCCCTGGACACGCGGCCTTTACTTCTATGCGTGCACGTGGTGCCTCTGTTACCGATATTACGATCTTGGTCGTAGCGGCAGATGACGGGGTTATGCCTCAAACGATCGAAGCTATCAACCACTCAAAAGCAGCTAACGTTCCAATTATCGTTGCCATTAATAAGATTGATAAACCAGGTGCCAACCCAGAACGTGTAATCGGTGAATTGGCTGAACACGGTGTTATGTCAACTGCCTGGGGTGGAGATTCTGAGTTTGTAGAAATCTCAGCCAAATTCAACCAAAACATCGATGAACTCTTGGAAACGGTCCTTCTTGTAGCTGAAATCCAAGAACTCAAAGCAGACCCAACCGTTCGTGCGATCGGTACTGTTATCGAAGCTCGTTTGGATAAAGGAAAAGGTGCGGTTGCGACCCTTCTTGTTCAACAAGGTACTTTGAATGTCCAAGACCCAATCGTTGTTGGTAATACTTTCGGACGTGTCCGTGCCATGACTAATGACCTTGGACGTCGTGTTAAGGTTGCGGGACCTTCAACACCAGTATCAATCACTGGTTTGAACGAAGCACCTATGGCGGGTGATCACTTTGCTGTTTACGAAGATGAGAATCTGCTCGTGCAGCTGGTGAAGAACGTGCCAAACGTGCTCTTATGAAGCAACGTCAAGCTACACAACGTGTTAGCCTTGAAAACCTCTTTGATACCCTTAAAGCTGGTGAACTCAAGTCTGTTAACGTCATCATCAAAGCTGACGTACAAGGTTCTGTTGAAGCCCTTTCTGCATCACTTCAAAAGATTGACGTGGAAGGTGTGAAAGTGACGATTGTTCACTCAGCAGTTGGTGCTATCAATGAATCTGACGTGACTCTTGCCGAAGCATCAAATGCCTTTATCATTGGTTTCAACGTACGTCCTACACCGCAAGCTCGTCAACAAGCAGAAGCAGACGATGTAGAAATCCGTCTCCACAGCATTATCTACAAGGTTATCGAAGAGATGGAAGAAGCCATGAAGGGTATGCTTGATCCAGAATTTGAAGAAAAAGTGATTGGTGAAGCGATTATCCGTGAAACCTTTAAAGTTTCTAAAGTGGGAACAATCGGTGGATTTATGGTTACTAGTGGTAAAGTTACCCGTGACTCTAAAGTCCGTGTTATTCGTGATGGTGTCGTTATCTATGACGGTGAACTTGCGAGCTTGAAACACTATAAAGATGACGTCAAGGAAGTTACAAACGGCCGTGAAGGTGGTCTTATGATTGATGGCTACAATGATATCAAGATGGATGATGTGATTGAGGCTTACGTCATGGAAGAAATCAAACGATAAGATTTTTGCTCCTTTCGTAGGTGGTGAGGGACGCAAGCAAACCGATGGTTTCATTGCTTATTTGAGCCTAGGGTCTCAAAAATCCCCTGTGATGGGGACTGATAAATCAGTTCCATCACTTTCACCACGGCGAAAGAAGCGGATGATTTCAATTTGAAATGAAAATCAATAGGTTTAAAAATAGCTAGGTCTGCTGGCCTAGCTTTTGATTCAATTGAGAGAAAGGAAGAACTATGGCAAACCATTTCCGTACGGATCGTGTGGGCATGGAAATAAAACGTGAAGTCAATGAGATTTTACAAAAGAAAGTCCGTGATCCCCGTGTCCAAGGTGTGACCATCACAGATGTTCAGATGTTGGGAGACTTGTCAGTTGCCAAGGTTTACTACACCATTTTGAGTAACCTTGCTTCGGATAACCAAAAAGCTCAAATTGGGCTTGAAAAAGCAACTGGAACGATCAAACGTGAGCTTGGTCGCAATTTGAAATTGTATAAAATTCCAGACTTAACTTTTGTCAAAGACGAATCTATCGAGTATGGAAACAAGATTGACGAAATGTTACGCAATCTGGATAAGAAATAAGAAAGAGGGACAACCCTCTTTTTTGTTACTTTAAACATGATGATAGATTAATTAGTTGCCCTTCTTAAAAGTCGGTTAAAAAAATGTATAAATCTCTAATAGTATGATATGATAAAGCTTAACTTGAATATAAAATGGAGATATAGATGGCTAAACAAGATATAGCTATAAAAGTTTTGCAACAAGTTGTAAAGCTTCCTGTCGTGAAAGTAAATAGAGAAAAATTTTTAGTGGAGAAGTTCTCTAAAGAATTAGATAAGAAGGATATTGCCAAATTGTTAGAACAAGGTCCTCCTTCATTATTACCCCAGGAAACCTTAGATAGGGTAGCCAGGTCCTGCATAAAGGATAATGTTTTACGAGCAAGTGGAACATCTGTTCTAGCAGGTCTACCTGGAGGTATTCTAATGGCGCTTACTATTCCAACGGATGTAGCTCAGTTTTATGCTTTTTTTCCTTGAAATTAGCCCAAGAATTGGGATATATTTATGGATTTAATGATCTTTGGGCATCAAGAAATGACTTAAGTGAAGAGGCTAAAAACACACTATTACTTTATCTAGGGGTCATGCTTGGGGTAAACGGAGCGGGTGCCTTGCTTCGTTCTGGTGGTGTTACAGTCGCTAAACATGTAATGACCACAGTACCTCAGAAAGCCGTAGCCAAAAGCTGGCTGGTACCCTATTTTAAAAAAGGTTATGAAAAATTTTTTTGGGGTTACTCTTACAAGGAGAGGCTTGGCAAAGGGAATGGGAAAAAGCGATTCCTATTCTAGGTGGGGTTATTTCAGGGGATTAACCTATGCGACTATGAAACCCATGGGCGAAAGATTGCAAAAAGAATTATCCAAATTAGTTAATTATAGTGACATTCAGTATCAAAGAGATGTGGAAACCATTCGAAAAGAAGCAGAAATCATCGAAGCAGAATAATAGGGAGAAACTAGTAGTCTTGTACTGCTAGTTTTTTTCTCCAACCCCTTGTGGTATAATAAAAAAAGAACAATCAGTGTGAGAATTTATTGGAGGTTATGATGGATAATATCATTGATGTATCTATTCCTGTTGCGGAAGTTGTGGACAAGCATCCAGAAGTTTTAGATATTCTAGTTGAGCTTGGCTTCAAACCACTAGCAAATCCCTTGATGCGTAATACAGTTGGACGAAAAGTATCGCTCAAACAGGGGTCTAAACTGGAGGGGACTCCTATGGATAAGATTGTGCGTACGCTCGAAGCAAATGGTTATGAAGTGATTGGATTAGACTAATGACAGATGAACGTATTCATATCCTGCGGGATATTTTATTAGAACTGCATAATGGAGCCTCTCCGGAGTCCGTTCAGGAACGTTTTGATGCGACCTTTACTGGTGTGTCTGCTATTGAGATTTCCCTCATGGAGCACGAGTTGATGAACTCTGACTCAGGCGTTACCTTTGAAGATGTCATGGAACTCTGTGATGTGCATGCTAATCTCTTTAAAAATGCTGTTAAGGGCGTAGAAGTTGAGGATACCGAGCATCCTGGTCACCCTGTGCGTGTTTTTAAGGATGAAATCTAGCCCTCCGTGCTGCCTTGATTCGTGTTCGAAGATTGTTAGACACATATGAGTCTATGGAAGACGAGGAAATGCTTGCAGAGATGCGTAAGGGGTTGGTTCGTCAAATGGGGCTTGTAGGTCAGTTCGACCGTCACTACCAGCGCAAGGAAGAACTCTTCTTTCCTATTATGGAGCGTTATGGACATGATTCGCCTCCAAAAGTTATGTGGGGAGTGGATGACCAGATTAGGGAACTCTTTCAAACAGCTTTAGTGGCAACCAAGTCACTGCCAGAAGTGCCGATTTCCGCTGTAAAGGAAGCTTTTGAGGCCTTTGCGACTGAGTTTGAAAGTATGATTTTTAAGGAAGAATCTATCCTCCTTATGATATTGCTCGAATCTTTTAACCAGGATGACTGGATTCAGATTGCTGAAGAAAGTGACGCTTATGGCTATGCCATTATCCGTCCGTCAGAAAAATGGATTCCAGAACGTCAACCTTTTGTTGAGGAAAAAAGTGTAGAAGAACCAACTCAGTCAGAAACTGTAGATGGACAAGTTCAGCAAGTGATCGATACGCCAGAAGGTCAGTTTACTATCACCTTTACACCAAAGGAAAAGGGAACACTGCTAGATCGCAATAGCCAGCAGGCTTTTGGCAATGGCTATCTCTCAGTTGAACAGGCGAATCTTATCCTTAATCATTTGCCGATGGAGATTACCTTTGTTAATAAGAATGATATCTTCCAGTATTATAACGATAATACTCCAGCGGATGAAATGATTTTCAAGCGGACACCGTCCCAAGTCGGGCGCAATGTTGAACTTTGTCATCCGCCCAAGTATTTGGAAAAGGTCAAGACCATTATGAAAGGCCTTCGTGAAGGAACTAAGGACAAGTATGAGATGTGGTTCAAGTCCGAGTCACGAGGTAAGTTTGTCCATGTTACTTATGCTGCAGTACATGATGAAAACGGAGAATTTCAGGGTGTATTGGAGTATGTTCAGGATATTCAACCCTACCGTGAGATTGATACAGATTACTATCGTGGAATAGAATAAGGAGAAGCAATGAGTTACGAACAAGAATTTATGCAAGAATTTGAAGCTTGGGTTAATACCCAGATCATGATCAACGATATGGCACACAAGGAAAGCCAAAAGGTCTATGAAGAAGATCAAGATGAGCGTGCTAAAGATGCCATGATTCGCTACGAGAGTCGTTTGGATGCCTACCAATTCTTACTTGGTAAGTTTGAAAACTTTAAGGCAGGCAAGGGATTTCATGATTTGCCAGAAGGCTTGTTTGGTGAGAGAAATTATTAATGTTGAGAAATTAGAAAGGGGGAGAGGAACTCCCTTTTTCATTGTTCCTTGAGCCTTTTTGTGTTACAATGTTAGCATGAAAACGAAAAATATTATTAAAACAGGTTTAGTCGTGGCAGGGCTTGGAGCCCTTGCCTTTGGTGCTAAGAAAGTAGCTGATGATCACAAACTCATGAAGACACAGGAAGAGTTAACTGCTATTGTGCGTGACTATTTCTCAGAAATGGGTGAGATTGGGACTCTCTATGTCCAAGTATACGAAAGTAGCCTAGAACGTCTTGTTGGTGGTGTCATTTTTTTGAAGATGGTCGTCACTATACCTTTGTCTATGAAGATGAAGATCTCGTCTACGAGGAGGAAGTCTTATGATTTCTCCTAAAAATATAGAAGAATTAGCAAATCTAGTAGAGCAGGATGGCAAGAAGGTCTTCCTTTTTGTTGCGGATTGGTGTGGTGATTGCCGTTATATCTATCCTGCCTTGCCAGAGATTGAAGAGGCAAATCCAGAGTTCACTTTTATACGGGTAGACCGAGATGAGTACATGGAACTTGCTAAACTTTGGGATGTATACGGGATTCCAAGTCTTGTTGTTTTAGACAAGGACAAGGAGATTGGACGTTTTGTCAATCGTGACCGTAAAACCAAGGGGCAAATCAATGACTTTTTAGCAAGTTTGAAATAGGAGAAAAGAATGATTTTTACATATAATAAAGAACATGTCGGCGATGTACTTATGGTCATCGTGAAAAACAGTGGAGATGCCAAACTAGATGTTGAGCGTAAAGGTAATGTAGCGCGTGTTTTCCTAAAAGAAACTGGTGAGACTGTCGCTTGGAACATTTTTGAAGTTTCTAGCATGTTTGAAATCTCTGAGCGCGGGCAAGTCTTTTTAACTGACGAGCAAGTAGCTCGTTTGAACCAAGAATTGCAAGAAGAAGGATTTACTGAAGAAATCATCAATGACAAGGAACCCAAATTTGTGGTTGGTGAGATTGTAGAAATGGTTGCGCATCCAGATAGTGACCACCTCAATATCTGCCAAGTTGCTGTTGGGAATGACAAGACAGTACAAATCGTTGCTGGTGCTCCCAATGCGCGTGTCGGTTTGAAAACCATTGTTGCTCTTCCTGGAGCCATGATGCCAAAAGGCAATCTCATTTTCCCAGGGGAACTTCGTGGGGAAAAGAGTTTTGGTATGATGTGTAGTCCTCGTGAACTTGCCTTGCCAAATGCTCCCCAAAAACGTGGGGTCATTGAATTGTCAGACGACCAGGTAGTTGGAACACCCTTTGACCCAGCTAAGCACTGGACTGCTTAATCACTAAAAGTGATTTATAATCTTTGACAGAGGGAAATAAGATGGCAAAAAAATGTAGTCATTACAGGTGCAACATCAGGTATTGGTGAAGCAATTGCGCGTGCTTATCTTGAAAAAGGTGAGAATATTGTCCTCACAGGGACGTCGAACAGAAAGACTCGAAAAGCTTTAAAAGACTGAATTCGCAGAAGTCTTTCCAAATCAAAAAGGTCTGGACCTTTCCGTTAGATGTAACAGATATGAACATGGTAAAGACTGTTTGCTCAGAAATTTCTAGAGACTGTAGGTCAGATTGATATCTTGGTCAATAACGCCGGACTTGCTTTGGGTCTAGCTCCTTATCAAAATTATGAAGAGTTGGATATGTTGACTATGCTGGATACCAATGTCAAGGGTTTGATGGCAGTTACGCGCTGTCTCTTGCCTTCCATGGTAGTAGCTAATCAAGGGCATATCATCAATATGGGATCTACTGCAGGTATTTATGCCTATGCTGGAGCAGCGGTCTATTCAGCAACCAAGGCTGCAGTCAAAACTTTTTCAGACGGGCTTCGGATTGACACCATTGCGACAAATATCAAGGTGACCACTATTCAGCCTGGTATTGTAGAAACTGATTTTTCTAAAGTTCGTTTTCATGGAGATGAGGCACGGGCGGCGACGGTCTATCAGGGACTCGAAGCCTTACAGGCGCAAGACATCGCTGATGCTGTGGTTTATGTGACCAGTCAACCTCGTCGTGTGCAAATCACAGATATGACGATTATGGCCAATCAACAAGCAACTGGGTTTATGATTCATAGAGATTAATGTTATTTAAAAAAGTTACAAATCTTGTAACTTTTTTTATTTTCCTTCGAATAGATAAGTAGGAGGATGAAAAAATGTATAATAAAGTTATCATGATTGGACGCTTGACGTCTACACCAGAATTGCACAAAACTAACGACGACAAGTCAGTTGCTCGTGCGACGATTGCTATTAACCGTCGTTTCAAGGATCAAAACGGGGAGCGTGAAGCGGACTTCATCAATATTGTTGTCTGGGGCAAACTTGCTGAAACCTTGGCTAGCTATGCAAGCAAAGGCAGTCTTATTTCTGTGGATGGGGAGCTTCGTACCCGTAAGTTCGAGAAGAATGGTCAGACCAACTATGTGACCGAAGTTCTCGTTACAGGCTTTCAGCTTTTAGAAAGTCGTGCCCAACGTGCTATGCGTGAAAATAATGCAGGCCAAGACTTAGCAGATCTGGTTTTGGAAGAGGAGGAACTACCTTTTTAAAATGATAGGAGGCTGGGACAAAAGTCCTAGCCTCTCAATTGTCTTTGGATTGTCGAGCAAGACGCAGTGGTTGAGTGGCCTCTACTACGCTGATTTCATCAGCTTTTATAGTCCTACTCAACTGTGCGGAGGTGGGACGACGAAATCGAATTCTAACGAATTACCGATTTCTGTCCCACTCTCTTTTTTATGCTATAAATCAGACTTTTTTCTTGACTATTTGACCAAGTGATACAATAGAACTATAGTTTAGCACTCATAATCAAAGAGTGCTAATAATATAATTGTATTATGGAGGAAGACAAATGTTGAAACCATTAGGCGACCGTGTGGTCTTAAAAATTGAAGAAAAAGAACAAACTGTTGGGGGATTTGTTCTCGCAAAATCAGCCCAAGAAGAAACGAAAACAGCTACAGTAGTGGCTACTGGACAAGGTGTTCGTACCTTGAGTGGTGAACTAGTTGCTCCAAGTGTAAAAGTTGGAGATCAGGTTTTAGTGGAAGCTCATGCAGGTATTGATGTTAAAGATGGGGATGAAAAATACCTCATCGTGGGTGAAGCTAGTATCTTGGCAATCGTTGAAGAATAGAAGGAGAAAGTAAGTATGGCAAAAGACATTAAATTTTCATCAGACGCTCGTTCAGCTATGGTTCGTGGTGTTGATATCCTAGCTGATACCGTTAAAGTAACCTTGGGGCCTAAAGGTCGTAATGTTGTTCTTGAAAAATCATTCGGTTCACCATTGATTACCAACGATGGTGTGACAATCGCTAAAGAAATCGAATTGGAAGACCATTTTGAAAATATGGGTGCCAAATTGGTATCAGAAGTAGCTTCTAAGACGAATGATATTGCTGGTGATGGTACCACTACTGCAACGGTATTGACTCAAGCCATCGTCCGCGAAGGGATCAAGAACGTTACAGCAGGTGCAAATCCAATTGGTATTCGTCGTGGGATTGAAGCTGCAGTCGCTGCAGCCGTTGAAGCCTTGAAAAACAACGCTATTCCAGTTGCCAATAAAGAAGCTATCGCACAGGTTGCCGCTGTTTCATCTCGTTCTGAAAAAGTTGGTGAATACATCTCTGAAGCCATGGAAAAAGTTGGTAAAGACGGTGTTATCACCATTGAAGAGTCACGAGGTATGGAAACAGAACTTGAAGTTGTAGAAGGAATGCAATTTGACCGTGGTTATCTATCACAGTACATGGTGACAGATAATGAAAAAATGGTTGCAGACCTTGAAAATCCATACATTTTAATCACAGACAAGAAGATTTCAAATATCCAAGAAATCTTGCCACTTCTAGAGAGTATTCTTCAAAGCAGCCGTCCGCTTTTGATTATTGCAGATGATGTTGACGGTGAAGCTCTGCCAACCCTTGTCTTGAACAAGATTCGTGGTACTTTCAACGTAGTTGCAGTTAAAGCTCCTGGTTTCGGTGACCGTCGTAAGGCTATGCTAGAAGACATTGCCATCTTGACAGGTGGAACTGTTATCACTGAAGATCTTGGTCTTGAGTTAAAAGATGCTACTATCGAGGCTCTTGGTCAAGCAGCTAAAGTATCTGTAGATAAAGATAGCACAGTTATTGTAGAAGGTGCAGGAAATCCTGAAGCCATTGCTAATCGTGTAGCTGTCATCAAGTCTCAAATCGAAACAACAACTTCAGAATTCGACCGTGAAACTCCAAGAACGCTTGGCTAAATTATCAGGTGGAGTAGCAGTTATCAAGGTTGGTGCTGCAACTGAAACTGAATTGAAAGAAATGAAACTCCGCATCGAAGATGCTCTTAACGCTACTCGTGCAGCAGTAGAAGAAGGTATAGTTGCAGGTGGTGGTACTGCCTTAGTTAATGTCATCCCAGCTGTTGAAACTTTAGAATTGACAGGAGATGAAGCAACAGGACGTAGCATTGTACTTCGTGCCTTGGAAGAGCCAGTTCGCCAAATTGCCTACAATGCAGGCTATGAAGGTTCAATTGTGATTGATCGTTTGAAACATGCAGAAGCTGGTACAGGCTTTAACGCTGCGACAGGTGAATGGGTGAACATGATTGAAGCAGGTATTATCGATCCTGTTAAGGTTAGCCGTTCAGCCCTTCAAAACGCAGCTTCAGTTGCAAGTCTTATCTTGACAACAGAAGCCGTTGTGGCTAATAAACCAGAACCTGTAGCACCAGCTCCAGCTATGGATCCATCAATGATGGGTGGTTACTAAGAAATAAATAAAAACAGGTAGAAATCTGATTTCTACCTGTTTCTTTTGAATCACTTAAAAAGAGGGAGCTCAGCTTCCTCTTTTTTTATCTGAAAATCTTATGGTTTGATGATTTCAGCTCCACCCATGTATGGACGAAGAACTTCAGGGATAGTTACAGAAGCATCCTCATTTTGATAGTTTTCAAGAATAGCAGCGACGGTACGTCCAACAGCCAATCCAGAACCATTCAAGGTGTGAAGAAGTTTCACCTTGCCATCTGCTTCGTCACGGTAACGGATTTGGGCACGACGTGCTTGGAAGTCTTCTGTATTTGAACAGCTTGAGATTTCACGGTAAGTATTTTGTGCAGGAATCCAAACTTCCAAGTCATAAGTTTTAGCAGCTGAGAAGCCCATATCCCCTGTAGAAAGAGCCACGACACGGTATGGCAAGTTTAATTTTTGAAGAATGTTTTCAGCGTTGGCTGTCATTTTCTCCAATTCTTCATATGACTCTTCCGGTTTGGCAAATTTGACCATTTCAACCTTGTGGAATTGATGTAAACGGATCAAGCCACGAGTATCACGACCAGCAGAACCAGCTTCTGAACGGAAAGATGGGCTCATGGCAGTAAAGTAGATTGGTAAATCTTTACCATCGATGATTTCATCACGGTAGTAGTTCGTTAGAGGTACTTCAGCTGTTGGAATCAAGACATAGTTTGTGTCTTTTAATTCAAAAGTATCTTCCTTGAATTTTGGATATTGCCCTGTACCAAACATTGAATCATGGTTAACCATGTAAGGGGTGATGACTTCAGTATAACCTTCTTTACCGTGCTCATCTAGCATAAAGTTGTAGATGGCACGTTCCAAACGGGCACCAAGCCCCTTATAGAAGAGGAAGCGGGCACCAGTAACTTTTCCACCACGTTCCCAGTCAAGGATACCGAGGTCTTCACCAAGATCCCAGTGGGCTTTTGGTTCAAAGTCAAACTCACGAGGAGTTCCCCAGCGGCGAACTTCTACGTTATCGTCTTCGTCTGCACCAATAGGAACACTGTCAGCTGGAATGTTTGGAAGAGTCGTAGTAAATTCTGTCAATTTGGCATCGATTTCCGCTAATTCAGCATCTAGTGCTTTGACTTCAGCAGATAGGGTTTGCATGGCAGCAATCTTGTCGTCCGCATTTTCCTTGTTACGTTTAGCTTGAGCAATTTCAGCAGAAACCGTGTTACGCTCTGCCTTGAGGGATTCAACCTTGACTAAGATGTCACGACGTTTAGCATCGATTTCTTTCATCTCGTTCAAGATAGCAGCATCTACACCACGTGTAGCTAGTTTTTCTGCGACAGCATCAAAGTCTGTACGAATACGTTTGATATCTAACATATAAACTCCTTTATGAAAAAAGCACACCTGACAAAGCGTTGGAGTGGCAGGGCCACGGTTCCATCCAACTTCACAGGTGTGCACTTGATTGTGTATTTGATTTAAAGCAACGGTAGAATTTCAATTAACTCCTCTATCTGCTCACAGCACCCGCAGACTTTCTGAAAGAAGGGATTAATCTACTTATCCGTTTCTATGATTATACTAAACTTTCTATTTTTTTGCAAATAGATTTTTGATTTTACGACCGATGATTTGGAGTAAGGTTGGAAGCTTCACAACCTTTTCATTTCCTAGTTTTTCACGAGCAATTTTAAGAATTTTTCCAGAGTCTTTTGAAGCGAAGAGAAATTTTCCTTGGTCTGTGAATACTTCAAAATGGCGACTAACCTTACGGCCTGAAACATTGGCTCCGATTTGATTAACGCTAGACCATGGGATTTGAATATAATCCTCGACATTTCGGTCTGCGTAAAATTCTAGTGCTTGATCTCCAACAAGGAATTTTCCGACCTTTCCTGAAATGGAAAGATAGGAAGTTCCAGTTGTTTGTAGGTCAATGACTTTGTTGAGAGATTGTGCCATGTTTAGTCTTCCTTACTTTCACCGAAAAATGCTTGGTAGAGAGCCTTGATGGCAGCTTTTTCTTGGTCTTTTTGAACAACGAACATGATAGAAACTTCGCTCGAACCTTGTGACATCATTTGGATGTTGATATTATTTTCAGACAAGGCACGAGTAGCTGTAGCAGTTACCCCGATATGGCGCTTCATTTTTTCTCCAACAATCATTATGATAGACAGGTTATGTTCGATTTCAGCGTGGTCAACTTCAGCTTTTTGAACTAATTGACGAAGGATTTCTTCTTCTTTGATAGGAGTTAATTCTCGTGAACGTAAAATGATAGATAGGTCATCGATACCAGTTGGCATATGTTCCCAACCAATATTCAGGTCTTCTAGAATTTGAAGCACTTTACGACCAAAACCAACTTCGCGGTTCATCAGGTACTTAGACATATTGATGCTGACAAATCCAGAATCACCAGCAATCCCCACTACTGGGAATTCATCACTGCTGTGTTTCAGAACGATGCGAGTACCTGGATGGTCAGGATTATTGGTATTTTTGATAACAAGAGGGATTTCCGCGGTAGGCCGGAAGGAGAGCTTCGTCATGGAGCACTGAGAATCCTGCATAGGCCAATTCACGCATTTCACGGTAAGTCAATTCAGGGATTGAGTGTGGTTTATGAATAATACCAGGATGGGCAGCAAAAATTCCGTCAACATCAGTAAAGTTCTCATAAAGGTCTGCTTTGACCCCCGCAGCAATGATGGAACCTGTGATATCAGAACCACCACGGGAGAAGGTACAGATTTGATTCTCTTTAGTCACACCGAAGAATCCAGGGATAACGAGGACTTCTGTGCCATTATTGAGCTCTTCGATTTTATCATAGCTTGAAGGAATGATGCGAGCATTTCCAGGTTCGCTTGTAACAACAATACCAGCCTCTCGTGGATGAACATAGCGCGCTTCTAATCCATTTTGGTTAAAGTAAGCTGCAATCAGTTTAGCATTGTTGTTTTCCCCTGCAGCAAGGAAGGTGTCGTAAAGAAACTCATTGTCCTCAATTGGAAGAGTAGCAAGAGTTCGGATGCTTTTAGAGATTCGTTCTAAAACAGCTGGTTTAAGTCCTAGTTCGCTAACCATTGCAGCGTAACGATCGATAATCCAATTTTGACTAGCACTGATATCATTTCCTGCTACATAATCACGATAATATTTAATCAAGGCATCCGTAACCTTGGTATCTTCAGCATCGCGCTTTCCTGGTGCAGATACAACTACAAAACGACGTTCAGGGTCACTTTTTACAATGTTTAAAACCTTTTTCAACTGGCTTGCAGAGGCGAGTGAACTTCCTCCAAATTTTACAACCTTCATAAGAACTCCTCAGTTAGTATTTTATAAGATTATAGCAGAAAGATGGGCTTTTTTCAATCTGCAATAGGAAAGGTTGTTTCTTATTGGACGCCTAGAGATGGTTAACTCAACCTAGCTATTTTAAGTATAGAAAACACTCTTTAAAAATCGGCTGATACACTTTTAATCGATTTTTGCTTGTGTAAATGGAAATAAAAAGATATACTTTGAAGATAAAATAATTTAATCAGCTTTAAATTAAAGGAGTGGCTATGAATCATATTATCTTTCAAATTCAAGACGATTTAGCAACGATTACTTTAAATCGTCCCGAGGTGGCAAATGGTTTCCATATTCCTATGTGTGAAGAAATTTTAGAAGCACTGGAATTAGCTGAAAAGGATGATTCTGTTTCATTTATTCTTATCAATGCAGCAGGAAAGGTATTTTCTGTCGGTGGAGATTTAGTTGAAATGAAACGTGCTGTCGATGAGGATGATATTGCTTCACTTGCACGAATTGCTGAATTGGTTAATACGATTTCTTATAAGATTAAACAGATTCCTAAGCCAATTATCATGGAAGTGGACGGAGCAGTTGCCGGAGCCGCAGCTAATATGGCCTTGGCAGTTGATTTTTGTATCGCATCTGACAAGTCTAAATTTATCCAGGCTTTTGTAGGTGTAGGATTAGCTCCTGACGCGGGTGGCTTATTCTTGCTGACAAGATCGCTCGGCGCAACTAGAGCAACTCAATTAGCTATGACTGGAGAAGCTTTCACCGCTGAAAAGGCAATGGAGGCAGGAGTTCTATATCGTCTATGTACTAGTGAACAATTAGAAAAAACAAGAGAACAATTATTGAAGAAGTTGAGACGTGGTTCTTCAAATTCCTATGCTGCGATTAAGAAACTTGTTTGGGAAAGTGAGTTCAAGCAGTGGCATGAATATGCTCAACTTGAATTGAAACTACAAAAATCACTATCCTATACGGAAGATTTTAAAGAAGGTGTTCGGGCACATTCTGAAAGAAGACGTCCAAAATTTGTCGGGAAATAAAAAATACTTGCACTATTCTTTGAAGTTTGATATACTTTTCTTGTCAAATGTTTTGATTATTAAACTTTTTTTGATAAAGGAGGGAAGAGAAATGGACTACCAACAAGTCAATGACTATTTAACATCAATTTTTAACAACGTCCTAGTGATCGAGGAAGTAAGTTTGCGAGGTAGTCGTTTCAAAGACATCTCTATCAAAGAAATGCACACGATTGATGTTATCGGTAAGTATCCAGAAGTGACTCCGAGTCAAGTTTCCAAAGAGTTGATGGTAACTCTAGGGACTGTGACAACGAGTTTAAATAATTTGGAACGAAAAGGATACATCGAACGTATCCGTTCAGATCAAGATCGTCGTGTAGTACATCTGCATTTGACAAAGAAAGGTCGCCTCGTTCATCGTCTTCATAAACGTTTCCATAAGGCCATGGTCGAAGAATTATCGAGGGCATGAGTCCTGAAGAGATTGAAGTTATGGGAAAAGGGTTGACTAATCTTTATCACTTTTTGGAGGATTTGAAGTAATGGCTTTTGCAAAAATAAGCCAGGTCGCTCATTATGCTCCAGAGCAGATTATCACAAACGAAGACTTGGCTCAGGTCATGGATACGAGTGATGAATGGATTTCAAGTCGGACAGGGATTAAAGAACGTCATATTTCTAAAACAGAATCAACAGGAGATTTGGCTACAGAGGTTGCAAAGCAACTTATAGACAAGGCAGGGATTTCTGCTGAAGAGTTAGATTTCATCATTCTAGCGACTATGACACCTGACTCGATGATGCCTTCTACAGCGGCCCGTGTTCAGGCTAAGATTGGTGCTCATAAAGCTTTTGCCTACGATCTAACAGCAGCTTGTAGTGGATTTATCTTTGCCCTATCAACTGCCGAAAAATTTATTTCTTCAGGAACATATCGCAAGGGTATGGTTATCGGTAGTGAGACTATGTCTAAATCTCTGGACTGGTCTGACCGCTCAACAGCTGTCTTGTTCGGAGATGGAGCCGGTGGAGTACTACTTGAGGCAAGTGACCAAAAACATTTCTTAGCTGAAAGTCTCAATAGTGATGGTTCTCGTGGTGAGTGTCTCACTTATGGACAGACAGGATTGATTTCGCCATTTTCTATTCAAGAAGAATCCGATGTTTTCTTGAAAATGGATGGGAGAGCAGTTTTTGACTTTGCAATTCGAGATGTGGCTAAATCTATTAAAAAGACCATTGAAAAAAGTCCGATATCGGCAGAAGAATTAGATTATCTCTTGCTTCATCAAGCTAATATTCGGATTTTAGATAAAATGGCTAGAAAAATTGGTGTAGACCGTGATAAGCTTCCTGCTAATATGATGAAGTATGGAAATACGAGCGCGGCAAGTATCCCAATTTTACTATCAGAGTGTGTAGAAGAGGGGCTCATCCATCTGGATGGTAGCCAAAAATTCTCTTGTCAGGCTTCGGTGGAGGTTTGACATGGGGCACACTTATTGTTACAATTTAGGTAATCATGTGGTGATCACATTGTTATAAAAAAACTATTTATTTTAAAGGAGTCTATCATGGCAGTATTTGAAAAAGTACAAGAAATTATCGTTGAAGAACTTGGAAAAGATGCATCAGAAGTAACACTTGAATCTACTTTTGATGATTTGGATGCAGATTCATTGGACTTGTTCCAAGTAATCTCAGAAATCGAAGACGCTTTTGATATCCAAATCGAAGCTGAAGACAACTTGAAAACAGTTGGCGACTTGGTTGCTTACGTTGAAGAGCAAACTAAATAATTAGAATAAATAAAGAAGGAGTAGGGGAGACCCGCTCCCTCTTGTTTAGGTAATAGTTTGACGGTCAAATTATAATGGATTCGAACTATTACGTAAGCAAGACTTATGGAGGCAATATGAAAACACGTATCACTGAACTATTAAATATTAAATATCCTATCTTCCAAGGTGGAATGGCCTGGGTAGCAGATGGCGATTTGGCTGGAGCTGTTTCAAAAGCTGGTGGTCTCGGTATCATTGGTGGAGGAAACGCACCTAAAGAAGTGGTTAAAGCGAATATCGATAAGATCAAATCTTTAACAGACAAGCCTTTTGGTGTCAATATCATGCTCTTGTCTCCATTTGTTGATGATATTGTTGACCTCGTTATTGAAGAAGGGGTTAAGGTAGTCACAACTGGTGCAGGAAACCCAAGTAAATACATGGAACGATTCCATGAGGCTGGGATCACTGTTATTCCGGTAGTTCCTAGTGTCGCTTTGGCAAAACGCATGGAAAAAATCGGAGCGGATGCTGTCATTTGTGAAGGTATGGAAGCCGGTGGACACATTGGTAAATTAACAACCATGACCTTGGTTCGTCAAGTTGCGGCAGCTGTTTCAATCCCTGTTATCGCTGCTGGTGGTATTGCAGACGGTGAGGGAGCAGCAGCTGGATTTATGCTTGGTGCAGAAGCCGTGCAAGTAGGAACTCGTTTCGTAGTTGCCAAAGAATCAAATGCTCATCCAAACTATAAAGCTAAAATATTAAAAGCTCGTGATATTGATACAACCATTTCAGCACAACATTTTGGTCACGCAGTTCGTGCCATCAAAAATCAATTGACTCGTGATTTTGAGCAAGCTGAAAAAGATGCCTTTAAACAAGAAAATCCAGATTTAGAGATTTTCGAACAAATGGGTGCAGGAGCTTTGGCCAAGGCTGTTGTCCATGGTGATGTGGATGGTGGTTCAGTGATGGCCGGTCAAATTGCTGGTTTGGTATCTAAAGAAGAAACAGTTGAAGAAATTTTAAAAGATATCTACTATGGTGCCGCTGAGAAAATTCAAAAGAAGCCGCTCGTTGGGCAGGAGTTACAAGAAATGACTAAAACAGCCTTTCTATTTGCAGGTCAAGGAGCCCAGTACCTTGGAATGGGACGTGAGCTATATGACCAATATGCTATCGTCAAGGAAACAATCGACCAAGCTAGTCAAGTCTTAGGTTATGACCTTCGGGATTTGATTGACAATGATGAAACGAAGCTAAATCAGACTCGTTACACGCAACCAGCTATTTTAGCTACATCCGTTGCCATTTACCGACTACTAAAAGAGAAAGGTTATCAACCAGATATGGTGGCTGGTCTATCTCTTGGCGAATATTCTGCCCTTGTAGCAAGTGGTGCTTTGGATTTCGAGGATGCAGTGGCTCTAGTTGCTAAGCGTGGGGCTTATATGGAAGAAGCAACACCTGCGGGATCAGGGAAAATGGTAGCTGTGCTCAACACACCGGTTGAAGTTATCGAGCAAGCTTGTCAAGAAGCTTCTCAACTTGGCGTAGTGACTCCAGCTAACTACAACACTCCAAGCCAGATTGTTATTGGTGGTGAGGTGGTTGCTGTGGATCGTGCAGTTGAACTCTTGCAAGAAGCAGGAGCAAAACGCTTAATTCCGCTAAATGTTTCTGGACCTTTCCATACAGCTTTATTGGAATCTGCTAGTCAAAAATTAGCTCAAGTCCTAGAAGATGTTGAGTTTAATGACTTTGCTTGTTCTCTTGTTGGCAATACAGAAGCAAAGGTTATGGAAAAAGACCGAATTGCAGAACTCTTAACGCGTCAAGTTAAGGAACCTGTACGTTTTTATGAGAGTGTTGCTCTTATGCAAGAAGCTGGGGTGACTCGTTTTATCGAAATTGGTCCTGGAAAAGTCTTGTCAGGATTTGTTAAAAAGATTGATAAAACTGCTCAACTTGCTAATGTGGAAGATCAAGCAAGTTTGCTAGCATTCTTAGAAAATTAGAGAAGAATGATAGAAGTTCTGAAAGGAGAAAAATGAAACTAGAACAGAAAAATGTCTTTATTACAGGCTCAAGTAGAGGGATTGGTCTTGCCATTGCTCATAAATTTGCCAGCTTGGGGGCCAACGTTGTCTTGAATAGTCGTGGTGAGATCTCCGAGGAGCTTCTAGACGAGTTTAAACCGTACGGGGTGAAAGTTCTTACGATTTCTGGTGATGTTTCTGACTTTGCAGATGCTAAACGCATGGTGGAACAAGCGATTGAGGAGTTGGGTTCAGTAGACGTCCTCGTTAATAATGCTGGGATTACTCAAGATACTCTCATGCTTAAGATGACAGAAGAAAATTTTGAAAAGGTCTTGAAAGTCAATCTAACGGGTGCTTTTAATATGACACAAGCAGTCTTGAAGCAGATGATAAAGCTCGTGAAGGTGCCATTATCAATATGTCTAGTGTCGTTGGTCTGATGGGGAATATCGGTCAAGCGAACTACGCTGCTTCTAAGGCAGGTCTGATTGGATTTACCAAGTCGGTAGCGCGTGAGGTTGCCAACCGTAATGTACGTGTCAATGCTATTGCTCCAGGAATGATCGAATCAGATATGACTGCAGTTTTATCTGATAAGGTAAAAGATGCCATGTTGGCACAAATTCCGATGAAACAATTTGGCCAAGCAGAGCAAGTCGCAGAGGTCACAGCTTTTCTTGCAAGCCAAGATTATCTAACGGGACAAGTCATCGCAATTGATGGTGGACTTACCATGCAATAAGAGTTAAAATAGAGGTATGAAAATGAAACTAAATCGTGTAGTAGTAACAGGTTATGGATTAACATCTCCAATTGGTAACACACCAGAGGAATTTTGGAACAGTCTAAAGAACGGAAAAATTGGAATTGGTGAAATTACCAAGTTTGATCACAGTGCTTTTGACGTCCATAATGCAGCGGAGATTAACGATTTTCCTTTTGACAAATATTTTGTAAAAAAAGATACTAATCGTTTCGATGATTATTCTTTGTATGCCTTGTATGCAGCTCAAGAAGCAGTCAACAATGCAAATCTTGATGTAGAGTCGGTTGATAAAGATCGCTTTGGTGTCATCGTTGCATCAGGTATCGGTGGGATCAGAGAAATCGAAGATCAAGTGCTTCGCCTTCACGAAAAAGGACCAAAACGTGTAAAACCGTTGACACTTCCAAAAGCCTTGCCGAATATGGCGGCAGGGAATGTTGCTATGCGCTTTGGTGCCAATGGTATCTGTAAATCTGTCAATACAGCTTGTGCTTCATCAAATGATGCTATTGGAGATGCCTTCCGCTCTATCAAATTTGGTTTCCAAGACATCATGCTCGTTGGTGGATCAGAATCTTCTATTACTCCATTTGCGATTGCTGGTTTCCAAGCTTTGACAGCTCTTTCAACAACAGAGGATCCAACGCGTGCTTCTATTCCATTTGACAAAGATCGTAATGGATTTGTCATGGGTGAAGGATCAGGTATGCTGGTACTTGAGAGCTTAGAACACGCTGAAAAACGTGGAGCAACTATCTTGGCTGAAGTTGTGGGTTACGGTAACACTTGTGATGCCTACCATATGACTTCTCCACATCCAGAGGGCCAAGGAGCTATTAAAGCTATTAAACTTGCCTTGGAGGAAGCAGAGATTACTCCAGATCAAGTAGCTTATGTTAATGCTCACGGTACTTCAACTCCTGCTAATGAAAAAGGAGAAAGTGGAGCAATCGTAGCTGTTCTTGGTAAGGAAGTACCTGTATCGTCAACGAAGTCATTTACAGGTCACTTACTTGGTGCAGCAGGTGCAGTTGAAGCCATTGCAACCATTGAAGCAATCCGTAACAACTATGTACCGATGACAGCTGGAACTACAGAGTTGTCAGACTACATCGAAGCAAACGTTATTTATGGACAAGGCGTGGAACGTGAAATTCCTTATGCTATCTCAAATACTTTTGGATTTGGTGGACATAACGCAGTTCTTGCCTTCAAACGTTGGGAGAATAAGTAAAGATGAATTTAAATGAAATCAAAGACTTGATGGCACAATTTGACCAGTCAAGCTTGAGAGAATTTTCTTATAAAAATGGAACGGATGAGTTGCTTTTCAGTAAGAATGAAGCAAAACTTATTTCAGAAACAAGTCCAGCACCTCAACCAGCGGTTTCAGCAACTGAATCTACAGTTGCACCACAAACCCAAACTGTAGCTCCAGTTGTAGAAGCAGTTTCAGAATCAGGTGCTGGTGAATCTGTAGCCGAAGGGGATCTTGTAGAAAGTCCACTTGTCGGAGTTGCATACTTGGCTGCCGGACCAGACAAATCTAATTTTGTTTCAGTCGGTGATACGGTTAAAAAGGCCAAACCCTGGTCATCATCGAAGCTATGAAGGTCATGAACGAAATCCCAGCACCTAAAGATGGTGTTGTAACAGAAATTCTGGTTGAAAATGAAGAAATGGTTGAGTTCGGGAAAGGCTTGGTACGTATCAAATGATTGATATTCAAGGAATTAAAGAAGCTTTACCCCACCGCTATCCCATGCTCTTAGTGGATCGTGTTTTAGAAGTCAGTGAAGATACAATCGTTGCCATTAAATGTAACGATTAATGAACCTTTCTTCGACGGACACTTCCCGGATTACCCTGTGATGCCAGGTGTACTGATCATGGAAGCCTTGGCACAGACAGCAGGCGTTTTAGAACTATCAAAACCTGAAAACAAAGGGAAGCTAGTCTTCTATGCTGGGATGGACAAGGTTAAATTTAAGAAGCAAGTTGTTCCTGGTGATCAGCTTGTCATGACAGCAACTTTTGTCAAACGTCGTGGCACAATCGCCGTAGTAGAAGCGAAGGCAGAAGTAGATGGTAAGCTAGCAGCAAGCGGTACTCTAACCTTTGCTATTGGAAACTAGGGAGGTTTTCCATGTTTCGTAAGATTTTAATTGCCAATCGTGGTGAAATTGCTGTTCGTATTATTCGTGCGGCACGAGAATTAGGAATAGCCACAGTTGCTGTTTATTCGACTGCTGACAAGGAAGCTCTCCACACTCTTTTGGCTGATGAGGCTATCTGTATCGGTCCTGGGAAGGCTACAGAATCTTATCTGAACATCAATGCAATCCTTTCAGCTGCGGTCTTGACTGAAGCTGAAGCTATTCACCCTGGATTTGGGTTTTTAAGTGAAAATTCCAAATTTGCAACCATGTGTGAAGAAGTTGGCATCAAATTTATCGGACCATCAGCTCGTGTAATGGATGTCATGGGGGATAAAATTAACGCCCGTGCCCAAATGATTAAGGCTAATGTGCCCGTAATTCCAGGATCAGATGGAGAAGTCCATACTGCAGAAGAGGCCCTTTCTATTGCCGAAAAAATTGGTTATCCAGTCATGCTGAAAGCATCAGCTGGAGGTGGTGGTAAAGGAATTCGTAAGGTTGAAAAGGCAGAAGAACTCGTATCAGCCTTTGAAACAGCCTCTAGTGAAGCCAAAGCAAACTTTGGTAATGGGGCTATGTACCTAGAGCGTGTGATTTATCCTGCCCGCCATATTGAAGTACAGATTCTTGCTGACCAAATGGGACATGTTATTCACCTAGGTGAACGTGACTGTTCGCTTCAGCGAAATAACCAAAAGGTTTTAGAAGAAAGTCCTTCCATTGCGATTGGGAAAACACTTCGGAATGAAATCGGTGCTGCAGCAGTCCGCGCAGCAGAATCTGTTGGTTATGAAAATGCTGGTACCATTGAGTTCCTTTTAGATGAAGCGACTGGCAAGTTCTACTTTATGGAGATGAATACGCGTGTCCAAGTGGAACACCCAGTAACCGAATTTGTTTCTGGTGTGGATATTGTCAAGGAACAAATTCGTATTGCAGCAGGTCAACCATTGACCTTGAAACAAGAAGATATTGTTCTAAAAGGACATGCCATTGAGTGCCGTATCAATGCGGAAAACCCAGCCTTTAATTTTGCACCAAGTCCTGGTAAGATTACTAATCTCTATCTACCAAGTGGTGGTGTAGGCTTGCGTGTTGACTCTGCAGTTTATCCAGGTTATACCATTCCACCATACTATGATAGTATGATTGCTAAAATTATTGTTCATGGTGAAAATCGTTTTGATGCACTGATGAAAATGCAACGAGCTCTATATGAACTCGAAATTGAAGGGATCGTTACCAATGCAGATTTCCAACTCGATTTGATTTCAGATCGTCGCGTGATAGCAGGGGACTACGATACTTCCTTCTTGATGGAAACTTTCTTACCACACTATCAAGAAAAAGAATAATATAAAAAGAGGGATGTATGGCTCTATTTAGTAAAAAAGATAAATATATACGAATTAATCCCAATCGTTCACTTAGAGAAAAGCCCCAAGCTAAGCCGGAGGTTCCAGATGAACTCTTCTCAAAATGTCCGGGTTGTAAACACACTATTTACCAGAAAGATTTGGGGAGTGACCGTATTTGTCCTCACTGTGGCTATACCTTCCGTATTTCAGCTCAAGAGCGTCTAGCTTTAACTATCGATATGGGAAGCTTCTTAGAGATGTTTACTGGAATTGAAACGCAGGATCCTTTGAAATTTCCAGGTTATCAAAAGAAATTAGCCTCTATGCGTGAAATAACTGGTCTTGATGAGGCTGTTGTCACAGGAACTGCTTTGATTAAGGGCGAAAAAGTTGCTCTCGGCATCATGGATTCTAACTTTATCATGGCATCCATGGGAACAGTCGTTGGTGAAAAAATCACAAGATTGTTTGAATACGCAACAGCTGAAAAATTACCAGTTGTATTGTTTACAGCATCTGGTGGAGCACGTATGCAAGAAGGAATCATGAGTTTGATGCAGATGGCTAAGATTTCTGCTGCAGTTAAACGTCATTCCAATGCAGGTCTCTTTTATCTGACTATCCTTACGGATCCAACAACTGGTGGTGTAACAGCTTCCTTTGCTATGGAAGGGGATATCATCTTGGCAGAGCCTCAAAGTTTAGTAGGATTTGCCGGACGCCGTGTTATTGAAAATACCGTAAGGGAAGATTTGCCAGAGGATTTCCAGAAGGCAGAATTTTTATTAGAACATGGATTTGTGGATGCGATTGTTAAACGAAGAGAATTGCCAGAAATGATTGCTCGATTAGTAAGGTTACATAAGGGGGATTGTTGATGAATATTGCAAAAATCGTCAGAGAAGCACGTGAACAAACCCGCTTAACTGCCTTGGACTTTGCAACAGGAATATTTGATGACTTTGTTGAACTACATGGTGACCGCTCTTTCAGAGATGATGGTGCTATTATTGGTGGTATCGGATGGCTGGGAGACCAAGCGGTAACTGTAGTCGGAATCCAAAAAGGTAAAAGTTTACAAGATAATCTGAACCGAAACTTTGGTCAACCTCATCCGGAAGGTTATCGAAAAGCTCTCCGTTTGATGAAACAAGCTGAAATTTGGCCGACCAGTTGTAACCTTTATCAATACTGCTGGTGCCTATCCAGGGATCGGAGCAGAAGAACGTGGTCAAGGTGAAGCGATTGCCCGTAACCTCATGGAGATGAGCGACCTTAAAGTGCCGATTATTGCTATCATTATCGGTGAAGGTGGTTCAGGAGGGGCTTTAGCCCTAGCGGTAGCAGATCGTGTCTGGATGTTAGAAAATTCGATCTATGCAGTTCTGAGTCCTGAGGGCTTTGCGTCTATCCTTTGGAAAGATGGCAGTCGTGCTATGGAAGCAGCTGAATTGATGAAAATAACCTCACATGAACTTTTGGAGATGCAAGTTGTAGATAAGGTTATTTCAGAGAAAGGTCTCTCTACTAAAGAACTGTTAGCTCGTGTAAAAAATGAACTTCAAACAGAAATTGAACAATTAAAACAATTACCGATGGAGGAACTTTTGAAAGAGCGTTATCTACGCTTTAGAAAATATTAAAAAAGAAAGCTAGAACAAAGAAATGGTTCTAGCTTTTTGGATTTTAAAAATACATTTCAGGATGAAAAATTGACTTTTGCAAAAGAAGTTGTTAATATAACAAAAGATACGTATGCTATAAAAATAAATCAACAAAGATTTTTGGAGTGAGTATGAAAAAACTAGGTCATTTGGGAATCTATACATTACTGGTATTCCTATCGATTTATCTGTTAGATTTCAGCAGTCTGTATCTGGCTAAGATGTTTGTCTGGGGTATGGATGGTTATTCTATTATTGTAGCAGTAGAGCAACTAGCCCTTTTAGGACTATTGTTCTATTGGCTTAAAAAGAAAAAAATGCTCTATATTTTTGAGGAAAAGGGATCGAAGAGATCCAGATTCTTTTACCTTCTAGTTAGTCTAGTGGCTACTTATGTTGTCCGTCAGTTCTTAAGTGCTTTTTACTTACAGTTTAGACACCACATTAATAATCACTATATCTTTGAAGATCTTCTTTCGGTCATATCCATCGGTGAGGATTCTACTATTTTAACGACTTGCTTCTCTTTTGTTTCAGTTGTTATTTTAGGGCCTATATTGGAGGAGATAGTCCATAGAGGCTATTTTATGAATACTTTCTTTCCTAAGTCCAAATACTACTTGGATGTCATCTTATCAGCTCTTATTTTTGGGCTCAGTCATTTGGTATTGTCCCATCGCGATCCCTTCAGTTTGATGGTTTATAGCCTTTCTGGTCTTTTCTTTGCTTTAGTCTACCGTTGGACAAAGAATCTAAAAATCACAATCCTGTGCCATAGTTTTATAAATTTTCTCATCCATGCAGATTTCATCTGGTTGTTTCTTTCTAATTTAGTCTATGATCGGTTTTTTAGATAGAAATTTTAGAAGATAAATAAAAAAGTGTTTGATAACTGTCAAACACTTTTTTTAATTTAATTTTCTTCCGTTACAAATTGACTGAGCAATCCATTGATAAAACGGGCTGATTTTTGATCTGAAAGCTTTTTGCAAGCTCGATAGCTTCATTTACAGCTACAAGTTGAGGAGTATCAAAGGAAGTAATTTCGAAAACTCCTAAACGCAATAAATTCTTTTCAACTAAGGTTAACCGTTCAATCGTCCAACCAGACTTTAAATGCTGAGTGATTTGTTTGTCTAGTTCCTCTTTTTGAGCTTGAACACCAGATACAAGATCGATTAGGAAACTAGGGAGTTTTACCTCGTCGTCTTCTCGATCATGAGTATAGGCGAAGCGGCAAGCAGTTTCAATATCAGAACCATATTCAAGACTCATCAGTGCTTGGAAGGCACATTTTCGTAGTTCGCGTCTAGATTCTAATAATGGACTAGTCATTTAGGAAGTCCTCATCAAATAAATCTTTCAATGCTGGTTTTGGTGTTTTATCTGGTGCAATACCAGCAACGTGAATATTCACAGCACTGAGTTCAACATCAGCCATATTACGAACGGCATCTTTTACAGCTTTTTGAATAGCCATTGCAACCTTAGGAACCTTAACACCATACTCAAGATAGAGATAGATATCAGCTGTTAATTCTTCTTCAGATTCTTTTAGATAGACGCCACGACCGAGTGAAAGTTTTGAAAGGGTGTCAGATACTGATTTGTTTGAAAAAGAGTGGACACCTTCTACTTTAGCAGTAGCGATAGCAATGATTTTTTCAAGTACACGTGGGGCGATAACGATTTCGCCTAATTGTTCTTCAATTCCCATAGGATGACCTCTTTCTAGAGATTAGGCACGAGAAACGTAAGTTCCTTCTGCAGTGTTAATCACAAGTTTTTGTCCAGCTTCGATGAAGTCTGGAACGTTCACGACAAGACCAGTTTCCATTGTAGCTGGTTTACCAGAACCTGTAACAGTAGCACCTTTAATAGATGGTTGAGTTTCAGCAACTGTTAATTCAACAGTTGTAGGTACTGTCACACCGATTACTTCAGTTCCGTAAAATTGAATTTTGACTTCAGAATTTTCAAGGATATAAAGCAATTCATTTTCAACATTAGCAACAGGAATTTCATACTGGTCGTAAGTTTCAGTGTTCATGAAATAAGCTGTATCATCCATTTTGTACAAGTATTGTGCTGGCACAGTTTCGATAATCGCTTGCTCAAATTTCCTCTGGACGGTAGCTTGTTTCAAATGTTGAACCAGTACGGACATCACGCAATTTCATGCGCATGATCGTGTTTCCTTTACCTGGTTTGTGGTGGCTAGCTTCCAAAACGCGGATTAATTTTCCATCAGCTGTTTCAAAGGTCATACCAGCCTTTAATTTACTTGCTTCAATCATGTTTTTACCTCTTTAATAAAATAATTTACTCTTTATTGTATCATAAGTCGTGAGATTTCTCAAATATCAGGGAAGTGAGATTAGTTGACAGGAACGATGTTTCCCTCATCATCCTTAGTAACTAAGACGTACTTGCTATCGACTTCAATGTAAAAGTTTTTATTAGTGGTTTTTCAGAGTTAGTGGCTTGTTCAGGACTAGTAGATTCTTCTGCAGGAGTCGTCACTTCTTGACTAGTAGTTTCTTCCGCAGGAGTCGTCACTTCGGGATTAGTAGATTCTGCTGAGTTAGCAGTCTGTTCAGGACTAGCAGTTTGGACTGGGCTAGCAACTTGTTCAAAATTTGCAGTTTGTTTTGGAGTCAAAGCTTGGTTTGGATCAGCAGGTTGTACTGGGGTATTGCTTTGATTAGGATTCATAGGTTGAGCTTGTTGGTTAATTTGACCACCGAGCGTTTGTCCTAGGTTCATTCCCATAATCATGTTCATACCATTGCCATTACCTTCATTATTGGCAGCAGCAATGAGAGCTTCGTTACGAGCACGACGTTCTTCAATCTCAATCGTGTTGTATTTCATGGCAACTAGTTCGCTATCAAGCTTACGAACAATTTCAAGACTTTCTTTGTCGTAGCTCAAGTCTTCAAGAAGGATATTGGTTACTTCAATTCCGTAAAGACCAGTCCAGACTTTATTGACCTCTTGTTTGGCTATTTCATTGAAAATATCTTGATTGGCATTGAGGCTATAGATATCAACACGGTATTCATTGGTGAATTTTGCAATCGCAATCGCAATTTTAGGAGAGATATTTTGACGTAAAGTACCTTGAGCGATATCTTGAAGTGTAAACGGTTTATGTTCGTCAATTTGTTGACTGATAGAGCTAACGTAGAAAAGAACTGGGTCAGAAATCTTGATATCGAACAAACCATAGAAACGGATATTGAGCAATTGTTGGTAACGTTCACTGAAGTATTCTACAGCGTTTTGCGTACCGAATTTATTACCCGCAATTGGTTGGATACGGACAAAGATGATTTCTTGTTGAGTAACGACTTGACCAGCGAATGAAAAGCGGTGCTTGAAGTTTTCCCAAGTTCCTCTTATTCCACCCTTTTCTAGAAGCCAAGCGTTGTCTCCAGAGCGCCATTCATGACTACCAGCTTCTAAAACATCACCAAGAAAAGTACCGTTATTTACAAGGATAGCAACATAACCTTGGGGCACAATGACGACTGAACCATCTGTTAAAAGTCCTGTATGTTGATTCTCTTGTCTAGAAACTCCGTCAGGGTCTTTTGTAAGAAGAATTCCTTTGACAGCTAATGCTTCGGATGATACGTGTTCTGGAAGCACAACGGCTTCCTTAAATTTACTGTCATTAATACTATTAATACCAGCAGTTTTGGCAACATCAACAACTCCCTTAATTTGCTCTTTGGCCATACGAATAAATCCCATAATTTCCTCCTAATTATATAGTTCGTCTTCATCCACAACATCGTAGGTATCAAGTACCCATTGGTTAGGACTACGGGTGATATCAGATCCGCAATAGTCACATTTGCTGATAGCTGATATTTTCAGTGGCGCGCCACAGTTTGGACAGCGGTCGCTAACAGCTTCATCTTGGACAGAGCTTTCAGTTTGGCTACCATGTTTGCGGATGAAGTTCATTTGATAAACTGTAAATAAATCTTTTTGAGGGTCTCCCTCAATAACCTTACGAGTCTTGTCTTCGATGACATAGTCTCTCAAGGTAGATGATAAGATAACGACCAAAGTATCGTTTCCATCTGGGTTGCTATTAAAATCTTTGATTCTAATATTCTCAACATAGACACGTTCCAAAACATTAGTTGTTTGAGATTGGATATAGTCTTCCAGTTGAGCACTGTGTTGAGAATAGAGACTGGCACTCTCTAGAGAACGAACGGCATTCCAATCTTTTTTAGTCCAAGCAGCCTGTAACTGGATGTAGACTTCTTTAACCCATGAAGTGAAAGCATCTGCATCAAAGTTTGGATCATGATATCTAAGTCGATCGATAGCCTGACTATTATGTACAACCCTACGATGGCTAGTTGTTTCTGGTTGGTAGCTAGGAGTAGGTCTTCTATATGGTTTTGAATAAGAAGTATCTTGGTTGCTAAGGTACTTGATGAGCATGAAGAGTAGGAAAGCTCCGACACCAAACATGATAAGAATGGTCATTCCGGTACCTAGAGAACCATCTGAACTTGAGTAACTACCACCAGAACGATAGCTACTTCTGTAAGAAGAACTACTGCCACTTGATCCGCTTCGAGAACTGCTACTACTTCGTGAGCTACTGCTACTTCGAGAACTGTTACTGCTACGAGAGCTGCTTCGGCTAGAGCTACCACTTCGAGAATGGCCGACGCCAGCATCGATTGATTGTAGGGGTGTCACAAAGAGAAGAAGCAAACAAGTAGCGATAAGAGTATATAACTTTTTCATATGTCTCCTAACTATGTGAGTACGAGGTGCAAGCCATCAAGCAATAACTATTTTCATGAGCTTATGGCAGTTAGATTTATTGATTAATCGTTTTTCAACTTAGCTAATTCCTGGGCAAGTAGCTTGAGAGCAACTTGTGGGTTGGCTTGACCTTTGGTTGCTTTCATGAGGAATCCAGTAAAGGCCTTGTCTGCATTCCGCTTCCCTGACTTGAAGTCGGCAACAGCTGCTTCGTTATCAGCAAAGACTTGGTGGATAATTGGAATTAACACATCTGGATCTGAAATCTGAACTAAACCAGCTTTTTCAACGTATTCACGAGCACCGCCACCATTTTTGGCTAGGTGAACAAAGACTTTCTTGGCAATCTTAGAGGAGATGGTGCCGTCTTCGATGATGGCAATCATTTCTACCAAGTTCTCTGGAGTCAATTCGATTTGTTCCAGTGTCTTGCCTTCGGCATTCAAGAATTGAGCAACCTCACCTTGGAGCCAGTTAGAGACTTGTTTAGCATCGCCACCGAGGGCAACAGCTTTCTCAAAGAAGTCAGAAGTGACTTTATTAGCAGTCAACTGACTAGCATCGTAGTCTGATAAGCCGAGTTGAGATACATAGCGTGCACGTCTTTCTTTTGGAAATTCTGGCAACTCAGTACGCATTTCTTCAATCCACTCGTCTGAGATTTCAAAGAGTGGTAGGTCAGGTTCTGGGAAGTAACGATAATCTGCAGCGCCTTCCTTAACACGCATGAGGATGGTTGCTTTGTTAGCTTCATCGTAACGGCGTGTTTCTTGGCGGATTTGACCACCTGAGCGAAGGATTTCAGCCTGGCGTTGGACCTCGTATTCAAGACCCTTGCGAACGTTTGAGAAGGAATTGAGGTTTTTCAACTCAGTCTTGGTACCGAATTTCTCTTGACCATAAGGACGAAGGGAGATGTTGGCATCCACACGCATAGAACCTTCTTCCATCTTGACGTCAGAAATACCAGCGTACTGGATAACTTCCTTGAGGGCTGTTAGATAAGCATAAGCTTCTTCTGGTGAACGCATATCTGCTTCGGATACAATCTCAATCAATGGTACCCCTTGACGGTTGAGGTCTACATAAGAGTAACCATCGGTTCCGTGGGTGTTCTTACCTGCATCTTCTTCTAGGTGAGCACGTTCAATACCGATTTTCTTGGTCGTACCATCTTCTAGCTCAACTTCAATCCAACCCTTGTAACCGATTGGCTCATCAAACTGAGAGATTTGGTAGGCTTTTGGATTATCCGGATAGAAGTAGTTCTTGCGGTCAAAGTGCATCTTTTTGTGGATGTCCATATTGAGGGCAAGAGCAGCCTTGATACCAGCATCGACAACACCCTTATTGAGAACTGGTAGTACACCTGGGAAAGACCAGTCAATCACGTTTGTATTTGCATTTTGATCATTTCCGAAGTGGGCAGAAGTTGGTGAGAAGATTTTTGAATTGGTGTTGAGCTCTACGTGGACTTCAAGTCCAATGACTGTTTCAAAGTTCATTAGTTGTCACCTCCAAAAATCACGGGTTGTTGTTTGTGGTAGTCTGTTGTCGCTTCAAAAGCAGCAGCAGCTTGGTAGATAGTTTCTTCTGAATACTTAGGACCAATCAATTGGAGTCCTACTGGTAGACCTTGAACAAATCCAGCAGGAATAGAAATACCTGGGAGACCAGCTAAGTTAACTGGGATGGTCAAGAGGTCAGCCAAGTACATAGCAACTGGATCATGGTTGAGCGAATCCAAGTCGTAGGCAACGCTAGGAGCAGTTGGTCCCAAATCAAGTCGTAATCCGCAAAGACGTTTTCGAAATCTTGGATGATGAGGGTACGGACTTGTCCAGCCTTCTTGTAGTATGCATCGTAGTAACCCGATGAAAGGCTGAAAGTACCTAGCATGATACGGCGTTTCACCTCTTCACCGAAACCTTGGCTACGGCTGTTTACATAGATTTCATCAAGATTAGTCGCATCCTCTGCGCGGTAGCCGTAACGAATACCATCAAAACGTTGCAAGTTTGATGAAGCTTCTGAAGAAGCGATGATGTAGTAAACGGCAACTCCGTATTTAGAGTGAGGAAGGCTAACTTCTTCAACGATAGCACCAAGTTTTTCAAAGTGCTTAGCGGCTTTGAGGATGGTTTCCTTAACTTCTGGATCAATCCCTTCACCAAGATATTCTTTAGGCAAAGCAATTTTCATCCCCTTGATGTCTTGACCGATTTTTGAAGTAAAGTCAGCAATGCGAACAGGGGCAGAAGTAGAGTCTTTGGCATCTTCACTAGCAATAGCATTGAGCAAGAGGGCATTTTCCTTAACAGTTGGTGCAAAAGGACCAATTTGGTCTAATGAGCTACCAAAAGCAATGAGACCGAAACGTGAAACTGTTCCGTAGGTTGGCTTGAGACCAACAATCCCGTTAAAGGCAGCAGGTTGGCGGATAGAACCACCAGTATCGGAACCAAGTGATAAACGGACTTGTCCAGAAGCTACAGCTACAGCTGAACCACTTGATGATCCACCAGGAACTTTGCTGTGGTCCCAAGCATTTTTAGTAGCACCGTAGTAAGAAGTCTCACCTGACCCCCCCATGGCAAACTCGTCCATGTTGGTTTTCCCAACGACAATCATGCCCTTAGCTTTTGCATTGGCAACGGCTGTCGCGTCAAAGATTGGCTCGTAGTTGTAGAGCATTTTTGAGGCAGCAGTTGTGAGGATGCCATCAGTAGAGATGTTATCCTTAACAGCTAGTGGAATTCCCGAAAGGACGTTGTCAGCATCAATTCCAGCTTCATCAATAGCTTTAGCTTGAGCAAGAGCTTGTTCTTCAGCGATTGTCACAAAAGCGTTGATAGCTTCCTCACGAGATTTGATATCTTCAAGTGTTGCTTGCGTTAGTTCAGTTGCTGAAATTTCCTTAGAAACAAGGAGACTGTGCAACTCTTCAATCGTTTTATTGTTAAAAGTCATTAGGCATCTCCTCCATCATCTAGGATAGCTGGCACCTTGATATAGTAATTATCTTTTTCAGGTACATTTTTAAATAAGAGGTCACGGTCTGTTCCTTCTTCGGCTACATCAGGTCGGAGAACAGTTTTACGGTCAGCCATAGTTGTTGTAGGTACGACACCAGTTGTGTCGACTTCGCCTAGCAATTCGACCATATCAACAATTTTTGAGAGTGTTGTCGCAAATGCAGCAGTGTCTTCTTCTGAGAATTTTAATTTTGAAAGATTGGCAACGTGAGTCACCTCTTCTTGCGTAATTTTCATCGGATATCCTTTCGTGAAATGATGATTCTTTATCTGTTCTATTTTACCATATTTTCCCCTAAATAAGGCAAGTCAAGCTGAAAAGAAGTAGAAATTGAAAAATACTTTTTATTTCGATATAATGGTTGAAATTAGAAAATACAATTGTATGGGATTTTGGTATTCCAAAAAGATAGAATTCTTTATAAATTACTGGAAGTTAAGGATGACACATGACGATTTGGGAGTTATTTTTTACCAGCAAAAAGACTGTCCCTCCTCAGTTGGGAGTATGGTACTTTTTATTACCTACATCATTGGTGGTTGTAGCAACTTTATCGATTCGCTATGCAAACTCTAAACGTTATCGAGATTTTTGGTATTGGGGACAATTGCTTCAACTACTGATTATCAACGCATGGTATATTGCAGCTCGTCTACCGCTATCTGAGGCTCTTCCCTTTTACCACAGTCGGATGGCTATGTGGATCATTCTTTTTGCCCCTAATAAGACATTTTTTAAGCAATATTTTGCCTTAGTGGGAGTCTTTGGTTCTATCATGGCTTTAGTTTATCCAGTCTTTTATCCCTTTCCTTTCCCTCATGTCTCCTCGCTGAACAATGTTTTCGGACATTGGGCCCTCCTAGCAAACTGCTTGATTTATCTTGTCAGATATTATCAAGTTGAAAATAGAGATATTTGGAAGATTTGCCAGATGACCTTTGGAGTCAATGCTATCATTTTTCTAGCCAATCTCTTAACAGGAGGGAATTATGGTTTCATGACTCGTCCACCTGTACTTGGTGACCATGGTAGCTTGCTTAACTATCTCATCGTAACCAGTTTGATGACAGGAATTCTCATCCTCATCAATCAACTTGTTAAATATAAATATAAGAATCGTTAATAAACAACTAAATTCTTTACTTTAAGGAGAGACTTTATGCATCATTTTATTACAAGAACCCAAACCACACCACCTCCTATTCCGATTTTTTGGTACGGAGTCATGATAGGCCTTCTTGCATTATCCATTTATGGGTCTCTTACCTACTATAAAAACCCTAAATTTGTTCGATTGTTTAAGTGGATTCAAATAGCGCAACTGCTGGCTCTTTATACCTGGTATATAGGTTTTAGTATTCCATTTTCTAACAGCCTGCCTCTTTACCATTGCCGTTTGGCCATGTTTGCGGTTGTTTTCTTACCAGATAAATGGAAAACCAAGCAGTATTTTGCCCTTATGGGAGCCAGTGGGGCAGTATTTGCTTTGGGCTATCCCGTTTTTGATCCATATGATTTCCCGCATATCACTAGTTTTTCATTCTTGATAGGGCATTACGCTCTTTTGGTTAATTCTCTAGTTTATCTTATGAATCACTACGATAAGACCTTGCTTAAAAAGTATCGAATTATCGCCTACACTTTTGTTCTCAATCTTTTCCTAGTTGGAGTCAATCAAATAACAGGTGGAAATTATGGGCTTATGAATACGACGCCGTTTATTTCAGATGCTCCTATATGGATAAAGTATCTTCTGGTTTCAATCATTCTATCTGCAGCTCTAGTACTCTTTGATATCTTGTTTAAGAGACGTTGGCAAAAGAAAATGGCACTAGAAACAATTTAACTGTGATGCGAAATTAAGAGTGACAAATATAAATAATCAACAAAAGAATTTGAAGAGCGGACCTCATATCTTGGTCTGCTTTTCTTTTATAAGCGATTGAAAAACTCTCTAAAATCCGATATAATGGAGTGTTGAAAGGAATGTTAGAGTCCAATGTAACAAAGAGCAAATTATCAATCAAAATCATTAAAAAGTAGAAAGAAAGAGAAATATGACTATTCAAGAAGAAATTAAGAAACGCCGTACCTTTGCCATCATCTCTCACCCGGACGCGGGGAAGACAACCATTACTGAGCAGTTGCTCTACTTTGGGGGAGAGATTCGTGAGGCTGGTACTGTAAAAGGAAAGAAAACAGGGACTTTTGCCAAATCCGACTGGATGGATATCGAGAAGCAACGTGGGATTTCGGTAACCTCATCTGTGATGCAGTTTGACTATGATGGCAAACGAGTAAACATCCTAGACACACCAGGGCACGAGGACTTCTCAGAGGATACCTATCGTACCTTGATGGCGGTGGATGCGGCGGTCATGGTAGTGGACTCTGCCAAGGGTATCGAGGCCCAAACCAAAAAGTTGTTTGAAGTTGTCAAACATCGTGGGATTCCAGTCTTTACCTTTATGAATAAGCTAGACCGCGACGGTCGTGAACCACTAGACCTCTTGCAAGAATTGGAAGAAGTTCTAGGGATTGCCAGTTATCCAATGAACTGGCCAATCGGGATGGGGAAAGCCTTTGAGGGGCTCTATGATCTTTATAACCAACGTTTGGAACTCTATAAAGGGGACGAACGTTTTGCCAGCCTAGAGGATGGCGATAAACTTTTTGCAAGCAATCCATTCTATGAACAAGTAAAAGAGGATATTGAGCTTTTGAATGAAGCAGGAAATGAATTCTCAGAGGAAGCCATTCTTGCAGGTGATTTAACACCAGTCTTCTTTGGCTCGGCCTTGACTAATTTTGGGGTGCAGACCTTCCTTGAAACCTTCCTCAAGTTTGCTCCAGAGCCACACGGACACAAGAAGACAGATGGAGAAATTGTGGATCCTTATGACAAGGATTTCTCAGGATTTGTCTTTAAAATCCAAGCCAATATGGACCCTCGTCACCGCGACCGGATCGCCTTTGTTCGGATCGTATCTGGTGAATTTGAGCGGGGGATGAGTGTCAACCTCCCTCGCACCGGTAAAGGTGCTAAGCTATCTAATGTCACCCAATTTATGGCAGAAAGCCGTGAGAATGTGAGCAATGCCGTAGCAGGAGACATCATCGGGGTTTATGATACAGGTACCTACCAGGTTGGAGATACTCTGACTGTTGGAAAAAACAAGTTTGAGTTTGAGCCACTGCCAACCTTTACTCCTGAGATTTTCATGAAGGTTTCTCCTAAGAACGTCATGAAACAGAAATCATTCCACAAGGGAATTGAACAGTTGGTACAAGAAGGGGCCATCCAGCTTTATAAGAATTACCAAACAGGTGAGTACATGCTAGGTGCTGTTGGACAACTCCAATTTGAAGTCTTCAAGCACCGCATGGAAGGTGAGTATAATGCTGAAGTTGTCATGACTCCAATGGGTAAAAAGACTGTTCGTTGGATCAAGCCAGAAGACTTGGATGAACGCATGTCTTCAAGTCGAAACATCTTGGCTAAAGACCGATTTGACCAACCTGTCTTCCTCTTCGAAAATGACTTTGCCCTCCGCTGGTTTGCAGACAAGTATCCAGATGTGGAGTTAGAAGAGAAAATGTAACTCAGTACCAACAATTGGAACTAAAGTTCCTAATTGTTGGACGCTAGCCGCTATTTTACGGTCTAGCTACCTGCCTCATTAACTTAGTTTGGAATCACTCAAAGAATAAGCAAAAAAAGACTAGGAAACGATTTAATTCCTAGTCTTTTTATTAGTAGTGGAACTTCTATTTATTGAAAAGCATCTATACCAACAACCTTGATAAGGAATGTAAGGAGGATAAGCATGAGAATGCTGACTCCATTAATCACTAGATGGAGTAAGATAGACATCTCAAGGCGTTTGGTGCGATAAGCCGTCCAAGTTAGTACAGCAGACATCCAGCCATAGATTAAGAAAGAAGGAATATTATTTGGGATATGCGCTATCGTGAAAAGAAGCCAACCGAAAACATATCCAATTTTTTCGTATCCTTCGAAGAGTTTAGTAGGTAGGATACCTCGACAGATAATTTCCTCACAAATAGGTGCCACTATTGCAACCACGAAAATGCTGGAAATTAGAGAACTTCCTGACATGATGCTATTGATAGCCTCTTGATTCGAAGTAGTTGTTTGCTTCAAAAGTTGCAACCAAATCGCACCAATCATATTTCCAGCGACAATGGCTACATAACTAAGAGCGATTCGAGGAGCATCATTCATGGTAAAGAGTTTCGATTTTAGGTTTAATAACTTACTTTTGTGAGCACCGTATAAAAAAAGTGTAACAACAGCGGTTGAGACAAGCCCCACTATTAGAGATGACCAGATGGGTCCAAGCTGAGTTTTTTGAAGTAACATTAAAGTCACGATAGGAACTTGCGATAGGGCCATTGCCACGAGAAAGATTCCTAGCCAAATCAATCGTTTACGATAGTCTTTAAAAAAATTCATTCATATATCTCCTAAAAAATTTATTACATTATAGCATATTTCTGAAAGGAATTCTATTAACTACCAGAACATAAGTACCGATAATACAAGTAAGATGTTTCGAATGATATGGCTATAAAAGGATAAATCTTGTCTTAAGGTTTTAGGAAATAAAAAGTTTAGAAAGCTGGCTCCCAAAAGGATATAAAAGCCGACAGAAAGTATGGTTAAAGGATTGTGCAGAAAAAACAAACTAAAAAAGATAAGAATCGTTAGCTTGCCTGACTTTTTGTGAGTTGGTATTTTTTTCCATTTGTTTAATGGCAGAAAGGTAGCAAGATCAAGTCCGAAAAGGAAAAAGAAAGAGATTAGTAACAAGTCAACTATTTCTTTTTGTAGTAGAGTGTCAGTGCTTATGTTTTCAAATAAAATAAAACTTACTCCAGCAACGTTAATGATAATCATGCTACTATAGAATAAAAAGAAAAATCGACTACGATTATGTAGCTGACTTCTCAAATGATCATGTCCTGAGAGATAGTGGATAAATGTACAGATGCCTGCTAATAAGAGTAAGAGCAGTAAAAAGCAAAAGCAGGATTGTTTGAGAGTTAAAGCAATACCAGGCCAAAATAAGCAACTACAGAATCCTAAGTATATCAAGGAAATCGATAAAAGAAGTTGGATTGATTTGTTCATTTTTTCCATATAAAATCCCCTACGTTTTTTTAAAATTATAACTAAAATGATTCACGAAAAGTCAACTGTTTCCCAAGTGTTGTTTTTTGACTCTCAACTGTCTTTTAAAAAATCTTATCCAACAGAAAATAGCACATCCCTCATTTTTTTGAGTGATGTGCTGTTTGATAATAAAATTTCTAACGTTTAGACCAGGTTCGCTTCATAAAGAGTAGTATGATTGGATAAATTTCAAGACGTCCTGCAATCATAGCAAAGGATAGGACGAGTTTTGAAAATGGACTAAAAATTGAGAAACTTGCAGTTGTTCCGAGTATTGGACCGATGTTGTTAAAACAACTGAAAACGGCACTCGTAACAATCATTAAATCGTTAGCATCTAAACTGATAATGAAAATTAAGCTGAGTAGAATCATGATGTAAACGACAAAGTACTTCAGAATCTTGTGCTGGGTGTCCTTATCGATGACCGTTTGGTTAACATGGAGAGTTAAAACACGGTGAGGGGAAATGGTTGACAAAAATTGATTTTTGGCAATTTTAGTTAGAATGACTCCACGCATAACTTTGAGACCACCAGCAGTAGATCCGGCAGAACCACCAATGGCCATCAGCATCAGTAAGATATACTGAGAAAATAAAGGCCAATTGGTTGTGTTTCCGTAACCGAAACCAGTTGTCGTAATGATATTAGAAACTTGGAAGAAGGCCATCTCAAAGCTTTGTGCAACCCCACTATATAGGTGAAGTGTGTTAAGAGTAATGAGACCAGTCGAAATGATTACAATCAAGAGATAAGCCCGAAGTTCCTCATCGAAAAAGAATTCTTTAACACGACGGAGCATGAGGTAGTAGTAGAGGTTAAAATTGATACCAAACATCAAAACCCCAATACTCGTTAGATAGGTGATGAGAGAGCTATGATAGTGGGCGATACCATCATTATAAACAGTGAAACCACCAGTTCCTGCAGTCCCCATAGCGATAACGAAGCTATCGTAGAGTGGCATGCCAGCGAGGTAATAGATTACTACAAAAAGGGCAAACATTGCCAGGTAAAGGATGTAGAGGATTTGGGCTGTATTTTTTAGCTTAGATACTACCTTACCAAACACTGGTCCAGGGACCTCAGCCTTCATAACCTCAAGGTGACTATTTTTGGCATTGTCCATAATAGCTAGGGCAAAAACTAGCACCCCCATCCCTCCAATGAGGTGGGTAAAGCTCCGCCAAAACAGAAGCGAACGACTTAATACAGAAACGTCATTTAAGATAGTTGCTCCCGTAGTAGTGAAGCCGGAACTAGTTTCGAAGAAGGCATCGATAAAATTGGGGATTTGACCCGAAAAGACAAAGGGAAGGGAACCAAAGAAAGACCAGAGGATCCAACATAGAGCTACAATTAAGACTCCTTCTTTGGCGTAGATGCGTTGTTTTTTAGGTTTACTGATGATGCCAATCAGACCTAGGGCAACAAGGATCCCAATGGTAGAGAAAGAGCTGTAAAAACTTGACTAGATTCTCGATAGTAAAGAGCAATACTAACTGGAACTAATAGTAGTCCAGCTTCAATCAAGAGTAGTTTTGCCAGAAGAAAGCGTACCATACTTCTATTCATAGCTTACCTCTCTAACAAATCATAAATCTTGGTGATATTTGAAAGCAGAGTGATAACCACTAGCTTGTCACCGACTTGGAGTGTATCTTCTCCTGTAGGGAAGATCGTTTTTCCATTGCGGATAATAGCAGCAATCAAGACATCTTTTTTGAGCTTCAATTGAGATAAAGGCTTGCCAGTCATTTTATTGGCTTCCTTGATTAGGAATTGAAGAGTTTCTACTTGGCCATTTGCTAAATGGTGCATCGCTTGAAGGTCAGAATATTGCGCATTTACACGACCATGAATAAAGTGCATGATTGTATCAACAGCGATTGTTTTAGGTGTGATAATACTTGAGAAATCTGTTGCGTGGATAATTTCTAATAAGCTAGTGCGGTTTACTTTGGTGATATTTTTTTGAACACCGATGTTATCCAAGAACATAGAGGTAATGATATTTTCCTCGTCGACTCCTGTCAAAGTGGCAACAGCATCATAGTTTTGTGCGCTTTCTTCCAAGAGGGTGTCCTTAGTTGTTCCATCACCTTGGACTATATAGAGTTTAGGGAATTTTTCGCTGAAAAAGGCAGCTCTTTCAGGATTGACCTCAATAACCTTGGTATCGATACGACTGTCTTTTAACATACCTAAGAGATAGTAAGCAATTTTCCCGGCTCCTATGATGAGTAAACTCTTAACGACTCTAGATTTGATATAGTTGTGAAAGAGCATCATATCGACACGACTTCCTGTCACAAAGATACGATCTTGATCTTCTAAAATCATATCTCCACTAGGAATCATGAGTTTGTGGTCGCGTTCGACAGCACAGACAATAACATTCCCAAACTTTTTACGGAAATCAGCAATGGACATCTGACAAATATTACTATTATTTCGAACCTTGAATTCCATCAAACTGACCAATCCGCCTACAAAACGTTCAACAGAAAGAGCATTGGGGAAGTCTATAATATTAGCGATAGCACGAGCTGCTAGGAGTTCTGGATTTACAATGAGTGAAAAATCCAAGAATATTTTTTTCTTTAAAGTAAGGGTTGGAATATTCAGGATTGCGTACACGAACAATGGTTTCCTTTTGCTCCCATTTTTTTAGCGAGAACAGCCGAAACCATGTTGACCTCATCGTATTGAGTCATGGCAATGAAAATATCACAATCTTGAACGTTGGCTGCTTCTAACATAGCAAAGTCAGCTCCGTTACCTGCGATTCCCATAATATCAAAACGGCTGGTCAAGTATTTTAGAACAGTTTCGTTCTGTTCAATTAAGACAACATCATGGTTGTCAGCAACAAGTGAACGACAGAGGGCAGAACCTACTTTTCCCCCTCCGACAAGAATAATCTTCATAGTTAGTTAACCTACTTTTTCAATATGTCTCTATCATACCTTTTTTTATAAAAAAATGCACTCAACAACCGACTGTTCCTTTCTTTAATAAAGGGATTAGATGAATTCTAGGAAATATTTTACTTTAAACAAAATATGATTAAGAAAAAAAGCACGTGTTTCCGAGGTTATTCACCCATACCTATCCTTCGATATTAGTGGCTTATAGGAAATTTTTTAACTTTTGTAAATATGCTTGTAAAAAAAATGAAAAAATCAAGTCATTTCTATTGACAATCAGGCTGAAAGTGTTATACTAAAAAAGTAGTTTCGCTGATTTACTTCAAACCTGTTGTGAGGTAAGTTAACGACGCCTTAACCACGCTGTTTGCTGAGCTTGACTCCGGGCAGTGTGGCTATTTTTTTGCACTAGTGAGAGGAAGCAAGGCATGGCCAATCATATTGTATTGTTTGAACCCCAGATACCACAAAACACAGGAAATATTGCACGTACCTGTGCAGCGACGAATGCGCCCCTTCATATTATCAAGCCTATGGGCTTTCCTATTGACGATCGTAAAATGAAGCGAGCTGGGCTTGACTATTGGGACAAACTTGATATTTATTTCTATGATAGTCTGGATGAATTTATGGGCAAAATGAATGGACAACTCTACTTGATTTCCAAGTTTGCAGAAAAGCTCTATTCAGATGTAGATTTCACAACAGAAGGGAATCATTATTTTCTCTTTGGTCGTGAAGATAAGGGCTTGCCTGAGGCATTTATGCGTGAACATCCTGAAAAAGCTCTCAGAATTCCTATGAATGATGAACATGTTCGTAGCTTGAATGTTTCCAATACAGTCTGTATGATTGTCTATGAGGCCCTTCGTCAACAAAATTTTGCGGGTCTCGAACTGGTTCATACTTACGAAACGGATAAGTTGAAATAAACACTGATAAGAGATAAAATGCTTGCGCTTGCAAGCTTTTTTTGTTATCATTAGAGGGTCTTCAGGGCAGGGTGTGATTCCCGACCGGCGGTAAATTTGACTAGCTATTTTAGCTTTCTCTTCGTTGTCTTGTCTCGATATACTTTAAGTATTATCTTCGACTGCGACGTCTAGATAAATCTAAATATCTTAGCCAAATAAGTCCGCGAGCGCAAGCTGATGTGGTGAAATTCCACAACCGACAGTATAGTCTGGATGGGAGAAGACGAAAGGATGGCTTTGTCTATTCTGTTTCAATATATAATAGAAAAGAACCAGTTTTGTTATAAACTTAGGTTGTTTTTTGAGATAGGAAAGAGAGTAGATAGGGAGAAACTTTCCAACTTCTTCTGATTTTATAGAAAATTGGAGGAACCTGTTATGACAAACACACGTCGACTTTCGACCATTGCAATTTTATCGGCACTTTCATTTGTGTTGATGTACTTTGACTTTCCGCTTTTACCAGCGGCAACCTTCTTGAGGATTGAGTTTAGTATCTTACCAGTTCTTGTGGGCTTGGTAGTCTTGGATTTACCAGCGGCTTTAGGGGTGCTCTTACTTCGTTCTCTATTAAAACTCCTGCTAAACAATCAAGGAGTTAGTACCTATATTGGTTTGCCGATGAATATCGTGGCTTTAGGAGTCTTTGTACTAGCTTTTGGTTGGATTTGGAAAAAAGAGCGTACACCTATTCGTTTCGCATTAGCTTCAGTTGCAGGGACAATAGGTTTGACCTTGGCTATGTTAGTGCTCAACTATGTTTACGCCGTTCCTTTATACGCTAAGTTTGCTAACTTCGATATTGAAAATATTCTAGGACTTAGTAACTACTTGTTGACAATGGTCTTACCATTTAATTTGATTGAAGGTATTATCTTTGCCATCTCATTCTGGTTATTATTTGTCCTCCTGAAACCAACTTTGAAATACTATGAAAGATAAACAAACATATCTAACAAAGGGCTCTTTTGCCCTTTTACTATTTGTAATTCTGGGTTATGTCGTTAAGTTTTATCCAGAACAATTGATACCATTTGATACGTCTATTCAGACTGCTATCCGTGGAGATTTACCAGCTACAATGACAACTATCTTTCGTGGAATTACTCATCTGATTGATTTACCAATCGTTATTTCTTGGGCAATTCTATTGACTGTAATCTTTTATCTGAAAAAGTGGAAGGCTGAAAGTCTTTTAGTAGCAGGCAATCTCAGTTTGGCTGGAATTTTAATTGTATCCTTAAAACATCTCTATCAACGTCCGCGACCTGAAATTTTACACTTGGTCGAAGAAGAGGGCTTTTCTTTCCCAAGTGGACACTCACTAGCAGTAACTCTTTTAATCGGCTCTCTAATCATCATTGTGGGTCAGAGAGTGAAAGATAGGACTGTAAGACTTATTCTCCAGATTTCACTGGGAATCTACCTAGTAAGTGTGATCATTTCCAGAGTCTATCTAGGTGTTCACTATCCGTCAGATGTTCTGGCTAGCTTGTGCTTAGGTCTTGGAATTCTCTTCATTGAATTTCCGTTTTATGATAAACTTCGTTTTCAATGGCGCTTTACAGGTAAGCAGAAGTGAAAACCAATTTTTTTAGGAAGTTAAAATGAAAGTCAACATAAAAAATCTCCATCCAACTCAATTTTACTTATCAGAAAAGAAGTTACAAGGTATCCAGATGCTATATCAGTCGGAAAAAATCATCAATCTTGACCCGATTAGTATTCTTGCATTTGGAAATCGCTTGTTGATTACAGACGGACATCACAGAGCTTATCAAGCTTTGTTGGCGGGTCAAAATACGATTTCTGCTGAATGGGATAAAGATGGTGGTGATGAGCTATATAACCTTTATGCACAAGCTTGCGAGGAAAAGAAAATATACTCTATTCTGGATCTAAAAAATCGTATCTTACCACAAGATGAGTATGAAGCAAAATGGTACAACTGGTGTGATGGTTTTAATCAAGCAGTGAAGCAGTTGTTAGGAGTAAAAAAAGATGCCAAAGATTATTCAGATAGATGATTCCCTACGTCTAGTTCCCTATTTTTTAGCAGATCATCGTGATACAGCTTTATCCTGGTATCAAGATGTGGATTTGGTGGAACTGGTAGATGGCATTCGAATTCCCTATAGTTTGGAAAAATTAAATGCCATGTATTCCTATTTAGAGGAACACGGGGATTTGTTCTGGATTGAGTTTCGAGAAAAGGGAGAGTGGCTTCCGATTGGGGATGTCACCTTATCTCTGGAGAATATTCCTATTGTGATTGGCAATCCAACTTACCAGCATCAAGGACTTGGATTTAAGGTTTTGAAGACTTTGATTGATCTAGCTCGACAAAGAGGATGGAAAGAATTAAAAGTTCAGGAAATCTATGATTTCAATTATGCCTCCAGACGATGTTTTGAGTCCCTTGGATTTGTGGAGAGCGGAAGTACTGAAAAAGGGACAAGCCTGCTCTTAAAGCTGGACTCCTACAAAATTTAGTATCCCTTATAATCGCTCAAAATAGAGCGGTTTTTTGTTTGTAGTTCAGGGGTTTTTAACGAAAGAAATAATAGTCGAATTCAGTTATAAAATTTCTCTAAAAATAGAATTTTTCTCTTGCATTTGAGAGAGATTAGTGTATAATAGTAGGGTATGTGTAAAACATACTTGTGGGAGGTAAAAATCTCTAAATTACCGCCAAAACCACAAAGGAGGATTTAAAAATGGCTAAAAAAGTCGAAAAACTTGTAAAATTGCAAATCCCTGCTGGTAAAGCTACACCAGCTCCACCGGTTGGACCTGCTCTTGGTCAAGCTGGTATCAACATCATGGGATTCACAAAAGAGTTCAACGCTCGTACAGCTGATCAAGCTGGTATGATCATTCCAGTTGTTATCTCAGTATACGAAGATAAATCATTTACTTTCGTTACTAAAACACCACCAGCTGCTGTTCTTTTGAAAAAAGCTGCAGGTGTTGAAAAAGGATCAGGTACACCTAACAAAACTAAAGTTGCTACAGTTACTCGTGCACAAGTACAAGAAATTGCAGAAACTAAGATGCCAGATTTGAACGCTGCAAACATTGAGTCTGCAATGCGTATGATCGAAGGTACTGCTCGTTCTATGGGATTCACTGTTGTTGACTAATCAATAACTTCCCTATATAACCCGCAAGACTTCATCATTTCGAGAAGTGACGTGGGAGATGAAAATCGATTGAACCACTTACAAGGAGAATAGAAAATGGCTAAAAAAAGCAAACAACTTCGTGCTGCTCTTGAGAAAATCGACAGCACAAAAGCATACAGCGTAGAAGAAGCTGTAGCTCTTGCAAAAGAAACTAACTTTGCAAAATTTGACGCAACTGTAGAAGTTGCATACAACTTGAACATCGACGTGAAAAAAGCTGACCAACAAATCCGTGGAGCAATGGTATTGCCAAACGGTACTGGTAAAACAGCTCGCGTTCTTGTATTTGCACGTGGTGCAAAAGCTGAAGAAGCAAAAGCTGCTGGTGCAGACTTCGTTGGTGAAGACGACCTTGTTGCGAAAATCAACGACGGTTGGTTGGACTTCGACGTAGTTATCGCTACACCTGACATGATGGCTCTTGTTGGACGTCTTGGACGTGTCCTTGGACCACGTAACTTGATGCCAAACCCTAAAACTGGTACTGTAACAATGGATGTTGCTAAAGCAGTTGAAGAGTCTAAAGGTGGTAAGATCACTTACCGTGCTGACCGTGCAGGTATCGTACAAGCAATCATCGGTAAAGTTTCATTTGAAGCTGACAAGTTGGTTGAAAACTTCAAAGCATTCAACGAAACAATCCAAAAAGCTAAACCAGCTACAGCTAAAGGAACTTACGTAACAAGCTTGACAATCACAACTACTCAAGGTGTGGGTATCAAGGTTGACGTTAACTCACTTTAATAAGTAGAAAATATAAAAAAAAGGTTGAAGACAGATCTGTCTCAACCTTTTTATATTTCTCAAAATAATGAAATCGAGTATCAAGATAAGCAAGCAAAAGTATGTGAAAAAACGTCTAGATAGAAAATTCAGAAAATTGCTTATTTTGCCTTGAAAATTTTTGAAAAAATGGTATTATAGAAACAAGTCATTTTAAGAGAACAGAAAGGGGAACGATGGAGAAAATCATTTTAGATTCACCAAAGTCGGGATCAGAACTTGTTTTGGAAACACTCCGTGATTTAGGAATTGACACGATCTTTGGTTATCCAGGTGGAGCTGTATTGCCTTTATATGATGCTATTTATAATTTTAAAGGTATTCGCCATATTCTAGGTCGTCATGAACAAGGTTGTCTTCATGAAGCTGAAGGTTATGCTAAGTCAACAGGAAAACTTGGTGTCGCAGTCGTCACAAGTGGACCAGGAGCTACGAATGCCATTACGGGTATTGCAGATGCCATGAGTGATAGTGTTCCCCTTTTGGTTTTCACAGGACAAGTCGCAAGAGCGGGAATCGGTAAGGATGCTTTCCAAGAAGCAGATATTGTTGGGATTACCATGCCGATTACCAAGTACAACTATCAGGTTCGAGAGACGGCGGATATTCCACGTGTGATTACAGAGGCTGTACATATTGCAACTACAGGTCGCCCAGGACCAGTTGTCATTGACTTACCAAAAGATGTTTCTGCCCTTGAAACGGACTTCGTCTATTCATCAGTGATAGATTTACCAGGTTATCAACCAACTCTAGAGCCAAATGAGATGCAAATCAAGAAAATCTTGAAACAACTCTCTAAGGCTAAGAAACCAGTCTTATTGGCTGGTGGTGGTATTAGTTATGCTGAGGCTGCTGTGGAGTTGAATGAATTTGCAGAGCGTTATCAGATTCCTGTTGTTACCACTCTGTTGGGACAGGGAACAATCGCAACTAGCCACCCATTATTTTTGGGAATGGGTGGAATGCATGGTTCCTTTGCAGCTAATATTGCGATGACTGAAACAGATTTCATGATTTCTATTGGTTGTCGTTTTGATGACCGTTTGACTGGAAATCCAAAGACCTTTGCTAAGAATGCTAAAGTAGCGCATATAGATATCGATCCCGCAGAGATTGGTAAGATTATCGCAGTTGATATTCCAGTTGTTGGTGATGCGAAAAAGGCTTTGCAGCAGTTGCTAGCAGAACCAGTTGTTCATAACAATACTGAAAAGTGGATTGAAAAAGTTACCAAAGATAAGAATCGTGTTCGTTCTTATGATAAGAAAGAACGAGTCGTTCAACCACAAGCGGTAATTGAGCGTGTTGGTGAATTGACCAAGGGTGATGCCATTGTCGTAACAGACGTTGGTCAACACCAAATGTGGACGGCTCAATACTACCCTTACCAAAATGAGCGTCAACTCGTAACTTCAGGTGGTCTAGGGACTATGGGATTCGGAGTTCCTGCAGCCATTGGAGCAAAAATTGCCAATCCAGATAAAGAAGTCGTTCTCTTTGTCGGTGATGGTGGTTTCCCAGATGACCAACCAAGAATTGGCTATCTTGAATATTTACAAGATTCCGATTAAGGTTATCATGCTGAATAATCATTCACTAGGCATGGTCCGTCAATGGCAAGAAGCCTTCTATGATGGACGGACATCAGAGTCGGTCTTTGATAGTCTTCCTGACTTCCAATTGATGGCTCAAGCCTACGGGATTAAGAATTATAAATTTGACAATCCTGAAACATTAGAGAAGGATTTGGAAGTCATCACAGAGGATGTACCAATGTTTATTGAAGTAGACATTTCTCGTAAAGAGCATGTTTTACCGATGGTACCAGCTGGTAAGAGTAACCATGAAATGTTGGGGGTGAAGTTTAATGCGTAGAATGTTAACAGCCAAACTTCAAAACCGGTCGGGAGTTCTCAATCGTTTTACTGGAGTCTTATCTAGACGCCAAGTTAACATTGAGAGTATTTCGGTAGGGGCGACAGAAAATCCCAATGTGTCACGGATTACCATTATCATTGATGTCGCATCTCAGGATGAAGTGGAACAAATCATCAAGCAACTCAACCGTCAGGTCGATGTGATTCGTGTTCGTGATATTACAGATAAACCGCACTTAGAGCGCGAAGTTATTTTGGTAAAGATTTCAGCTCCTGCAGAGAAGCGAGCAGAAATCTTAGCGATTATCCAGCCTTTCCGTGCAACGGTTGTTGATGTAGCTCCAAGCTCCATCACCGTTCAGATGACTGGGAATGCAGAAAAGAGTGAAGCCTTGATTCGGGTTATTCGACCATATGGTATTAAGAATATTGCTCGTACGGGTGCAACTGGATTTACCCGTGACTAAAAATCCAACCTAAGTATGTTAAAACAGCCTAACAGGCAATAAAAATAGAAAAGAGAGAAAAACTATGGCAGTTCAAATGGAATACGAAAAAGATGTAAAGTAGCAGCACTTGAAGGTAAAAAAATCGCCGTTATCGGTTATGGTTCACAGGGACATGCACACGCTCAAAACTTGCGTGATTCAGGTCACGATGTGATCATTGGTGTACGTCCAGGTAAATCTTTTGACAAAGCAAAAGAAGATGGATTTGACACTTACACAGTAGCAGAAGCTACTAAATTGGCAGATGTTATCATGATTTTGGCACCAGATGAAATCCAAGCTGACCTTTATGCGGAAGAAGTGGCTCCAAACTTGGAAGCTGGGAATGCTGTCGGATTTGCACATGGTTTCAACATTCACTTTGAATTCATCAAAGTTCCTGCAGATGTTGATGTCTTCATGTGTGCTCCTAAAGGACCAGGACACTTGGTACGTCGTACTTACGAAGAAGGATTTGGTGTTCCAGCACTTTATGCAGTTTATCAAGACGCGACTGGAAATGCGAAAGATATCGCTATGGACTGGGCTAAAGGTGTTGGTTCAGCACGCGTTGGACTTCTTGAAACAAGCTTTAAAGAAGAAACAGAAGAAGATTTGTTCGGTGAACAAGCCGTTCTTTGTGGTGGTTTGACTGCCTTGATGGAAGCAGGTTTTGAAGTCTTGACTGAAGCTGGTTATGCACCAGAATTGGCTTACTTTGAAGTCCTTCACGAAATGAAATTGATCGTTGACTTGATTTACGAAGGTGGATTCAAAAAAATGCGTCAATCAATTTCTAACACTGCTGAGTATGGAGACTATGTTTCAGGTCCACGTGTCATCACTGAACAAGTGAAAGAAAATATGAAAGCAGTTCTTGCGGATATCCAAAATGGCAAATTTGCAAATGACTTCGTAAACGACTACAAAGCTGGACGTCCAAAATTAACTGCCTACCGTGAACAAGCAGCTGACCTTGAAATTGAAAAGGTTGGTGCTGAATTGCGTAAAGCAATGCCATTTGTCGGTAAAAACGACGATGACGCATTCAAAATCTACAACTAATATGTAAACATGAAGGCGAGTTGGGGGGACCGAGCTCGCTTTCACATTTTAGATCCTATCAAGAAAGAGAAAATATGATAAGTGCAAAAGATGTGGTGAAAGCCCATAAAGTTTTAAAGGGTGTGGTAGCTGAAACACCGCTTGACTATGATCATTACCTATCAGAAAAATACGGCGCGAAAATTTATCTTAAAAAGGAAAATGCTCAACGAGTCCGCTCTTTTAAAATTCGTGGAGCATATTATGCCATCTCACAATTGACAAAAGAGGAACGTGAACGTGGAGTTGTCTGTGCATCAGCGGGAAATCACGCTCAAGGTGTTGCTTACACTTGTAATGAGATGAAAATTCCTGCAACCATTTTTATGCCCATTACAACACCTCAACAGAAGATTGGGCAAGTTCGTTTCTTTGGTGGAGAGTTTGTAACTATCAAATTAGTTGGTGATACCTTTGATGCTTCGGCCAAGGCAGCTCAAGACTATACAGTTGCTGAAAATCGTACTTTTATTGATCCCTTTGATGACTCCTATGTTCAAGCAGGTCAAGGAACCGTAGCCTACGAAATTTTAGAAGAAGCACGAAAAGAATCTATTGATTTTGATACTGTTTTGGTGCCTGTAGGAGGTGGAGGGCTCATTGCGGGAGTTTCTACTTATATAAAAGAAACAAATCCAACAATTGAAGTGATCGGTGTAGAAGCTAACGGAGCTCGTTCCATGAAGGCAGCCTTTGAGGCTGGGGGACCGGTTAAACTCAAAGAAATTGATAAGTTTGCGGACGGGATTGCTGTGCAGAAGGTTGGGCAGTTGACCTATGAAGCAACTCGTAAACGTTGAAACGCTTATCGGAGTGGATGAAGGTTTGATTTCTGAAACCTTGATTGATCTATACTCTAAACAAGGGATTGTAGCTGAGCCTGCAGGTGCTGCTAGTGTGGCGGCTCTTGAAGTACTGTCAGATTATATAAAAGGTAAGACCATTTGTTGTATCATCTCTGGAGGAAATAACGATATCAACCGGATGCCAGAGATGGAAGAACGCGCCTTGATTTATGATGGAATCAAGCATTACTTTGTGGTAAACTTTCCTCAACGTCCAGGTGCACTTCGTGAGTTTGTAAATGATATCTTGGGGCCAAATGATGATATTACTCGTTTTGAGTATATTAAACGTGCTAGCAAGGGAACAGGACCAGTCTTAATCGGGATTGCTCTTGCTAACAAGCATGATTATGCTGGGTTAATCCACCGGATGGAGAAGTTTGACCCGTCTTATATTAACTTGAATGGGAACGAGACCTTATATAATATGCTTGTTTAAAATCCTATAAAATTTTTATCATATTATTTGCCTAACCTATATACGAGTGCTATAATGTAAGTGAAGAAAGGGGGAGATTCCCATGGTTTTACAAGTTTTACTTGTTCTAGTTATTCTAATGCTTATTGTAGGAGCTGTGTTAGTGAGCTCTGTTTATGTCGTTCGTCAACAGTCTGTTGCAATTATCGAACGATTTGGTAAGTATCAAAAGTTAAGTAATAGTGGTATTCATCTACGGGCACCATTTGGCATTGACAAAATTGCAGCTCGTGTGCAGCTACGCCTTTTACAGAGTGAGATCGTGGTTGAAACCAAAACCCAAGATAACGTTTGTGACCATGAATGTCGCAACTCAGTACCGTGTAAATGAGTTAAACGTTACAGACGCTTACTATAAATTGATGAGACCTGAAGCTCAAATTAAATCTTATATTGAAGATGCATTGCGCTCATCTGTTCCTAAGTTAACTTTGGATGAATTGTTTGAGAAAAAAGATGAAATTGCATTAGAAGTTCAAAAGCAAGTAGCAGAAGAAATGTCGACGTATGGGTATATTATCGTTAAGACGCTCATTACCAAAGTTGAGCCGGATGCAGAAGTCAAACAATCCATGAACGAGATTAATGCTGCCCAACGTAAGAGAGTGGCAGCTCAAGAACTGGCTGAAGCAGATAAGATTAAGATCGTTACAGCGGCAGAAGCTGAGGCAGAAAAAGATCGCCTCCATGGTGTGGGGATCGCAGAGCAGCGAAAAGCAATTGTTGATGGACTTGCTGATTCTATTAAAGAGTTAAAAGGAGCCAATGTCGAATTAACTGAAGAACAAATTATGTCAATCCTATTAACCAATCAGTATTTGGATACATTGAATAATTTTGCAGATAAACAAGGAAATAATACAATATTCTTGCCAGCAAATCCTAATGGAGTTGAAGATATTCGGACCCATATATTATCAGCTTTGAAAGCTAAATAATTACAATCTTAACGCAATAACGTTATTAATATATGTGTTTCAATTGACAAACACTATAAAAACATATAGAATGAAATTGCGTAAAGAAAAAAATAGGAGAATAACATGGCTAAGTCTAACTTTGAAAAAGTAGAAGCAGTTGTTAGCTGGGTTCGTGATAAGAAAATCACAGGGTATCGTATTTCTAAGGAAACGAATGCGCGTGAGATGTCTATCATTGCTTTGGCTCAAGGACGTGCAAAAGTTAAAAACATTTCCTTTGAAACGGCCCTCGGCTTAATTGATTTCTACAATAAAAATCATGAAAAATTTGAAGATTAGTCTTTGGAGATAGGCAGGTTCGAAAAGAATCTGCCTTTTCATTTGTAGGAATAGAAAAAAGACTGCAATTGCAGTCTTTTTTTATCGAAGATAACGTTGTAAAAATTCTCTTGTCCGTTCTTCTTTAGGGTTTGTGAAGAGGTCTTCTGGCTTGCCTTCTTCAGCAATGACACCCTTATCCATAAAGATGACACGGTGTGATACATCGCGAGCAAATTCCATTTCGTGGGTCACGACGATCATGGTCAAGCCTTCTTGAGCTAAGTCTTGCATGATTTTAAGAACTTCACCGACCATTTCAGGGTCAAGCGCTGAAGTAGGCTCGTCAAAGAGGATGGCATCAGGATTCATAGAAAGTGCGCGAGCAATAGCCACCCGTTGCTTTTGACCACCGGAAAGTTGTTTTGGTTTAGCTTGCCAGTAACGTTCTCCCATACCAACTTTTTCAAGATTTTCTTTAGCAATTTTTTCTGCCTCTGCATATTCACGCTTGAGAACAGTTGTTTGTGCAACGATAGTATTTTCAAGTACGTTGAGATTTTCAAAGAGGTTGAAGGATTGGAAAACCATACCTAGTTTTTCTCGATAGTGAGTAAGGTTATAGCCTTTTTCAAGAACGTTTTCACCATGATAAAGAATTTCACCTTCAGTTGGTGTTTCAAGTAAGTTGATTGAACGTAGGAAGGTTGATTTACCACTACCGGAACTTCCAATGATAGAAATAACTTCTCCTTTATGGATAGTAAGGGAAATATCTTTTAGGACCTCGTTTTGTCCATAGGATTTTTTGAGGTGTTTGATTTCAAGAATGGGTTGATTCATTATTTCAAATCCTCCGTTTGCATTTGGTTAGCACCTGTAGTGTAAGTATCCATATCCATCCGCTTTTCGATATAGCGTAGGATACGTGTTACTGTAAAGGTGAGGACAAAGTAGATAACTGCGATAATAGTAAAGGTTTGGAAGTACTGGTAAGTCTGTGTTGCTACTGTATTTCCTGAGAAGTAAAGTTCTACAACAGAGATAACATTCAATACAGAAGTATCCTTGATGTTGATGACGAACTCATTACCAGTAGCAGGTAGGATATTTCGAACTACCTGAGGTAAAACAATCTTACGCATGGTTTGATTATGAGTCATACCAAGTGCAGTAGCTGCTTCAAATTGTCCCTTGTCAACAGCTAGGATACCACCACGAACGATTTCGGTCATGTAGGCACCGGTATTGATAGAAACGATAAAGATAGCAGCCAGAGTACGGTCTAGGTTGATTCCGAAAGCCTGGGCAGTTCCATAGTAGATAACCATAGATTGTACAATCATAGGAGTTCCACGGAAAATTTCGATATAGATATTGAGAATCCAACCAACTATATTTTGAATGACGTAGATAAATTGATTTTCAGATTGAGGCGCAGTACGGAAAACACCGATAGCAAGACCAATAACGAGACCAACGATGGTACCGATAATTGAAATTAAAAGTGTGATTCCAGCACCACGCAAGAGTTGTTGCCAGTTTTCAGTTAGAATTTTAGCAACTTGGCTAAAGAAATTACTGCTGTTTTCTTCAGTAGTTGTGGCTTCTACAGGTTGCTCTTTAATCATACGATCCATTAGGGCAACTTGTTCATCTTTAGAGATGGTTTCGATGCTAGCATTGATTTGGCTGATACGTTCGTCATCCTTACGAAGACCGATAGCGATAGAGGTATCTTCTTCTCCAGTTTTGAAAGCAGGTTCAGGCTGAATCATTTTGAACTTTGCATTTGCTGACTCAGCAGTTAGGGCTTCTGGTCGTTCAGAAACATAGGCATCAATGACACCAGCTTCAAGAGCTTGACGCATTTGTGCGAAATCACCCATGGCAGTTTCTTTTTTAGCGCCTGGAATTTGAGAAATCAAGTCGTAAAGGTAAACCCCTTGTTGAGAAGTGATTTTTGCATCTTTAAAATCATCTAGTGTTTTGGCGTTTGCATAGGCAGAATCTTTTTTGACTAAAAGTACTGGTTCACTGGTATAGTAACTGCTTGAGAAGGCAATTTCTTGCTTACGTTCAGCGGTTGGACTCATACCTGCAATAATCATATCGATCTTGCCAGAGGTCAGAGCTGGAACAAGTCCCTCCCATTTTGTTTTTACAATGAGTGGTTCTTTACCCAGATCTTTAGCGATTTTTTTTTTGCAATTTGAACATCGTAACCGTTAGCATATTGGTTGGTTCCGTCAATCTTGACAGCACCGTTGCTATCGTCGTCTTGAGTCCAGTTAAAAGGTGCGTAAGCTGCTTCCATCCCGATGCGTAAATATTCATCGGCTTGGACCTGGCTAACTAGTCCTAGGGTCAGGGCTAGGCTAGCAAGGATAGATAAGCATAATTTTTTCATGTTTTCTCCTATTTCTAGTCTAAAAATGGCTCCCTCTATTGTATCTAAAAATGGTGAGATTTTCAATACAAGCAAACCTTAAGTTCTAAAAAATGATATAATAGTGAAAAAATGTGAAAGGGAATGTAAGATGAAAAAGAGATGGCTACTTGCTCTGGTATTTACTTTTTTACTATTTATACCGAGCCTTGTTTTTGCAGTAGACTTCGACATTCTATCCTATAAGGGTGATTTGAATATTCATGCAGATAATACAGCAGTTTTCCAACAAACAATCACCTACAAATTTAAAGATGATTTTAATGGTCAATTGATTGGACTCGGAAAAGCAGGGAAAATGCCAGAAGGCTTTGAGATTGATGATGAACCAACTGTCTTAGTATCCAAATGGCCAACTTGTTCAAGACGTCCTCTCGTATACGAAGGAAGAAGAGGAAGGCTACAAGGTCACCATTTTTAATCCGGGAAATGCAGGAGATACTGTTCGGGTAACTGTTACTTGGCAACTGAAAAATCTTCTTTTCTTATATCAGGATATTGCTGAGCTGAATTGGCAACCACTGACAGATAGTTCAGGGGATATTAAAGATTTAGAATTTCGAGTAACATCGGACAAACCAGCCGAGAAACTCTTTTTCCATACCGGTAAACTCCTCAATGAGGGGAGTGTCGAGAAGGTAAACGATATGTATCGGGTGAAGATGAAAAATCTTCCTAGAAATCGTCAAGTTGAGCTGCATGCCTATTGGCCTAGAGAAGCTTTTTCAAGTGCTCCAAGCCAAGGACTGGATGAAGAGAATGTAAGTAACTTTAAAAGAGTTGAGGTAGAAATAAAGGCTGAAAAAGTTCACGCCAATGTCATGATAAAATGGATTTTTCCAATCTTCTTTACGGCTCTGTTGCTAGTAACAATCCACTATTATAGAGAATTTCGTCAGCATACGACTCTTAAAAAGGTATATCCAAAGAATCATCGTCTTTACGAACCCCCAATGGACCTACCTCCAATGGTTTTGGCAGAAGCAATCTATTCAACATCCTTAGAGGAAGTTAGTCCTCTAAATAAGCAGAAGTTTGGTAAATTCACCTTTGAACAGCTAATCCAAGCAACCTTGTTAGATTTAGTCGATCGAGGGCATTTATCCATTTTTCAAGGTGAAGAAGAGCCTTGGATCAAAATTAACAGTGAAAAAGGTTTGTCTAATTTTGAGAAGGAGTGCCTGCGGATGACTCTTTCTACAAATAAAGAATTGGCTCTTTCAGACCTTTTCCCTGAATATCAAGTTTCTTCTGGATTGTTCCATGGAGCTAAGGAAACTGATGAGAAGCATATTCGAGAATTCGGCATGCACCTCAAGCGTTCCTTTGAGAGACGACTTGAACGCATGCAAAGTTGTGTTCGAGACAAGGTGAAAATTTTACGAATTCCAAGTTATTATCGACCTTTAACGGAAAAAGAAAATAATCTTGTGAAAAAAATGAAAGTCTGTTCGGCTGTAACAGGTGTTGTCGGACTTATCATTTTCTACTATAGCTTTCGAACACATGGCTATTTCTCGCTTCCTTTACTTTCCTTAGGTTTAATTGGTTTACTAGCGAGTGGTTTGATTCATTTAGTAACTCGAGGACCTTCTCGTGATGGAGTCTTAAATGAAGAAGGGGCAGAAGTTGTTTATCTCTGGACAAGTTTTGAAAATATGCTTCGGGATATTGCTCATCTCGATAAGGCTGAACTAGAGAGTATTGTTGTTTGGAATCGTCTTTTAGTCTATGCAACTCTCTATGGATACGCTAAGAAGGTAAATAAAATCATGAAAATTCACAATATTCAACTTGAAAATGCTGCTATGAATCTTTATGTATCTTGTGGGTGGGATAAACAATTTCACACATCTGCTACTCAAATCAATCTATACACCTCGGTCGCAAATACAGCAAGTACCTTTTCTGTATCATCCGGAAGCGGTAGCTCTGGTGGTGGTTTCTCAGGCGGTGGCGGTGGTGGAAGTGTTGGTGCTTTCTAAAGAAAACTCAACACATGCTTTAAAAGTATGATATAATGGAGGATAGAAAAAGGAGTAATCTATGTATTTTTTTGAAATTTTAAAATCAATCTTTTTTGGTATTGTTGAAGGAATTACGGAATGGTTGCCGATTTCAAGTACTGGTCACTTGATTTTAGCAGAAGAGTTTATCCAGTATAAAGATCAAAATGAAGCCTTCATGTCTATGTTTAACGTAGTCATTCAGCTGGGCGCAATCTTAGCCGTTATGGTTATCTACTTTAACAAGCTTAATCCTTTCAAACCAGGTAAGGATAAAGTTCAAGTTCGTAGAACCTGGCAATTATGGTCCAAAGTTTTTGTTGCGACCTTACCTCTTCTCCTAGTATTTAAGTTTGATGATTGGTTTGATACTCACTTCCATAATATGGTTTCAGTAGCCATCATGTTGATTGTTTATGGGGTTGCCTTTATCTATCTTGAAAAACGTAACAAAGCGCAAGCGATTGAGCCAACAGTTACGGAGTTAGACAAATTACCTTACAAAACAGCATTGTATATCGGTCTTTTCCAAGTCTTGGCCCTTCTACCAGGGACTAGCCGTTCCGGAGCAACTATCGTAGGTGGTTTGTTGAATGGGACTAGTCGTTCAGTAGTAACAGAATTTACCTTCTATCTAGGAATTCCAGTTATGTTTGGAGCCAGCGCTTTGAAGATTTTTAAATTCATCAAGGCTGGAGAAGTCTTGAGTTTTGGTCAATTCTTCTTGCTCTTGGTAGCAATGGTAGTGGCTTTTGCAGTCAGCATGGTTGCCATTCGTTTCTTGACCAGCTATGTCAAAAAACACGACTTTACAGTGTTTGGTAAATACCGTATTGTCCTTGGTAGTGTGTTACTACTTTATAGCTTTGTTCGATTATTTGTATAAGAAAAAAACCTTGAGGGTAGATTCCTTCAAGGTTTTTAAAATCCTGTCACAGTGACTCCTAATAAACGGACGCCCTTGCCTTTATCACTCAGTGTTTCATAGAGTTGGATAATGCTTTGAGCAATTTCTTCAGAGTCTTGTGTTTGTTGATCCAGTGTTTTTCGTTTTGTCAAAGTAGAAAAGTCAGCATAGCGGATTTTCAAAATGACGATCTTACCACTTTTTTCATATTTTTGAAGACTAAGAGCAACTTTTTCCGAAAGGAGAGTTAGCTCTTTTTTAATATCTTCATCTAGGCTTAGAATCTTACTGTAAGTTTTTTCTTTACCAATAGACTTACGGATACGATTTGATTTGACGGGAGAGTTATCTATACCTCGAGCTTTGCGATACAGATCAAAACCGAGTCTTCCGAAACGATCAATGAGAGTGATTTCAGAAACCTCTAAAAGGTCAGTACCCGTATATACACCCATTTGATGGAGCTTTTCAACTGTTTTCTTGCCCACACCGTGGAACTTAGCGATATCCATTTGTTTGAGAAAATTTTCAGCTTCATCAGGAAGAATGACTGTCAAACCACGAGGCTTTTGATAGTCACTTGCCATTTTAGCTAAATTTATTGTATGATACACCAGCAGAAGCTGTTAATTGCAATTCATTCCAGATATCCTGCTGAATTAAACGAGCAATTTTAACAGCAGATTTGATACCAAGCTTGTTTTCAGTTACATCTAGATAGGCTTCGTCGATACTCATGGGTTCAATTTTATCCGTATATCGTTTAAAAATAGCTTGAATCTGTTGGCCAACAGTAGTATATTTTTCATAGTTCCCAGAAATAAAAATAGCTTGAGGACAACGTTCATAAGCCTCTTTGGAACTCATAGCCGAGTGAATGCCGAATGCTCTGGCTTCATAACTACAGGTTGAAACAACACCCCGACCGCCTGTTTTCCTAGGGTCACTACCGATAATAACAGGTTTCCCTTTAAGTTTAGGATTGTCACGAATTTCTACAGCAGCAAAAAAGGCATCCATGTCAATATGGATAATTTTACGAGATAAATCATTCATCAGTGGGAATATCAGCATGAAATGGCCTTTCTTTAGTAGTTTTTCTAGCCTTATTATACCTTTTTTCTGAAAAAATAGGAAATAGCTAATTATTTTTCAAAAATATACTACAGTTTGCAGCAAAATAACAACTGTGTTATAAAAGAAAGTGTTGAAAAAGTGTAATTTCACTTGTTGAAATCGTTTACTGTGTGTTATACTGAATATATGAATGTAACAGATTGCTGTTACTAGAAAGATAAAAGAGGACATTAACATGGTTGTTAAGACAGTTGTTGAAGCACAAGACATTTTTGACAAAGCCTGGGAAGGCTTTAAAGGTGTTGACTGGAAAGAAAAAGCAAGTGTATCACGCTTTGTACAAGCTAACTACACACCTTATGATGGAGACGAAAGCTTCCTTGCAGGACCAACAGAGCGTTCACTTCACATCAAAAAAATCGTAGAAGAAACTAAAGCACACTACGAAGAAACTCGTTTCCCAATGGACACTCGTCCAACGTCTATCGCTGACATCCCTGCAGGATTCATCGACAAAGAAAACGAAGTTATCTTTGGTATCCAAAATGACGAACTCTTCAAATTGAACTTCATGCCAAAAGGTGGTATCCGTATGGCTGAAACTACTTTGAAAGAAAACGGATACGAACCAGATCCAGCTGTTCACGAAATTTTCACAAAATATGTAACAACTGTTAACGACGGTATCTTCCGTGCTTACACTTCAAACATCCGTCGTGCTCGCCATGCTCACACTGTAACTGGTCTTCCAGATGCATACTCACGTGGACGTATCATCGGTGTTTATGCACGTCTTGCTCTTTACGGTGCAGACTACTTGATGCAAGAAAAAGTGAACGATTGGAACTCAATCGAAGAAATCGATGAAGAAACAATCCGTCTTCGTGAAGAAATCAACCTTCAATATCAAGCATTGCAACAAGTAGTACGCTTGGGTGATCTTTACGGAGTTGACGTTCGTAAACCAGCGATGAACGTTAAAGAAGCTATCCAATGGGTAAACATTGCCTTCATGGCTGTCTGCCGTGTGATCAACGGTGCGGCTACATCTCTTGGACGTGTGCCAATCGTATTGGATATCTACGCAGAACGTGACCTTGCTCGTGGTACATTTACTGAATCAGAAATCCAAGAATTTGTTGATGATTTCGTTATGAAACTTCGTACAGTTAAATTTGCTCGTACAAAAGCTTACGACCAATTGTACTCAGGTGACCCAACCTTCATCACAACTTCTATGGCTGGTATGGGTAACGACGGTCGTCACCGTGTTACTAAGATGGATTACCGTTTCTTGAACACTCTTGATAACATCGGTAACTCTCCAGAACCAAACTTGACAGTTCTTTGGACTGACAAATTGCCATACAACTTCCGTCGCTACTGTATGCACATGAGCCACAAACACTCTTCAATCCAATACGAAGGTGTTACAACAATGGCTAAAGATGGATACGGTGAAATGAGCTGTATCTCATGTTGTGTGTCTCCACTTGACCCAGAAAACGAAGAACAACGTCACAACATCCAGTACTTCGGTGCTCGCGTTAACGTTCTTAAAGCTCTTCTTACTGGTTTGAACGGTGGTTACGACGATGTTCATAAAGACTATAAAGTATTTGACATCGAACCAATCCGCGACGAAGTTCTTGAATTCGAATCAGTTAAAGCAAACTTTGAAAAATCTCTTGACTGGTTGACTGACACTTACGTAGATGCTTTGAACATCATCCACTACATGACTGATAAGTACAACTACGAAGCTGTTCAAATGGCTTTCTTGCCAACTAAACAACGTGCTAACATGGGATTCGGTATCTGTGGATTTGCTAACACTGTTGATACATTGTCAGCTATCAAGTACGCTACAGTTAAACCAATCCGTGATGAAAATGGCTACATCTACGATTACGAAACAATCGGTGAATACCCACGTTGGGGTGAAGATGACCCACGTTCAAACGAATTGGCAGAATGGTTGATCGAAGCTTACACAACTCGTCTACGTAGCCACAAACTTTACAAAGACGCAGAAGCTACTGTATCACTTTTGACAATCACATCTAACGTTGCTTACTCTAAACAAACTGGTAACTCACCAGTCCACAAAGGTGTATACCTCAACGAAGATGGTTCTGTGAACTTGTCTAAACTTGAATTCTTCTCACCAGGTGCTAACCCATCTAACAAAGCTAAAGGTGGATGGTTGCAAAACTTGAACTCACTTGCTAGCCTTGACTTTGGTTACGCAGCTGATGGTATCTCATTGACAACTCAAGTATCACCTCGCGCACTTGGTAAAACTCGTGACGAACAAGTTGATAACTTGGTAACAATCCTTGATGGTTACTTCGAAAACGGTGGACAACACGTTAACTTGAACGTTATGGACTTGAACGATGTTTACGAAAAGATCATGTCAGGTGAAGACGTAATCGTACGTATCTCTGGATACTGTGTAAACACTAAATACCTCACTCCAGAACAAAAAACTGAATTAACACAACGTGTCTTCCACGAAGTTCTTTCAATGGATGATGCATTGAGCTAAGATTTATAAATAGTAAATCAAAAACCAGTCACTCTGACTGGTTTTTTTGTTATAAAAATTTTTTAAAAAAAATAGTCAAATTTAGTCAAATCTCTTGACTAAAACTGACCAAAGTGATATACTAAGAACATAAGGATAAGGAAAGTCCTTAGAAAACCTTGATTTTAAGGTGATTGTATATAGTATCTTAAAATCAAAGTATGGGTAAAACCTAGAAAAGAGGTACAACCTATGGTTAACATTAGTATTTTTAGAAGTCCAATCGAAAAACCTGTATTGGATAAAGAAAAACCTGAAATTATACGTAGAGTAGCAAATAGCTAGTCTAAATTTTTTGCAACAAAGGTCAGAGAAAGTCAAATTAGTTTGACTAAGTAAATTTGAAAACAAACGAGGTATGAAATATGAATAACAACTTTAATAACTTTAACAACATGGATGATTTATTTAACCAATTGATGGGTGGTATGCGTGGATACCGTTCAGAAAACCGTCGTTACTTGATTAACGGCCGTGAAGTAACGCCTGAAGAATTCGCTATTTACCGTCAAACTGGTCAACTTCCAAGCGAAGGAAGTGAACAAGCTCAGTACGTTCAAGGTAAAGGTATGAAACAAGATGGGATTCTTGCAAAACTTGGACGTAACTTAACAGCAGAAGCACGTGAAGGTAAGTTAGATCCGGTTATTGGACGTAATAAAGAAATCCAAGAAACTTCTGAAATTCTTTCTCGTCGCACAAAGAATAATCCAGTTCTCGTCGGTGATGCTGGTGTTGGTAAAACTGCAGTAGTAGAAGGATTGGCCCAAGCTATCGTGAACGGTGACGTTCCAGCAGCAATCAAGAACAAAGAGATTATTTCTATTGATATTTCTGGACTTGAAGCTGGTACTCAATACCGTGGTAGCTTTGAAGAAAACTATTCAAAACTTGGTAAACGAAGTCAAAGAAGCTGGAAATATTATCCTTTTCTTCGACGAAATTCACCAAATTCTTGGTGCTGGTAGCACAGGTGATGGTCAAGGGTCTAAAGGTCTTGCTGATATCTTGAAACCAGCTCTTTCACGTGGGGAATTGACAGTGATTGGCGCAACTACTCAAGATGAATACCGTAATACTATCTTGAAAAATGCAGCCCTTGCTCGTCGTTTCAACGAAGTGAAGGTTAATGCTCCATCTGCTGAAGATACTTTCAAGATTCTTCAAGGTATTCGAGATCTTTATCAACAACACCACAATGTTATTTTGCCAGATGAAGTCTTGAAAGCTGCAGTTGATTACTCTGTTCAATATATTCCACAACGTAGCTTGCCGGATAAGGCTATTGACCTTGTGGATGTGACAGCTGCTCACTTGGCAGCACAACACCCAGTTACAGATGTACATGCAGTTGAGCACGAAATTCAAGCGGAAAAAACTAAACAAGAAGAAGCTGCGGCTAAAGAAGATTACGAAGCAGCTCTAAATGCAAAAGTCCGTATCGAAGAGCTTGAAAAGCAAATTGCTAATCATACAGAAGATCACAAGGTTACAGCCACTGTAAATGATGTAGCTGAGTCTGTCGAACGGATGACTGGAATCCCAGTATCACAAATGGGTGCAACCGATATCGAACGATTGAAAGATATGGCTCACCGTTTGCAAACGAAAGTTATCGGTCAAGACAAAGCTGTTGAAGCAGTAGCAAAAGCTATCCGTCGTAACCGTGCTGGTTTTGATGAAGGTAACCGTCCAATCGGTAGCTTCCTCTTTGTAGGTCCTACTGGTGTTGGTAAGACTGAGTTGGCCAAACAATTGGCTCTTGATATGTTTGGTACTAAAGACGCCATCATCCGTTTGGACATGTCAGAATATAGCGATCGTACAGCCGTTTCTAAATTGATTGGTACAACTGCAGGTTATGTTGGTTACGATGACAACAACAATACCTTGACAGAACGCGTCCGTCGCAATCCATACTCAATCGTACTTTTGGATGAGATTGAAAAGGCTGACCCTCAAGTCATCACCCTTCTCCTCCAAGTTTTGGATGATGGTCGTTTGACAGATGGTCAAGGTAATACTGTCAACTTCAAGAATACGGTGATTATCGCAACTTCAAACGCAGGCTTTGGTTACGAAGCTAACTTGACAGAAGATGCTGATAAACCAGAACTTATGGATCGTTTGAAACCTTACTTCCGTCCAGAATTCCTTAACCGTTTCAATGCTGTCATCGAATTCTCACACTTGAGCAAGGAAGACCTTTCTAAGATTGTAGACCTTATGTTGGTTGAAGTTAACAAGACGCTTTCTAAGAAAGACATTGACTTGGCAGTGAGCGAAGCTGCTAAAGAATACATGACTGAAGAAGGCTACGATGAAGTCATGGGTGTTCGTCCACTCCGTCGTGTGGTTGAACAACAAATCCGTGACAAAGTCACAGACTTCCACTTGGATAACCTTGATGCTAAACACCTAGAAGCTGACATGGAAGATGGTGTTTTGGTCATTCGTGAAAAAGCCTAAATCAAGATTTTGAAAATAAAAAAAGGAACCAGTTCAAAAGCTGGTTTCTTTTTTATTATTAGATGACATGACGTTCAAAGGCATCATCTGAGATTCCTTGTTCCAAAATCAATTTTGCCCATTCCTTAGCTGAAAAGAGGCTGTGATCCTTGTAGTTACCACAAGATTCGATGGTTGTACCTGGAACATCCTCCCAAGTTGTTGTTTCAGCGATTTCTTTCAATGAATCCTTGATAACTGCTGCGATTTCAGCGCTAGAATGACGTCCCCACATAATCATATGAAAACCTGTACGACATCCAAATGGTGAGCAATCAATCATACCATCAATGCGAGTACGAATCAGCTTCGCTAAGAGGTGCTCGATTGTGTGAAGGCCTGCAGTTGGGATTGAGTCCTCGTTTGGTTGAACCAAGCGAATATCAAAGTTAGAAATGACATCTCCCTTAGGTCCTGTTTCTTCTCCGATTAAACGTACATAAGGTGCTTTAACAATGGTGTGATCAAGTTCAAAACTTTCAACAATAACTTCTTTTGACATGGTATTTCCTTTCAACTTTCTTCTTTCATTATATCATAAAGCTAAGCTATGATACCTTTAGAAACTAATAAAAGCCCCATTCAATTATGAATGGGGGAAATTAATTACAGACTAACTAATCGAATTTAGTCTTTTGAACGTTTTATCACTGCGAGACCAAGTAGTGAAAGGATTCCTAAACCAGCAAGAGAAAGTGATGATTGATTAGAACCAGTATTAGGAAGAACCTTAGTAGAGGCTTGGTAGTTTGAAGCTGGTTTACTATCTCTCTTAACTGTTGAAGGAGCAATTTTTGTTTTAGCAGTCAGATTCGTCAACTCAGCCTTATTTTTACCATTTTCTAAACTCGGAGATGATGGCTGCTCTTTTTCAAGAATAGCAAAGGCTGCTAACAAACCTTCTAATTTTGCTGCTTCAACTTTATAGATTTCTTCTTTTGCGACTAAATCAGCTTTAGCAACTCTAAGAGCTTGTTCAGCTTCTGTAAGAAGTGCTGGTGCATTTTTGAGACGAGATAAGTAATCTTTAGCATCTTGAACAGTCTTTTTAGCCTCAACAAGAGAAGTTTCAGCTTTAGCGACTTTAGTTTGGGCTGCCAATGTTTTAGCTCTTAAAAGAGTCAGTTTTTCAGTTGCCTTATCAAGATTAGCTTGTGCTGATTTTTGTGAAGCCTCTTTGTTCTTAAGAACATCCTTGGCTTGAGTTAGGGCTGCAAGTTTTAGTTTAGTATCTTCGGATAGAGAGTCTTTACTTTGTTTTAGGGCTTTTTGATAGGCTTTTTCTGCATGAGCTACTTTATCCTTAGCTGTTTTAACAACCTGGCGTAATAGTGGAGCTGCTTCATTTTTATTTTTTGCAATCTTCAAATCACGTTGAGCAGTTTCTAGTTTTGCTTGAGAAGCTGCCAAGTCCTTACGGGATGCATCAGCATCTTTTGAAGCCGTGTTTGGATTAATCAGAGCTGGAGTAATCTTAGAATAGTCTTTAATATCATTGTCGTAGTTGTTGAAAAGAAGGATATTAACGCGGTTAATAATACCGTTGTTACTGTAGCTAACTGCTAGAAAGGCTCCTTTTTTATGAACATCCAAGCTACCAACTGTTTTTGAGCATAGATTGTTGATCTTGAACGATCACCTATGCTATCGCCTAAGTCAAATAGTTGGAATTTGATATTGTTATAAATAGCTTGTTTCAAGTAGTCCACAGAAACTTTTTCTTGGCTTGCTAGGGTTGGAGAGAAACCAAGTTGGTTAAGACCAGTTGGACGGTAGCCAAACTTATCAAGCCCGTGTTTAGCTACAACACTACTTGGAGTTCCAACTGTTGAAGTAATTGGATCCTTAGCTTGGTATTTGTATTTTTCTTCACGGGCAGCTTGAGCAAGAGCTGCAGCATAGTCCATACTGTTTTGGGTCACTGTTACTGGACTAGTTCCTGTTTGCTTACGGATCTGATTGATTAAGTCTTGAGTGTAGAAGTTGAGCTCTAGAAGGACATCCTTTGGAATAGAATTAATGTCATAGATGCGTTCAGCATCTTTTTTGCTGCTGATATAGTTGTTTGTTGTTTTTAATACACTAGCTTCTTTATAAAGGACTTCTTTAGCTTCATCTGTTAACTGAGAGGAGCTTCCACTTCTTATAGATTTTACAGCTTTGATGTAATTTTGTGATAGGGTAAATGTGTTTTGAACTTGATCTTGTGAAGAAACTTTTTTCTGTTTCTCTTTGATTTCTGCTTGTGCAACCTTGATCTCAGCTTCAGCTTTGTTGATGGCAGACTGGCGTTTTGCATCAGCAACTTCAGCTTGCTTCAATTCTTCTTCATAGTCAGTCAAACGTTTTTGAGCTTTATCTAACTCTGCTTTAGCTTTTTGAACTTTTTCATCGGCAGGTTTGCTATCAAGTTCTTTTTGAGCCGCTTCGACGGATTTTTGGGCAGTTTCTGTTTCAGATTTGGCAGATTCTAATTTATTTTGTTCTTCTTTAACAAGCTCTTGCTGAGCCATTTCAGCTTTCTTGGCTGCCTCAAGAGATACTTTCTCTTGCTCTACAGTTTTTTCAGCTGGAGCAACTTGTTTTTGGGCATCGGTCACAGATGATTGGGCTTTGGCAATAGCTGCTTCGCTCGAGTCAATAGAATCTTTCTGGGCTTCAGCCAATTTCTTCAGCCTTAGCTTTATTGTTAGAAGCTTTATTTAGATTTTCTTTAGCTTTGGCGACAAGTTCAGTTTGCTGTTTAACCGTTTCTTTAGTAACAGAAGCTTTATTATCTTTAGTAGAAGGTGTTTTGCTTTCTACTGGTGTAGTATCCGCATTTACAGTGCTTACTATTCCTGTACTTGCTAGAAGCGCGGCACCGATAATGAATTTTTTTTGAATTTTTTTCATGAAAATAATTCCTCCTATAATTTATATTATAACTTAAATATAGTTACAATGTCAACCAAATAAAGTTGTGCATTAGGGTTTTAAATAAGCTAAAAAATCTACTCTAAATCGAAAGAATTTAGGACAAGCAAGATAGTTAAAATGACTCTCGAATAGGCAAAAAAATCATTAGAAAATCTATGCTGACATATATAAAAGTAACAACCCAAAATTATTCAATTCAATAAATTTCAAAAATTCTGAAAATTATATTGACACTTTGCTGAAAAGGGACTATAATGTATAAAAAGTCAAAAAGGAGTTTATTATGAAATTTTCAAAAGCAATGGCCTTAGCAGGGGTGACTCTGTTAGCGTCAGGTGTTTTGGCAGCTTGCTCAGGTTCAGGATCTAGTGCAAAAGGGAGAAAACTTTTTCTTATGTTTATGAAACAGACCCAGACAGCCTTAACTATCTAACAACAGGTAAGGCTGCGGTTGCTAATATCACAAGTAATGTCGTTGACGGTTTGATGGAAAATGACCGCTACGGGAACTTCGTACCATCTATGGCAGAAGACTGGTCAGTATCTCAAGACGGTTTGACTTACACTTATACGATCCGTAAAGATGCCAAGTGGTACACATCTGATGGTGAAGAGTATGCACCCGTGAAAGCCCAAGACTTTGTAACAGGTCTTAAATATGCAGCTGATAATAAGTCAGAAGGCCTTTATCTTGTTCAAGAATCCATTAAAGGTCTTGATGCTTATGTAAAAGGTGAAGTAAAAGACTTCTCAGAAGTTGGAATTAAGGCAATTGACGATCAGACGGTTCAATACACTTTGAATAAACCAGAAAGTTTCTGGAATTCTAAGACAACCATGGGTATTCTTGCACCAGTTAATGAAGAATTCCTTACATCTAAAGGAAGTGATTTTGCTAAAGCAACAGATCCAAGTAGTATCCTTTATAACGGACCTTTCTTGTTGAAATCATTGGTAGCTAAATCTTCAGTAGAATTTGAAAAGAATCCAAACTACTGGGATAAGGACAATGTTCACATTGATAAAGTAAAACTATCATTCTGGGATGGTCAAGATACAGGAAAACTTGCAGAAACCTTCAAAGACGGTGGCTTCTCAATGGCTCGTCTCTTCCCGACAAGTGCAAGTTATCCTGAACTTGAAAAAGAGTTTAAAGATAATATCGTTTATACACCGCAGGACTCTGCAACTTTCTTAGTAGGTACAAATATTGACCGTCAGTCTTACAAGTACACTTCTAAGACAACAGATGAGCAAAAGACATCAACTAAAAAAGCTCTCCTTAACAAAGACTTCCGTCAAGCCATTGCTTTGGTTTTGATAGAAAAGCTTATGCTTCTCAAGTTAATGGAGAAAGCGGAGCAACAAAACTCCTTCGTAACTTGTTCGTACCACCAACATTTGTTCAAGCAGATGGTAAAAACTTTGGCGAATTAGTTAAGGATAAATTGGTGACCTATGGAGACGAGTGGAAAGATGTTAATCTAGATGACGCTCAAGATGGTCTTTATAATCCTGAAAAAGCGAAAGCAGAATTTGCTAAAGCCAAGACAGCACTCCAAGCGGAAGGCGTTCAATTCCCAATCCACTTGGATATGCCAGTTGACCAAACTAATACTACAAAAGTTCAACGTGTTCAATCATTGAAACAATCACTTGAAGCAACATTAGGAACTGACAATGTTGTCATTGATATCCAACAACTTCAAAAAGATGAAGTTCTCAATGTTACCTACTTTGCTGAAACGGCTGCAGGAGAAGATTGGGACCTTTCAGATAACGTTGGTTGGTCTCCAGACTACATTGACCCATCTACCTACCTTGACATCATCAAACCATCAGTCGGTGAAAATACTAAGACTTACCTAGGATTTGATTCAGGGACAAACAATGCAGCTGCCAAACAAGTTGGTTTGGAAGATTACGAAAAGATGGTTGTTGAAGCTGGAAACGAAGATACAGATGTTTCAAAACGTTATGATAAATATGCGGCGGCTCAAGCTTGGTTGACAGATAGCGCTTTGATTATCCCAACAACTTCTCAAACTGGACGTCCAATGTTGTCTAAGATGGTACCATACACTCTTCCATTTGCCTACTCAGGTAACAAGGGTATGAGTGAAGCCCTCTTGTACAAATACCTTGAACTTCAAGATAAACCAGTAACTGTTGAAGAATATCAAAAAGCTCAAGATAAATGGAAGAAAGAAAAAGAAGAATCCAATAAAAAAGCGCAAGAAGATCTTGCAAACCATGTAAAATAAAAGAAGGTGGAGTTAGTGATTAACTCCGCCTTTTTCGATAAAAAAGGCCTAGGAAGATTTTTCCTAGGCTTTTTATGATTATTGTTGTCCTTGCGGATTTGGATTTTGTTGAGGGTTTTGATTTGTATTTGGAGCAGTTGGGTTCTGTGCGGTATTTGGGTTCGTAGTTTCAACGACTGAGGTTTGATTTCAGTCGTTGTAGTAGGAGCCTCTGTTGTAGCTTGTTGGGTAGTTTGAGGAATCCAGTTGTTACGAGCGCCGACTTTGAAGACATACTCACCATTGCGATAGAGACCTTCAGGCATTGTCCAATCACCTGGGTGATCATCCTCGGAAAGGTACTCCATCATTGAGCGATAGATGTTGGCCGCTACTCTAAAACCATCTCCTTCGATTGGAGTGAGACGATTTGAATAACCTGTCCAAACCGCCATTGAATATTTGCGGGTATATCCTACGAACAATTCATCTGGAGCTACATAATCGTATCTCTTAATGTAATTTTCAATTTCATCATCTGTATAGTTTGATGTACCCGTCTTACCAGCTTGAGGGAGCCATGATAAGTAAGCACCACGACCAGTTCCGTAGGTAAGTACAGTTTTCATCATTTCTGTCATCATGTAGGCAGTTGTTTCTTTCATAGCGCGAGTTCCAGAGTCAGAGAACTCTTTTGAACTACCGTCACTAAAGACAACCTTATTGATGTACATTGGTTTGTGGTAAATACCACCGTTAGCAAAGGCGGCGTATGCAGCAGCCATTTTCTCACTGCTAGCACCGTATTTTTTATTTGATTCAGTTGTATTACTTGAAATGGCATTAGCATAAACCATAGCTGGGTAATCAATTCCTAAACCATTCAAGAAAGTCTTCGCTTGGTCTAATCCAACCTTTCCAGTGTTTCGACGGCAGGTACGTTACGAGATTGTTGGATTGCGTACTGCAGAGTGATATTTCCATAGTATGTCTTATCCCAGTTGTAAACAGGAATATTTGTACCTGGATAGTTATAAGGGGCATCTTTGATGATTGCTGCAGTCGAATCATAAATTCCGTATTCTAATGCAGGAGCATAATCTGTGATTGGTTTCATAGTAGAACCCCAGTCACGGTTTGTTTCAACGGCTTGATTGATCCCGAAGGATACATTGCTAGATTGGTGGCGTGAACCAAGCTGAGCAATAACCTTACCATTTGTAACGTCTACGATAGTAGAAGCTGCTTGGAAATCATCGTCAGGATAATCAACGTACTCATCTGTGTTATAAACATCCCAAAGACGTTTTTGAACGTCTTGATCCACGTTGGTGTATACATCCATTCCAGTGGTTAAAAGGTTGTAACCTGTCTCTGTTTCAACTTGTTCAATCACTTCTTTGAGGTAATTGTCTAAGTATGGAGGATAAGTGTTGCTTCCTTTAAGACTTTGTAAACCATCAGTGATAGGTGTATTTACAGCGGTATCATATTGTTCAGCTGTCAAATAACCTTGCTTTTTCATCTCTGATAGAACTAGGTCACGACGCTCCTTGGCTTCATCGGGGTGAGAATAAGGATCGTATTGGTTAGGCGCCTGTGGCATTCCAGCTAGAAGTGCCAGTTGTGGAATAGAAAGATCTTTTAAATCTTTACCATAGTAATTTTGGGCAGCAGTCTGCATACCATAATTACCATTAGACATGTAGACTTTATTAATGTAATATGTCAAAATTTCCTGTTTGGTTGCAGTTCTTTCTAACTGAATCGCTAACCAAGCTTCCTGAGCCTTACGAGAGATCGTTTGGTCTGACGAAGAAGTTGAAATAAGTTAGCTTAATCAACTGTTGCGTTAAGGTTGAACCACCTTGGAGGCCATTACTTCGAAGGTTTCGTAAGAAAGCACCCAAGATACGGATACTATCAATCCCTCTGTGGTTAAAAAAGCGGTGATCCTCGATAGAGACAATGGCATTGACCAATTCAATCGGAATTTCATTGCTTTGAGCATTGACACGACGCTCTGCTCCTAAATCCGCAATCAATTCGTTTTTACTGTCGTAAATTTTACTCGAAGTTGTTGCAACTAGTTTGCTTTCAGAGAGTTCTGGTGCTTTAGATGCATAATAAAAGAAGAGGCTCCCACCAATGAGTATAGAAACAATAAAGGCTACTAAGAATCCAATTCCTAGATATTTAGCAATACGCCAGATAAGTTGTTTGTTCATATTGTTTTACCACCTAGTAAATGTTGTTTGACGATATCGAGATAAGGTATTTGAGGAAAAGCTTGTTGTTCAATTACATAACCGTGCTCTCGAATATAATCAAGCGGCATTGATTTTTTCCCCATATCCTGATGATAAAAATGGATGAGGTCAATCGCCGGTAATAAATATGTTTCCTGATAAGAAGAAAAATGGATGAGGACGAAGCAAATCCCCTTTTGTTCAAGAACCTGTTCCATATGCTGAATCTGATGAGAATGGAAATTCTTCATCGGGAAGGCATTTTTCTGTCGGGTTTCCTTTGCTTCAAAATCAATGTAGAATCCTTCATAAACACCCGAGTAGTCAGTGGTTGAGGCCTGTCTAAAATAGGCTTCAACAATTTTAGCCCGACTCCGCTGAGGATAGTCGACCCGAACAATTTGAACTGGGGTTGGCTTTTTATGAATAACCGCTATTCCATGTGATAGATAGTAGTCGTTCGTAGCATTTATCATCTTTTCAAAGCTCATTCCTCGATTTGCGAAATTTTTAGTTTGAAGTAAGGAATTTTTACTTGATTTAGATGAAAGTTTATGTGGGTAGTTGACCATAATCCTCCTTATTGGTACAATAACATCACTCTATTATACCACAAAGGTTTTCAGAAAGGGTGAAAAAATGCATACAGCCTTGGTTTTGGGATACTCTGCTTTTGATTTAGGTTTATTCAATGATAAGGATATTCGCTTAAAAATTATCAAAAAAGCCATTCGTAGAGATTTGGAAAGATTGGCTGAGGAAGGCTTGCAATGGCTAGTGTTTACGGGTTCTCTTGGTTTTGAGCACTGGGTCTTAGAAGTAGCTAGAGACATGAAAGAAGACTATGGGTTTCAACTAGCGACCATTTTTGACTTTGAGACACATGGCTCGAATTGGAATGAAGCTAACCAGGTCAAATTGAGTGATTTTAAACAAGTCGATTTTATTAAGTATGCCTATCCGACTTATGAACATAAAGGTCAACTGAGAGATTATCAGATTTTTTTGCTCGAAAACACAGACGGAGCCTATCTTTTTTACGATGAAGAAAACGAAACAAAACTGAGATTTTTTTACGAACTGATGAAAAAGAAAGACAACTATATTACAAAAAGATTAACATTTGAGGATTTAAACGAAATGTCCGAAAATTTTTCCGAAAATTGAGGCTTTGACCTTGCTTTTTGTTTGCCTTTTTTTATATAATAATACTAGTAACTGAGAATGGAGAGAGACATGGCAAGTATTATTTTTACAGCAAAGGATATTTTTGAGCAGGATTTCGGAAGAGAAGTACGTGGATACAGCAAAGCAGAGGTAGATGAATTCTTAGATGACGTTATCAAGGATTATGAAACCTATGCAGCGTTGGTTAAATCATTGCGCTTGGAAGTCGCAGAATTGAAAGAACAATTGGCGAACAAACCTCAAGTGGAACCTGTATCTGTAACGTCTGAGCCTGCTGAGCTTGGAAGTACGACTTCTATGACTAACTTTGATATCTTAAAACGCTTGAACCGTTTGGAAAAAGAAGTATTTGGAAAACAAATCGTAGAAAATTCTGATTTCTAAAAATCATACAGTAGTGCAATTTTTGGATAATCGCGTGGAGAGTTTATCTTTTCATGAGGAAAGTCCATGCTAGCACAGGCTGTGATGCCTGTAGTGTTTGTGCTAGGCGAAACCATAAGCCTAGGGACGAGAAATCGTTACGGCGAGTGAATAGACTAAGTTTTCGGATATGTTTTAGTAGCTCTGAAAGTGCCACAGTGACGGAGTCTCTCTGGAAACAGAGAGAGTGGAACGCGGTAAACCCCTCAAGCTAGCAACCCAAATTTTGGTCGGGGCATGGAGTGCGCGGAAACGAACGTAGTACTCTGACTACTAGCAGCTTTATGCTGTTAGTGGTAGACAGATGATTATCGAAAGAAGTGGTCCTAGTCACTTCTGGAACAAAACATGGCTTATAGAAAATTGCATATAGGTTGGGGCTGAGAAATTTTCTCAACCTCATTTTTTAAAGGTGAACAAGAGAAAGGTCTTTAAAGACTGACATGAAACAAACATTTAATTTAATCGCGACTGCTGCAGCAGGTTTAGAGGCCGTTGTAGGTCGTGAAGTGCGTGCACTTGGCTATGACTGTCAAGTTGAGAATGGTCGCGTTCGCTTTGAAGGAGATGTGAAGACAATCATTGAAACCAATTTGTGGCTACGAGCTGCAGATAGGATTAAGATTGTTGTTGGAACTTTCCCCGCAAAAACATTTGAAGAACTTTTTCAAGGAGTTTTTGCCTTAGATTGGGAAAAACTATCTACCACTTGGAGCGCGTTTTTCCGATTTCAAAAGGCTAAGTGTGTCAAATCAAAACTTCATAATGAACCTAGTGTTCAAGCGATTTCTAAAAAGGCAGTTGTCAAGAAATTGCAGAAACATTATGCTCGACCAGAAGGCGTTCCCTTGATGGAAAATGGTCCAGAGTTTAGAATAGAGGTTTCAATTCTTAAAGATGTTGCGACGGTCATGATTGACACAAGTGGCTCTAGTCTTTTCAAACGAGGTTATCGTACTGAAAAAGGTGGTGCTCCTATTAAAGAGAACATGGCAGCAGCAATTCTGCAATTATCAAACTGGTATCCAGATAAACCTTTGATTGATCCAACCTGTGGTTCAGGAACCTTCTGTATTGAGGCAGCTATGATTGCTCGTAATATCGCGCCAGGATTACGCCGTTCCTTTGCTTTCGAAGAATGGAATTGGGTTAGTGATCGTTTGATTCAGGAGATTCGTACAGAAGCTAGCAAGAAGATTAATCGTGAGATTGAGCTAGACATCATGGGCTGTGATATCGATGGTCGCATGGTGGAAATTGCTAAGGCAAATGCTCAGGCTGCGGGGGTTTCTAAGGATATCCACTTTAAGCAGATGCGCGTGCAGGATTTGCGAACAGATAAGATTAATGGAGTTATTATTTCGAATCCACCATATGGGGAACGCTTGTCAGATGACGCTGGAGTCACTAAGCTCTATGCTGAGATGGGAGAGGTATTTGCTCCACTCAAAACCTGGAGTAAATTTATCCTGACCAGTGATGAAGCTTTTGAAAGTAAATATGGTAGTCAGGCAGATAAAAAACGGAAACTCTATAACGGTACTTTGAAAGTTGATTTATATCAATATTTTGGTCAACGAGTGAAAAGACAAGATGTCAAAGTAGAAAGGAATGCAAATGAGTAAGAAAAGACGCAATCGCCATCACAAGGGTGAGCAAGAATCTAAGTTTGAATTTGAAGAGGCTAAAGATTTAACGGTTGGTCAGGCTATTCGTAAGAACGAAGAAGTTGAAGCAGGTGTGACTCCAGATGATACCATCTTAGATAAATATATCAAGCAACACCGTGAAGAAATCGAAGCAGACAAATTTGAAAATTTACAAACGAAAAAAGAGGAGTCTACTCAAAGCTTGGATGATATGATCCAAGAAGTGAGAGAAACTGCTGAACAAGAAAATGTGTTAAGTCCGGAAGAGGAAGCAATTGCTCTTGCAGTAGCCACAGATACAACTGAAATCGTTGCCCAAGAAGCAGAAGAAGAGGAAACCAGAGTTCTCGAGCAACCTTTTAAGGATGAATTGGAAGCTGTGGAAATGGCTGAGGTTGATAACTCCGAAGTTGCAGTGGTTTATGAGGAAAATGAAGATCAACTTCAACCCTTATCTCGTTCTGCTCAAGCTGATGATGAACCACAAAATAAAAAGAAATGGGCAATTTTGTCAGCTATTATTTTGCTATTCCTCTTGATTTTTGGAGGTGGCTATTACGTTTATCGTCAAATTGCGCGTTCTTCTCAAGAACTTCAAACTAAGGCTGCAGATTCAGGCTTGGTAAGCAATCAGTCAGTCTATGAACAATTTAATACGCTCTACGACACGTTTTATACTGATGAAAACAAAACGGCTCTTAAAAATAGCCAGTTTAGTCAACTGAATCAATTGAAGGAACTTCTAGATAAACTTGAAGGAGCGAGAGAACATACTCTAGCCAAATCAAAATATGATAGTCTAGAAACCCAAATAAAGGCTATCCAAGAAGTGAACTCTCAATTTGAAACTCCAGCTATTACAGATGGTGTCTTGGATACAAATGCAAATTAAAGCGGATGCTAAATTCACGGAAATCAAGACTGGTAATACGGAAATTGATAAACTGCTTGATAAAGCAATCAGTCTCGGTAAGAGTCAATTAACAAGTACAACAACAAGTACAGCTTCAACGACAGTTGCTAGCCAAGAAGTATCAAGTCCAACTACAGAAAGTAGTCCATCTACTTCAACAAACGAGACTGCAGCATCTACAAACTATGGCTTGTCAAGCGAAGGCGTTAATTTACAAAGAAGCGCTAGCCGAGTACCGTACAATCAATCTGCTGTGAACGATAGCAGTAATCCTGCATGGGAATTTGCTGATGGTGTTCTTGAACAGATTCTTGAGACATCTCGTGCGCGTGGTTATATATCTGGGAACCAGTATATCTTGGAACGTGTAAACATTGTGAATGGCAATGGATATTATAATCTTTATAAACCAGATGGAACTTACCTCTTCACTCTAAACTGTAAGACAGGATACTTTGTAGGGAACGGTTCAGGCCATGCTGATGATTTAGACTACTAGTCAAATTGTTAGCAAATTCTTTCTTTTCACAAATAAACATGATAAAAATAAAAACATATTAAACAAGAGGAGTGTCACATGACAAAAAGCTAACTTTTGGTGTTGTGGGTATGGCCGTAATGGGTCGTAACCTTGCCCTTAATATTGAATCTCGTGGCTATACAGTTGCCATTTATAACCGTAGTAAAGAAAAGACAGAAGATGTAATTGCTAGCCATCCTGAAAAGAACTTTGTGCCAAGCTATGATATCGAAAGCTTCGTGAATTCAATCGAAAAACCACGTCGTATCATGCTCATGGTTCAAGCTGGACCTGGTACAGATGCAACCATCCAAGCTCTTCTTCCACATTTGGATAAAGGCGATATCTTGATCGACGGAGGAAATACTTTCTACAAAGATACCATCCGTCGTAATGAAGAATTGGCCAACTCTGGTATCAACTTTATCGGTACCGGTGTCTCTGGTGGTGAAAAAAAAGGTGCCCTTGAAGGTCCTTCTATCATGCCTGGTGGACAAAAAGAAGCTTATGAATTGGTAGCAGATGTTCTTGAAGAAATCTCTGCAAAAGCACCAGAAGATGGCAAACCATGTGTGACTTACATCGGTCCTGATGGAGCTGGCCACTACGTGAAAATGGTCCACAACGGTATCGAGTATGGTGATATGCAATTGATCGCAGAAAGCTATGATTTGATGCAACACTTACTTGGACTTTCAGCTCCAGAAATGGCTGAAATCTTTACTGAGTGGAACAAGGGTGAGTTAGACAGCTACTTGATCGAAATCACTGCGGATATCCTTGGACGCAAAGACGACGAAGGTCAAGATGGTCCAATCGTAGACTACATCTTGGATGCTGCAGGAAACAAGGGAACAGGTAAATGGACTAGCCAATCAGCTCTTGACCTTGGTGTGCCATTGTCACTCATTACTGAGTCAGTATTTGCGCGCTACATTTCAACTTATAAAGAAGAACGTGTACACGCTAGCAAGGTGCTTCCAAAACCAGCTACTTTCAAATTTGAAGGAGACAAGGCTGAGTTGATCGAAAAGATCCGTCAAGCCCTTTACTTCTCAAAAATCATCTCTTACGCACAAGGTTTTGCCCAATTGCGTGTAGCTTCTAAAGAAAACAACTGGAACTTGCCATTTGCGGACATCGCATCTATCTGGCGCGATGGCTGTATCATCCGTTCTCGTTTCTTGCAAAAGATCACAGATGCTTACAACCGTGATGCAGATCTTGCTAACCTTCTTTTGGATGAGTACTTCTTGGATGTAACAGCTAAGTACCAACAATCTGTTCGTGACATTGTAGCTCTTGCTGTTCAAGCAGGTGTACCAGTACCAACCTTCTCAGCTGCCATCACTTACTTTGATAGCTACCGTTCAGCTGACCTTCCAGCGAACTTGATCCAAGCACAACGTGATTACTTTGGTGCCCACACATACCAACGTAAAGACAAAGAAGGAACATTCCACTACTCTTGGTATGACGAAAAATAAGTAGGTCAGCCATGGGGAAACGGATTTTATTACTTGAGAAAGAAAGAAATCTAGCTCATTTTTTAAGTCTGGAACTCCAAAAAGAGCAATACCGAGTTGATCAGGTAGAAGAGGGACAAAAAGCCCTCTCCATGGCTCTTCAGACAGACTATGACTTGATTTTACTGAATGCTCATCTAGGGGATATGACAGCCCAGGATTTTGCAGATAAGTTGAGTCGGACCAAGCCAGCTTCGGTTATCATGGTCTTGGACCATCGAGAAGAATTGCAAGATCAAGTTGAAACAATCCAGCGTTTCGCTGTTTCATATATCTACAAGCCAGTCATTATCGATGATTTGGTGGCTCGTATTGCAGCAATTTTCCGAGGTCGGGACTTTATCGACCAACACTGTAGTCAGATGAAGGTTCCAACATCCTATCGCAATCTGCGTATGGACGTAGAACATCATACCGTCTATCGTGGCGAGGAGATGATTGCCCTGACTCGTCGTGAATATGACCTTTTGGCTACCCTTATGGGAAGCAAGAAGGTTTTAACTCGTGAGCAGTTGCTGGAAAGTGTTTGGAAGTATGAAAGTGCGACCGAAACCAATATCGTGGATGTTTATATCCGTTATCTACGTAGCAAACTTGACGTGAAAGGTCAAAAGAGCTACATTAAAACCGTGCGTGGTGTTGGTTACACCATGCAAGAATAGAAAAGCAGTTGCAGTTATGTAACTGCTTTTTTTTTGAATTTATTATATATTGACATATAGTCTTGTCTTTGCTATAATCATTTTGGAGGATAAATCGATGAAATTTTTGAAAAAAATGATGCAAGTTGGACTAGCAGTATTCTTTTTTGGTCTGTTAGTAACAAGTACAGTATTTGCGGATGATGCTGATTCAGAAGGCTGGCAATTTGTCCAAGAAAATGGTAGAACCTACTATAAGAAGGGTGACATCAAAGAAACGGCCTGGCGAGTGATTGATGGCAAGTACTATTATTTTGACCATGTATCAGGAGAGATGGTTGTCGGCTGGCAATATATCCCGTTTCCATCTAAAGGAAGTACCATTGGTCCTTACCCTAATGGTATGAGGTTGGAATTTATGCCAATGCCAAGATGGTACTACTTTAATCAAGATGGGGTCCTTCAAGAATTTGTTGGCAAGCAAGTTTTGGAAGCAAAAACTGATACAAATACTAACAAACATCATGGTGAACAATATGATAGCTCTGCTGAGAAACGAGTCTACTATTTTGAAGACCAAAGAAGTTATTACACCTTAAAAACCGGTTGGGTTCATGATGAGGGGCACTGGTATTATTTACAGAAGGATGGTGGCTTTGATTCTCGCATCAACAGATTGACTGTTGGGGAGCTCGCACGTGGTTGGACCAATGATGACTCAACTTGGTACTATCTAGATCCAACAACTGCTGCAATGCAAACGGGTTGGCAATATCTAGGTAACAAGTGGTACTATCTTCGTTCATCAGGGGCGATGGCAACTGGCTGGTATCAAGATGGTACAACTTGGTATTACCTTGATGCTCAAAACGGCGATATGAAGACAGGTTGGATTTATGTTGGAAATACTTGGTATTACCTCCGTTCATCAGGAGCTATGGCGACAGGCTGGCTTCAAGACGGCTCAACTTGGTACTACCTCAATGCAAGTAATGGCGATATGAAGACAGGATGGTTCCAAGTTAACGGTAACTGGTACTATGCTTATAGTTCAGGTGCCTTAGCTGTGAATACAAAAGTAGATGACTACTACGTCAACTACAATGGCGAGTGGGTACAATAATGAAAACAAGCGATTGTGAAGGAAACAATCGCTTTTTTTGTGAAAATATAATAAAATAGAAAGGAATAAAGTTCTAAAATGTTATCTAGAAAAAGACGATTTTCGTCTGTTAGTAGGATTAAATGACAAAAGAAGTAGGTGTCGGTCAGGCACATAGTAAAATTATTCTTATAGGAGAGCATGCAGTCGTTTATGGCTATCCAGCCATCTCCTTGCCTCTTTTAGAGGTTGAAGTGACTTGTCGGGTCGTACCAGCAGCGACACCATGGCGCCTTTTTGAAGAGGACACCTTATCCATGGCAGTCTATGCTTCCCTCGAGCATCTAAATATCAAAGAAGCTTACATCCGCTGCCAAATTGACTCGGCTATTCCAGAAAAAAACGGGGGATGGGATCCTCAGCAGCCATTAGCATTGCAGCCATTCGTGCGGTATTTGATTATTTTTGAAGCAGAACTTCCTCATGATGTATTAGAAATTTTGGTCAATCGCGCTGAGATGATCGCCCATATGAATCCGAGTGGATTGGATGCCAAGACTTGTCTGAGTGATCAGCCTATTCGTTTTATCAAGAATGTTGGTTTTGAAGAACTAGCCATGGACTTGTCAGCTTATCTGGTTATTGCAGATACAGGAGTCTACGGACACACTCGTGAAGCCATCCAAGTTGTTGAGAGCAGGGGCAAGGATGCCTTACCGTTCTTGCATGCACTAGGAGACTTGACCCAGCAAGCAGAAGAAGCAATAAAGACAAAAGATGCCGTGAAGCTGGGAGAGATTTTAACAAAAGCACATGGCAATCTAAAAGAAATAGGAGTTAGTAGCCCTGAGGCAGATGCCTTGGTTGAAACTGCTCTTCAACATGGCGCTCTAGGCGCTAAGATGAGTGGTGGTGGTCTAGGGGGTTGCATCATTGCTTTGGTAGCTGATGATCGCCAAGCACAAGAACTAGCAGAAAGATTAGAAGAGAAAGGAGCTGTTCAAACATGGATCGAAAACCTGTAACAGTACGTTCCTATGCCAATATTGCCATTATCAAATATTGGGGGAAGAAAGCAGAAAAAGAGATGGTTCCTGCGACTAGCAGTATCTCTCTGACTTTAGAAAATATGTATACGGAGACGACACTTTCTCCTTTGCCAACAGATGCAACTGCGGATGCCTTTTACATCAATGGTCAATTGCAAAACGAAGCAGAGCATGCCAAGATGAGTAAAATCATTAATCGCTACCGCCCTGAAGGAGCAGGTTTTGTTCGTATCGATACTAAGAACAATATGCCAACAGCAGCAGGTCTTTCTTCGAGTTCTAGTGGTTTGTCTGCTTTAGTAAAAGCTTGTAATGCATACTTCCAACTTGGGCTGAATCGTAGAGAATTGGCCTTGGAAGCTAAGTTTGCATCGGGTTCTTCATCTCGTAGTTTTTATGGCCCCTTAGCAGCTTGGGACAAGGATAGTGGAGAGATTTATCCAGTTGAAACTGACTTAAAACTTGCTATGATTATGTTGGTCTTGGAAGACCAGAAAAAACCAATTTCCAGTCGAGATGGGATGAAGCTCTGTGTAGAAACTTCTACGACTTTTGATGAGTGGGTTCGTCAGTCTGAACAAGACTACAAGGATATGTTGGTCTACCTTAAGGAAAATGACTTTAAGAAAGTTGGAGAATTGACAGAGAAGAACGCCCTTGCTATGCATGCTACGACAAAGACAGCCACTCCATCCTTCTCTTATCTGACAGATGCTAGTTATGAGGCTATGGATTTTGTTCGCCAGCTGAGGGAACAAGGAGAAGTTTGCTACTTTACCATGGATGCGGGACCTAATGTCAAAGTTCTTTGTCTAGAGAAAGACTTGGAACATCTATCAGAACTCTTAGGTCAACGCTATCGCTTGATTGTTTCAAAGACAAAGGATTTGAGCCAAGATGACGCTTGTTAAGACTTGTGGGAAACTCTATTGGGCTGGGGAATATGCCATTTTAGAACCTGGTCAATTAGCCTTAATCAAGGCTATTCCGATCTATATGACGGCTGAGATTACAGCGTCTGATGATTATCGCCTGTACTCAGATATGTTTACCTATAGTGTGGACATGCGACCAGATTCTTCTTATGCCTTGATTCAAGAAACAGTTGCATTGGTAGAGGAATACTTGACTGTTCAAGGAGTTAAACTGCAGCCTTTTTCCTTAGACATACGCGGGAAAATGGAACGCGAGGGTAAGAAATTTGGTCTGGGTTCTAGTGGTAGTGTAGTTGTCTTGATCATCAAGGCCATGCTTGCTTTCTATAGAAGACCAGTTGACAGAGAACTCCTGTTTAAATTGGCGAGTGCTGTGCTTCTAAAAACGTGGAGACAACGGCTCCATGGGGGACATTGCCTGTATCGTTTCAGAAGGCCTAGTCCTCTATCAGTCTTTTGATCGTGAGAAAGTGGCACATTGGCTCGAAAAGGAAGACTTGCAGCTTGTATTAGATCGTGATTGGGGCTTTTCGATTGCGAGCGTTGAACCGGGCTTGGAATTTGACTTTCTAGTTGGTTGGACCAAGGAAGTGGCTGTGTCTAGTCACATGGTTAAACAAATCAAGAGTCATATGGATACCAGATTTTTGCAAGCTTCAAAAGAAACAGTAGCTAACTTGGTGAAGGCTTTGCAGACTGGTCACGAAGAAAAAGTGATTGAGCAACTAGAACAAGCTAGCCTGCTCTTAGAAGACTTGAGTTCAGATATTTACACACCTTCGCTCAGACAACTCAAAAATGCCAGCAGAGACTTGAAAGCTGTTGCTAAGAGTAGTGGTGCTGGTGGTGGAGACTGTGGGATTGCCCTTAGCTTTGACCAAGATTCGACTACATTACTGAAAAAACGCTGGGCTGATTTAGGAATTGAGCTCTTGTATCAAGAAAGGATAGGACATGACGACAAATCGGAAGGATGAACACATCCGCTATGCTCTTGAACAAAAAAGTTCATATAATAGTTTTGATGAAGTTGAATTGATTCATTCTTCGCTACCTTTATATGACATAGAGGAAATTGACCTATCGACAGAATTTGCTGGTCGCAAATGGGATTTCCCCTTTTATATCAATGCTATGACAGGTGGGAGTGACAAGGGGAGAGAAATCAATCAAAAATTGGCCCAGGTGGCAGAGGCTTGTGGAATTTTATTTGTGACAGGTTCCTACAGTGCTGCTCTCAAGGATCCTTCAGATGATTCTTTCTCAGTTAAAACGAGTCACCCTAATCTTCTACTTGGAACCAATATTGGCTTAGATAAGCCTGTTGCACTAGGGCTGCAAACGGTCAAGGAGATGGACCCTCTTCTCTTACAAGTGCACGTCAATGTCATGCAAGAACTACTCATGCCAGAAGGTGAGCGTCAATTTAGATTGTGGCAGCATAATCTGAATGATTATGTTCATCAGATCTCAGTGCCTCTTGTTTTAAAAGAGGTCGGTTTTGGCATGGATGTGAAGACCATTGCTAAGGCTTATGAGATGGGGATACGAACCGTTGATTTGTCTGGTCGTGGGGGAACAAGCTTTGCTTATATTGAAAACCGTCGCAGTGGGCAACGTGACTACCTAAATGACTGGGGTCAATCGACCATGCAAGCTCTTCTGAATGCCCAAGACTGGAAAGACAAGATGGAACTTTTGGTTAGTGGAGGAGTTCGCAATCCACTAGATATCATCAAATGCTTGGTATTTGGAGCCAAGGCAGTTGGTCTATCACGCACTATGTTAGAGCTGGTTGAGAATTACTCTGTTGATGTCGTTATTTCCATTGTTGAAAGCTGGAAGGAAGACCTACGCATGATTATGTGTGCCCTTAATTGTAAAAGAATTGAGGATTTGCAAGAGGTCGACTATCTCCTTTATGGAAAATTGAAAGAAGCAAAAGACCAAATGTAAAGAAAGAGGTCGGGATTTTAGTCCCGACCTCTTTATCATTCCTCAGACTGATGTGACTTTTGGGATTTGTGATACAATAAAGTAGAGAGGACGGTTACATGCGAAAATTTCAAATTTTTCTATTTATTGAAGCTTGTTTATTGACAGGAGCTCTGATTATGATGGTATCAGAGCATTTTTCCCGTTTTCTACTGATGTTGCTCTTGTTTTTACTCCTGATTCGATATTATACTGGAAAACAGGGAAACAATTTCATTTTAGTAGCAGTGAGCATCCTATTTCTTTATTATCATGCTCAATCCCTTTGTCATTTTAGCTATCTTTGTGGCCTTGATATACAGCCTTTTCTTGCTTTATCCCATGATGAATCAAGAAAGAGAAGATACCAACCTAGTCTTTGAAGACGTCATAACCGTAAAGAGGGAAAAAAATCGCTGGTTTGGGAACCTCCACCACTTCTCAAGCTACCAGACCTGTCGTTTTGATGATATCAATCTCTTTCGCCTCATGGGGAAGGATACCATTCATCTAGAGCACGTGATTTTGAGCAATCATGACAATGTCATCATCTTGAGAAAATTAGTGGGTACGACAAGAATTATCGTACCAGTGGATGTAGAAGTCAGCCTTAGTGTCAATTCTTTGTATGGAGATTTAACCTTCTTTGACCAGCCTAAGCGTTCTTTACGCAATGAACAATTCCATCAAGAAACCAGAGATTATCTCAAGAGTCCTAAAAGTGTTAAGATTCTTTTGACAACGATGGTTGGAGATGTTGAGGTGGTGAGAGGATGAAAAAACAACCCTATATTTTAATTGGGCTCACCTCTTTTCTCTTTGTCGCTTTTCTATTTCGAAGTGTTTTTAAGGTCTTGGATTTGGAATGGACTTCTCTTTTCCAAGATTTAGAGAAGACAGAAAAAGTCCTATTTCTAGCTTTGATATTTAGTCTTGCTTTAGCCTTTTTGTTAGTCCTATTTTGGACAATGATTGACGAAATTTCACGTAGAAAAATCCAAGCAAATCTTAAAAATCTGCTGGCTGGTAAAGAGATTAAAAGTCTTGGGGATATCGACTTAGACGCAAGTTTTAAAAATTTATCAGGCAAGCTTGCTTGTTGACAGAGGCTATTCAAAAAGCAGATAATCAAGCCTTGGTCAAGGAAGAGCAGGTTATTGAAAAGGAGCGCAAGCGAATTGCGCGAGACTTGCATGATACAGTTAGTCAGGAAATTTTTGCGGCCCATATGATCTTATCAGGACTCAGTCAACAAGCTTCCAGATTAGATAAAGAAAAGATGCAGACACAACTCCAGAGTGTGACAGCTATTTTGGAGACAGCTCAAAGAGATTTGCGTATTCTACTCTTGCATTTACGACCAATCGAACTGGAACAAAAAAGTCTGGTTGAGGGGATTCAGTTGCTTCTCAAAGAATTGGAAGAAAAAAGTGAACTCAAAGTCAGCTTTAAATATCAGGTAGACCAACTGCCTAAAAAGATTGAGGAACATATCTTCCGTATTGTCCAAGAATTGATTAGTAATACGCTTCGTCACGCCCAAGCTTCTTGTCTAGATGTTTATCTTTATCAAACAGAAACAGAGTTGCAGTTAAAGGTAGTAGACAATGGTCGTGGCTTTCAGCTAGGTGATGTTGATGAACTAAGCTATGGACTACGCAATATCAAAGAACGAGTGGAAGATATGGCAGGGAGCATCCAACTATTAACAGCGCCAAAGCAGGGTTTAGCTGTTGATATTCGCATACCCTTGCTTGATTGACGAAAAAAGGAAATAAAATGAAACTATTATTGGTAGATGACCACCAAATGGTGCGTCTTGGTTTAAAAAGTTATTTTGAATTGCAAGATGATGTAGAGGTTGTAGGAGAAGCGACTAATGGAGCTGAAGGGATTGCAATGGCTTTGGATCTTCGCCCCGATGTGATTGTGATGGATATTGTGATGCCAGAAGTCAATGGGATTGACGCAACTCTAGCTATTCTCAAAGAATGGCCTGAAGCTAAAATCTTGATTGTGACTTCTTATCTAGACAATGAAAAAATCATGCCAGTTTTAAATGCTGGTGCTAAAGGCTATATGCTCAAGACATCAAGTGCTGATGAATTGCTGCACGCAGTTCGTAAGGTAGCAGCCGGTGAGTTTGCTATTGAACAAGAGGTGAGTAAGAAAGTAGAATACCACCGTAATCACGTCGAACTACATGAAGACCTGACTGCGCGTGAACGGGATGTCCTTCAACTGATTGCAAAGGGATATGAAAATCAGCGTATTGCTGATGAATTGTTCATCTCACTCAAGACGGTTAAAACCCATGTCTCCAATATTCTTGCCAAACTTCAGGTCAGTGATCGTACCCAGGCAGCTGTCTATGCCTTTCAACACCATTTGGTAGGTCCTGATGAATTTTAGGGGACATAGGATGTAACTTATGCATGGACGAAAAGAGCATCCATTACTTGAAAAAATTCGCTACTATGTGGTATAATGGACTGTATTAAAAAAATTTTAAGGAGAAATGACAGAATGTCTGTATCATTTGAAAAACAAAAGAAACAAACCGTGGTGTCTTGACTTTCACTATCTCTCAAGACCAAATCAAACCAGAATTGGACCGTGTATTTAACTCAGTAAAGAAAACTCTTAACGTTCCAGGTTTCCGTAAAGGTCACCTTCCACGTCCTATCTTCGACCAAAAATTTGGTGAAGAAGCACTTTACCAAGATGCATTGAATGCTCTTTTGCCAGACGCTTATGAAGCAGCTGTTAAAGAAACTGGTCTTGAAGTAGTTGCGCAACCAAAAAAATTGACGTAACATCAATGGAAAAAAAGGTCAAGATTGGGTTATCACTGCTGAAGTTGTTACAAAAACCTGAAGTTAAATTGGGTGAATACAAAAAAACCTTGAAGTATCAGTTGATGTAGATAAAGAAGTAACGGATGCTGATGTTGAAGAGCGTATCGAACGTGAACGCAACAACTTGGCTGAATTGGTGATCAAAGAAGGTGCTGCTGAAAACGGCGACACTGTTGTGATCGACTTTTGTTGGTTCTATCGACGGTGTTGAATTTGACGGCGGAAAAGGTGAAAACTTCTCACTTGGACTTGGTTCAGGTCAATTCATCCCTGGTTTCGAAGACCAATTGGTTGGACATTCAGCTGGTGAAACTGTTGACGTTATCGTAACATTCCCAGAAGACTACCAAGCAGAAGACCTTGCTGGTAAAGAAGCTAAATTCGTAACAACTATCCACGAAGTTAAAGCTAAAGAAATTCCAGCTCTTGACGATGAACTTGCAAAAGATATCGACGAAGAAGTTGAAACTCTTGACGAATTGAAAGAAAAATACCGCAAAGAATTGGCTGCTGCTAAAGAAGAAGCATACAATGATGCCGTTGAAGGTGCAGCAATCGATAAAGCAGTTGAAAAACGCTGAAATCGTAGAACTTCCAGAAGAAATGATTCACGAAGAAGTTCACCGCTCAGTAAATGAGTTCCTTGGAAACTTGCAACGTCAAGGTATCAACCCTGATATGTACTTCCAAATCACTGGAACTACTCAAGAAGACCTTCACAAACAATATGAAGCAGAAGCTGAGTCACGCACGAAGACGAACCTTGTCATCGAAGCAGTTGCTAAAGCTGAAGGATTTGACGCTACTGAAGAAGAAATCCAAAAAGAAATCGAGCAATTGGCTGCAGATTACAACATGGAAGTTGCTCAAGTACAAAGCTTACTTTCAGCAGATATGTTGAAACACGATATCACAATCAAGAAAGCTGTTGAATTGATCACAAGCACTGCAACAGTAAAATAATCTGAAAAGATAAAAAGCCCACCGGAGTCGGTGGGTTTTCTTGTGCTTTATTTTCCGAAAAACTCCTCAAGGTCATCTTGGCTAATCCCAATCATAGCTGGGATACTAGTCCAGTTTTCTTCGGTTAGGATGTAAGATTGATGAGGGTTCGTCGGATCTGTGATTTCGAGAACAGGCTCGTTTCGTTCCTCAGAACTTTCAGTTAAGTCACTGAAACGTTCAATCAGATAGGTTTTGCGAGCAGTTCCGATATGTTTGGTCGCATAGTTAAAGGCCTGGAGTTCACCGAGTAGGATGAGTTTGCTTTTGGCCCGAGTAATAGCAGTGTAGATGAGATTACGCTCCAGCATACGCTTGCTAGCACTGGTAATTGGAAGAATCACAACTGGAAACTCACTACCTTGTGACTTATGGATACTCATGGCATAAGCAAGACGAATCTTGTACCACTCATTTCGTGGATAGGAAACCTCGTTTCCATCAAAATCAATTATCATTTCATCTTGTTTGGATTCGGTGTATTTAGCAGGAATGAGGTCCGTAATGTAGCCTAGGTCTCCGTTAAAAACATTGACTTCTGCATCGTTGACCAGATGAATGACCTTATCTCCCGTACGATACTGAAACTGGCTTGCTTCAAAACTAATTTGTCCCTTTTGAAGAGGATTAAGCAGTTCTTGCATGAGTTGATTAATGGCATCGATTCCTGCTGCACCACGATACATAGGAGCCAGGACTTGGATGTCTCGAGCAGGGATGCCACTTCTGATGGCAGCGTCTAGGATTTTTTCAATGGTCGCTGGAATCTGGTTACTAGCGATTTCAAAGTAGGAACGGTCTGCTTTTTTCTGAGTGAAATCGGCAGGCAAAATTCCCTGACGAATCTGACTTGCAAGTGTGACAATGGTTGATTCTTCACTCTGACGGTAGATTCTTTCCAATCGCGTTTGCGGGATACTTGGAATTTGGAGTAAGTCAGCCAGGACTTGACCAGGACTAACCGATGGCAACTGATCACTATCTCCAACGATGAGAATTTTACTATTAGAGGAGATATTTGAGAAGAGCTGATTGGCTAGCCAAGTATCTACCATGGAAAACTCATCTACGATGATAAAGTCAGCATCTAGATAATCTTCTAAATGGCTAGTGTCGTCATCTCCAGTCATCCCCAAATGGCGGTGAATGGTTGCACTAGGCAAGCCTGTTAGTTCATTCATGCGTCGTGCTGCACGACCAGTTGGAGCAGCAAGGAGAATGGGCAGATTGCTTTTCTTTCGAAGGTCCAGTCCCTCTAATAGAGCATAGACAGCAATAATGCCATTGATCACAGTGGTTTTACCCGTACCAGGTCCACCAGTCAGGATAAAGACCTTGTTTTGGATAGCATCGCAGATGGCCTGTTTTTGAATGGTATCGTATTGAATGCCTAATTCTTCCTCAACTGTTGCGATATGCTCCTGGATGATTTCTGTTTCGTGTTGTTCATTTTCTTTTTTTTCAAGGATACGAATGAGGTGATTATGAATACCTTCTTCGGCAAAAAAGAGACTGTTTTCAAAGATTTTAGTGTCAACCTGTTGGACTTTTTCTTCTTCAATGAGTTTGGACAGTTCTTGAGCAAGTTGACTTGGTTCCAGTTCTACAGGACGTGAGGATTCCAGTAGATTTAGAGTCTTTTCTAATAAGTCTCTAGCTTCAACATAAGTATCCCCACTTTCCATACAAGCATTTAAAAGGCTATGAATGAGTCCTGCTCGGAAACGTTCGGGTGCCTGACTTTCAATGCCTAATTCCTGGGCTAATTGGTCAGCGATGGTAAAGCCCAAGCCTTTGATATCTTCTACCAACTGATAAGGATAATTTTCAACAACATCGATGGTTTCCTCTTTGTAAGTATCCTGAATTTGAATAGCTAATTTATTTGGAATCCCGTAGTTAGCAAGTTTTGCCAAGATCATTTCTGTACCGTAGTTGAGGCGCAGGGTAGAAACGAAGGCCTCACGACTCTTGGAAGAGAGTCCTGAGATGGTTTCAAGCTTCTCAGGATGCTCCAGAATTTCATCGATGGTATTGTCTCCATAGAGTTCCACAATCTTTTGGGCAGTTTTGAGACCAATCCCTTTGAAATGGCTACTCGAGAAATACTTAACCAATCCTTTACTAGTTGGCTTCGCTCGTTCGTAACGAGTAATTTGGAGTTGTTCTCCGTATTTGGAATGTTGAACAATCTGCCCCCAAAAAGTGTATTCCTCTCCCTCTATAACATCAGCCATGGTCCCTGTAACAATGATTTCAAAATCATCATAGTTTTCGGCATTGGTATCCTCGATATCTAAAAGGAGAATACGGTAAAAATTGCTGACATTTTCAAAAATAATACGTTCAATCGTACCTGTAAAATAGACTTCCATATAGTTCCTTTACATTCATGAATGAAATCAAATCATTCATGAATAGAATGAGAAGAGGCTGAGATTTATAGTTCTCGGCCTCTTAGTGTTCTTAAAATGTTCCAATACGTTTGAGTGGCCAGAAGCGGAATTTAGCCTCTCCGATGATATCTTTTCTTTTAAAGGTACCAACATGTCGGCTATCACTAGATACCAGACGGTCATCACCAAGTAGGAGGTATTGTCCTTCTGGAACAGTGAAGGTAAAGCTAGTATTGAAGTTAACATCTAAGGTAAAGGCATCAGCTTTTTCAGCAAGGTTTCTGAAGTACTCGCCTTTTTTTCCATCCCAGCTATCTCCAGCATAGGTAGATTGGAGTTTATCCTCTTTAAAGCGTTTGAGGTAATCTGCTAGGTAAGGCTCATCGGTTTCTTTGTCGTTGACGTAGAGCTTATCATTTTCGTAACGGATGGTATCACCTGGCAATCCGATAACCCGTTTCACAATATCTTTATTCCCCTCATCCTCATGAGCGACAACAATGTCAAAGCGATCAATAGGGAGATGTTTGACAACAAAGAGAATTTCTCCATCAGCTAGAGTCGGGTCCATAGAGTGTCCTTCCACGCGGACATTGCTCCAGAGAAAGAGACGGCTGAGCCCTATTAAGGCAATAATCAGGAAGAAAACTCCCCACTCTCTTATAAACGATTTTAAATATTTCATGGTTTACCTCTCTATAGAAGTTTTTTTGCTTTTTCAGTATTTTTAAAATGCAGTTTGGCGCAGAAGCTGAGCCCCTTCATACCATATGCTTGAAGGATTTGGCTAGCCACCTTGTCAGAAGCAGTTCCAGCCCCACTTGGAAGTTGATAGCCTAACTCTCGTCCTAGGTTTTCAAGATTTTCTAGGAAGAGATCACGCGCAATGATGGAGCTAACTGCGACGGCTAGGTACTTGCTCTCAGCTTTTTCCTCCAGCGTGATTGGATTGGGAAAATGGTTAGCTTCATTTTTTAAATACTTTTCATAATTTTGTGAGCTGGTAAAGGCGTCGATAACAATTTTTCAGGTTGGACTCCCTTTTGAAGAAGGAGAAAAATGGCCTGATTATGCAGAGCTACTTTGACGGAAACAGCATTGTAGCGCTCACCAATCACTTCGTTATACTTACTCGGAGAAAGTAGGAGTGCTTGATGTTGGATTTTTTCCTTTAGAAGGGGAGCAAGCTGACGAATCTTTTGGTCGGTCAGTGTTTTAGAATCCCCAACCCCAAGTTTTCTTAAAAAGTCATGCTGGTCAGGAGTCACAAATGACGCCACAACAGCGAGACCACCGAAGTAGGAACCATTTCCGACTTCATCTGTTCCGATTATGGGGAGATTTTGCCCGCTAGTAACTTGCGCTACTTGATAACCAAAAAAGCTGGCATAGCTTTCAGCGGCTTCTCCTTGCAAGAGAACTTTACCAGATGTATAGACGGAAACACTGGCTTGAGGAAGCTTGAAAAAGTAGCGTATATAGGGGTTTTTACTTGGAGCGAGGGCTTTTTCATGCTTTTGAACAAAAGCTTGAATGTCATTTTCACTCGGTGTTAATGTAATGCTTGCCATAGTCTCTATTGTACCATAAAAGCGATAGAATTGGTTAAAACTGACAAACTTAGTGAAATTTGGTATAATATCGTGAGGTGAATTTTATGGCAAATTTAAATCGATTCAAGTTTACATTTGGGAAAAAAACATTAACGTTGACAACGGAGCATGATAATCTTTTCATGGAGGAGATTGCTAAAGTTGCAACGGAAAAATACGAAGCAATTAAAGAACAAATGCCTGGAGCTGATGATGAAACAGTAGCTATCCTCTTAGCAGTTAACTGCTTGTCAACCCAGCTTAGCCGTGAGATTGAGTTTGATGATAAGGAGCAAGAGTTGGAATCGCTCCGTTATAAATTGGTCGCCGCGAAACAAGAGCAGAGTAAGATAGGGGATTCTCTATGATTTCCATCCTACTCTTATTGATCCTTGCTTGGAGCTTTTATATCGGATACCGCAGAGGAATTCTTTTGCAAGCTTATTATCTTGTGGCTACGATTGTCTCAGCTTATTTTGCGAGCCACTATTACCTATCTTTAGGGCAAAAGTTCAACTTGTTAATCCCTTATGCCAACCCACAGGAAGGACAGGGAACTTACTTTTTCCCGTCCAATCAGCTTTTCCAACTGGATAAAGTCTTTTATGCAGGAATCGGTTTTCTCCTAGCCTTTACAGTCTTTTATTGTATCGGTCGCTTGCTTGGTCTTTTTCTAAACCTAGTGCCGACCAAGATACTTGAAGGGAAATACTATCGTATCGCTGCAGGTGTGCTATCAATCGGTGTGACCTTGTTTGTCCTCCAGATGATGCTAACGATTCTCGCGACTGTGCCATTACAAATTGTTCAAAATTCACTTGAAAATAGCTTTTTAGCTAGACATATCATTCAAAGCATCCCATTCACAACTGGGTTGATTAAACAGCTTTGGGTTACCAAATTAATCGGATAAAAAGGGCGGGAACTATTCCTAGCCTTTTGTTTACAATTTCGAAAAGTATGAGCTTGATATAAAAGGTGAAAATAAAAAAAGCCATAACTTTTTTACGAAGGAAATAAGATGAATACAAAAATACTAGAAACGTTAGAATTTAATAAAGTCAAGGCTTTATTTGAGTCCCATCTTTTGACGGAACAAGGATTAGAACAGTTAAAGAACTTGTTCCGAGTGATAAAGGAGACAAGATTCAGCAAGCTTTTACTGAGATGAAGGAGATGCAAGAACTTTTTGTCGAGCATCCTCATTTCAGCATTTCGGCAACAAAAGATATTGCTGCAACCTGCAAGCGTTTGGAGATGGGTGCTGATCTCAATATCGAGGAATTTCTCCTTCTCAAACGTGTCATTTTTGCCAGTCGTGAACTGAAAAACTTCTATGATAATCTTGAGAATGTACGCTTAGACCATCTAGCAAACTGGTTTGAAAAACTTCATGATTTCCCTCATCTGCAGGGCAATCTCCAAGCCATCAATGAAGCTGGATTTATTGAGAATTTTGCTAGTGAAGAACTAGCACGAATCCGTCGTAAAATCCACGACAGTGAGAGCCAAGTTCGTGATGTCTTGCAGGATCTTCTCAAACAAAAAGCGCAGATGTTGACAGAAGGCATCATCGCTAGTCGAAATGGACGCCAAGTTCTTCCAGTCAAAAATACCTATCGGAATAAGATTGCTGGTGTTGTTCATGATATCTCTGCCAGTGGTAATACAGTCTATATCGAACCGCGTGAAGTGGTCAAGCTAAGTGAGGAGATTGCTAGTCTTCGTGCAGATGAACGCTATGAGATGTTGCGTATCCTTCAAGAACTCTCTGAGCGTGTACGACCACACGCAGCTGAAATTGCAAATGATGCCTGGATTATTGGACACTTAGACTTGATTCGAGCAAAGGTGCGCTTTATCCAAGAGACAGGAGCAGTGGTCCCTCAAGTCTCTGAGGAACAGGAGATTCAACTCCTACATGTTCGTCATCCCTTGGTGCAAATGCTGTTGCTAATGATGTACACTTTGGTAAGGATCTAACAGTAATCGTTATCACTGGTCCCAATACGGGTGGTAAGACCATCATGCTAAAAACCTTAGGTTTGACGCAATTGATGGCTCAGTCAGGTTTGCCGATTCTGGCGGATCAGGGAAGTCGTGTGGGAATTTGAGGAGGTCTTTGCGGATATCGGAGACGAACAATCCATCGAACAAAGTCTCTCAACCTTCTCTAGTCATATGACTAATATTGTTGATATTCTTGGTAAGGTTAATCAAAACTCGCTCTTGTTACTAGATGAGCTTGGAGCAGGTACAGATCCTCAGGAAGGAGCTGCTCTTGCTATGTCTATCCTAGAAGACTTGCGCCTGCGCCAGGTCAAGACTATGGCCACCACTCACTATCCTGAACTCAAGGCTTACGGAATTGAAACAGCCTATGTTCAGAATGCCAGCATGGAGTTTGATACTGCTAGCCTGCGTCCAACCTATCGCTTTATGCAAGGAGTACCTGGTCGAAGCAATGCCTTTGAAATTGCTAAACGTCTAGGATTGTCAGATGTCGTTGTAGGCGATGCCAGCAAGCAGATTAACCAAGACAATGATGTCAATCGAATTATTGAGCATTTGGAAGAGCAAACGCTTGAAAGTCGTAAACGCCTTGAGAATATTCGCCAAGTCGAGCAAGAAAACCTCAAGATGAACCGTGCTCTAAAAAAACTATACAACGAGCTCAATCGTGAGAAGGAAACAGAACTCAATAAGGCGCGTGAGCAAGCTGCTGAGATTGTTGAATTGGCTCTAGCAGAGAGTGATGCTATTCTAAAAAATCTTCACAGCAAATCTCAACTAAAACCACATGAGATTATCGAAGCCAAGGCTAAGCTCAAAAAATTAGCTCCTGAAAAAGTAGATCTTTCTAAAAACAAGGTTCTTCAAAAAGCTAAGAAGAAACGAGCTCCAAAAGTTGGGGATGATATTATCGTTTTAAGCTATGGTCAACGAGGTACCTTGACCAATCAACTCAAGGACGGTCGTTGGGAAGCCCAAGTTGGCTTGATCAAGATGACGCTTGAGGAAAAAGAGTTTGACTTGGTTCAAGCTCAACAAGAAGCACCAGTCAAGAAGAAGCAAGTCAATGTCGTCAAACGTGCAGGTGGCAAAGGGCCTCAAGCTCGACTAGACCTTCGTGGTAAACGCTACGAGGAAGCGATGGAAGCCTTGGATGCCTTTATTGACCAAGCCTTGCTTAACAATATGGCCCAAGTCGATATCATCCATGGGATTGGTACAGGAGTCATCCGTGAAGGGGTAACCAAATACTTACAAAGAAACAAGCAAGTCAAGAGCTTTGGTTATGCACCTCAAAATGCTGGAGGATCTGGAGCGACTATCGTTACCTTTAAAGGCTAAGGAATCATCAAAAAAGAAACATAAAAGAGTACCTATCCCTTGATAAGTACTTTTTTTGATGAACCTATTTCAATCATTATTGTTAGTGAGTATTTTAAAAGGGAACAATAGTTTTATAGCCTAAAAAAATGATGAAGACTTGTCTAACTGAGCTTTTATTTATGTTATACTGATAATAACATGATTATTGGAGGTTGGTATGAAAAAAACTCCCCTTAGCCTTTTCAGGTTGCTTATTGGGCTTAGCTGGAGCAGGAAATCTCATCTTGGATGTTTTTTTCCACTCTTATCGCAGGTCTTTAGTTTATCAGGCTTGATTTTATGGCTGTATTTTTTGTACAGTCATCTGCATCATTGGCAAGAAAGTAAACAGGAGTTGAAGAAAGCGCCTGTTTTATCGGCAACGGCACCCTTTCCTATGGCAGGGATGATCTTATCGACTTATTTGTTACGAATCTTACCCACGAACATGAGCATTCTTGCGCAGATTCTCTGGTGGTTTGCTTTTCTTCTAGATGTAGGCTTAATCATCTACTTCACTAAAAATTATGTGCTGACCAAACCAAGAACGAGTGCAACGCCAAGTTGGACGGTTCTTTATGTGGGAATAGCAGTAGCAAGCTTGACCTACCCAGTGGTGGGAATAGTCGGGATTGCCTATGGAGCTTGGATATTTGGTTTTATCTTAACCCTTATCCTTTACCCTCTGATTTATCAAGATTTGAAGAGAAATCCATTGCCACTGGCTTTACTGGGACAAGAAGGCATCTATTGTGCTCCTTTTTCTCTCCTTTTGGCAGCATTAGTGAGAATAGGAGGATACAGTCTTCCTAGTTGGATTTTACTAGTTATGATCCTTGCATCACAGACCTTCTTTTTCTTTGTCCTTAGTCGCTTGCCAAGGATTTTAAAACAAGGTTTCCAACCAGCCTTCTCAGCCCTAACCTTTCCAACTATCATCACAGCAACTTCATTGAAAATGTCCCAAGGCATTCTGCAGTTTCCGGTCCTCAACCTCGCCGTTTGGTTAGAGATTATCATTTGTTTAACAATCCTCATCTACGTATTAGTAGAGTATATACGGTATTTAAGGAACTAAAAGAACCCCTAGCACGGAGAAGTGAAATGAAAAAAGGTGCAGACCTATAACGGTGTCAGGGATAGCTAGAATAAATAAATACGAATAAAGAGAGTGTGTAAAATGAACCATAAGATTGCAATTTTATCAGACATTCATGGCAACACGACAGCCTTAGCTGGAGTGCTTGAAGACGCGAAAAATTTGGGAGCGACTGAATATTGGCTTTTGGGAGATATTTTTCTTCCTGGTCCGGGAGCAAATGACTTGGTGGCTCTTCTGAAAGACCTACCCATTACAGCATCCGTTAGAGGGAACTGGGATGATTGTGTATTAGAGGCTATAGATGGGCAATATGGTTTAGCAGATCCTGAAGAAATTCAGCTTCTCAGAATGACCCAGTTTTTGATGGAGCACCAAAACCCAGAGCATATTGATTGGTTGAGAAATCTACCTATGGTAGCCAAGAAAGAAGTTGAAGGCTTGCGTTTTTCTCTTTCTCATAATTTACCTGAGAAAAATTATGGTGGTGATTTACTGGTTGAAAATGGTACAGAAAAATTTGACCAACTTTAGATGAAGCTACAGATGTAGCCGTCTATGGGCATGTCCATAAACAACTTCTGCGTTATGGTAGTCAAGGTCAACAAATCATCAACCCAGGTTCGATTGGTATGCCTTATTTTGACTGGGAGGGACTGAAAAATCACCGAGCCCAGTACGCCTTACTTGAGGTTGAACATGGTGAATTAGTCAATATTCAATTTCGAAAAGTCGCCTATGACTATGAAGCAGAGCTAGAATTAGCTAAGACCAAAGGCCTTCCTTTTATCGAAATGTATGAAGAATTACGATGTGAGGACAACTATCAAGGCCATAATAGAGATTTGTTAGCTAGTTTAATTGAAAAGCATGGATATGTAGAGGATGTTAAGAATTATTTTGAATTTTTGTAAATGTTCCTTTAGCTAACAGATACTAAATAAAACGATTGGACGAGCCAATTGTTTTTAATATTTCTTATTTTAATTCTGATGCATCTGGTAGATAAGAACCACCGAGATAGGTCTTGCTGAGTTTTTCAAGGGTTCCGTCTTGGTAGAGTTCTTTAAGGACCTTGTCAAATTGTTCTTTAAATTCTTTTTGATCGTTTGAGAAGATGATGTAGTTGTTTGGATTGTCATTGCTTTCCAAATCGACTACGTTCAAGTCTAAATCACGGTCTTGGATAATTTTTTGAACAGAAATTTTGTCAAAGATTAGGAAATCAAACTCGCCATTTGATAGGTCGGTGAGACGTTTAGCCACATCTTCACCAGAGTATTGGATGGTTGCAGGGTTGTCGGAGTGACTTTGATTCCAGTCAGTAACGACCTTGGCAGTAGAAGTTCCAGTGTCATCTTGGGTTGTTTTGCCAGCGATGTCTTGGAGAGAGGTAAGAGCCTTGTCTTTTCTGCTCACGAGAACCAAAGGGTTTTTTGCGATAGGTAGCGAGTAGAGATACTTGTCGGCTCTCTCTTTGGTGTAGCTCAAGTTGTTGGCAGCAGCTTGGTAACGGCCAGCATCAACTCCAGGGAAGATACTCTCCCAAGCAGTTTTTTGAAATTCAATCTTGTATTGATCTAGTTTTTCATCAACCGCTTTTAAAACTTCAACATCATATCCAGTCAAATTACCATCTTTTTCAAAATCAAAAGGTGGGATGTCTCCGGCAGTGGCTACGACAATGGTTTTAGGGCTAGTAGTAGAAGTTGAAGTACTATCTTGTTTGGCTTGTCCACAGGCCACCAACAAGGGACTAATGGCTAATAATAAGAATAATTTTTTCATGTGTGTCTCCTTTACTTAATGGTATCTAGCTTACCAGACAATCAATCAAATAGCCAATATATATTTTTTATGGAAGTGATAGAAAAATATTATAATTTTCAGTTTGAGTTTGTAATCTAAAATTTAAATCAGATAAGAAAAAGATAATTTAGACCACTAATGAAAAATCTCTGCAAGCTCTTTCAGAATGTGGTAAAATGGAAGCAGTAGAAATAGAAAAGGAACTTGCTTATGAAATTTCTTGAGTTAAATAAAAAACGTCATGCGACTAAGCATTTTATTGATAAACCGGTTGATCCCAAGGATGTTCGAACAGCTATTGAAATCGCAACCTTGGCACCAAGCGCTCACAACAGTCAGCCTTGGAAGTTTGTTGTGGTTCGTGAGAAAAATGCTGAATTAGCAAAATTGGCTTACGGTTCAAACTTTGAGCAAGTAGCATCTGCCCCTGTAACCATTGCCTTGTTTACAGATACTGACCTAGCTAAACGAGCTCGCAAGATTGCCCGTGTTGGTGGAGCAAAGAACTTCTCAGAAGAACAACTTCAGTACTTTATGAAGAATCTTCCAGCAGAGTTTGCGCGTTACAATGAACAACAAGTTAGTGACTATTTAGCCCTTAATGCAGGATTGGTTGCGATGAACTTGGTCCTTGCATTGACTGACCAGGGAATCGGATCAAACATTATCCTTGGTTTTGACAAATCAAAAGCCAATGAAGTCTTGGGAAGTTGAAGAACGCTTCCGTCCAGAACTTTTGATCACAGTAGGATACACAGACGAGAAGTTGGAACCAAGTTACCGCTTGCCAGTAGATGAAATTATCGAAAAAAGATAGGAAGAAAACATGACAGTTATTGATTTTACAGCAGAAGTAGAAAAACGCAAGGAAGCCCTCTTGGCTGACTTGTTTAGCCTTTTGGAAATTAATTCAGAACGCGATGATAGCAAGGCAGATGCTCAGCATCCATTTGGACCTGGCCCAGTAAAAGCTTTGGAGAAATTCCTTGAAATTGCAGATCGTGATGGTTACCCAACAAAAAATGTCGACAACTATGCAGGACATTTTGAGTTTGGTGAAGGAGAAGAAGTTCTTGGAATCTTTGCCCACATGGACGTGGTACCGGCGGGTAGCGGTTGGGACACTGATCCTTACACTCCAACTATCAAAGATGGTCGTCTTTATGCGCGTGGTGCTTCTGATGACAAGGGACCAACTACAGCATGTTACTATGGTTTGAAAATCATCAAAGAGCTTGGTCTTCCAACTTCTAAAAAAGTTCGCTTTATTGTCGGAACTGATGAAGAATCAGGTTGGGCAGACATGGACTACTATTTTGAACATGTAGGACTAGCAAAACCAGACTTTGGTTTTTCTCCAGATGCTGAATTTCCAATCATCAATGGTGAAAAAGGAAATATCACAGAATATCTCCACTTTGCCGGTGAAAACAAGGGGGCAGCTCGTCTTCACAGCTTTACAGGTGGTTTGCGTGAAAATATGGTTCCTGAATCAGCGACTGCAGTCGTTTCAGGTGACTTGGCTGACTTGCAAGCGAAACTAGATGCCTTTGTCGCAGAGCACAAACTTAGAGGAGAAATCCAAGAAGAAAACGGTCAGTACAAGGTAACTGTAATTGGTAAATCTGCCCACGGTGCTATGCCTGCTTCAGGTGTCAATGGTGCGACTTATCTTGCCCTCTTCCTTAGCCAGTTTGCATTTGAAGGACCTGCAAAAGACTACCTTGACATTGCTGGTAAGATTCTCTTGAATGACCATGAAGGGAAGAACTTGAAAGTTGCTCATGTGGATGAAAAGATGGGTGCCCTTTCTATGAATGCGGGTGTCTTCCGCTTTGACGAAGCAAGTGCTGATAATACTATTGCCCTCAACTTCCGTTATCCAAAAGGAACAAGTCCAGAGCAAATCAAGTCAGTTCTTGAAAACTTGCCAATTACTTCAGTTAGCTTGTCAGAACACGGACATACACCTCACTACGTACCAATGGAAGATCCACTTGTACAAACCTTGTTGAGCGTGTATGAAAAACAAACAGGTCTTCAAGGGCATGAACAAGTTATCGGGGGTGGAACTTTCGGACGTCTCTTAGAACGTGGTGTAGCCTATGGTGCTATGTTCCCAGACTCTATCGATACTATGCACCAAGCCAATGAATTTATCGCCTTGGACGATCTCTTCCGTGCAGCAGCTATCTATGCTGAAGCGATCTACGAATTGATCAAATAATGCTATGGAAGTCTGAGATTGTATGCTTGGACTTCTTTTTGGAGGGAAAACAGATGTCTCAAATCGAAAAAATCAGGCAAGCCATCATAGCGGATCCACAAATGCTAGTTATACTGAGAAAGGGATTGGACCTCTCTTTGCAGCACCAAAGACAGCTCGGATCAATATCATTGGGCAGGCACCTGGTCTCAAAACTCAAGAAGCAGGACTTTACTGGAAGGATAAAAGCGGAGATCGCTTGCGAGAGTGGTTGGGCGTGGATGAAGATACATTTTACAAGTCAGGTTATTTTGCAGTCATGCCCATGGATTTCTATTTTCCAGGACATGGGACATCCGGTGACCTACCACCACGCCCAGGTTTTGCAGAAAAGTGGCACCCTAAACTTTTGAAAGAGTTACCTGATATTCAATTAACGCTCTTGATTGGGCAGTATGCACAGGCATACTATCTGCATGAGAAAGTCAGTGGCAAGGTGACAGACCGTGTGCATCGATTTAAAGATTATTTGCCAGATTATTTCCCTCTTGTGCACCCATCACCACGTAATCAAATTTGGATGAAAAAAAATCCTTGGTTCGAAGCAGAAGTCCTGCCTGACTTGAAAGAAAGAATTCAAAAAATTCTCGGAGAAGGAAAATGAAAGAAATTACTTTTAATGATTTTTACCAACTATACCAGAAAGAGTCGCTTTCTGTATTAGATGTGAGAGAAGTAGAGGAATTTGAGACTCTTCATTTAGAAGGCGCTCGTAATTTTCCTCTCAGCCAACTAGCTGATACTTATAAACAACTAGACAAGGATAACCTTTACTACGTGATTTGTAAATCAGGAATGCGTTCAGCACGCGCTTGTCAATTTTTAGCAGAACAAGGATATGAGGTTATCAATGTCCAAGGTGGCATGGATGCCTTAGAATAAGAAAAAACTCCCTTTAAGACCGAAAATAAGAAAGGTTTTAAAGGGAGTTTATTTGCTCTAAAAATCAGAAAATTGAAAACATTTTAGAATTATTTTGTGATAGCCTTTTCATGCTTTTAATCATGGTATACTAAGAAAGTATTTTATTTTTATAAGGAGAGTTTATGGCTAAAAAAGGTGCTTTAACAGGATTACTCCTGTTTGGAATATTTTTTGGTGCGGGTAATTTGATTTTCCCCCCTACCCTAGGGGCTCAATCTGGGGAACACTTTCTCCCTGCCATTGCAGGATTTGTACTTTCAGGTGTCGGACTTGCCGTCTTGACCTTGATTATCGGGACCTTAAATCCTAAGGGATATATCTATGAGATTTCTACAAAGATTTCCCCTTGGTTTGCAACGATTTATCTAGCGGTTTTGTACTTGTCGATTGGTCCATTCTTTGCGATTCCACGTACTGCAACAACTTCTTATGCAGTAGGGATTAGTCCCCTCTTAGCAGATGCTGACAAAGGTCTAGGCTTGATTGTCTTTACCCTTATCTACTTTGTTGCAGCATTCTTAATCGCGCTTAATCCTTCAAAGATTTTGAATCGTATCGGTCGTATTTTGACACCAGTTTTTGCCCTCTTGATTATCGTCTTGGTCATCCTTGGAGCCTTTAAATACGGTGGAAATGCACCACAAGCGGCTTCAGGAGCTTATCAGGCTTCAGCATTTGGAGCAGGATTCCTTGAAGGATATAATACTCTAGATGCTCTTGCCTCTGTTGCCTTTAGTGTAATCGCTGTTCAAACCTTGAAACAACTTGGATTTTCAAGTAAAAAAGAGTATATTTCAACTATTTGGGTAGTCGGAATTGTCGTAGCACTTGGCTTTAGTGCTCTATACATTGGCCTAGGTTTCCTTGGAAATCACTTCCCAATGACAGAAGAAGCGATGAAGGGTGGAACTCCAGGGGTTATATCTTGTCACAAGCGACCCAAGAAATCTTTGGTTCAACAGCTCAATTATTCCTAGCAGCCATGGTAACAGTAACCTGCTTCACAACGACTGTTGGTTTGATTGTTTCAACTGCGGAATTCTTTAACGGACGTTTCCCACAAATCAGCTATAAGGTTTATGCGACTGTCTTTACCTTAATTGGTTTTGCAATTGCCAACCTTGGTCTTGATGCAATCATTAAATATTCAATCCCTGTCCTAGTTATCTTGTATCCAATTACCATTGTGATTGTTATGATTGTAATTGTGAACAAGTTTGTACCACTTTCAAAACCAGGTATGCAGTTGACAATGGGGCTTGTAACAGCTATTGCCGTAGCTAGTGTCTTGGGAAGTTCATTTGAAGTGACCTTCCTTGCCAATATTGTGAATGCTCTACCATTTGCTAAGGCTTCCTTGCCATGGTTAGTACCAGCGATTGTTGGAATCTTACTATCTCTTGTTCTTCCAAATAAGCAAAAGAGTGAACCTTTTGAGATGGAATAAAAAAACCTTGGCTTATGCCAAGGTTTTTTCAATTACTATTAGTTCGTTTGTTCTTTATAACCATGTTCTGTTAACATTTTCTTAGAGGCTTTAAAACTTACATTTTTTCCAACGCCTGAGTATTCTTCTGGTAAAGCTTTTCTAAGTTCATCTAGGCTTGCAACTGAAAGGTCGATTTCAAGGTCTTGAACGACTTTACCATCTTTAATCTCGACTGATAATGTGACACCTTTGAGTCCCTTGTATCCTTTGTAGGTTTCTTCAATTAGATTTTTTAAATCATCTGCATTATTGTTTAGGGCTTCAGGGTCAGCGACGTTATGTGCGGTTTGTTTCACAACGTTATCACCATCAACTGTATAGGTCAATGTTGACTGGATGCCGGGCTGAGAATCATTTACAAAAGTAACAGTTTTTAGTTCGGATTTCTTTTCAGTTGTTTCAACTTCAGTAGTTTTTACCTCAGTTGTCTCTGCTTTTGAAGAGTTCGAGGTTGTTGATGCTTGTTTTGAACATCCCAACAAGAATGCCAACGGTAAGGCTAAGAGAAGTGTCGTTTTGAAATATTTGTTCATATTTTTTTCCTTTCATCATAAGAACTTTTTTCATTATACCATAAAATGCTTTTGCAATCAAAGTATATTCGTTTTTCCTTTTTACACATACTAAAATGGGAAAAGTGATATAATGGTAGCAAGAGGTGAAGAAATGAATCAAACTGTAGAATATATCAAAGAACTAACTGCTATCGCATCCCCAACTGGTTTCACACGTGAAATTACGAATTATTTAGTTGAGACTCTTGAAAAACTAGGCTATCAACCAATCCGTACTGCTAAAGGTGGTGTTAATGTCACTGTTAAAGGTAAAAATGACCAGCAGCAGCGTTATGTGACTGCCCATGTAGATACTTTGGGAGCTATCGTTCGTGCTGTCAAACCAGACGGTCGTCTCAAAATGGACCGTATCGGTGGCTATCCTTGGAATATGATTGAAGGCGAAAACTGTACAGTTCATGTGGCTAGAACAGGTAAAACTGTTTCTGGTACCATTTTGATCCACCAGACTTCTTGCCATGTCTACAAGGATGCTGGCACTGCTGAACGCACGCAGGACAATATGGAAGTTCGTTTGGATGAAAAAGTGACCAATGAAAAAGAAACACGCGCACTTGGTATTGAGGTTGGTGACTTTATCAGCTTTGACCCACGAACTGTCGTAACTGAGACAGGATTTATCAAATCGCGTCATTTGGATGATAAGGTCAGTGCGGCTATCCTTCTCAATCTCCTCAAAGTCTATAAGGAAGAAGGAGTTGAACTTCCTGTCACTACGCATTTTGCCTTTTCAGTCTTTGAGGAAGTGGGGCATGGTGCTAACTCAAGTATCCCTAGTCAAGTTGTCGAATATCTGGCTGTGGATATGGGAGCAATGGGGGACGACCAGCAGACGGACGAGTACACAGTATCTATCTGTGTCAAAGATGCTTCAGGTCCTTACCACTATGAATTCCGTCAACATCTGGTTGCCCTAGCAAAAGACCAGGACATTCCATTCAAACTAGATATCTATCCATTTTACGGTTCGGATGCTTCTGCAGCGATGTCAGCTGGCGCAGAGGTTAAGCACGCGCTTCTCGGAGCTGGTATTGAGTCTAGTCACTCATACGAGCGTACTCATATTGATTCTGTTGTAGCAACTGAACGTATGGTCGATGCTTATCTTAAGAGTGAGTTGGTGGACTAGGATGTGCCTGATTTGTCAACGAATTGATCTAATAAAATCTGGTGATAATCCCTACTTTGTAAAGAACTAGAAACAGGCTATGTAGTGATCGGTGACCACCAGTATTTTGAAGGCTACACTTTATTCTTAGCCAAGGAACATGTCACAGAATTGCATCATTTACATCCAAGTGTTAAACTTCGCTTTTTAGATGAAATGAGCCTGGTTCAGGAAGCAGTCTCTAAAGCTTTTTCAGCTCAAAAGATGAATGTAGAGTTGTTAGGAAACGGAGATGCACATGCTCACTGGCATATTTTTCCGAGACGAGAGGATGATATGAAGGGACACGGTCTTAATGGACGTGGACCAGTCTGGTGGGTTCCTTGGGAAGAAATGTTAGCTGAGGAATATCAGGTTAAGGGAAGCAAATTAGAAGGTTTGATTGCCACCTTATCTGATACTTTAGACCAGATGATAGAGATGAAAGGATAAATAATGAAAAGAAGATACCTTGTATTATCAGGATTGCTAGCCTTGACATTGGCAGCTTGCTCACAAGAAAAGTCGGCAACTTCAGGAGCTCAGACTTCAACTGAAGAAAAAACAGTCCAAGAAGGAACTGTCGGTAGTAAATCTCAGGAAGCTAGTCAGAAAAAAGCTCAAGTGGTTAACAAGGGAGATTACTATAGCATTCAAGGTAAGTACGATGAGATTGTGATCGCTAACAAACACTATCCATTGTCTAAAGATTACAATCCAGGGGAAAATCCTACAGCAAAGGCTGAGTTGTTGAAACTCATTGCAGCTATGCAACAAGCAGGATTCCCAATCAGCGACCACTATAGTGGTTTTAGAAGTTATGAAACGCAAACTCAACTGTACCAGGAATATGTGAATAAAGACGGGAAGGCGGAGGCGGATCGCTATTCTGCCAGACCTGGTTACAGTGAACACCAAACTGGTCTGGCTTTTGACCTTATCGGAACAGATGGAGACTTAGTGACAGAAGAAAAAGCTGCCCAATGGCTTTTAGATCATGCTGCAGACTATGGTTTTGTCGTTCGCTATCTCAAAGGTAAGGAAAAAGAAACAGGCTATATGGCTGAAGAATGGCACCTTCGCTACGTCGGAAAAGAAGCCAAGGACATCGCTGCAAGTGGTCTCAGCTTGGAAGAGTATTACGGCTTTGAAGGTGGGGACTATGTTGATTAGTCGCAAAATATCTTGCAAGAATGCTTGAAATTTGATAAAATGAATAATAATTAAATAGGAATCTGCAAGACTAGTATCTCAGGGGAAGTATATCAGGGAGGAGAGCCGTGACTGAAAGCTCTCTATATGAAAGCTGGGTGAATTCACTTGCCTATGGATTCAGAAATAAAGGTCTGACTTGTCAGATAAAAACGGATGGTACCGCGTGTCAACGCTCCGAGTGTGGAGTTTTTGGCATGTGGTTTTCTTTTTATCTACGAGAGACTGATGGAGGAATTATGTCAACTATTGAAGAACAATTAAAAGCGCTTCGTGAAGAAACGCTAGCTAGCTTGAAGCAGATTTCTGCTGAAAATGAAAAAGAGCTGCAAGAATTGCGCGTCTCTGTCCTTGGTAAAAAAGGTTCCCTTACTGAAATTCTTAAAGGGATGAAAGATGTTTCTGCAGAAATGCGTCCTGTTATCGGGAAACACGTCAATGAGGCTCGTGATGTCTTGACAGCTGCTTTTGAAGAAACAGCTAAACTATTGGAAGAAAAGAAAGTTGAAGCTCAACTAGCAAGTGAGAGCATTGATGTTACGCTTCCAGGTCGTCCAGTTGCGACTGGTCACCGTCACATCCTCACACAAACTAGTGAGGAAATTGAAGACATCTTCATCGGGATGGGTTACCAAGTCGTAGATGGATTTGAAGTTGAGAAAGATTATTACAACTTCGAGCGTATGAACCTTCCAAAAGACCACCCAGCTCGTGATATGCAGGACACTTTCTATATCACAGAAGAAATCTTGCTCCGTACTCACACATCTCCTGTTCAGGCGCGTGCTATGGATGCCCATGATTTTTCTAAAGGTCCTTTGAAGATGATTTCGCCAGGGCGTGTCTTCCGTCGTGATACGGACGATGCAACTCACAGTCACCAATTCCACCAAATCGAAGGTTTGGTTGTTGGGAAAAACATCTCTATGGCTGACCTTCAAGGAACGCTTCAGTTGATTGTGCAAAAAATGTTTGGTGAAGAGCGTCAGATCCGTCTGCGTCCATCTTATTTCCCATTTACGGAACCTTCTGTTGAGGTCGATGTTTCCTGCTTCAAATGTGGAGGAGACGGCTGTAACGTATGTAAGAAAACAGGTTGGATCGAGATTATGGGTGCCGGTATGGTTCACCCACGTGTCCTTGAAATGAGTGGAATCGATGCGACTGTTTACTCTGGTTTTGCCTTTGGTCTTGGACAAGAACGTGTAGCTATGCTCCGTTATGGAATCAACGATATTCGTGGATTCTACCAAGGGGATGTCCGTTTTTCAGAACAGTTTAAATAAGAATGAAACCTGAAACACAATCCTATACAGTTCTAGTCGTTTTCTCTCGGTGAGAAATGGTGAGGACTGACTTTAAGAAAAAGAAAGGAATTGAAAAGGTCTTGCTTGCTGAGATCTTACAATCAGAATTATGTTAGTATCATATAAATGGTTAAAAGAATTGGTGGATATTGATGTGCCATCACAAGAGTTGGCTGAAGAAATGTCAACTACAGGGATCGAAGTAGAAGGTGTGGAATCACCTGCTGCTGGTCTCTCAAAAATTGTCGTCGGAGAAGTCTTGTCTTGTGAAGATGTACCAGAAACTCACCTTCATGTCTGTCAAGTCAATGTGGGTGAAGAAGAAGCTCGTCAAATCGTCTGTGGAGCACCAAATGTGCGCGCAGGCATCAAGGTTATGGTGGCTCTTCCAGGAGCTCGCATCGCTGACAACTACAAAATCAAAAAAGGGAAAATCCGTGGCTTAGAGTCACTAGGGATGATCTGTTCACTTGGTGAATTAGGGATTTCTGACTCTGTTGTATCGAAAGAATTTGCAGATGGCATCCAAATCTTGCCAGATGATGCAGTTCCAGGTGAGGAAGTCTTCTCTTACTTAGACTTGGATGATGAAATCATCGAGCTTTCTATCACACTAACCGTGCAGACGCTCTTTCTATGCGTGGGGTAGCTCACGAAGTAGCAGCTATCTATGACAAGGCAGTCAACTTTAAAGAATTTACTTTAACAGAAACAGACCAAGCCGCAGCGGGTGCTCTTTCTGTGAACATTGATACAGACAAGGCTCCTTACTATGCAGCTCGTATCTTGGACAATGTGACCATTGCACCAAGTCCACAATGGTTGCAAAACCTCCTCATGAACGAGGGCATCCGTCCGATTAATAATGTCGTCGACGTGACCAACTATATCTTGCTTTACTTTGGTCAGCCTATGCATGCCTTTGACTTGGATACCTTTGAAGGAACTGATATCCGTGTACGTGAAGCACGTGCTGGTGAGAAATTAGTGACCTTGGATGGGGAAGAGCGTGAGTTGGAAAAAACTGATTTAGTGATTACTGTTGCTGACAAACCAGTTGCTCTTGCGGGTGTCATGGGTGGAGAGGCGACAGAAATCTCTGAAAAATCTAGTCGTGTTGTCCTTGAAGCTGCTGTCTTCAATGGCAAATCAATCCGTAAGACTAGCGGTCGCCTCAACCTTCGTTCAGAGTCTTCTTCTCGCTTTGAAAAAGGGATCAACGTGACAACTGTTAATGAAGCCCTTGATGCAGCAGCAAGCATGATTGCTGAATTGGCTGGTGCGACTGTTCGTAAAGGTATCGTTTCAGCAGGCCAACTTGACACTTCTGATGTGGAAGTCTCTTCTACTCTTGCAGACGTTAACCGTGTCCTTGGAACAGAGCTCTCCTATGCAGACGTAGAAGATGTCTTCCGTCGTCTTGGATTTGGCCTTTCTGGAAATGCAGATAGCTTTACAGTTAGCGTACCACGTCGTCGCTGGGACATCACCATCGAAGCCGACCTCTTTGAAGAAATCGCTCGTATCTATGGTTATGACCGCTTGCCAACTAGTCTTCCAAAAGATGATGGGACAGCCGGTGAATTGACTGCAACTCAAAAATTGCGTCGTAAAGTTCGTACCATTGCTGAAGGTGCTGGATTAACAGAAATCATCACCTATGCTCTGACAACTCCTGAAAAAGCGGTCGAGTTTACGATTCAGCCAAGTCATTTGACAGAATTGATGTGGCCAATGACTGTGGACCGTTCTGTTCTCCGTCAAAATATGGTTTCAGGTATTTTGGATACCGTTGCTTACAACGTCGCTCGTAAGAACAAAGACTTGGCTCTTTACGAGATTGGAAAAGTCTTCGAGCAAACGGGTAATCCAAAAGAAGACTTGCCAAACGAAATCAACAGCTTTGCTTTTGCATTGACTGGTTTAGTCGCTGAAAGACTTCCAAACAGCAGCGGTTCCAGTTGATTTCTTCTATGCTAAGGGAATTTTAGAAGCCCTCTTTGCTCGCTTGGGTCTTGAAGCGACCTATACAGCAACGCAAGAGATCAAGAGTCTTCACCCAGGACGCACAGCCTTGATCTCACTAGGGGACCAAGTAGTTGGTTTCCTCGGTCAAGTGCACCCTGTGACGGCTAAGGCTTACGATATTCCAGAAACTTATGTAGCAGAGCTCAACCTTTCAGCTATCGAGAAAGCTCTTCAACCAGCAACAGCCTTTGTGGAAATTACTAAATTCCCAGCAGTTATCCGTGATATCGCTCTTCTCCTCAAAGCAGAAGTGACTCACCAAGAGGTGGTTGATGCCATTCAAGCTGCGGGCGTGAAACGTTTGACAGATATCAAACTCTTTGACGTCTTCTCCGGTGAAAAACTGGGTATCGGAATGAAGTCCATGGCCTACAGCTTGACCTTCCAAAATCCAGAAGATAGCTTGACAGACGAAGAAGTCGCACGCTATATGGAAAAAATCCAAGCATCACTCGAAGAAAAAGTCAATGCAGAAGTGCGTTAACAGTCTAAAATCCATTCCTAGGGATGGATTTTTTTGTCTTTGTAAATGCCGAATATTAGAAAGAAAAATAAGGTTGAATCTGATTCGTTTTGAGATAAAAAATTCCTAGTAAATTCTACTAATAGAAATGTACATAAATCCTTGTAATGACTAAAAAAAAGGAGTATAATGAGGATAAGATTAGTAGGAGGTGGAACATGTTAGAAGTCCGCAATCTTGAAAAAAGTTTTGGCCCCAAACAAGTCTTGTTTGGCGTTGACTTTCAAGCTCAGCCTGGAAGAATTTTAGGTCTAGTTGGGAAAAATGGAGCTGGGAAAACAACCATTTTTCATAGTATTTTGAAATTTTTAGATTATCAAGGGGAGATACAGTTTGATGGCGAGGATATTCGTCAGGAAACCTATGCTCGGATTGGCTATCTGCCCGAAGAACGTAGTCTCATGCCTAAGTTGACAGTTCTAGAGCAGGTTCGTTACCTAGCAATGTTAAAAGGCATGGATGCCAAAGAAGTCAAAGAAAAACTCCCTCAATGGATGGAGAAGCTGGAAGTCAAGGGGAAATTGACAGACAAGATTAAGAGTCTCTCAAAAGGGAATCAACAGAAGATTCAGCTAATCATTACTTTAATGCATGAACCAGATCTGATCATTCTAGATGAACCTTTTAGTGGCCTGGATCCAGTCAATACTGAATTGCTCAAGCAGGTTATCCTCAAAGAAAAAGAACGTGGTGCAACCATTATCTTTTCAGACCACGTCATGACCAATGTCGAAGAGCTATGTGATGATATCCTTATGATTCGTGATGGGCGTGTCGTCTTGCATGGACCAGTCCAAGATGTTCGTAATCAATACGGCAAAACGCGACTCTTTGTTGCAAGTGAAAAGAGTCAGGAAGACTTGGAAAAACTCCCACATGTCACTCATGTTAGCTTGACCAAGCAGGGGATTTGGAAGCTCATCCTAGATGATGAAATGCTGGACAGGAGCTCTTTGCTATCTTGACTCAAGGACGCTATATCGCGACCTTTGACCAGCAAGCTCCGACAATTGATGAAATCTTTAAACTAGAATCAGGGGTGGAAGTATGAGAAATATGTTGGTTGTAATCAAAGAAACTTATCTACGTCATGTCAAATCCTGGAGTTTCTTCTTTATGGTAATCTCGCCTTTTCTCTTTATCGGCTTGTCTGGTGGAATTGGCTATCTCCAGGGTTCCTCTCTGGCTCAGAATAATAAGGTGGCAGTAGTTAGTTCGGTACCTGCTGTAACAGAGAGTCTTAAATCGACCAATGGCATTAATTTTGACTATAAGGATGAAGCAAGCGCCCAAGAAGCTGTCAAGGATGAAAAAATAAAAGGTTATTTGACCATTGATCAAGAAGATAGTGTCCTCAAGGCAGTTTATCACGGTGAAACTTCACTTGAAACTGGTATTAAGTTAGCTGTGACAACTAAGTTGAATGAACTCCAATACCAACTCAATCGTTCGGAGGCACATTTATCTCAGGAACAGGAACAGCACTTGGCACAAACGATTCAATTCTCAGAGCAGATTGATGAATCTAAGGAAAGTAAAAAGATGGTCCAAACCTTTGCGGCGGCTGGACTGGGATTCTTCCTCTATATGATTTTGATTACTTATGCCAGTGTCACTGCTCAAGAAGTGGCTAGTGAAAAAGGCACAAAAATTATGGAAGTGGTCTTCTCAAGTATTCGTGCTAGTCACTACTTTTACGCTCGTATGATTGCCTTACTTCTTGTCATTTTGACTCATATTGGTATTTATGTTGTAGGCGGACTGGGAGCAATCTTATTCTTTAAAGATATGCCTATCTTGGCCAATTCAGGTATTCTAAGCCACTTAGGGGAAGCCTTTTCGGTCAATACCTTGTTGTTTGTCTTGGTCAGTCTCTTTATGTATGTGGTTTTGGCAGCCTTTCTGGGTTCTATGGTTTCCAGACCCGAAGACTCTGGTAAGGCCTTGTCCCCTTTGATGCTCTTAATTATGGTCGGTTTTATAGGGGTAACCGCCTTAGGAACTTCTGGGGATAATTTGGTTTTAAAAATCGGCTCTTATATCCCATTCATCTCAACCTTCTTTATGCCTTTCAGAGCTATTAATGGTTATGCAAGTAGTTTAGAAGCATGGATTTCGCTTGCAATAACAGTTGTATTCGCCGTAACGGCAACAGCATTTATCGGAAGGATGTATGCCAGCCTAGTTCTCCAAACAGATGATCTAGGTATCTGGAAAACCTTTAAACGAGCTTTAAGCTATCACTAAAATAGACACCTTCAGTGAATACTGGAGGTGTTTTTTCTTTGCGAATTCATTGCTGTCTGGTCTTCTTTACTTTATAATGAAAGAATAATGAAAAGGAGGAGGACATGAACCATATTGATGTTGCTGAAAATGAGCATTTGTTAATCATTGTCCTTGGGATGATACTGATCAGCCAGATGAGTGAAGATGAGGTGGAGGCGGCCTTGTCGATTGGCATCAACACCTTTGACCTAACGGAAATCTATGGCTATGGCTAGTGTGAGGTTCTGCTGGGTAAAGTTTTCAAGCGTCGTTCGAATCTTCGGGACTAGATTTAGTATACCAGACGTCACTCGTATCAGTGGGCTGGTTTTTTTGTTCTATGCTTTACAGATTTTTCTTGACAAGTTTTCTTTGTTATGGTAATCTTTTAGGTAACAATCGTTGCGCAACAAATGTTGCGCGAAAGGAGTCTTATGCCACCAAAGGTTAAATTTAGTAAAGAGACTATCATTGGGACAGCTTTACAATTGGTGAGAGAAGAGGGAATAGCTAGTTTAACGGCTCGAGCATTAGCGGAAAAACTGGGAGCCACACCAAGAGTCATTTTTGGGCAATTTGCAAATATGGCTGAGTTACAAGCAGAGGTTATTGTTGCTGCGGAAATGGTCGTGGTGGAGTATATTCGCAAGGCCTTAGAAGATGAGAAGCCTTTTCGATCTGTCGGGGTTGCTTATATCCTGTTTGCCTCAAAAGAGCCCCAACTCTTTCAATTGCTTTTCCAAAATCCTAGCAAAGATTCGATTCGTCGCTTTCAAGATTTTCTTCCCATGAAGGATCATAGTTACCAAATGGTTCTGGATTCTATTGTCGCAGACTATCCGTTGACGCTAGAGGAGGCTAGTCGCTTGTACCAGCATCTATTTATCTACTCACACGGGATGGCCTCTATGGTTGCTTCTGGTATTTATCAGTTCAGCATGGAAGAAGTGATTGGTTTATTGACAGAAGTTTGTCAATCTCTCATCAAAGAAATGGTAGGAAAGAAATGATTCAACTAGAAAATGTATACAAAGGCTACGGCCAAACCAAGGTTTTAAAAGGGATTGATCTACAGATTCAAGACCAGGATGATGTAGTTATCCTAGGTCCTTCTGGATCAGGAAAGTCAACCCTCTTAAACGTGTTATCAGGATTAGAAAAGGTAGATGAGGGGCATATTCTCATTCAAGGACAGGATTTGTCTCAACTCACAGATGCTCAATTGACAGCCTTTAGACGTGATAAGATTGCCTTTATTTTTCAGCAGTATTATTTATTGCCGAATCTCACGGTTAGACAAAATGTTAAGATGGGAGCTGACCTGGCAGACAATCATGATTTTTTGCAGATTATCGAGGATTTGGGGCTTGGCGATAAGCTGGACAAGTATCCGAGTGAATTGTCTGGCGGTGAACAGCAGAGAGTATCTATTGCTCGTGCCTTAGCCAAAAAGCCAGAGATTCTTTTCTTAGATGAGCCGACGGGGGCCCTGGATGAAGAAACAGGTCGCAAGATTCTCGACTATATCTGGAAGTTGAAGGAAAAGCTAGGCTTTACCCTAATCATGGTGACGCACAACCAAAATATTGCGGATATGGCCAGAACTATCATTCGTGTCAATAGTGGTAAGATTACCCAAGTTGTGACCAATGATCAGCCTCAGACTGCCTATGAGATTGGATGGTAAGCCATGTTTTCAGTAAAAGATATTCGAAAATTAGTTGTCGTCAGTATCATTGGGGCTTGTGCGGTTTTTGTGGCCAATCTCTTCTTGAATTTTTATCTTGATATCGAGCAGTTGGAGATTTCTAAAACCAATCCGATGATTCAGACCTACTATGACGCCCAGGTTTCGCTATCTTGGATGGTGGCCATGGTCAGTGGGGTTGTCTTGTCCTTGACGTCGATCCTTCTCATGTGTTTTTATATCAAACAATTTGTCGATGACCACAAGGAACAATTAGGAATTTTAAAGGCTTTGGGCTATAGCAATGGCCAGTTGGCGAAACGATTTTGGGCTTTTGGGCTCAGTTTTGGAGTTGGAGCGCTTCTTGGCTATTTGGCTTCTTTTCTTATGATGGGACATTTTTATGACTTTCGCAATGAGAAGGGGATTTTGCCAAACATTACCATTCATTTTCACTGGCAGCTCTTGGTCGCTTTAGTGATACTGCCAACGACTTTCTTTATGGTTCTTGCGATTGGCTATGCTAGAAGACAACTACAAACGCCGGCCCTTCGACTATTGAAAAAATCCCCAACACCGATTAAGGTCAAAAGGAAAAAAAGTGCTCCTAAGAAAGAAAAATCCTTCCTAAAAGAGCTGTCTTCGTCGCTGATTTGGGGGAGAAAATCGATCCTGTTTTTTGTGGTCTTTGGCTCCATGTGTTTCGCGGCCATGGTTCAATTGTCCTTTGGCCTAAGGGACTACACAGATGATATCATCCAAACCATGATGATCATGATTGGCTTGATCCTTTCTTTCTCTATTCTCTTTTTGTCATTGGGGATTGTGGTCTCAGAAAGTCGCGAAACCTTGGCCTTGATGAAGGCTTTTGGCTACACAAATCGTGAATGCCAAAGCCATATTCTCGCTCCCTATCGTTTCTGGGCCTATCTAGGATTCCTTCTTGGGACGGCTTATCAATACGGCATCATGGAAATTTTGATTGGTGTGATCAAAGACACGGTACCTGAAAAGATTGAGCATCACTTTGATGGGAATGTGTGCTTTTGGACTTTGCTCTGTTTTGCTGTGGTTTATGAAAGCCTCTTTTATCTCTCAAATAGAAAACTTCAAAAACAAACCATCAAAGAAGTGCTCTTAGCTGAATAAATAGAGAAGGTTGGGTTTCCCCAGCCTTTTTTCTTTGTGATAAATGATTGATAGAGAGAGGCTTTTCAGCTATTCTAGGGAATAATAGAAATGAAAGTGAGACATTGTGACACGTAGCTACTGGTAGGACCTGAAAGGGGCCTTTTACTTAATCTGGCGCAATAAATGATTCGTTATCTCTGTAGGGCTCCTCTGGCAGTTTGTGTTTGGCATTGGGGCTGTGGCCTTGTGTCATAAATAAATCAATAGACCTGTGAGTGTATCTCCCAGGTCTTTTTATTCGCTGAAATATTTCATATTATTTCTTCTAAACCTTTGACTATTAGGCAAAATTATCGTACAATAAAGAGTACATGATAAAATGAGACCAGAGTTTATATGCTCTGGTGTTAGTAGTAAAAAAGAGGAGAAACGCTTTGGAATTAGAAGTATTTGCTGGGCAAGAAAAAAGTGAACTATCTATGATTGAGGTGGCTCGTGCCATCTTGGAACAACGTGGTCGCGATCACGAGATGCATTTTAGCGATTTAGTCAATGAAATCCAAAACTATCTGGGTACCTCTAATAGCGATATTCGTGAAGCCCTACCTTTGTTCTATACAGAGTTGAACTTTGATGGTAGCTTTATCTCTCTCTTGGAGATAACAAATGGGGCCTTCGTTCATGGTATGGAGTCGATGAAATCGACGAAGAAATCATTGCGCTTGAAGAAAGTGATGATGAAGAAGTGGCACCTAAGGCTAAGAAAAAACGCGTTAATGCCTTTATGGACGGAGATACGGATGCCATTGATTATGGTGCAGATGATCCAGAGGATGAGGATGCCTACGAAGAAGATCCAGCTCTTTCTTACGATGATGAAAATCCAGATGATGAGAAGAACGAAGTAGAAGCCTACGACGCTGAAATCAACGAAATTGCACCAGATGACCTTGGAGAAGATGTCGATCTTGTTGAAGAAGATGACGAAGATTCCGAGGAAGAAGAAGAATAATACCAAACAACAAGGAAATGTCCTTGTTGTTTTTTTAGTTCATTTTCTCATAAGGAAGAATGGAAAAATAGTCCAATTTTTGGTAAGATAAGATTATGGATTTTGAAAAAATTGAACAAGCATATACCTATTTACTAGAAAATGTCCAAATCATTCAAAACGATTTGGCGACAAGCTTTTATGATGCCTTAATTGAACAAAACGGGATTTATCTAGATGGTCAAACCAATCTAGAGCAAGTCAAAAAAAATAACCAGGCTCTAAAACGATTGGCGCTTCGAAAAGAGGAGTGGTTACGGACCTATCAATTTTTGTTAATGAAGGCAGCGCAAACAGAACCTCTTCAAGCTAATCACCAGTTCACACCGGATGCGATTGGCCATTTGATGATTTTTTTGATGGAGCAATTGTGGACCGCTGAAAATCTAAGTCTATTAGAGTTAGGCTCTGGGATGGGAATCCTGGGTGCTAGCTTCTTGATAGCTATGAACAAAAAAGTAGACTACCTCGGAATTGAGATAGATGATCTCTTAATTGATTTAGCAGCAAGTATGGCGGAAGTTATGGATCTTCAAATGGCCTTTGTCCAAGGAGATGCAGTACGTCCACAAGTATTAAAAGAAAGTGATATTATTGTGAGCGATCTGCCTGTTGGTTACTACCCAGATAATCAGATAGCTTCACGTTACCAAGTTGTAGCTGAGGGCGAACATACTTACGCTCATCATTTGTTAATGGAACAATCACTCAAGTATCTCAGGACAGGAGGCTATGCGATTTTTCTAGCTCCAACAGATCTCCTGACAAGTCCTCAGAGTGATCTCTTGAAATCCTGGCTAACTGAACAGGCTCAATTAGTAGCTATCATAGCTTTGCCAGAGGATCTCTTTGCCCAAGGAGCCCAGTCTAAGACCATTTTTGTCCTACAAAAGAAGACGGGAGAAGGGGTTGAGCCATTTGTATATCCACTGACAAGTCTTCGTGACCCTGAGATTTTGATGGAATTTAAGGAAAATTTTCAAAATTGGTGTCAAGGGCATGAAATCTAGTGTAAATTTTGATATAATAGTTGAAAACGCTTAAAAAGGGGAATAAATTTATGACAAAAACCATTGCAATTAACGCTGGAAGCTCTAGCTTGAAATGGCAACTTTACCAAATGCCAGAAGAAAAGGTGCTTGCAAAAGGTTTGATTGAGCGAATTGGATTGAAGGATTCGGTGTCAACAGTTAAGTTTGATGGTCGTTCTGAGCAACAAATTCTTGATATCGAAAACCACACCTTGGCTGTAAAAATCTTGCTTGATGACTTGATTCGTTTTGAAATTATTAAAGCTTATGATGAAATTACTGGTGTTGGACACCGCGTTGTTGCAGGTGGAGAATACTTCAAAGAGTCTACCGTAGTTGAAGGGGATGTCTTAGAAAAAATTGAAGAACTAGGACTTCTTGCGCCCTTGCACAACCCTGCAAACGCTGCTGGTATTCGTGCCTTCAAAGAATTGTTGCCAGATATTACAAGTGTAGCAGTCTTTGATACATCATTCCACACTACAATGCCAGAAAAAGCATACCGTTATCCATTACCAACTAAGTACTATACAGAAAACAAGGTTCGTAAATATGGAGCTCACGGTACAAGCCACCAGTACGTAGCCCAAGAAGCAGCAAAACTTTTGGGACGTCCACTCGAAGAATTGAAATTGATCACTTGCCATATCGGTAATGGTGCTTCTATCACAGCTGTCAAGGGAGGTAAATCAATCGATACCTCTATGGGATTCACTCCACTTGCTGGTGTGATGATGGGAACAAGAACTGGTGATATTGACCCAGCTATCATTCCTTACTTGATGGAGCATACAGAAGACTTCAAGACTCCAGATGATATTAGTCGTATTCTAAACCGTGAATCTGGTCTTCAAGCCGTTTCAGGCTTATCAAGTGACATGCGTGATGTTCAGAATGGTGTGAACGAAGGCAATCACGATGCTATTCTTGCCTTTGAAATGTATGTTGACCGTATCCAAAAATACATTGGACAATACTTGGCAGTCCTAAACGGGGCAGACGCTATTATCTTTACTGCTGGTGTTGGTGAAAATGCAACTCTTGTGCGTGAGAAAGTTATTTCAGGTATCTCTTGGTTTGGTTGTGATCTAGACCCAGAGAAAAATGTCTTTGGAGTAACTGGAGACATTTCTACAGATGCTGCGACACTTCGTGTACTTGTTATCCCAACGGATGAAGAACTTGTGATTGCGCGTGATGTTGAGCGTTTGAAAAAATAAATGATAAGAAAATCGACCTTCTCGAAAGAAAGGTCGTTTTTTTATTTTTAAAAAATCTTCACCATTTAGTGAGCGAAACTTCGCCACTATTGAGCCAAATTTTTTCACCAGTAGCTATTTGAATCTGTAGTTGACCCTGGTCAGAGATATCACAAGCTTTTCCTGAGATGATTTCTTGATCTTTCTTAAAGGAAATTTCTTTGCCTAAAACAATTGATTGTTTTTTATAAAGGTAAAGCAGCTCATCGGCCTCAGTTTCGTAGAAACATTTCCAGATTTCTGCAATCAGCTCGTTGCGAGTGATTGGGCTATTTTGAGAGAAGAGACTTCCTGCTTTCCCTTGTAGGTTTTTGGAAAATCAGCGATAGAAAAGTTGATACCAACACCAATAATAACATCTGTGACAAGGCCCGTTTCGACAGAAGTGATGGCTTCAGTTAGAATACCGGCTATTTTTTTCTGATTTAGGTATAAATCATTTACCCATTTGATATCTAAATCAATCAGACAAAGGTTTTTAACCGCCTTATAAATGGCGGCTGCAGTCAGGAGTGTATAGGCTGGTAGATCTAGATAAGAGAGATTGGGCTTGAGGTGGAGAGACATGTAAATCCCACCTTGCTCTGGAGAATAGTAGGGGCGTTGAAATCGACCACGTCCCATAGTTTGGCCTGTTGATAGGTAGAGTGTGTCTCCTTTGGCACCAGCTTCCATGGCCTCCTTGGCATCACTCTGGGTTGATTTGGTGATAGGTTTAAATTGAACTGAGATTGGGCTGTTAGCTTCTATTTCTTGAGGTAAGATTAGGTCACCGTGAAGAAGTTTGTAGCCACGGTTTTTGATGCTGTCAATTTCTAAACCTTCCTGCTGGAGGCGTTGGATAGCCTTCCAAACAGAGGTGCGAGAGAGGTTTAATATTTCAGCGATTTTCTCTCCGCTTAAATAATTTGTTTCATGAGCTAAGATTTTGTAAACTTCTTGGTAGGATTTCATACTAGGTCCTTTCTGGAACAACTAGATTTATTGTACCATATTTTTAAAAAAGGATGCGCGCTTTGAGAGATATCTTAGCTCGCTATAAAATTTTACCTAGTTTTAGTCAGGATGACATGGACAAAGTGGTTTTCAAATCATTTGAAATGGTAAAATGTTTTAATAGTTTATTTATCTGAGCTTTATAGCGCAGAGAGAAAGGATCTGTTGTGAAATCAATAGGTATCATTGAAAAATTGAAAGGCTTATCCAAGCAAGAGCTAGTCTTGCTTGCTGTTATTCTAAGTATTTTCTTGCCTTTTTATATTTTCGTTATTATTTTTATCGCCTACTTAATAGGTCTAATATTTACAGGAGAGATGAAGGGGATATTAAAACGATTATCCCACCATTCTATCTTACTTTTATTTATCGGCTATAGTGGTGTAATCTCTCTTTTAGCACAAAATGTGATGGGGATGGTTTCCACTTTAGGAATGTTCCTCTTTGCAATTTTCTTTTATTATTACCAAGCCCATTTAACCCCTAAGTTTTTCAGATTAGTATTGCAATCGGTTATGTCGCTTAGTGTGCTAGCATCAGTTTTTGCAGCTTTAGAGCACTTTCAGATTGTAAAGAAATTTGATTATACTTTCTTATCACCTAAGATGCAGGTCTGGCATCAGAACCGTGCAGAGGTAGCCTTCTTTAATCCTAATTATTATGGGATTATCTGTTGCTTCTGTATTATGATTGGATTTTACCTAATTAGTACGACTCGATTGAGATGGTTGAGAATTTTCTCTCTCATTGCAATCTTTGCAAATTTGTTTGGCTTGAATTTCACCCAAAATAGAACAGCTTTTCCAGCTATTATCTTTGGTGCGATTATTTATCTTTTCACTACCATTAAGAACTGGCGTGCCTTCTGGCTCAGTATCGGAGTCTTTGGTGTTGGTTTAGCCTTTCTCTTCTCGAGTGATTTGGGAGTTCGAATGGGAACGCTCGATTCGTCTATGGAAGAACGAGTGTCGATCTGGAATGCAGGTATGACCTTATTCAAACAAAATCCCTTCTGGGGCGAGGGGCCCCTAACTTATATGCATTCCTATCCTCGTATTTTTGCTCCTTATCACGAACATGCTCATAGTATATACATTGATACGATATTGAGTTACGGTGTGGTAGGAACGGTATTATTAGGGATTGCTTCTTCAGACCCAATTCGAAAATTAATCGATATGAGTCAAGAGCCGAGCAAGCGTCCGATTGTTGGTCTTTATCTTTCGTTCTTAACAGTAGTTGCTGTGCATGGAATTTTTGATTTGGCCCTCTTTTGGATTCAATCCTCCTTCATCTTCCTTTTGGTAATGTGTAGTTTGCCATTAAAACATAGTATGATTGGAGAATTTGTTGAATAAATTAAAAGATAGTAGAAATGAGATTTTCTACTATCTTTTTTATTATTGAATAGCTTGAAGTAAATCTTTAGCTTGTTGTTTAAGAGAAGTAGCGATGCTATCTTCAAGGACTAGTTTGCCATCTGTCCAGGCAGAATCATTGACACGAGCTGCGGTAAAATCACCAACAACTTGTGTACGGATAAATGGTAGAAGGTCTTTGTAAATTGCAAAGAGTTGATCGTGTCCTGCATTTGCTACAGATGATACCGTAACAATCTTATCTTGAAGAGCAGATGCTCCACGAGTGTCAGACAAGTCAATTGCGCGTGAAAGCCAATCTAGTAAGTTTTTTACAGTCCCTGGAATTGAGAAGTTGTAGACTGGAGAGAAGATCCAGATAGCATCAGCAGCTTGAACAGCTTCGCGAGCCGCTGCAACAGCTGGAAGTGTAGGAACTTCAAGGTCTTGGCTAAAGAGAGGAATGGCTGAGTAATCAAGGTAACTTACCTCAGCTTTGCCAGCAAGTGCCTTTTCAGCTTCTAGTGCCATTTGGTGGTTGAATGAACCTTCACGAAGTGAACCAACGATAAACAATACTTTTTTAGACATAGGGAGTCTCCTTTTAATTTTAATCTTTTAATCTGAATCACTCTGTTGTTACAATATATGTTACAACAGAATAAAATCATTTGCAAGGGATATGCTCAGAAAATAAAATCAATAGAATCTAAGTTTTTAATTAAAAATGAAGACCGTAGAAAAGTCTATAAAAACACGGCTTGAAGTTATGTAATGATATCCTAAAAACGTATTGAAAGTCCAGATTCCTCCCCTAACTTCACTTGTAATTCACTAGGATAGATGGTAAAATAGACGAGTGAAAAAGAGACAGAAAAAAGAAAAAAATTCCCTATTATTTCAGTACATTATTGGTATAACTTTGTTAACTCTAGTCATCACTTCTTCCTTTCTCTACTTGGTATGGCTCAGCATGAAGCCTTATCAAACTGCAAAGGTAGAAGGTGAAAGACTCGCTAAGCAGTATGCAAATCTAGAAACGGTTAGCCAGATTGATATCTTCAATGGTTTAGAAAGCTATTATAGTGTTCTTGGCCAAGATAAGAACCAGAAACCAGTTGCTGTCTTAATAGAGAAAAGTAGCAACAATATTTACGTATATCAACTAGAAAATGGTACTTCTCAAGAAAAAGCAGAAGCAGTTGTCAGAGAAAAAGGAGCAACTGAGATCGACAAGATTACCTTCGGACGGTACGCTGAAAAGCCTGTCTGGGAAATCAAGTCCGGAGGAGACTATTATCTGGTAGATTTTGAATCTGGCGCCTTAGTCGAAAAGGAGAAACAATGAAATTATCCAAACGTGTCTTAGAGATGGAAGAAAGTGTCACTCTGGCTAGTGATGCAAGAGCAAAGAAGTTAAAAGCTGAAGGAAAAGACGTTCTTTTCTTGACTTTAGGTCAGCCCGATTTTCATACTCCTGAAATATTCAGGATGCTGCGGTTGCAGCCATTCGAGATGGTCGCGCGTCTTTCTATACGGTAGCTTCAGGTTTGCCTGAATTAAAAGCAGCAGTCAATACCTATTTCGAAAGATATTATGGGTATTCTGTAGCAGCTAACGAGGTGACTTTTGCGACTGGTGCCAAGTTTTCCCTTTATACTTTCTTTATGGCTGTGATTAATCCAGGTGATGAGGTTATCATTCCTACTCCTTACTGGGTCAGCTATGGGGATCAGGTTAAGATGGCAGAAGGCCTTCCAGTATTTGTCCAAGCCAAGGAAGACAATCACTTTAAAATAACCGTGGAGCAATTAGAAGCAGCTCGCACAGATAAGACTAAAGTCTTGGTACTAAACTCACCATCTAATCCGACTGGGATGATCTATTCTCGTGAGGAATTATTAGCCATTGGAAATTGGGCAGTTGAGCATGATATTCTGATTCTAGCAGATGATATTTATGGACGTTTGGTCTATAACGGAAATGAATTTGTCCCAATCTCTAGTCTGTCAGAAGCCATTCGCAAGCAAACCATCGTCATCAATGGTGTATCTAAAGCTTATGCCATGACAGGTTGGCGGGTGGGTTATGCAGTAGGTGATCCAGAAATCATTGCTGCTATGAGTAAATTGACTGGTCAAACGACTTCTAACCTGACTGCTGTATCTCAATACGCAACAATCGAAGCGCTAACTGGTTCACAAGACTCTGTAGAAACTATGCGTCAGGCTTTCGAGGAACGTCTCAATACCATTTATCCTCTCTTGTGCCAAGTCCCTGGCTTTGAAGTAGTCAAACCTCAAGGAGCTTTCTATCTCTTCCCAAATGTTAAAAAAGCTATGGAGATGAAAGGCTATACAGATGTAACAGCATTTACAACGGCTATTCTTGAGGAAGTTGGTCTGGCCCTGATTACAGGAGCAGGGTTTGGAGCACCAGAGAATGTCCGTCTCAGCTATGCGACAGACCTAGATACACTCAAAGAAGCTATTCGTCGCTTACAACAATTTATGGAAAAATAAAAATAAGATCTTCGTCGTCTTGACGGAGATTTTTTTGAATAAAACCTGAGATTTTTCTCTGATAGAATCTAGCTATCAGGCATTATTTGTGGTACAATAGTGGGTAATAATGTCTTTAGACAAGTTAAACGAAAAAAGGAAGATAAAACATGACAAAACGTGTAACAATTATCGAAGTAAAAGACTACGTTGGTCAAGAAGTCACTATTGGTGCTTGGGTTGCTAACAAGTCAGGAAAAGGAAAAATTGCCTTCTTGCAATTGCGTGACGGAACTGCCTTCTTCCAAGGCGTGGCTTTCAAGCCAAACTTTATCGAAAAATTTGGAGAAGAAGTAGGTCTTGAAAAATTTGATACGATCAAACGTCTAAGCCAAGAAACTTCAGTCTTTGTAACAGGGATTGTTAAAGAAGACGAGCGCTCAAATTTGGTTATGAGTTGGATATTACAGACATTGAAGTCATCGGTGAATCTCAAGATTACCCAATCACGCCAAAAGAACACGGTACAGACTTCTTGATGGACAACCGCCACTTGTGGCTTCGTTCACGCAAACAAGTAGCAGTGATGCAAATCCGTAACGCCATTATCTATGCAACTTATGAGTTTTTTGATAAGAACGGCTTCATCAAATTTGATAGTCCAATCTTGTCTGGTAACGCTGCCGAAGATTCTACAGAACTTTTTGAAACAGACTACTTTGGAACATCAGCTTACTTGAGTCAATCTGGTCAGCTTTATCTTGAAGCAGGTGCTATGGCTCTAGGTCGCGTCTTTGACTTTGGTCCAGTATTCCGTGCAGAGAAATCTAAGACTCGCCGTCACTTGACTGAGTTCTGGATGATGGATGCGGAGTACTCATACTTGACACACGATGAGTCACTTGACTTGCAAGAAGCTTATGTAAAAGCATTGCTTCAAGGTGTTCTTGACCGTGCTCCTCAAGCTTTGGAAACATTGGAACGTGATACAGAGCTCTTGAAACGCTACATTGCTGAGCCATTTAAACGCATTACTTACGATGAAGCCATTGACCTCTTGCAAGAGCATGAAAACGACGAAGATGCAGACTATGAACATCTTGAGCATGGAGATGACTTTGGTTCACCACACGAAACTTGGATTTCAAACCACTTTGGTGTACCAACCTTCGTGATTAACTACCCAGCAGACATCAAAGCTTTCTACATGAAACCAGTTCCTGGGAACCCAGATCGCGTGCTTTGTGCAGACTTGCTTGCACCAGAAGGTTACGGTGAAATCATCGGTGGTTCCATGCGTGAGGAAGACTACGATGCCCTTGTCGCTAAGATGGAATCACTTGGAATGGATCTTACAGAGTACGAATTCTACCTTGACCTTCGTAAATATGGTACAGTACCACACGGTGGATTTGGTATCGGTATCGAGCGTATGGTAACCTTCGCAGCAGGTACAAAACACATCCGTGAAGCTATTCCATTCCCACGTATGTTGCACCGTATCAAACCTTAATAACTATAAAAACGCCAGCTGGCGTTTACTTTTAATTCAATCATTCAATCATTCAATCGATTCACGAATGCACAATAGCCTATTTGCCCAAAGGATCATCCTGTGGTACAATAACAAGAGGAAAAGGAGAAGAGTATGATCGATGTAGAAGAAATTCTAAGTAAGATGAATCCTAATCAAAAGATCAACTATGACCGTGTCATGCAAAAGATGGTCCAAGTTTGGGAAAAAAATGAAGAAAGACCAACTATTCTCATGCACGTCTGTTGTGCTCCCTGCAGTACCTACACTTTAGAGTACTTGACTAAGTATGCCGATGTGACCATTTATTTTGCTAATTCCAATATCCATCCCAAGGCTGAGTATCACAAGCGTGCTTATGTGACCCAAAAGTTTGTCAGTGATTTTAATGAGAGAACTGGCAATAACGTCCAATACCTAGAAGCACCATACGAACCCAATGAATACCGTAAATTGGTCCGAGGATTGGAAGAAGAACCGGAAGGCGGGGATCGTTGCAAGGTTTGTTTTGACTATCGTTTGGACAAGACAGCGCAGGTGGCTATGGACTTAGGCTTTGACTACTTTGGCTCAGCCCTAACGATCAGTCCCCATAAAAATTCACAAACCATCAATAGTATCGGGATTGATGTGCAGAAAATCTATACCACTCATTATCTTCCGAGTGATTTTAAGAAAAATCAAGGTTACAAGCGTTCTGTAGAAATGTGTGAAGAGTATGATATCTATCGTCAATGTTACTGTGGCTGTGTCTATGCTGCCCAAGCCCAGAATATCGACTTGGTGCAGGTCAAGAAGGATGCAACAGCCTTTATGGTAGATAAGGATATCGAAAAAGACTATTCCCATATCAAATTTACCGTTACGAAATTAGATATTTAAACGAAAACCTGCCTTAAGGCAGGTTTTTTGATTATAAAAAAACTAGGGCAGACACCCTAGTTTGACAACTTTACCGATTCTTTAGTTCTACGTAGCGTTTGTACCAAATGTTGACATAGGCTTCTGAGAAGGGGCCTCGTTCATTGTTGATCCAATCAACAAGAATCTTAACATGCTCTTTCAAAATATAGTCTAAATCATCAGGATAATTCATCTTACGCTTATGACGTTCATATTCTTCAACGTCCAAGAGGCGTTTTTCGCCATCTGTAAAAACTTTAACATCTAAATCATAGTCGATGTATTTTAAGCTTCTTCGTCTAGATAGTATGGGCTAGCCATATTGCAGTAGTAGGAAATCCCATTATCACGAATCATGGCAATGATATTAAACCAATATTTTTTGTGAAAGTAAACAATAGCCGGCTCTCGAGTCACCCAACGACGACCGTCACTTTCGGTAACAAGTGTGTGGTCGTTGACGCCGATAATAGCGTTCTCTGTTGTTTTTAGTACCATGGTGTCTCGCCAAGTACGGTGAAGACTCCCATCATGCTTATAACTTTGAATTGTAATAAAGTCGCCTTCTTTTGGAAGTTTCATAACTAACCAACTTTCTACAATTTATAAGTTTATCGTTTACTATTGTATCACATTTTTGCTTAAAGTTCTTAGTTTTTCATGAAAAAATTAAAGATATTCTCTGAGAGCGCTGGCTATATCCGAAAAATCATAGCCTTTTCGAGCTAAAACCTGGGTTAAACGCTGTTTAAGTTCGTATCCTTCATATTTTCGTGAGTATTTTCGATACTGCTTATCCAATTCTTTAAAAATTAGTTCTTGAACGGTTTCCTCTTCTACTTGGCTATCCAGTTGATCAAAGGCAGTTTTGGCTTCCGAGTAGGAAAAACCTTTGTTGGTGAGACTTTGGATAATCTTATCTTGTAGAGCACGGGCAGGTAACTTACCCTGATATTTTTTCAGTAGTTTTTCGGCTGTACGCTCTGCCACTTCCATCATGTCAAATTCTTGTAAAACTTCTTGGATAATGGATTTGGCAACGCCTTTTTGAGAGATTTTCTGTATCAACAGATAGCTTCCCTTGTCACCAGATAGCTGATTGGAGTTGATAATAGCATAGGCATACTGACGGTCATTGATCCAGTTGTCATCCTTTAGAGACTGGATGACTTGGGGAATGATTTTCTCATCAATCTCATGTTTGATCAGATAATCTCGGACTTCCTTTTCGGTACGAGCCTTGAAGGATAGGTGATAGAGAGCTAGGTTTTTTCCGTAGGAAATTGTGCGAAGGTCTGAATCTCTGTAAACTCTTGGGGACTAATTTCCTTATCCTTGGTCAATAGAAAGCGAATAATGGTATCCTCTGTAATGTAGCAGGTTTGGTCGCTATCAAGTTCTAGCAGATAGAGTCGTTTTTTCTTTTCTAGTTTTGTGATTTTCATGGTTTTCCTTTTATCCAAATGCTTCAAAGGCAGCAACGAGTCGAAGTTTATTTACATCGACCTGTTCTCTCCCATAATAGTCAAGAAATAGTTCAGCGTATTTAGGGTCATGTAGGTTATAGTTGAGGGACCAAACTGCCCAAAAGAGATCGATATGTCGGTCACTAAAATCAGCTGAACCAAGGTCAATAAAGCAAGAGAAATGGCTAGCATCTTTGAGAATAAAATTTGGGAGGCAGGCGTCCCCGTGAATAAAGGCATTTGTTTCTAAAAGGTGTCCTTGCTCTTGAATGAGTCGAAAAGCCTCTTCGCGACTGTTAATCTGAAATTGAGGCAGAAGGACTTTGGCATAGAACTCGCCTTTTTCATAGTTTTTCAAAGCTCGGTCTTTATAGGTTTGTAAATGATTATCTGATGGAAAATTGTGTGGGTGTAAGTTGTGAAGCTTTTTGAGAGCCTCAGCCATGGTTTGACAGATTGTCTCTGGCTGGTCTAAAAAAGCGAGAGCATCATGACCAATAGCCTCTTTAGTCAGGAGATAGTCTTTATCCGTAGATAGATAGTGGATGACTGGAGTTCCCATTCCCTCTTGTTCAAACAAACTTGCAATTCTAGCTTCTCGCTCTAATTTTCCCTTTTGATCTATTTTCAAATAGTAACCTGAATCAAGATAGAGAACCCTTGCCCCTGAATGAGAAGAGCTGTCAGAAAGGGTTGCTTCCTCTATATACATTCGTAATTCTTCAGGAAAATCTAGTAGCGTAAAGTTAGATGTCTTTGTATTCATGGTTTTATTGTAACATATTCTTAACCATTGAGAAACTACGTGGTATAATAGACTTATGAGTCTTAAAGTCAAACAAAAAATTCCATTAAAAATAAAGCGTATGGGGATTAACGGGGAAGGTATCGGATTTTTCCAGAAAACCCTCGTTTTTGTCCCAGGCGCTCTCAAGGGAGAAGATATCTATTGTCAGGTGACTTCCGTTAAGCGTAATTACGCTGAGGCTAAACTCCTTGAGGTCAATAAAAAATCTAAGTTTCGAGTGGTCCCAGACTGCACTATTTATAATGAGTGTGGTGGCTGTCAAATCATGCACCTGCATTACGACAAGCAGTTGGAGTTCAAGACGGACCTTCTCCATCAAGCTCTGAAAAAATTTGCACCTGCTGGTTACGAAAACTATGAGATTAGACCGACCATTGGCATGCAGGAACCCAAGTATTATCGGGCTAAACTACAATTCCAAACTCGAAAGTTCAAAGGTCAAGTCAAGGCAGGTTTGTATGCTCAAAATTCGCATTATCTAGTTGAATTAAAAGACTGCCTGGTTCAAGACAAGGAGACACAAGCTATTGCCAACCGCATTGCTGAGCTCTTGACCTACCATCAAATTCCGATTACAGATGAGCGAAAAATTCTTGGAGTGCGGACCATTATGGTACGTCGAGCACGAAAAACAGGACAAGTCCAAATCATTATCGTCACCAATCGTCAATTAAACTTGACTCTCTTGGCGCAAGATCTTATTAAGGATTTTCCAGAAATCGTGACTGTGGCGATCAATACCAATACTGCTAAAACTAGTGAGATTTATGGGGATAAGACAGAGATTATTTGGGGGCAAGATAGTATACGTGAGGGTGTATTAGACTACGAATTTTCTCTTTCTCCACGAGCTTTTTACCAGCTCAATCCTGAACAGACTGAAGTCCTCTATAGTGAAGCCATTAAAGCCTTAGATGTGACTGAGGAAGACCATCTGATTGATGCCTATTGTGGTGTTGGAACCATTGGCTTTGCCTTTGCCAAAAAAGTTAAAAGTCTGAGGGGGATGGATATTATTCCAGAAGCTATTGAGGATGCCAAGGAAAATGCCAAGCGCATGGGTTATACCAATACTCACTATGAGGCTGGAACTGCAGAAGAAATCATCCCTCGTTGGTACAAGGAAGGCTATCGTGCCGATGCCTTGATTGTAGACCCGCCTCGTACCGGTTTAGATGATAAGCTCTTGGATACCATCGTCAAATACGCTCCTGAAAAGATGGTCTATGTTTCCTGCAATGTATCTACCTTGGCGCGTGATTTAGTCCGTTTGGTAGAGGTCTATGACCTGCATTATATCCAGTCCGTTGATATGTTTCCGCATACGGCTAGGACGGAAGCAGTGGTCAAATTGACCAAGCGCGAATCATCTTCTAAATAGAAAAGATGACTGGAAAGTATTTGAAAAGAAGACTTCTAGTTACAGAGTAAGATTTGCAAGCTCCCTATATTTATGATAAAATAAGTAGAAAATAAAATGAAAAAAGAGGTATGTGAAATGTCACGTAAACCATTTATCGCTGGTAACTGGAAAATGAACAAAAACCCAGAAGAAGCAAAAGCATTCGTTGAAGCAGTAGCATCAAAACTTCCTTCATCAGACCTTGTTGAAGCTGGGATTGCAGTTCCTGCACTTGACTTGACAACGGTTCTTGCTGCGGCTAAAGGTTCAAACCTTAAAGTTGCTGCTCAAAACTGCTACTTTGAAAATGCTGGTGCTTTCACTGGTGAAACTAGCCCACAAGTTTTGAAAGAAATCGGTACTGACTACGTTGTTATCGGTCACTCAGAACGTCGTGACTACTTCCATGAAACAGACGAAGATATCAATAAAAAAGCAAAAGCAATCTTTGCAAACGGTATGCTTCCAATTATCTGTTGTGGTGAGTCTCTTGAAACTTACGAAGCAGGAAAAGCTGCTGAATTCGTAGGTGCTCAAGTTTCAGCTGCTCTTGCTGGATTGACTGCAGAACAAGTAGCTTCATCAGTTATCGCTTATGAGCCAATCTGGGCTATCGGTACTGGTAAATCAGCTTCACAGGACGATGCACAAAAATGTGTAAAGTTGTTCGTGACGTTGTAGCAGCTGACTTTGGTCAAGAAGTAGCTGATAAAGTACGTGTTCAATACGGTGGTTCAGTTAAACCTGAAAACGTTGCTGAATACATGGCTTGTCCAGATGTTGACGGAGCTCTTGTAGGTGGTGCATCACTTGAACCTGCAAGCTTCTTGGCATTGCTTGACTTTGTAAAATAAGCTTCAAATATCTGAGACAGACAGTTCCCTCCCTCGAGGTTAAGATTGTCTGTCTTCTTTTAGTAAAAAGGCGTGCGAAAGCACGCTCTTTTCTGCATTTTGAATGAAAAGGAAAGGAGAATCATGCTTTATATTTGGTCTTATCTCAAACGTTATCCCAAGTGGTTAGTGTTAGACTTCTTCGGAGCTATTTTCTTTGTTATTGTCAATCTTGGGCTACCGACTGTTCTTGCTCGCATGATTGACCAGGGAATTAATCAAGGTAATGAAGAAAAGCTCTATTTTTGGGCTATCGTCATGTTGGTTATTATCGTCTTAGGGACATTTGGGCGGGTTGTTCTATCCTATGCTGCTAGTAAACTGACCACCAATATGGTTAAGGACATGCGGAATGATGTCTATGCTAAGCTGCAAGAGTATTCTCATCACGAATATGAACAAATTGGTGTTTCTTCATTGGTGACTCGTATTACTAGTGATGCCTTTGTCCTCATGCAGTTTGCAGAGCAGACGCTTAAGTTGGGTGTTATCACTCCCATGATGATGCTGTCGAGTATTCTCATGATTTTCTTAACTAGTCCTTCACTAGCCTGGATTGTCGCTTTTTCAGTTCCTTTTCTAGCTGTAGTAGTCCTTTATGTGGCAGTGAAAACGCGCCCCTTATCTGAAAAACAACAGAAAACACTGGACAAGATAAACCAATATGTCCGTGAAAATTTGATGGGGCTACGAGTGATTCGTGCCTTTGCTCGTGAAGACTTCCAAGAAACGTTTCGAAGAGAAAAATGCGATCTATGCGGATAATTCAAATCGTTTGTTCAAATTGACTGGTTTGACAGAGCCGCTTTTTGTGCAAATCATTATTGCCATGATTGTAGCTATCGTTTGGTTTGCTCTAGATCCTCTCAAGCAAGGAAGTTTGCAGATTGGGGATTTGGTGGCCTTTATCGAGTATAGTTTCCACGCTCTCTTGTCCTTCCTCTTCTTGTCAAACCTCTTTACCATGTATCCACGTACGGCTGTGTCTAGTGAGCGTTTGAAGGAAATCATGGATATGCCTATTTCCATTGATCCAAATGAGGACGGAATTCAAGAAACAGAAACACATGGTTACTTAGAATTTGATAATGTGACCTTTGCTTATCCTGGTGAGACGGAAAGCCCTGTTTTGCATAATATTTCCTTTACTGCTAAACCGGGAGAAACCATTGCTTTTATCGGTTCGACTGGGTCAGGTAAGTCTACTCTGGTTCAGTTAATTCCACGTTTCTACGATGTTACACTGGGGAAAATTAAGGTCGATGGTGTTGATGTCCGTGATTACCGTCTCAAATCACTCCGCCAGAAAATTGGATTTATTCCACAAAAAGCCTTGCTCTTTACAGGGACTATCGCAGATAATCTCCGTTACGGGAAAGAAGATGCTAGTCATGAGGACTTGCACCAAGCAGCTGATGTTGCTCAAGCCAAGGACTTTATCGAAAGTCGAGAAGAAGGTTTTGCAACTCATCTGGCTGAAGGGGGAAGCAATCTATCAGGTGGGCAAAAGCAACGCTTGTCGATTGCCCGCGCAGTCATCAAGGGTCCAGATATCTATATCTTTGATGATTCCTTCTCAGCCTTAGACTACCGTACAGATGCAATCTTGCGTCGTCGTCTCAAGGAAGTGACTCAAGATGCTACGGTATTGATTGTTGCGCAACGTGTTGGAACCATTATGGATGCGGATCAGATTATTGTCCTTGATAAGGGCGAAATCGTTGGTCGTGGTCGTCATGAAGAATTGATGGAAACTAATGACATCTATCGAGAAATTGCTGAGTCGCAGTTGAAAAATGCGTCTTTGACAGAAGAATAGGAGGTAAAGGATGAAAAATCAGTCTAGTTTAGCTCGACTATGGAGCTATTTAAAAGCCTACCGTTTCTCTGTTTTCTTTGCAGTTTTCTTGAAAATCATCAGCGTGATTATGAGCGTTATAGAGCCATTTGTATTGGGGCTTGCTATCACAGAATTAACGAGCAATCTCCTTGCTATGGCAAATGGTGTTGCAGGATCAGGGATCAATACCTCTTATATTGCAGTGATTCTAGTTATCTATCTCTTACGTGGGCTTTTTTATGAGTTGGGTTCATACTACTCAAATTATTTCATGACCAATGCTGTCCAGTCTATGATACAGGATTTGCGAAATGAAATGAGCGAAAAATCAACCGCATCCCTGTGTCTTACTTTGACAAGCACCAATTTGGAGATTTGCTGGGACGTTTTACTAGTGATGTAGAGACCGTATCTAATGCACTCCAACAATCATTCTTACAGATTGTTAATGCAGTCTTTACCATTATTTTTGTTATGGGAATGGTCCTCTATCTAAATCTTCAGTTGGCTATCATTGTTATCTTGTCGATTCCAGTGACTTATTTTGGAGCTAAAACGATTCTAAATCGTTCGCAGCCCTACTTTAAACAGCAGGCAGCTATATTGGGACGTATGAATGGATTTGTACAGGAAAACTTAACAGGTTTCAATGTTTTAAAACTTTTCGGACGCGAAGAAAACTCTCAAGAGAGATTTGAAAAGATTACGGATGAATTGCAACAAGTCGGATTTAAGGCGAGCTTTATTTCAGGATTGATGATGCCTGCCCTTCATATCGTGTCTGATTTAACTTACTTAATTGTAGCTGTCTTAGGTGGATTGCAGGTTATTGCAGGTCGCTTGACGATCGGGAACATGCAAGCTTTCGTTCAGTATGTGTGGCAAGTCAGCCAACCGATCCAAAATATCACTCAATTAGCTGGGCAAATGCAAAGTGCTAAGTCCTCTCTTGACCGTGTCTTTGAAGTTTTAGATGAACAGGAAGAAGTCCAAACTACTGAAGTGAAAGAACTAGCACCATTGACAGGTCAAGTTAGTTTCAAAAACGTCGATTTCCAATATGTGGAAAACAAACCATTGATTCGCAATTTCAACCTAGATGTTGAACCTGGAGAGATGGTAGCTATCGTTGGACCTACTGGAGCGGGGAAAACAACCTTGATTAACCTTCTCATGCGTTTTTACGATGTGACAGCTGGTGCCATTTTAGTGGATGGCCAAGATATTCGTGACCTGTCTCGTCAGGACTATCGTCGACAGTTTGGGATGGTCCTACAGGATGCCTGGCTCTATGAAGGTACTATCAAGGAAAATCTTCGCTTTGGAAATCTTGAGGCAACAGATGAAGAAATCGTTGAAGCTGCTAAGGCGGCCAATGTTGACCACTTTATCCGCACCCTTCCTGGTGGCTATAACATGGAAATGAACCAAGAGTCAAGTAATATTTCTCTTGGGCAAAAACAGTTGCTAACTATCGCGCGTGCTCTCTTGGCGGATCCTACAATCTTAATTTTAGACGAAGCGACCTCATCAGTCGATACTCGTCTAGAACTCTTGATTCAAAAGGCCATGAAACGTTTGATGAAGGGGAGAACAAGCTTTGTCATTGCCCATCGACTTTCGACTATTCAGGAAGCTGATAAGATTTTGGTGCTGAAAGATGGACAGATTATCGAACAAGGAAATCATGAAAGTCTCTTAAACGCAAAAGGATTTTATTATGATCTTTATCAAAGTCAATTTTCTAGTAAAAACGGAGAAAATAGCTAGGATAAATAGCCACTCATTTTCTTAAATTATCAGTCAATTACAACTTTTTTAATATGGGTTAATTTTCTTGCTTTTGTCTACTAGGTGTAGTATACTGAGGTAGTAATCAATAAATATGGTTACAAAAATAATATTATGAGGTGAGAAAAATGGTTGAATTGAAAAAAGATGCATTAAAAGATGTAACAACATTATCTAAGACAGCTCCTGAAGCGCTAGTAAAAACAAAGGAAGTCTTGAATCAAGCCGTGGCTGACTTGTACGTAGCGCATATCGCTCTTCATCAAGTTCACTGGTACATGCGTGGACGTGGTTTTATGGTATGGCATCCTAAGATGGATGAATACATGGATAGCCTTGATGGTTACCTTGATGAAATCAGCGAACGCTTGATCACTCTTGGTGGCAAACCTTACTCTACTTTGACAGAATTCCTTCAACACAGTGAAATCGAAGAAGGAGCTGGAGAGTTCCGTAACGTAGAAGAAAGTTTGGAACGTGTCCTTGAAATTTATCGTTACCTTATCACTCTTTTCCAAAAAGCATTGGATGTAACAGATGAAGAAGGTGATGATGTAACCAATGATATCTTCGTTGGTGCTAAGGCAGATCTTGAAAAAACAGTCTGGATGCTTGCAGCAGAATTAGGACAAGCACCTGGTTTGTAAGATACATTATTTTTCTAAAAATCCGTAGAAGTTTTCTACGGATTTTTTCTATTCAGGAGGGCATTCCAAAACAGTCTTTTTTGAAGATTTTTGATAAAATAGAACTATCAATGAAAAGGATGAAAGCATGACAAAAAAAATCGTAGCCATCTGGGCTCAAGATGAAAAGGGTGTGATCGGGAAAGAGGATCGCTTACCATGGCATTTGCCTGCAGAGTTAAAGCATTTTAAAGAAACAACCTTGAATCATGCCATTTTAATGGGTCGTGTAACCTTTGATGGGATGGGTCGACGATTGCTTCCAGGACGTGAAACCTTGATTTTGACGCGCAATCCTGAAGAGTCAATTGAGGGAGCTCTGGTTTTCCAAAATGTCGAGGATGTTTTAGACTGGTGCCATAACCAGGATAAAAATCTATACATTATTGGTGGTAAACAGATTTTTCAGCTTTTTGAACCTTATCTCGATGAGATTATTGTGACACAAATTCATGCTCAAGTTGAAGGGGATACCTATTTCCCAGAAGATTTTGACTTGACTGCTTTTGAGACTGTTGCAAGCAAATCTTATTCCAAAGATGAGAAAAATGTCTATGATTTTACCATCGAATATAGAAAGAGAAAGGAAGTCTAATGGAGCGTAGTATTTTTGGATTTTTTACAGCTCTTTTGTGTGCTGTCTGTCTTGTAGCTGGAACACACGCTTTTCGTAAAAAGCGCTTTGGACTTGCTACTCTACTTTGGCTTAATGCTTTTACAAACTTGGTGAATAGCATTCATGCTTTTTATATGACCTTATTTTAGATAGAATGAATAGTTAGAACGGAAGGGAATCATGTCTACAAATAGGAAAAATGATATGATGGTTTATTGCTCATTTTGTGGCAAAAGCCAAGAAGAAGTTAAAAAAATAATTGCTGGGAACAATGCCTTTATCTGTAATGAATGTGTGGAGTTGGCTCAGGAGATTATTCGTGAGGAGTTGGCTGAGGAAGTATTGGCAGACTTGTCTGAAGTACCAAAACCAATCGAACTCCTAAACATTTTAAACCACTATGTGATCGGTCAAGATCGTGCCAAACGTGCTCTCGCAGTAGCTGTTTATAACCACTACAAACGCATCAATTTCCATGACACTCGTGAAGAGACTGAAGATGTTGATTTGCAAAAGTCAAACATTCTAATGATTGGCCCAACTGGATCAGGGAAGACTTTCCTTGCTCAGACTCTTGCTAGAAGTTTGAATGTACCATTTGCCATTGCAGATGCAACAGCTCTTACTGAAGCTGGTTATGTGGGTGAGGACGTTGAAAATATCCTCCTCAAACTCTTGCAGGCAGCTGATTTTAACATTGAACGAGCAGAGCGTGGAATTATCTACGTAGACGAAATCGACAAGATTGCTAAGAAGAGCGAGAATGTTTCTATTACACGTGATGTTTCTGGTGAAGGTGTGCAACAAGCCCTCCTCAAGATTATCGAAGGTACAGTAGCAAGTGTTCCTCCACAAGGTGGACGCAAACATCCACAACAAGAAATGATCCAAGTAGATACCAAGAATATCCTCTTTATCGTGGGTGGTGCCTTTGATGGAATCGAAGAAATTGTCAAACAGCGTCTTGGTGAAAAAGTCATCGGTTTCGGACAAAATAACAAGGCTATTGACGAAAACAGTTCTTACATGCAAGAAATCATTGCAGAAGATATTCAGAAATTCGGTATTATTCCTGAGTTGATTGGACGCTTGCCTGTCTTTGCAGCCTTGGAGCAGTTGACAGTAGATGACTTGGTTCGCATTTTGAAAGAGCCAAGAAATGCCTTGGTTAAACAATACCAGACCTTGCTTTCATATGACGATGTAGAGCTTGAATTTGACGATGAGGCTCTCCAAGAGATTGCTAACAAAGCTATTGAACGTAAAACTGGAGCACGTGGTCTTCGCTCAATCATCGAAGAAACCATGCTAGATGTTATGTTTGAAGTTCCAAGTCAAGAAAATGTGAAAACTGTTCGTATCACAAAAGAAGCAGTTGATGGAACAGCTAAGCCAATCCTAGAGACAGCCTAGAGGTGACTATGGAAATCAATACACACAATGCTGAGATTTTACTGAGTGCTGACAACAAGTCCCACTATCCGCAGGATGAACTTCCTGAAATTGCTCTTGCAGGACGCTCAAATGTTGGTAAATCGAGCTTTATCAATACCATGCTTAATCGTAAAAATCTAGCTCGTACCTCTGGAAAACCAGGGAAAACACAACTACTTAATTTCTTTAATATTGATGATAAGATGCGTTTTGTAGATGTGCCTGGGTACGGTTATGCCCGTGTGTCCAAAAAGGAACGCGAAAAATGGGGACGCATGATTGAGGAGTACTTAACCACTCGAGAAAATCTTCGAGCAGTGGTTAGTCTCGTTGACCTTCGTCATGATCCGTCAGCAGATGATGTACAAATGTACGAATTTCTTAAATATTATGAGATTCCTGTCATCATTGTGGCGACCAAGGCAGACAAGATTCCGCGTGGTAAATGGAACAAGCACGAATCAGCCATTAAAAAGAAATTAAACTTTGATCCAAGTGATGACTTTATCCTCTTTTCATCCGTAACAAAAGCAGGAATGGACCAGGCTTGGGATGCTATTTTAGAAAAATTGTGAGGAATACATATGGCAAAAATAATTCATACAGATAAAGCTCCAAAGGCAATCGGACCTTACGTTCAAGGAAAAATCGTTGGGAACCTTTTGTTTGCTAGCGGTCAAGTTCCTTTATCTCCTGAAACTGGAGAAATCGTAGGAGAAACGATTCAAGAACAGACTGAACAAGTTTTGAAAAACATTGGAGCTATTTTGGCAGAAGCAGGCACAGATTTTGACCATGTTGTTAAAACAACTTGTTTCTTGAGTGATATGAACGACTTTGTTCCTTTTAATGAGGTTTACCAAACAGCCTTTAATAAGGAATTTCCAGCTCGTTCAGCTGTGGAAGTAGCTCGTCTTCCTCGCGATGTAAAAGTCGAAATTGAAGTCATCGCTGAGATTGGATAAGCGAGTTGAAGTTTGGTTCTTCCAAACTTCTTTTGATATAAGGAGACTATGATGACAATGAAACAACTTCACCTGGTGATTGTAACAGGGATGAGTGGTGCAGGGAAAACTGTAGCCATTCAATCCTTTGAAGATTTAGGATATTTTACGATTGATAATATGCCACCAGCTCTATTGCCAAAATTTTTGCAGTTGGTAGAGACAAAGGATGACGACCACAAGTTAGCCCTAGTTGTGGATATGCGAAGCCGCTCTTTCTTCTCAGAGATTCAGGCTGTCTTGGATGAATTGGAAAATCAAGATGATTTGGATTTCAAGATTCTCTTTTTGGATGCTGCTGATAAGGAATTGGTGGCACGCTATAAGGAAACTAGAAGAAGTCACCCTCTTGCAGCAGATGGTCGTATTTTGGATGGTATCAAGCTGGAACGCGAACTCTTAGCTCCATTAAAAAATATGAGCCAAAATGTGGTTGATACTACTGAACTAACTCCTCGTGAACTTCGCAAGACTATTGCAGAGCAATTTTCGGACCAAGAACAAACGCAGTCTTTCCGTATCGAGGTCATGTCATTTGGGTTTAAATACGGTATTCCAATTGATGCCGATTTGGTATTTGATGTTCGCTTTTTACCAAACCCTTACTATCTGCCAGAACTTCGTAATCAGACAGGTGAAGACCAGGCAGTTTATGACTATGTCATGAACCATGAGGAATCTGAAGATTTCTACCGTCATTTGTTAGCCTTGGTTGAACCAATCCTACCAGGCTATAAAAAAGAGGGCAAATCAGTCTTAACTATTGCGATTGGTTGTACTGGTGGACAGCATAGAAGTGTCGCTTTTGCCAAGCGTTTAGCAACTGACCTATCTAAAAGTTGGCCTGTAAATGAAAGTCATCGTGATAAAGACCGAAGAAAGGAAACGGTAAACCGTTCATGAGAAAACCCAAAATTACAGTGATCGGTGGAGGAACCGGAATCCCTGTTATTTTAAATAGTCTACGGGAAAAAGACGTCGAAATTGCAGCCATAGTAACCGTTGCGGATGATGGTGGTTCTTCAGGTGAATTGCGTAAGAATATTCAACAGTTGACACCTCCAGGGGATTTACGTAATGTCCTTGTAGCCATGTCAGATATGCCAAAATTCTATGAAAAGGTCTTTCAATACCGTTTTTCAGAGGATGCAGGTGCTTTTGCTGGTCATCCATTAGGAAACATTATCATAGCTGGATTATCTGAAATGCAGGGTTCGACCTATAATGCCATGCAATTGCTGAGTAAATTCTTCCATACTACAGGGAAGATTTTCCCATCAAGTGACCATCCTTTGACACTCCATGCTGTCTTTAAAGATGGTTCAGAAGTTGCTGGGGAAAGTCACATTGCAGATCATCCAGGTATGATTGACCATGTCTATGTGACAAACACTCTAGATGATGAAAAACCGCAGGCTAGCCGTCGAGTTGTCAATACCATTCTTGAGAGTGATATGATTGTCTTGGGACCAGGTTCACTCTTTACTTCGATTTTGCCTAATATCGTCATCGAAGAAATCGGTCAGGCTCTTCTAGAGACTAAGGCAGAGGTTGCCTATGTCTGCAATATTATGACTCAACGTGGAGAAACGGAGCATTTCTCAGATAGTGATCACGTAGAAGTCTTGCATCGTCATTTGGGCCGTCCATTTATCGATACTGTCCTTGTTAATATCGAAAAGGTTCCGAGGGACTATATGGATACCAACCGTTTTGATGAGTATTTGGTGCAGGTTGAGCATGATTTGAAGGTTTGCGTAAGCAAGTCCCACGTGTCATTTCATCCAACTTTCTACGCTTGGAAAATGGGGGAGCCTTTCACGATGGTGATTTAATCGTAGATGAGCTCATGCGGATCATACAGGTGAGAAAATGAGTTTTACAGTAGCAGTAAAAGAAGAAATTTTAAGTCAGCATCACCTGAGTCGTCATGAATTGTCAGCTATTATCAAGATGTCTGGTAGTATTGGTTTATCGAGTTCTGGTTTGACCTTGTCCGTCATTACAGAAAATGCTAAATTGGCCCGTCATCTCTATGAATCTTTCTTGCACTTTTACGGCATCAAGTCTGAGATTCGTCACCACCAGAGAAGTAATTTACGGAAAAATCGCGTCTATACTGTATTTACTGATGAGCGAGTCCAGGAACTTTTAGCAGATTTGCGTTTGGCCGATTCTTTCTTTGGTTTGGAAACAGGGATTGATCCAGATATTTTAGGAGATGAGGAAGCAGGTCGTGCCTATCTCTGTGGTGCATTTTTGGCAAATGGGAGCATCAGAGACCCCGAGTCAGGCAAGTATCAGTTAGAAATAAGTTCTGTTTATCTGGACCACGCCCAAGGGATTGCTTCGCTCTTGCAGCAGTTCTTGCTAGATGCAAAGGTTATCGAACGAAAAAAGGGCGCGGTGACCTATCTTCAGCGAGCGGAAGATATTATGGATTTCCTGATTTTAGTGGGAGCCATGGAGGCGAGAGATACTTTTGAAGGCGTCAAGATTCTCCGAGAAACTCGGAATGATCTCAATCGTGCTAATAATGCAGAGACAGCTAATATCGCTCGTACGGTTTCTGCGAGCATGAAAACCATCAACAATATCAGTAAAATCATTGATACCGTAGGTCTAGATAGCCTACCAGTAGATTTGCAAGAAGTAGCGCATTTGCGTATCCAACATCCAGACTACTCTATCCAACAATTGGCAGACAGTTTGACAAATCCACTCACAAAAAGTGGTGTCAATCATCGACTGAGAAAGATTAATAAAATTGCAGATAAAATTTAAAACCACGAATCCTAGGATCCGTGGTTTTTTCTTATAAACTTGTAGAGTGTTTTGGTTGTACTTTTTGTTCTGGGTCAATGTAGTTAATGGCATTGTTGACGGCGGTTGGTGCTTCACCAAGACCTGTCGCAATCAGGTCAATCTTACCTTCGTAGTAACAACAGTCACCAATAGCGTAAATTCCTGCCTGGCTTGATTCTTGCTTGCTATTGACGATAATCTTATGACGATTCAGTTCTAATCCCCAATTTTTAAGATTACCAACTGATGATTTGAAGCCATAGTTGACAAAGAGGTGATCTAGTTCAATGCTTCGGTCTCATCGGATTTGACTTTTGTGATTTCAAGTTTGTCTAAAGTTTGACCATCTCCAAGAAGTTGACTTGGAACAAATGGTGTTTTAATAGCTACAGATGATTCTTGAAGAGCTTGTACACTATGCTCGAGGGCACGGAAGTTATCTCGACGGTGCACAAGTGTAGTTGGAGCAATCTTTTCAAAAGCTAGGGCCCAGTCCACAGCTGAGTCGCCACCCCCCAGGATGGTGACTTTCTTACCAGCATATTGTTGAATGTTAGAAACGTGATAATGGATATTTTCATAACCATCAACACCATCTAATTCAAGTGGACGTGGTTTAAAAGCTCCACCACCCATAGCGATAATGACAGCTTTGCTACTATGACTGCCTTTAGTAGTTGTTATCTTAAATACATCATTCTCTTTTTCAATGTCAAGAACAGTTTCATTGAGATGTGCTGGTGTATCAAAACCTTTTAGTTGTTCTAAGAGGCGATTAGTTAGTTCTTCACCAGTGAGATTTGGGAAACCTGGGACATCAAGAATTTGTTTTTCAGGATAAAGAATGGCAGGTTGGCCACCTAATTGAGGAAGAGAGTCAATGATTTGTACTTTAGCTTGACGTAAATTTGCATAAAAGGCTGCGAAAAGACCAACTGGGCCACCCCCTATGATGGTAATATCATATAATTCAGACATGGTTTCTCCTTATTTCATTTTTATCATTTTATTCTATCATATTTTCTGCCAATTTAAAATGAGGTAGGGGGGAGAAAATTTCCATTAAAAATGGTATAATGAAGAGAAGCTTTTTTGGAGAGGGGACACAGGATGAATTTTCAGCAATTATCTAATCTTCAATACTGGTCTAGTTTGTTTTCCAGTCCTTGGAGTATTGCGATAAATGTGATTGATATTCTAATCGTCGCTTATATCTTATATCAATTTACAAAATCAATTGCAGGAACCAAGATTATGATTCTGGTTCGAGGCGTTTTAGTTTTTATCTTAGCTCAGATTGCGGCTAATTTTTTGGGCTTGACGACTATTTCCTGGTTGATTAACCAATTGATTACCTATGGAGTTATCGCAGCGGTTGTTATCTTTTCTCCAGAAATTCGGACAGGTTTGGAACGATTAGGTCGAGCTACGGACTTCTTTTCAAATACTCCTATAAGTTCAGAAGAGCAGATGGTACAGGCTTTTGTAAAATCGGTTGAGTATATGAGCCCGCGAAAGATTGGAGCTTTGGTAGCTGTTCAACGTGTGAGAACCTTGCAGGAGTACATCGTTACAGGAATTCCTTTGGATGCTAAGATTTCTGCTGAGTTATTAATTAACATTTTTATCCCTAATACGCCTCTCCATGACGGTGCAGTCATTATCAGTGGAGATCGGATTGCAGTAACTTCTGCCTATTTACCACTGACTGAAAACACAGGTATTTCCAAAGAGTTCGGAACTCGTCACCGTGCAGCCATTGGTTTATCAGAAGTTTCAGATGCCCTTACTTTTGTTGTATCAGAAGAAACTGGGGGTATATCCATCACCTATAACGGTGTCTTCAAACATGATCTAAGTTTGGAAGAATTCGAGGAAGAACTACGTCGTATTCTGATACCTAAGGATGAGCAAGAACTAAGTTTAAAAGAACGTCTATTAGGAGGTTGGAATAATGAAAAGAAATAGTCTTTATATCATCTCCTCACTCCTCTTTGCATGTGTCCTGTTTATCTATGCAACATCAATCAATTATCAAAACAATACCAATGCAAGACAAACTAAAACTGAAACCTATACCAATACAGTAGTCAATGTACCGATTGATATTCAGTATGATAGTGAGCAATATTTTATCAGTGGTTTCAGCTCAGAAGTAACGGTATTTTTGACGGGTTCGAATCGAGTCACCTTAGCTAGTGAGATGCAAGAGAGCACTCGTAAATTTAAAGTGACTGCTGATTTGACCCAGGCTACAGAAGGAACGATTGAAGTTCCCTTGACCATTGAAAATCTTCCAAGTGGTTTGACAGCTGTAGCAACACCTCAAAAGATCACAGTCAAGATTGGTAAGAAAGTTACTCGAGATAATGTACCTGTTGTACCTCAAATTGATTCTAGTCAAATTGATGAGAAGATTATAATCGAACGTGTGACTGTTTCTGATGAAAAAGTTTCAGTAACTAGTGATGCGGATACACTATCTAAGATTGATCGGATTGTTGCAGTTTTACCAACGAGTGAACAGATTACAGGGAACTATTCAGGATCAGTTCCTTTGCAAGCTGTTGATAAAAATGGAGCTGTCTTACCAACAGTGATTACACCTTTTGAAACTACTATGAAAGTAACGACCAAAGCTGTAAGAACAACAAGTAGCACAACCACAACAAGTAATACTTCATCTACCGAAAACTCTTCAACGACAGCAGCAGAGACGAAGTCAGAATCTTAAAATAAATATTATACTAGAAAAGGAATGATAAAATGGGTAAATATTTTGGAACGGACGGAGTCCGTGGAGAAGCAAACGTAGAATTAACGCCAGAATTGGCCTTTAAATTGGGTCGCTTCGGAGGATATGTCCTCAGTCAACATGCGACAGAAGCGCCTAAAGTTTTCGTAGGACGTGATACACGTATTTCAGGTCAAATGTTAGAAGCAGCTCTCATTGCTGGTCTTCTTTCAGTTGGAATCCACGTTTATAAGCTTGGCGTTCTTGCAACACCAGCAGTAGCATACTTGGTTAAAACTGAGGGAGCAAGTGCAGTGTCATGATCTCAGCTAGCCACAACCCAGCCCTTGATAACGGAATTAAATTCTTTGGTGGTGACGGATTTAAACTTGACGATGACAAGGAAGCAGAAATCGAAGCCTTGCTTGATGCGAGTGAAGACACTCTTCCACGTCCAAGTGCTGAAGGTTTAGGGACTGTAGTTGATTATCCAGAAGGTTTGCGCAAGTATGAAGCTTATCTTGTTTCAACTGGAACATCTCTTGAAGGGATGAAGGTAGCATTGGATACTGCAAATGGCGCTGCTTCAACAAGTGCTCGACAAATTTTTGCAGACTTGGGTGCTCAATTAACGGTTATCGGAGAAACTCCAGATGGACTGAACATCAACTTGAACGTTGGTTCAACTCATCCAGAAGCCTTGCAAGAACTTGTGAAAGAAAGCGGGTTAGCTATCGGTTTGGCCTTTGATGGTGATAGTGACCGTTTGATTGCTGTGGATGAAAATGGTGAAATTGTCGATGGTGACAAGATTATGTATATCATCGGGAAATACCTTTCTGAGAAAGGTCAATTGGCTCAAAATACGATTGTGACAACAGTTATGTCTAACCTTGGTTTCCATAAAGCCTTGGACCGTGAAGGAATCAATAAAGCAGTCACTGCTGTTGGAGACCGCTATGTAGTTGAAGAAATGAGAAAATCTGGCTACAATCTAGGCGGAGAACAATCAGGTCATGTTATTTTGATGGACTATAACACAACTGGTGATGGTCAGTTGTCAGCAGTTCAATTGACTAAGATTATGCAAGAATCAGGTAAGAGCTTGTCTCAGTTGGCTTCAGAGGTAACTATTTACCCTCAAAAATTGGTCAATATCCGAGTGGAAAACGTCATGAAAGAAAAAGCTATGGAAGTGCCAGCTATCAAGGCAATTATCGATAAGATGGAAGAAGAGATGGCTGGTAACGGTCGTATTCTCGTTCGCCCAAGTGGAACAGAGCCACTCTTGCGTGTCATGGCCGAAGCACCAACAACTGAAGAAGTAGACTACTATGTGGACACTATTGCTGAAGTTGTGAAAGCAGAAATCGGAATTTAGGAAAGTTAGCAGAAAATAAGAAAATATGTTACAATGTCAAAGTAAATTGTAACCATGGAGAATATGATGAATTTAAAACGTGAACAAGAATTTGTTAGTCAGTATCACTTTGATGCGCGTAACTTTGAATGGGAAAATGAGAACGGAATTCCTGAAACAAAGGTCGATGTGAATTTTCAACTATTACAACACGACCAAGAAAATCAAGTGACTTCTCTCGTAGTTGTTTTGAGCTTTATGATTGTCTTTGATAAATTTGTTATCAGTGGAACCATCTCTCAAGTCAACCACGTTGAAGGTCGTATTGTAGATCAACCAAGTGATTTTAGTCAAGAAGAAGTGGAGACACTTGCTCGTCCTTCTTTGGATATGCTAAACCGTTTGACTTACGAAGTGACGGAAATCGCATTAGATTTACCAGGAATTAATTTGGAGTTTTAAAATGAAATTAGCGGTCATAACAGACTCGTCTGCTTTTCTACAAGCGGAAACCTTGCGGAAAGAAGATTTATTTGTACTAGACATTCCTGTGAATATCGATGGACAGGAGTATGTTGAAGGTGTAAATCTAACCGCTCAAGAATTTTATGAAAAAATGGCTCGTTCATCTGAACTGCCGAAAACAAGTCAGCCAAGTATTGCTAAGTTAGATGAAATTTTGTCATCCTTGAAAGAAAAAGGTTATACTCATGTTTTGGGGCTCTTTCTTTCTTCTGGGATCTCAGGATTTCACCAGAATATCCAGTATATGACGGATGAGTTCGCAGGATTAACGATTGCTTTTCCTGATACTCGAATCACAAGTGCTCCACTAGGTTTTATGGTGGAAAGTGTTTTCCAGTGGGTTGAGCAAGGAGAAGACTTCGAGTCTATCTTAGAGAAGGTAACTGAACAGATTGAACATACTTCTGCCTTTATCATGGTGGATGATCTTGATCATCTGGTGAAGGGTGGTCGTTTATCAAATGGCGCAGCTATTTTAGGAAACCTTCTTAGTATTAAACCAATCTTATATTTCAATGACCAAGGTGTTATCGAAGTTTATGAGAAGGTCCGTACAGAGAAGAAAGCAACAAAACGTCTGGTTGAAATTGTCAAAGAAGCAACCAGTAACGGTAACTACCGGATTACAGTGATTCATGGGAATGCCCCTCAAAAAGCAGCAGATTTGCGCCAGCTTTTGATAGATGGTGGTGTAGCTACAGATATTTCAATAGCAACCTTCGGTAGTGTTATTGGGACTCACCTTGGTGAAGGAAGTATTGCTTTGAGCTATACACCAATCGTCTAGATTGTTCTCACAGGCTTTGTATCTTAAAATTGAACACGGACTATCTGCCTCTTGAAAAAAGATGCCTGACTTGCCTTTCATGGAAAATCAGCGCCAGTCCCTATTTTTCATCGTCAGCTAACGTCCTTTGTATCTTAGCATTGAACACGCCTAGAACCCTGTGTGAAAAAGATAGTTCTTCCAAGGAGTATCTACTCCTTGATCAGAACTCCTATTTTCACTTTGTGTTCTTACAGGCTTTGTATCTTAGACAGGAGTAGAGATGAGTATTCGAGTGATTATTGCTGGTTTTAAGGGTAAGATGGGTCAGGCTGCTTGTCAGATGGTTTTGTCTGATCCTGAATTGGAACTAGTAGCCGTTTTGGATCCTTTTGAGTCTGCATCTGACTGGCAAGGAATTCCAGTATTCAATGATAAGAATGACTTGGCAGGTTTTGAGGCAGATGTTTGGGTGGACTTTACAACACCAGCTGTTGCCTATGAAAATACACGTTTTGCTCTTGAAAATGGCTTTGCTCCAGTAGTTGGAACAACAGGCTTTACTAGTCAGGAAATCGAAGAATTAAAAGATTTTTCTCGTTCCAAAAACTTGGGTGGCTTGATTGCTCCCAACTTTGCCTTGGGTGCTGTCTTACTCATGCAATTTGCGGCACAAGCAGCTAAATACTTTCCAAATGTGGAGATTATTGAGCTTCACCATGACAAGAAAAAAGATGCTCCAAGTGGAACAGCTATTAAAACAGCTGAGTTGATGGCACAAGTTCGTGAGTCTATTCAACAAGGTGCTAGTGATGAGGAAGAACTCATTGCTGGTGCACGTGGTGCCAACTTTGATGGCATGCGTATCCATTCGGTTCGTTTGCCAGGATTGGTAGCCCATCAGGAAGTCATTTTTGGAAATCAGGGAGAAGGATTGACACTGCGTCATGACTCCTATGATCGTAGCTCTTTCATGACAGGAGTGAATTTGGGAATCAAAGAAGTTGTCAAGCGTCATGAGCTTGTCTATGGATTAGAACACTTACTATGAGATTAACAAAAATGCCTTCTGAATTTCAGAAGGCTTTACCAGTATTAGAAAAAATTAAAGAAGCAGGGTTTGAAGCTTATTTTGTGGGTGGATCTGTGAGGGATGCCCTACTCAATCGTCCCATCCATGACGTGGATATTGCGACTTCTTCTTATCCTGAAGAGACTAAGCAGATTTTTCCCCGAACAGCCGATATCGGCATTGAGCACGGAACTGTCTTAGTTTTAGATGGAGATGAAGAGTACGAAGTAACCACTTTTCGGACAGAAGATGTCTATGTAGACTATCGTAGACCAAGCGCAGTTTCTTTTGTGCGTTCGTTGGAAGAAGACCTCAAGCGTCGCGATTTTACAGTCAATGCCTTTGCTTTGGATGAGACAGGGGAAATCGTTGATTTATTTGACGGGCTCAAAGATTTAGAAAATCAAGTTTTGCGAGCAGTTGGAGTTGCCAGTGAGCGTTTCAACGAAGATGCTCTACGTATCATGCGAGGCTTTCGTTTCCAAGCCAGTCTCGGTTTTGAACTTGAGCAAGCAACCTTTGAAGCGATGAAGACCTTAACGCCACTTTTAGAAAAAATCTCTGTGGAGCGTACTTTTGTCGAATTTGATAAACTTCTACTAGCTCCTCATTGGCGAGTAGGTTTGTCTTCTATGATTGAGAGCCAAGCTTATAATTATCTTCCAGATATGGCAAATAGTCGGGAAAAACTCCAAAGATTGTTTGATTTAGAGGAGGAATTTATCTTTGAATCTTCTGAACAAGCTTGGGCAGCACTTTTATGGGTTTTAAAAGTCGAAGATGCTCAACAATTTTTGAAGCATTGGAAGACTTCACGCCAATTTGTCAAACAGGTACAGGATTTGCTGTCTATTTTGGCTCTCCGAGAAGAAGGGGAACTCGGTAAACGTGATTGTTACCGTTTTGATTTGGACTTACTTCTACAGGCTGAAATCTTCGCAAAGCTCAAGGGAAGGAAGTCAATCCACAAGCAATCACAGAAACCTACGAGAGCTTGACCATACATGATAAGAAAGAGATGCAAATCAATGGTGGTATTCTCATCAAAGAGTACGGCTACCAGCCAGGCCCTGAATTGGGAGATGCTTTAGAGAGAATTGAATATGCTATTGTCGATGGAGAGTTAGAAAATGATCGTCAAGCCATCCATGATTACCTAAGGGAGAAAAAATGAGCGATTTTATTGTTGAAACTAAGTAAATCTGTTGGTGACAAGACTGTCTTTAAGGATATTTCCTTTATCATCCATGACTTAGATCGCATCGGTCTTATTGGTGTTAACGGAACTGGGAAAACAACCCTTTTAGATGTGCTTGCAGGTGTTTCAGGTTTTGATGGCGATATTAGTCCTTTTTCAGCAAAGAGTGATTACAAGATTGGCTACCTGACTCAGGATCCGGATTTTGATGATAGCAAGACTGTCTTGGATACTGTCCTATCTAGTGACCTCAAGGAAATCCAGCTGATTCGTGAGTATGAACTGCTCATGCTTAACTACAGTGATGACAAGCAGTCGCGTCTAGAACGGGTTATGGCGGAGATGGATTCCCTCCAAGCATGGGAAATCGAAAGTCAGGTCAAGACTGTTCTCAGTAAACTAGGCATTCAAGAATTATCAACTCCTGTTGGAGCTTTGTCGGGTGGTCTTCGTAGACGGGTTCAATTGGCGCAAGTGCTTTTAGGAAATCATGATCTCTTGCTTCTTGATGAGCCAACCAACCATCTGGACATTGCGACCATCGAGTGGCTGACACTTTTCTTGAAGAATTCCAAGAAGACCGTCCTCTTCATCACTCACGATCGTTATTTCCTAGATGCTCTTTCTACGCGAATTTTTGAATTGGATAGAGGTGGATTAACAGAGTATCAGGGGAATTACCAAGATTATGTCCGTCTCAAGGCTGAACAGGATGAGCGTGATGCAGCTCTTCTTCACAAAAAGGAACAACTTTACAAACAAGAATTAGCTTGGATGAGACGGCAACCTCAAGCTCGTGCGACCAAGCAACAAGCTCGTATCAATCGATTCCATGACTTGAAAAAGGAAGTCTCAGATACTAGCCTTGAGGCAGACTTGAGCATGAATTTTGAAACTAGCCGTATCGGTAAAAAAGTTATCGAGTTTAAGGATGTTTCCTTTGCCTATGACGATAAACCGATTCTGAAACATTTTAATCTTTTGGTACAAGCCAAAGACCGTATCGGAATCGTCGGGGACAATGGTGTTGGGAAGTCAACCCTTCTTAACCTTATTGCAGGAAGACTTGAAGCGACTGAAGGACAAGTTATCATCGGTGAAACAGTTCGTATCGCTTATTTCTCTCAACAAATCGAAGGTTTAGATGAGAGTAAGCGGGTTATCAATTACCTGCAGGAAGTGGCAGAAGAGGTTAAGACTAGCGGTGGTACTACGACATCCATTGCAGAATTACTAGAACAATTTCTTTCCCTCGTTCAACACACGGTACCTTGATTGAGAAGCTGTCAGGTGGAGAGAAGAAGCGTCTGTACCTCCTCAAATTACTCCTTGAAAAACCCAATGTGCTTCTCTTAGATGAACCGACAAATGACCTAGACATTGCGACCTTAACGGTTCTAGAAAATTTCTTACAAGGTTTTGCAGGGCCAGTCTTAACAGTCAGCCACGATCGCTATTTCCTTGATAAGGTAGCAACTAAGATTCTTGCTTTTGAAGACGGGACCATCCGTCCTTTCTTTGGCCATTATACAGATTATCTAGATGAAAAGGCCTTTGAAGCAGAAATAAAAAGCCAAGTTCAAAAGGCTGACAAGGAAAAAGTCGTCAAAGTCCGTGAAGAGAAGAAACGGATGACTTACCAAGAAAAGCAGGAATGGGCAAGTATTGAGGGTGACATCGAAGCCTTGGAAAACCGCATCTCTTCTATAGAGGAAGAAATGCTAGCAAATGGGTCTGACTTTGGGAAACTAGCTACCCTTCAAAAAGAATTAGACGAGAAAAATGAAGACTTGCTGGAAAAATATGAACGCTATGAATATTTAAGTGAGTTAGTATAATGGAAGAAACAATTATTAAATGGAGTAGTAAGAAAATCGTCTTGAGCCTTATTCTTTACCTACTAGAATTGGCTCTTCTACTTTGGATTTTTTCGTTTTTGATGAGCTATCCCGAAGAAGCACCTGCGGGATTGGTGGCTTTAATTCTCTTTATTGGTTTCTTAATCATCATCGTTGGCTTCATTTTGTATCAACATTTGCGACGGCTTTTTTCTGATAAAGAGTATTTGAAATGTACGGCTCAAGGATTTTTCTATAAACCATATCCAAAGAAAGACTGGCAGTTTTATTCCTGGGGACAGGTAGAAAAGTTTGCTCTCACGAGAATTAAGGGTAGTAGAAATGCAAGGGATTTTTATATGATTGAGGTTCAGTTTTATGACAAGGAACTTTTTAAAAATCCAACTTTTTTTCTGGTATCGTCTTCGAAGTAGATTTACAAGTTCAAAAACATTCTAACGTTTTTGAAAAATCCCAATCTATTTACTGGATGTTGGATTACCTCGTAGAGTATTTGAAACCATGGCCTACTATGAGCGAGAGTGGCGCATCCAACAAAAATCGTCAACGCAACCAAAAACTCTAAAAAGCAAAAAAAGAAGTAAGTACTTCTAGCAACAATTGAAGAAAAAAATGAGAAGTCTTGAACCAAGTATCAAGGCCTCTTTCTATTTTTGCTTTTCTAGGAATTATGGTATAATAGGGAGTAAAAAAACTTTAAAAAGAAAGAAATGCTATGAACTTAAAAAGATTACATTGCAAGTATTGAAAAATTACCCACAAGAAGGAATTACTTTCCGTGATATTAGCCCATTGATGGCAGATGGAAATGCCTACAGTTACGCTGTTCGTGAAATTGTTCAATATGCTACTAATAAAAAAAGATTGATATGATCGTAGGGACCAGAAGCTCGTGGATTTATCGTTGGATGTCCAGTCGCTTTTTGAGTTGGGAATTGGTTTTGCGCCTGTTCGTAAACCTGGCAAGTTGCCACGTGAAGTCATTTCAGCGGACTACGAAAAAGAATATGGGGTTGATACTTTGACCATGCACGCAGATGCTATCAAACCAGGACAACGTGTTCTTATCGTAGATGACCTCTTGGCAACAGGTGGTACTGTTAAAGCAACCATCGAAATGATTGAAAAATTGGGTGGAGTCGTAGCAGGTTGTGCCTTCTTGATCGAACTGGATGAACTCAAAGGTCGTGAAGCTATCGGAGATTACGACTATAAAGTGCTGATGCATTATTAATGAAAAAAACAGTCCCTAGGGCTGTTTTCTCTTCATTTGATATAAAAAAATAAGCTATATCTAGTTAGAGAAAAACTATAATTGAAAACTATATCTTCATACAGTATAATAAAGGGAAAGAGAAACGTCAGCATTTTTCCCCGTTGACGATACCATGTTTACTTGAGTCCAATATGATACAGTAAGGAGATTTCTATGCCGATTCGAATTGATAAAAAATTACCAGCAGTTGAGATTTTACGAACGGAAAATATTTTCGTCATGGATGACCAGAGGGCGGCTCATCAGGATATTCGACCACTGAAAATTCTGATTTTAAACTTGATGCCACTGAAAATGGTTACAGAAACTCAGCTTTTACGCCATTTAGCCAATACTCCTTTGCAGTTAGATATTGAATTTTTATATATGGAAAGTCATCAGTCGAAAACAACTCGTTCTGAGCATATGAAGACTTTTTATAAGACCTTCTCAGAAGTTCAAGACCAGTATTTTGATGGCTTGATTATTACAGGTGCTCCAGTTGAACATCTCCCTTTTGAAGAAGTGGACTATTGGGAGGAATTTACTAAGGTTATCGATTGGTCTAAGACTCATGTCTTTTCAACCCTGTATATTTGCTGGGGAGCACAAGCGGGTCTATACTATCGCTATGGCGTAGATAAATACCAGATGGACCAGAAGCTTTCTGGGATTTATTCTCAAGATGTTTTGAAAGAAGGTCATCTTCTACTGAGAGGTTTTGATGATTTATATGTATCCCCTCATTCTCGCCATACAGAAGTCCACAAAGAAGATATCCTGAATAAAACAAATCTAGAGATTTTAGCATCAGGAGAAGAGGTAGGAGTCTCTATCCTTGCGAGTCGAGATTTGAGAGAAGTCTATAGCTTTGGGCATTTAGAGTATGATCGCGATACGCTCGCAAAGGAATATTTTAGAGATCTAGATGCTGGTTTAGATCCACATATACCAGAAAATTATTTCAAAAATGATGACATTCATGAACTTCCTTGTATGAGGTGGAGTTCATCTGCAGCCCTCTTTTTCAGTAACTGGGTAAATTATGCAGTATACCAAGAAACGCCGTTTGAGTGGAAAAGTACGGAAGAAGATGTGTCTCATTTTGGATATTTATAAGAGGAATTATGACATATTTAGATGCTTTCAAATCAGGAAACTTAGTGTTACCGAGTGACCTGCTCTTACATTACAATCAACTGTTCTCGTCAAGCGATGATTTCTTGGTTTGGCAATTCTTTTACTTACAGAATACAACCGCTTTAGGTGAGCTGTCTCCAAGTCAGATTGCTGAAAAAATTGGCAAAAATGTCACTGAAGTCAATCAGGCTATTTCACGATTGACTGAGAAAGGGTTGCTTCAATACCGAACCATTGAACTTAATGGCGAAATAGAAGTAATCTTCGATGCAACTCTTGCCTTGGAGCGCCTAGACCAACTTTTTGAAAAACAAGCTCCGAATCAGGTGCAATCTGCTCCAAATGATTTAAAGAGCTTGGTAGATACTTTCCAACAGGAGCTAGGTCGTCTATTGAGCCCATTTGAAATTGAAGACTTGGAAAAGAGTTTGAAAGAAGACGGAACTAGTGCGGATTTGATAAAAGAAGCCTTACGAGAAGCTGTTTTGAATGGTAAACCAAATTGGAAATATATCCAAGCTATCCTACGAAACTGGCGTCATGAAGGGATTAGGAGTGTAGCCCAGGTAGAAGCGAAACGTCAAGAGAGAGAGGCAACAAACCCTCAAATGTTCAGGTTTCATCTGATTTTAAAAATGCCATGGATCTTTGGAAAGACTAATATTTAGCAATAAAAAAACTTGCCTATGGCAAGTTTTTTTGTGTTCTTAATAAGTAAGTCCCCAAACACTTACAGAACGTTCAGCAACTGGGAAATCACCATAACCTTCAGCATTAACAGTTACTTGGTCAGAATGATTACCAAGTAAATCAACAAAGGTTCGGTTAGCCCATTCTGGACCTACAAACATGGTTTTGTAATTCTCTTGAGCGTTTGAGATAAGAACAGCTAAAGGCGATTGGTTGTCAGCTCCAGAACGAACCCAACCGATACAATTAGGGTCATCAAAGTAGTCCGTCTGCTCTCCATAAGCCAAATCTTTTCGGATAGCTAACAGACAGTCAAGAACTTCTTTAAAATCTTGCTGAGCATATTGACCAGAGATACCGTAGTAGTCTCCGTAAAAGACACAAGGGAGACCCTGCTCGCGCAAAAGAATAAGAGCATAGGCTACTGGTTTAAACCATTCTTCTACAGTAGATTCTAAAGCTTGTCCTCGTTGAGTATCATGGTTTTCGACAAAGGTTACAGCTTTATCTGGTTTGATTTGAACCAGACTATCATTAAAGATGGTACGCAAATCGTAGTCTGCACCAGCCTGGCTTGCTTCAAAGAGATTCATATGGAGGCGGACATCGACTAGGTCGAAGCGTTCTTCGATTTTATCAAGGTATTCTAGGTTGGCATCCTTATCTGGATTCCAGAATTCTCCAAAGACATAGAAGTCTTGTCCATATTTCTCTTTGATGTCACGAATGAAATTACGCATAAAGAAGGAGTCGATATGCTTGACTGCATCTAAACGAAAACCAGCTACGCCAGTCGTTTCCATGAACCAATCAGCCCAATCGTAGATATTTTGTATGACTTCTGGATGCTTAAAATCTAAGTCCGCATACATGAGGTAGTCATAGTTACCATTTTCGTTATCGACTAATTCCTCGTGGGCCCACCCCTTATTATCTCCCTGGATAAGGTAAATACCAGACTTCCGTCTTTTGGCATCATAGTCAGTTCCAGTGAAATGGTACCAGTGCCAGTGGAAATCATTGTAGGTGTTTTGTCTTCCATCAAAAGTAAAGTTTGTCCAACCATTGATGGTAAAAGGTTCTCCAAGTTCAATTGTACGATCTTCTGGGTCGACTTCAATAACCTGGAAGGATTCTAAACGGTCTGCAGCTGCCTTGTGGTTTAAGACGACGTCAGCCATAGGTTGAATCCCATGTGATTTAAGTGTTTGAATGGCTTGAAGATAGTCTTCTTTGAAACCGTACTTGGTACGCACAGTTCCTTTTTGGTCAAATTCACCGAGGTCAAAAAGATCATAGACACCATAACCGACATCTTTTTCGTTTGTAGCTTTAAAGGCAGGTGGCATCCAGACGTGGCTAATTCCTAGATTTGCAAGGTGCTCAGCATCATCTGTAAGTCGCGTCCAGTGTTGTCCATCGTGGGGAAGGTACCACTCAAAATACTGCATTAGGGTTTGATTTTTCATAGATAGTCCTCATACTTAACAATTTGAGAATCATTTTACCACAAAGCAAGCAAATGCACAAACGTTTGCGCAAATCTAAAAAATATTTTCGACTATTTTATCAAAAGTGTTGATTATTTTGTACCAAAGTGCTAATATAATAATATAAAGAACATAAATATAGGAGTCAGCCCATGATTGAATTTCAAAATGTTAGTAAGTTATATGGTGATATAGAGGCTTTGAGCAATCTCAATTTGCAGATTGAAAACGGAGAGATTATGGGTTTGATTGGCCATAATGGTGCTGGAAAATCGACCACCATAAAATCTCTAGTCAGTATCATTTCACCCAGCAGTGGACGTATTTTGGTAGATGGCCAGGATTTATCGGAAAATCGTTTAGCTATCAAACGAAGATTGGCTACGTTGCAGACTCGCCTGATTTGTTTTTGCGTTTAACGGCCAATGAATTTTGGGAATTGCTTGCCTCATCCTATGACCTAACTAGCTCTGACTTGGAGTCTAGTCTAGCTAGGCTATTGAGTGTTTTTGACTTTGCTGAAAACCGTTATCAGGTTATTGAAACTCTTTCTCACGGAATGCGTCAGAAAGTTTTTGTTATTGGGGCACTCTTGTCTGATCCTGATATTTGGGTCTTGGACGAACCCTTGACTGGTTTAGATCCCCAGGCTGCTTTTGATTTGAAGCAAATGATGAAGGAACATGCACAAAAAGGTAAAACAGTTTTGTTTTCGACCCATGTCTTAGAGGTAGCCGAGCAAGTCTGTGATCGGATTGCTATTTTGAAAAAGGGGCATTTGATTTATTGTGGTAGCGTGGAGGACTTAAGAAAAGACCACCCAGATCAGTCTTTGGAAAGTATCTACCTTAGCCTTGCTGGTAGAAAATAGGAGGTTACAGATGCGTCTCAAGGTCATTAAAAAATTAGTTGATATCAATATTCTCTATTCATCTAAAGAAGCTAATTTGGCTAACCTACGAAAGAAGCAAGCTAAGAATCCTGATAAAAAGGTTGATGTATCAGGGAAATTGTTGCGTTCTTATCTTGCTTCTAGTTTGTTGCTACTCATCTTATTTTCTAATCTAGCCTTTCGTTTTCCTTTTGAGGAAATGCCAAGTTTTTTTAGTACCATGGTTGCTATTTTACTGGTGCTTGCCTTTTCAACGTCTTTCACTGCATTTTACAATGTCTTTTATGAGAGTAAGGACTTGGCCTCCTATAGTCCCTATGCCTTTAAAGAATCAGAGATTATAATTGCTAAAGGACTGTCTGTCCTCTTGCCAGCTCTAACTGGAATTGTACCGATCCTAGCTTATTTTCTAGTCCTCTACATTAGGCTAGCTCCTTCTCTTTGGCTGGGTTTGCCCTTGATGCTGGTGTCCTTGGTCTTATTATTTGTCTCTGTGACTCTAGTGATGGTAGTGGCAGTGCATTTCTTGGCTCAAACTGCGGTTTTTAGAAAGTATCAGTCTATTTTTGCGAATGTGATGATTGGGATAGGGGTTATCACGCCTTTATTATTTGTCTTCTTTCTACAGTCGACTTCTGGAGATATAGTTGACAGAGTTAGAGACATTCCACCTCTTCTTTATCCTATTCATCTCTTTTACAAAATAGCAGTGGAGCCTTTTTCGACAGAGGCCATACTGGGTCTGCTCGCTTGGATAGGACTAACTCTCTTCTTACTTTATCTGACCAAAAAGAAGGTTCTTCCTCATTTTTATGACATTATCCTGCTTAACAGTGAGGAGAAGGTCATAAAAGAACGTCGCAGTAAAGAGGGGATTTCAACGACTAAAAAGGGATTTTTTCGCATGGTTTTACGCTACAACCTCTCCCTATTGGGACAGGGGACTGGCGTCATTACAGTGCTTTTTACAAGTACCTTTCTTCCTTATATCATGATGATCGGATTGATTTCCAAAATTCGAGATTCTCAGTTAGTTCCAGATATTCATCCTCCATACTGGTTACCCTTGTTTTTTGTAGGAGTATTTATAGCAGTTTTAAATAACAATATCACAAGTTTACCTTCAATCGGGCTATCTCTGGAGAGGGAAATTTTGACTTTCTGAAGAGTTTGCCCTTTGACTTTGCTCGTTATGTGAAAGTGAAATTTTGGATTATATTTGCTGTTCAGTCTTTTTTACCTATCGTGATTTTACTTGGTCTTTCCCTTTATTTAGGCTTGCCAATCCTTCCGATGATTTACCTTCTTGCGGCATGGATTCTTGCCAGTATTATCCTTGCTTGTCGCCATTATTTTAAGGACGTGAAAAATCTGTCAACTAATTGGACTAGTATTACGGACCTAGTGAATCGTTCAAATGGCATAGTCACAATGGTTCTATTGCTTATTTATAGTGCAATCCTAATGGCCCTTGTAATTGGTAGCTTATTCTTGGTTCAGTCTCTCTCCGCTATTCTTGCCATCAGCTTGGGAGTAGGAGTTCTTATCCTCGTGCTTGGTTTTGCTATATTTAGCTATCATTACTATCTATCACGCATATTGGCAGAAATAGAAAAAAGATGAGATAGTTGATAGCTTGCTAGATAAATATTATAAAAAGAAATGCTCCTCCAAGACGGAAGAGCATCTTTTATTGTGATTTTCACACAATTACTTCCTAATTCTTAATTAGTATTAGTATACCATTTTTTAAAACGAGAGTAAAAAAGCAAGGGTTGTTTCTATTTTGTGAATTTTCAACAAATTTGATATAATTGTATCTATGAATAAAATATTCGTCAGTCGGCGTGTTGAAAAAAAGCTCCAAAAAGGTCTAGTGCTTTTGGAAGAAGTTGATTTTCCAGATTTATCTGAAACGAATCAGGAAGTTGAACTTTTCAGCCAAAGCAATGAGTTTTTAGGGAAGGCTTATCTATCCCGTCAAAATAAGGGAATTGGTTGGTTTGTATCAAACCAGAAAATCTCCTTTAATCAAACCTTCTTTAAAAGTTTGTTTGAGCAAGCCAAACTAAAACGATCTACCTACTATCAAGATGAGTTGACAACTGCCTTTCGTTTGTTTAATCAAGAAGGTGATGGCTTCGGTGGAATGACTCTGGACCTCTACGGGGATTATGTAGTTTTCTCTTGGTATAACTCCTATATTTATAGTCTTCGCCAAGAGATTATAGCAGCTTTTCATCAAGTTTTTCCAGAAGTCTTAGGTGCTTATGAAAAGATACGCTTTAAAGGTCTAGACTATGAGTCTGCTCATATCTATGGTCAAGATGCACCTGAATGTTTCACGATTCTTGAAAATGGAGTTCTTTACCAGGTCTTCATGAATGACGGTCTCATGACAGGAATTTTCTTGGACCAGCATGAAGTTCGTGGGAGCTTGGTTGATGGTTTGGCCATGGGGAAATCCTTACTCAATATGTTTTCCTACACAGCAGCCTTCTCAGTTGCTGCAGCTATGGGGGGAGCTATTGAAACGACTTCTGTGGACTTGGCTAAGCGTTCAAGAGAATTATCAGCAGCTCATTTTGCTGCTAATGGTTTGAGTCTAGACAATCATCGCTTGCTTGTCATGGATGTCTTTGAATACTTTAAATATGCTAAGAGGAAAGGTTTAAGCTATGACGTGATTGTTCTGGATCCACCTAGCTTTGCCCGAAATAAAAAACAAACTTTCTCTGTAGCTAAGGATTATCACAAGTTGATTTCTCAAAGCTTAGAGATTTTAAATCCAGGTGGAATCATTATTGCTAGTACCAATGCTGCTAATGTTTCCCGTCAAAAATTTACAGAACAAATTAACAAAGGTTTTGCAGGAAGAAACTATCAGGTTCTTCAAAAATATGGACTTCCAGCAGACTTTGTCTACAATGAAAAAGATGAAAGTAGTAATTACCTCAAAGTGATTACCATGAAGGTTAGTAAATGAAATTAATTGTTTCCGTAATGCCAAGAAGTATAGAAGAGGCTCAGGCTATTGATGTGTTGCGCTACCAAGATGCCGATATCATTGAGTGGCGAGCTGACTTCTTACCTAAGGAAGCTATTTTGCAGGTAGCGCCAGCTATTTTTGAAAAATTTGCAGGTCGTGAGCTTGTTTTCACTTTACGTACTCGTGCCGAGGGTGGTCAAATTGAGCTCTCTTCAGAAGAGTATGTTCAAATGATCAAGGAAGTAGCACAGCTTTATCAACCAGATTATATTGATTTTGAGTACTTTAACTACAAGGATGTTTTTGATCAGATGTTGGATTTTCCAAATCTCGTCTTGAGCTACCATAACTTCCAAGAAACACCTGATAATCTAATGGAAATATTGTCTGAGTTAACAAGTTTAAATCCTAAAGTTGTGAAAATAGCTGTTATGGCGAATACAGAACAAGATGTCTTGGATCTGATGAACTTTACACGTGGCTTTAAAACACTGAATCCTGAACAAGAATATGTAACGATTTCTATGGGAAAAGTGGGCAAGGTCTCTCGTATTACTTCAGATGTGACTGGATCTAGTTGGTCTTTTGCAAGTCTGGATGAAGCTAGTGCTCCAGGACAAATTTCACTATCTAGCATGACAAATTAGGGAGATTTTAAATGAAGATTGATGGCTACACACGTTTAGCAGCTGTAGTCGCAAATCCTATCAAACACTCCATTTCTCCCTTCATTCACAATAGCGCTTTTGAAGCAACCAATACCAATGGTGTTTATCTTGCTTGGGAAGTAGATGAGGCTGAACTAGCAGAAACAGTTGCCAATATTCGTCGCTACCAGATGTATGGAATCAATCTTTCCATGCCTTACAAGGAACAAGTGATTCCTTATCTGGATCAGTTGAGCGAAGAGGCTTGTTTAATTGGTGCAGTGAATACAGTTGTGAATCGAGAAGGAACATTAATTGGATATAACACAGATGGCAAGGGATTCTTTAAGAGCTTGCCTTCTTTTAAAATTTCCGGAAAAAGAATGGTTTTGTTAGGAGCAGGCGGTGCAGCCAAGGCCATTTTGGCACAGGCAATCTTGGATGGAGTGAGCCAGATTTCTGTCTTTGTTCGCTCGTCATCCATGGAAAAAACAAGACCTTACTTGGAAAAACTACAGAAAGCGACTGGATTTAGAGTAGATTTATTTGCCTTAGAGGATGTTCAAGAGCTTCAAGACAGCATCACTCAAGCCGACCTCTTAGTAAATGCTACGAGTGTGGGTATGGATGGAGCCTCTCAGCCGATCCCGACAAGCATCGTTTTACCAGAAAAGCTTTTGGTAGCAGATGTGATTTACCAACCCTTTGAAACCCCATTTTTGAAATGGGCAAGAAACCAGGGGAATCAATCCATCAATGGCCTTGGCATGCTACTTTACCAAGCTGCGGAAGCTTTTCAGTTATGGACAGGCAAGGAAATGCCAACAGATCAAATCTGGGAATCATTAAAACAAAAGTATCAATAAAGAAAAAGGAGACCTGCTATGAAAATTAGAATAGACCTTCCACATCATCCTTACGATATTCAGATTGAAAAAGGATGCTTGTCTCAAGCAGGAACATGGTTGCGAGAACTGTGGCAACCGCAAAAAGTCGTTATCATTACCGATAACCATGTAGCTTCACTCTATGCAGAAAAAGTAAAACTCAGTCTTGAGGATGCTGGTTTTCAAGTGGCCGTTTTTGACTTTCTAGAGGGTGAAGAACGAAAAAATCTAACCACGGTTCAAAAGGTTTATGAATTTTTAGTGAAGCAAGGTTTAACTCGTAGTGATGGTATCGTTGCGCTCGGTGGTGGAGTGGTCGGAGACTTAGCTGGCTTTGTAGCCTCTACCTATATGCGAGGAATTCATTTCGTTCAAATTCCAACTAGTTTAACTGCCCAGGTTGATTCTTCTATCGGTGGGAAAAACTGGAGTGAACACCCCTTTTGCCAAGAATATGGTGGGGACATTTGCTCAACCAGATGGTGTTTTGATTGATCCGCTTGTCCTTGAAACCTTAGGTAAGAGAGAATTGATTGAAGGAATGGGTGAAGTCATCAAGTATGGCCTCATTGAAGATCCAGAACTTTGGAACCTATTATCTGAAATGGATGGTTCTGTGGAAAGCATTTTGGAACATTCAGAGAGTTTGATTGAGCATTCTTGTCAAGTGAAGCGCAAGATGGTAGTTGAAGATGAATTGGACAATGGCATTCGTCTCTATCTCAACTTTGGCCACACAATTGGTCATGCTATCGAGGCGACTGCTGGTTATGGACATGTCATGCACGGTGAGGCAGTAGCTATGGGAATGGTTCAAATCTCTAAGGTAGCCGAAGAAAAAGGACTCATGCCAGTGGGAATTACACAGTCAATCCGAGAAATGTGTCTGAAGTTTGGGTTGCCAGTCGAGTACGAAAACTGGGACCTTGACAAGCTTTATCAGGCTTTGACTCATGATAAAAAAGCACGTGGAAATACCATGAAGTTAGTTTTGGTACCCGAGCTTGGTTCAGCAACGATTCACCCAGTTTCTCTCGAAGAAATGAAAGAATACTTGGTAAAATAAGGAGAATGTATGAGATATTTAACAGCAGGAGAATCACATGGTCCTCGTCTGACAGCAATTATTGAAGGAATTCCAGCAGGACTGCCTTTGACTGCAGAAGATATCAATGAGGATCTCAAACGTCGCCAAGGTGGTTACGGTCGTGGTGGACGCATGAAGATTGAGAGCGATCAGGTAGTCTTTACTTCTGGAGTTCGGCATGGGAAGACGACAGGGGCACCTATTACCATGGATGTCATCAATAAAGACCACCAAAAATGGCTGGATATCATGTCTGCTGAGGATATCGAAGACCGGCTTAAAAGCAAACGAAATCACACATCCTCGTCCAGGTCACGCAGACTTAGTTGGCGGGATTAAATACCGCTTTGATGATTTGCGAAATTCTTTGGAACGTTCATCTGCCCGTGAAACGACTATGAGGGTTGCAGTTGGAGCAGTAGCCAAGCGGCTTTTAGCTGAGCTTGATATCGACATTGCTAATCATGTTGTTATCTTCGGTGGTAAGGAAATCGATGTTCCAGAAAACTTAACAGTCGCCGAAATTAAGAAACTGGCTGCCCAGTCTGAAGTTTCTATCGTTAACCAAGAACGGGAACAGGAAATTAAGGACTATATTGACCAGATTAAGCGTGATGGAGATACCATCGGTGGAGTTGTAGAAACAGTTGTTGGCGGTGTTCCGATTGGTCTTGGTTCTTATGTCCAATGGGATCGTAAACTAGATGCAAGACTAGCTCAAGCTGTTGTTTCTATCAATGCCTTTAAGGGTGTGGAGTTTGGACTTGGTTTTAAAGCAGGTTCTCTCAAGGGTAGCCAAGTCATGGATGAAATCCTCTGGTCATCAGAAAATGGCTATACTCGTCGTACTAATAACCTTGGAGGTTTCGAAGGTGGAATGACCAATGGTCAGCCCATTGTTGTCCGTGGGGTCATGAAACCAATTCCGACTCTCTATAAGCCATTGATGAGTGTCGATATCGAGACTCACGAGCCTTATAAAGCAACGGTGGAGCGAAGCGATCCAACAGCTCTTCCAGCAGCGGGTGTTGTCATGGAAGCTGTTGTGGCAACGGTTTTGGCCCAGGAAATCTTAGAGAAATTCTCATCAGATAATCTAGAAGAATTAAAAGAAGCTGTTGCTAAACATCGGGAGTATACAAAACATTATTAAGGAGTTCTTATGGCGAAAACCATCTATATCGCAGGATTGGGTTTGATTGGTGCTTCGATGGCACTCGGAATCAAGCGGGATCATCCTGATTATGAAGTTTTAGGATACAATCGTAGTCAGGCGTCTAGAGATATCGCCTTGGAGCGGGGAATGATTGACCGTGCGACAGATGATTTTGCCAGTTTTGCTCCACTAGCAGATATAATTATTTTGACTCTTCCTATCCAGCAGACTCTCGCCTTTATCAAGGAGTTAGCCAAATTGGACTTGAAAGAAGGCGTCATTATTTCTGATGCTGGTTCAACCAAGTCAGCTATTGTGACTGCAGCGGAGGAGAATTTTGCAGGGAAATCGGTTCGATTTATCGGTGGGCATCCCATGGCAGGAAGTCACAAGACAGGAGCAGCCTCTGCAGATGTTAATCTTTTTGAGAATGCCTACTATATCTTCACGCCATCTAGTTTGACGACTCCGGATGCTCTTGAAGAAATGAAAGACTTGCTGTCTGGTCTTCATGCACGTTTCATTGAGATAGATGCTGAGGAACATGATCGAGTGACTTCTCAAATTAGTCATTTTCCTCATATTTTAGCATCAGGCTTGATGGAACAAACTGCAAGTTATGCTGAAGAGCATGAAATGGCGCGGCGCTTTGCGGCCGGTGGATTTCGAGATATGACTCGTATAGCTGAAAGTGAGCCAGGCATGTGGACTTCTATCCTCCTATCCAATCGAGAGACCATTGTTGAACGAATCGAGGATTTTAAGGACCGTTTGGATGAGATTGGACAAGCTATCAGTAAGGGTGATGAAAATCATATCTGGAACTTTTTCAATCAAGCGCGTGAGCAACGTCAAGCTATGGAAATCCATAAACGCGGAGGAGTAGATAGCTCATTTGACCTCTATGTAGACGTTCCCGATGAAGAAGATGTGATTTTACGCATCTTGGAATTGCTGCGAGGAACTTCCTTGGTCAATCTCCATATCAACGAGGAAAACCGTGAAGATATTCACGGGATTCTGCAGATTTCATTTAAAAATGCTCAGGACTTGGAACGAGCTGAGCGCTTAATTACAGAAAATACGGACTATACAGTCGTTATTAAATAAGGAGGACAATTATGTCAAATATTTATGATAGTGCAAATGCACTAAGTCGTGGACTACGTGAATTGCCTGAATACAAGGCAGTTAAAGAAGCTAGAGATGCCATCCAAGCGGATGCAGAAGCAAGCAAAATTTTTGCAGATTATATTGCTTTTCAACATGAAATCCAAATCATGGCAAAAACTGGTCAAATTCCAGATGCTTCCTTCCAAGAAAAAATGGAAAGTTTTGGCAAGCAGATTCAAGGAAACTCTCTCTTATCAGAATTCTTTGCCAAACAGCAACAACTTTCTATCTACCTTTCTGATATTGAAAAAATTGTCTTTGAACCAATTTCAGAATTGCTAAAATAAAAAAATTATTTTGTATATGATTTATTGGCATTTTTTCAATCGTATTTTTATTATCGGTAACTACTGTGTAAGCTAGAATTATTAGCCTAGACTGTTTAATAATGACTGTGGGAATGATTGTCTATACTAATAAACAAAATGAAAAACAAATTTGAAAGTTTCTAACTATAGAGCTGAGTTAATTGGAGCAGAGAAAGATGCAAAGTTTGTACCTAAAATCAATTTAACTGATTAGTCTTTTGGGGGATCTCCTATGAAAAAGTTAATTTTACTCTTAATTATCCCTTTATTCTTTTTTATGCCACTAGTGGCGGCTAATATAGCTGTTCCAGATCGGCCTTTAAATGGTATATACGATCCTAATGGTTATTTAACCACTAGTGTTGCAGAAACGTTAGAGAGTATGAATGCTGGAAGTGAAACCCAAGTAGGTATTTACATTGTAGATACCCTGGACGGTTCCAGTATCGAAGAGGTAGCCAATGAGGTTGCACGCAAATGGAAAATTGGGAAACAAGATTCCAACAGTGGAATTTTAATCGCTATTGCTATAAAGGATAGGAAGTTTCGTATTGAAACATCCAACGAAGCAGCAATTTGGCTTCCTGATTCGAAGGCCAGTTCTTTACTAAATGATTCGAAGCCTTACATGAAAGAAGGGAAATATACTGATGCTCTTAACAGAATTCTAGTAGGTATCTCTAAAGCCGAATCTGGAAAAGCTGAAATCATAAACAAGAAAGAGAATAAGAATAGTTGGCTTCCAAAAATCGATGAAAAATTATTAAAAAATAATGAAGGGCTTAGTAAGTATTTCGATTACATTCCGTTTCCGATATTGTTCTATCTAATGTTCTTTCTTTTACTAAGTTTAATAACGTGGTTCAGGTACTTAAAAAGATGTCGCTTTTCTAAGTATGAGTACGAGGGAAAGGGGAAGCTGTATCCAGATTTTCCTGACTTTGTACCTAACGATACGTGGACTGAAGAACGTAAATCTTACTATAAAAAAAATAAGCGTTTAATTAGGTCTCAATATAACTACGCAGGATATAACAAACTCTATCCAGACTCAAAAGGTTTTCTGCCTAATGATACTTGGACTACATTACTGATAGAAGCATACTACGCAGAAGTTAAAAGAAAGAAACTAGATAGGCTGAACCGCTCTCAATACTCTTATAATGGGAAGGGAAAACTCTATCCAAACGATAAAGATTTTGTGAAGAATGCTTCTTGGACTTCCGAGCTTAAAAAAAGCTACTATGCTTCACAAAGGGTACAGTCAAGTTCTTATGGTAGATTAGATTCTTCCACATCTAGATATGATGCTGGTAGTTCTAGTTCATCTTGGTCTTCTAATGATTGGGATGGCGGAGGATTTGATGGTGGTGGCTCTTCAGATAGCTGGTAAATTGAAAGTGAAACAGAATTGCTATTAAAAAGCTTCAGGTTGAAATAAATCAAAAAGGTAAAAGTGCATTGAAAAAATATTATTAACTATCATAAAGTCAGGAATTTTTAAGAAATTTCTGACTTTTTATGATAAAATAAGAAAAAGTATTGCCAGTATGAGGACTAGTATGAAGTTAAAAACAAACATTAAGCACTTAAATGGGAGCATTCGCGTTCCAGGAGATAAGTCCATCAGTCATCGTTCTATTATTTTTGGAAGCTTAGCTGAGGGGGAAACTAAGGTTTATGATATCCTGCGAGGTGAAGATATTCTTTCAACCATGCAAGTATTTCGTGACCTCGGCGTAGAGATTGAGGACAAGGACGGCGTTGTTAGCATTCAAGGTGTTGGGATGGGTGGACTCAAAGAACCTCAGAATGCTCTGGATATGGGTAATTCTGGAACCTCTATTCGTTTGATTTCAGGTGTCCTTGCTGGTTCAGACTTTGAAGTAGAGATGTTTGGGGATGACAGTCTTTCTAAACGCCCCATGGACCGTGTGACTCTTCCTTTGAAAAAAATGGGAGTTACCATTTCTGGTCAAACAGAACGAGACTTGCCACCTTTACACTTAAAAGGAACGAAAAATTTAACACCTATTCATTATGAATTGCCAATCGCTTCTGCTCAAGTCAAGTCGGCTTTGATTTTTGCGGCTTTGCAGGCTCAAGGACAGTCAGTCATTGTCGAGAAGGAGTGCACTCGTAACCATACAGAAGATATGCTCCGTCAGTTTGGTGGAGACCTGAGTGTCGATGGTAAAAGAATTAGAGTTAACGGTCCTCAAAAACTGACTGGACAAACGGTCGTAGTTCCTGGAGATATTTCTAGTGCAGCCTTTTGGTTGGTCGCAGCTTTGATTGTTCCAAATTCTCGTGTGGAACTTAAGAACGTTGGTATCAATGAAACTCGTACAGGGATTCTTGATGTGATAAGGGCTATGGGTGGGAAATTAGAGATTACTGATATGGATCCAATTGCTAAATCTGCAACCTTGACTGTCGAGACTTCAGAACTAAACGGGACAGAAATTGGTGGAGCCTTGATTCCACGTTTAATTGATGAATTGCCGATTATCGCGCTTCTTGCTACTCAAGCTCAAGGTCAAACAGTTATCAAAGATGCAGAAGAACTTAAGGTCAAAGAAACGGACCGCATTCAAGTTGTCGCGGATGCTTTAAATAGCATGGGAGCTGACATCACTCCTACAGCAGACGGCATGATTATCAAAGGGAAATCTGCCCTCCATGGTGCCAACGTCAATACCTTTGGTGACCACCGTATCGGTATGATGACAGCCATTGCCGCTCTTTTAGTTGCAGATGGAGAAGTTGAATTGGATCGTGCCGAAGCCATCAACACCAGCTATCCAAGCTTCTTTGATGATTTGGAGACTCTGATTCATGGCTAAGGTTTTATTAGGATTTATGGGTTCAGGGAAAACGACTATTGCTAGAAAGCTGGATCCTGATTTTGTAGACATGGATGCTTTGCTGGAAGAACGACTTGGGATGCCGATTGCTCGTTTCTTTGAAGAAAAAGGAGAAGCAGCCTTTCGTCAGCTAGAATCAGAAATGTTAGCTGATTTATTAAAAACAGACCAGGTCATTTCGACTGGTGGAGGTGTAGTTATTTCTCCGCGTAATCGGGACTTGCTCAAACAAAATCTAGATAATATCTATCTGAAAGCAGATTTTGAGGCCCTTTACCAACGAATTTCATCCGATAAAGAGAATCAACGACCACTATTTTTAAAAAATAGTAAGGAAGATTTGGCTGCGATTTTTAAAGAAAGACAGGCTTGGTATGAGGAAGTAGCTAACCAGATTGTAGATGTATCAAGGTTAAATCCAGATGAAATTATAGAGGAACTGAAATGAAAATTGCCTATCTAGGTCCCAAAGGATCTTTTTCGCACCATGTGGTGCAAACGGCTTTTCCTCATGAGGAACTAGAGCCATTTTCAAATATTACAGACGTTATCAAGGCCTATGAACAGGCTTGGTGGACTATTCGGTTGTCCCAGTTGAAAATTCTATTGAAGGTAGTGTTCATGAAACCTTGGACTATCTTTTTCATCAGGCTCATATTCAGGCTGTAGCAGAGATTGTTCAGCCCATTCATCAACAGCTAATGGCAGTGCCAGGTCAGTCTAGGATTGAAAAGATCTTTTCTCATCCGCAGGCATTGGCTCAAGGGAAGAAATTTATCGATGAACATTTTCCACATGCTCAATTAGAAGTCACTGCCAGTACAGCTTACGCTGCACGATATGTTTCTGAGCATCCGGATCAACCTTTTGCAGCTATTGCTCCTAAGAGCTCTGCTGAGGAATATGGATTGGAACTGGTCGCTCAAGATATTCAAGAAATGGAAGCTAATTTTACACGTTTTTGGGTTTTGGGGCCTAACTTACCACAAATCCCCTTGAATGCAGATTCTGAAAAGATGAGCCTAGCCTTGACCTTGCCAGATAATCTACCTGGTGCATTGTATAAGGCTCTTTCTACCTTTGCTTGGCGGGGAATTGACCTGACGAAGATTGAGAGCCGTCCTCTAAAAACAGCACTGGGAGAATACTTTTTCATCATCGATGTGGAATATGCGGATAAAGAACTTGTCCATTTTGCTCAAAAAGAATTAGAAACGATTGGGATCCACTATAAAGTACTAGGAGCTTACCCTATCTATACTATCAATGACCAAGGAAAGGAGAACCTATGAATAGAGAATATCCACTCACTCACCATGAAAAACTACGTTATGACTATCTCTTGAAGAATATTCACTATCTAAACGAGAAAGAAAAGCGGGAGTTTGCCTTTTTACAAGCTAAATTGGACAAACCCCAACAAGAAGTTCGTCAAGTTTATCGTGAGGACTTGGAAGAATTCGAGGATTTGGAAGAACTCCCTCAAGAAGAATCTAATATAGACCTTCCAACTTATGGCAATAGAAGTCGTAGCTCTCGACGTAAAGTTCCAAAGCAAAAAGTTAAAAAAGAAAAAATCAAACAAGAAAAAGTCAAGAAGCCTAAAAAGAAAAGAATTTTTCGATTTAAACGCATCCTTGCTTGGTTAGGAATGCTGTTGCTTTGCGCAGCAGTGGGAATGATTTTCATGTTCCTGAAAGGTTTCCAATCAGCCAATCCTAACGGTTCAAGTGGATCAAAAAGATGCCAAAAGCCGCTCAAGTTGAAGTCTTTAATGGACAGGATACAAGAGATGGTGTCAATATTCTTATTTTTAGGAACAGATGGCCGTATTGGACAGAATAGTGCTGAAACTCGTACAGATTCTATTATGGTTCTCAATGTAAGCGGTAAAGATAAAAAAAGCTCAAACTTGTAAGCTTTATGCGTGATAATCTAGTTTACATTGATGGTTATAGTCAGGTTGTCGATGGTCAGAAACAAGCTGACCACAAGTTAAACTTGGCTTACGAATTGGGGGAACAAGAAGGAAAAACAAGGGGCTGAAATGGTGCGTAAGGTCCTTAAAGATAATTTTGACTTAGATATCAAATACTATGCCCTTGTTGATTTCCAAGCTTTTTGCGACTGCCATTGACACGCTTTTCCCAGATGGAGTGACCATTGATGCTCAGTTTTCAACTCTAAATGGTCAACCTCTGACAGAAGCCACAGTCGGAGACGACCTTCATGCAACAGAAACTGAATCACCAACACAGACTATTAAAGTTGGAACGCAACAAATGAATGGTTCTACTCTTCTCAACTATGCACGTTTCCGTGATGATGATGAAGGGGACTATGGCCGTACTCGTAGACAGCAACAAGTCATGACTGCTGTTTTACAGCAAATTAAGGATCCTACAAAACTATTCACAGGCTCAGAAGCACTTGGTAAAGTGTTCGCCATGACATCTACAAACCTTCCGTATACCTTCTTATTGACCAACGGATTATCCGTCCTTGAAGGAGGTCAGAACGGTATTGAGAGACTGACAGTACCGGAACTTGGAGACTGGGTAGATGACTATGATGTGTATGGAGGACAAGCACTTCGAGTGGATCAAAAAGCCTATCAGGCTAAACTGGCCCAAATGGGATTTAGATAATAAAATAAATTAAAATCAAAGCTTGAACATCTAACAAAAATGGGTGTCTCAGGCTTTTATTTTTTATCTATTCAGAAGTTTGTGTAATAATTTTAATGATTAAACTTATGATATACTATATGTAAATCAGTACATGGTATATTTTTAAAATAGCATAAAGGAGACGTCATGAAGATATTAAAAATTATAGGAATTGTTTAGCTAGTTTGTTGGTTATCGTTGGATTAAGCGTAGGAGGATATAAAGTAATGAAACAAGCAGAACGCGATGAGATGGTGAGAATTGTAGAGAGTGAGGAAGTTAAAGAAATAATAGAGCATTATTTAAATTACATAGATGGGAAAGCTTTTACAAATGAAGGAGTAATCCAGTCGTATGAAATAGATACAGAATCTATTCAACATAACCCTATGGGAGGAATAAATTTTTCTGTTTATGTAAATGAAGATAATGAACTATATGTAAGGTATACCCTAGAGAAAAACTCGCAAAAAAATAAGGTGGATTTTTCTAGTGGGGGATACTCAGGGAAATTGCACAATCTGATAAAGGAGAAATAATGAGTAGAGATTACAGTGATTAAGAGCGACAAAGAATAGCAAACGAGGAGTATTCAGTCTATGAACCCAGTGACCCTATGACTATTAAAAACGATAAAGGAGAACTAGAAGATATCGGTACAGTCCGTCAGGTGATAGAAAACGAAACAGGAATAAAGGTTTACGTAGTTGAGAGTCCAGACCGACCTTTATGCTATACTATAAGTAAATCAGTACATGATATATTTTTAAAATAGCATAAAGGAGACGTCATGAAACCATTAAAAATTGTAGGAATTATATTAGCTAGTTTATTAGTTATCGTTGGATTAAGCATAGGAGGATATAAAGTAATGAAACAAGCAGAACATGATGAGATGGTGAGAATTGTAGAGAGTGAGGAAGTCAAAAAGATCATAGAAGATAACCTAAAGCTGAGGCATAAAGGGGCACTTGAAGAAGGAAATATTATCCAGAATTATGATATAGATATTAATTCCATTTTTCATAGTCCAATGGGAGGGGTCAAATTTAAAATTTATATAAATAATGACGAAGAATTATATGTATTTTTCACTATAAATAAAGATAGAAGTAGCGGAAAGTTAGTTAATGATGGTGGAGGAAGCTCTGCTAAATTTAAAAAAATAATAACGGAGAGAAAAAGTGAGTAGACAGTATAGTGATCATGAACGTCAAAAAATTGCCAATGAAGAATATACAAAGTATTCTGAAACAGAGTCTATGGAAATCATAAATGATAAAGGAGAGATAGAAGATATCGGCACAGTCCGTCAGGTGATTGAAAACGAGACAGGAATAAAGGTTTACGTAGTTGAGAGTCCAGACCATTCTGAAGTTTCTGTTCTCTACGAAGGTTCTAAAGCACCAAGTGAGGAGGGGAAATCCAATCTTTATGGTATACTAGAAGTAAATCAGTGCATGATATATTTTTAAAATAGCATAAAGGAGTCGTCATGAAGTCGTTAAAAATTGTAGGAATTGTTTTAGCTAGTTTGTTGGTTATCGTTGGGTTAAGCGTAGGAGGATATAAAGTAATGCAAAAAGTAGAACACGATGAGATGGTGAGAATTGTAGAGAGTGAGGAAGCGAAAGAGATTTTTAAAGTGCGCTTAAAACAAATAGATCCGAATGCTCTAACAGAAAAAGGAATTATTAAATCATATAAAGTTGATTCTTTTGAACATAATCCAATGGGAGGAATAATTGTTTATTTGTATATAAATGATTCTTCAAGTTATAAAGTTAGTGTTTTCTTACATAAAGATAGTGATGGTAAATTAAGAAATGGCGGTGGGAGTAATCCACCTCTGGAAAAATTAAAGGGAGACTCAAACTGATGAATTCTATGTATAGCGAATATGAACGAAAGTTAATTGCTGAAAAAGAATATGATAATTCATTACAAGTTGATAATGATATTTATATAGAAACTCGAAAAAGTTCCATCGGCACAGTTCGTCAGGTGATAGAAAACGAGACAGGAATAAAGGTTTACGTAGTTGAGAGTCCAGACAAATCTGAAGTTTCTGTTTTCTACGAGGGTTCTAAAGCACCATTTGAACAAGGATGGGAAGTGGATTGGTTTGAAAATGATATTCCCATGGCTCATAGCATTTTGACAGGCAAAAAAGGGACGACCTCTCAATTGAAGGCATCGGCAGATATTTTAAACGACGTTTTAGTAAGATATCCAAATGCTAAAGTCACTGTTTATGGGCACTCTCTCGGCTCCATGAATGCGCAGTATGCTTTAGCTAATGTAAGAGATATTTCTCGTATTTCAGGAGCTTATATCTACCAAGGACCGAATACCTATCCGGTCTTGACGGAAGAACAGCGGCAACGAGTAGATGCGATGAAGTATCGTATTCATAATTACGTTGATGATAAGGATATGGTTCCTATAGGTTATCCTAAAAATAGAATGGATAGTGTCGGTGTTGTAGGGATTATGCATCATGTAGATTCGAAACAACAGATAGATTTTATATATTCTCAACACTTGTGGGGTGGTTATGTCTTTAATGAAGATGGTAGCCTTAAAACTAAGAATGATCGTTCATCTTTTGAAAAACGATATTCATCTGGTTTGGATAAGGTTTCCAGCGGCTTGTATAACTATGTAAAGGCTAAAGAGGCATTGGCTTCAGGAGGTTACACAAGTAATGAGGAAATATTTCTAGACTCTGAACATGCCTTAACGATTTCATCGGGATTGCATGAAGTCGCAAATGCTGGTCATGAAGAGATTCGTTCCATAGTTCGTAAAGCTCACCAAAAAGCAGAGAAAATAGTAGCGAGTACCTATCAAGTCCCTTTTGGTTTTATTTTGTCACCTACAGAGGTGGCAACAGCCTATTCTGACGGAGGAGTATCTCGTACGACAATCCTAGATGACCTTGATCATTATTTCTATCCAAAAATAAAAAAATCAGAAAAATTGGCCGAAGATTTTCAAAGTTTAGAAAAGCAAATAGCAGATGGTGTCCAAAAGAAATTGGAAGATGATAAAGAATTAGCAGGGAATTTTAAAGAATGGATGAAAATCAAGTAATCTGGCGGGAATTAAGAACAAAGCAAAGTCATTTAGATTTATTAGATGAACGGAATCGTTCTAATCGCCAACAAAGAGAAAAACAATTTGATGATCTTCAGCAAAAACGTGACCAATTGTTGCATATGATGGAAAGCAAGTATCAGATGATGCAGCATACATTAGGACAAGTGGACGTGGATACTACTGAGGAAAGAGCACGGCTAAACAGAATAGCTTCGCACTTTAGTCAATCGGTGTCCATGGGATTTACAAGAAATCAACGTGCCTTGGAACAAAGGATTGAAAATGAAGAGATTGAGTATAGACGAGAACGACGAAAATTGGAAGATGATATAGATACATTACATCGTCAAAAGATGAAACTTGATCAAGAAAAAAGGAAGGGATAGCCCGTGTTTGAAGAAATGATTAATGACTTCTTCTCAGGTGTGAACAATAATATGACTGAGATTGAGAAGGGACTAGAACGTTTACTGATCAGCCATATTTATGCACCACTCAAATTGAATGAGCGTAACAATTTGATGTCAGATGGTGATTTCAAAATTAAAACAGAAGCGCTAGCAACAAAGACAGCATTGGGAATGGTTTCTAGTCAAATTGATACAACGATGAAAGGAGCATACTCTACAAAAGTTGTTGAGACGCTAAAAACAAAAGAAAAAGAGTATGACACAATTGTGGAATAAACTCGCCCAAATGGGATTCAGATAAAAAAATAAATCAAAATCAAAGTTTGAAACATCTAACAAAATGGTGTCTCAGGCTTTGATTTTTCACATGGTCTGATGGATTTTTTGGCCACTTTTATGGTATAATGAAATGATATAATTCCATAGAAGAGGATGAGAATGAGATGAGTGATTTAAAGGCAATTCAAGCCCGTAGCTTAGAGATGGCTGAATATTTTGTCGCCTTTTGTAAAGAACAGGACTTGCTCTGCTATTTATGTGGTGGAGGAGCTATCGGAGCCCTACGAAATAAAGGATTTATCCCTTGGGATGATGATTTGGACTTCTTTATGCCACGAAAGGACTATGAAACTAGCAGAGTTATGGCCTCAATATGCGGATGAGCGTTACTTCCTATCAAAGAGTTCTAAAGACTATGTAGACCGTAACCTCTTTATTACCATTCGCGATAAGGAGACGACTTGTATCAAGCCTTATCAACAAGATTTGGATCTTCCCCACGGCTTGGCTTTGGATGTTCTTCCCTTGGACTACTACCCTAAAAATCCAGCAGAGCGCAAGAAACAGGTCCGCTGGGCTTTGATTTATTCTCTATTTTGTGCACAAACAATTCCAGAAAAACATGGAGCTCTCATGAAGTGGGGTAGTACCATTTTACTAGGGTTGACTCCTAAATCGCTTCGCTATCGTATCTGGAAAAAGGCTGAGAAAGAAATGACCAAGTATGGACCAGCCGAAAGTGATGGAATTACAGAATTATGTTCAGGTCCAGGATACATGAAGAAAAAGTATCCAATTCAGGCCTTTGAAGACAACATCTTCCTACCATTCGAAGGAACAGAAATGCCTATTCCGGTTGGTTATGACGCTTATCTTAGCACAGCTTTTGGTGACTATATGACACCACCGCCTGCAGACAAGCAAGTACCTCACCACGATGCCATAATAGCAGATATGGATAAGAGCTATACAGAATATAAGGGAGAATACAATGCAAGAAAAAATTAGTATCATTGTTCCTGTATACAACGTAGAAAATTATCTTGAACGATGTGTTGAGTCGATTTTAAAGCAGACTTATACCAATTTTGAATTGCTACTTATCAATGATGGTTCGACAGACCAGAGTGGTGACTTGTGTGATCAGCTGGTTTCTAAAAATGAAAATATCAAGGTTTTTCATCTTGAGAACGCTGGAGTTTCCAATGCCAGAAATGTAGGTATCCAAAACTCAACTGGAGAATGGATTACTTTTATTGATAGTGATGATTTTATTACGCCAGATTATTTGGAAACTTTGATAAGCGCAGTAAAATCAGATATTTCTGTTGGTTTCTCAGTTGCTCGTTTGCATCATGTAAAAAATGGACAAGTGACAGATTTGCCTGAGTTTTCAGGTCAAGAGTCAATATGGTCTGCTGAGCAAACCATGAAAGAACTATTGATGACTACTCGAACTTCTTTTTTCCCTGTTGCAAATTATTTAAAAAGGAATTAATTGAAGATTTTAAATTTAGTACAGATTATCATTTAGCAGAAGATGCTCTATTCTTAACAGAAGTTTTACTTGAAACAAAATGTAAGAGTGTATTTATAGACAAACCAATATACTATTACGATCATAGAGAAGGGAGCGCAACTACATCTGTTAATAGTCATGTTTTTGACACTATAGAAGTATATAAAATCATTATTCCTAAAGTTTACCAATGTTTCCCTCAATTAAAACCTGAATTAGTAAATAGAGAATCTTGGTCTTATATTACAGTCTACGATAAAAATAATCTTCACAGATTCGACTGAATATCAAGATGAGAAAACTCAATTGAGAAAGTGGATAGTTAGTCATACCTCGCAAATATTGAGTGATCCTTATTTTACTAGTTTTCGGAAAATAGCCATTTTGTCACTGGGAATTTCTCCATGGATTTATAGACAAATTGTAGGCTTGAATAAATAATGTCATTAAAGGAGTTGAAGATGAATTTTTTTCAAAAAAATGAATGAATGCTTTGAAAAAAATCAAAACTGTGGATTTCATATCTTTTTTTGTTTTCATTTCGATTTTAAGTATGAGTTCACTAATTTATAAAATAACAAATCCGATTTATAAGGGACTTTCAGCAGTTGTTGTTCTGTCAATTTGTTTAACTTTATTTTTTAATTGGAAACGAATAGAGATAGATAAGAAGTTTCTTACCCTATTTGGTCTTTTAGTGGGCAGTCACTTTTTATCAGCGCTCATTAATAGATCTGGACACCTGCTCGGAAATATGGTCGAAATTTTCTTTATGCTGGCTTATGTTTTATTATTTACCATGGTAAAACCTGATCAGCTAAGGAAGTTATTAGGTATGATTGCAGGAACCATACAGATTGTCTCATTTGCTTCGGCTATATTTGCTTTTGCTTTATTACTTTCAAGAGTTTTAATTCTATTTCAGATTGGAGAGAACTCTTATTATTACGGAGTAATGAATGGCCGATTATGGGGACTTGTCAACCCTAACGCCAGTGCGATTTTCTCATACATTAGTATAGTTTTTGCTATGTATTTAATACATAAGGGAAGCAAATACTCTGTTTATCTTAAAATTAATAATGTCGTTCAGTTAGTTTATTTTGCAACAATGCAAAGTAGGGGAGCTCTTTTATCAGTTCTTCTAATGCTAGTTTTCTATTGTATTTTTGTCACTAGGGGAAGATTTGCCAAAAAATGGCTAACTTTTTTAGTAGCTAGTATCTTACTAACAGGTAGCAATATTGGTATTAGTTATTTAACTTCAGTATATATTTCAGCAGCCAAGGCAACTGTACTTGACTTAAATAAAGGTAAATCTTATTCTGAAACTGATTCGGATGTTTCTAAGAAAAATGGGGAACTTCACTTGATTGAAACAACTCCAAGTGGACGTACATATATTTGGAAAAATGCAATCAAAATGGGAAGTGCAAAACCTCTATTTGGTTATGGTGTTCGAAACGTATCAGATTATTACACAAAAATATTTTTAGTAAATTTGAAATTGAAAACTCACTTATTGGAGGTAATTTCCACAATATCTTTGTTACGATTTTTGTGAGTTCCGGATTCTTGGGTCTTATTTCTTTCATACTCATCATTGTTTATGTTGGTTTCCGCTTTGTTTCTTACTTAGTTAAATCAAAGAAAAATAGTGAAAAACTGATTATGATTCTATTCTTTGGAATTTTATTTGGTCAGTTGTTTGAGAGCCAAATTATGTATTCGACTAACTTCATCAACATCATTTTTTGGTTAGTTGTAGGATATGGTCTAATGATTTGTGAGAAAGAAAAAAATATTCGTTACAAAGAAGTAACTGATATTTCTGAAATTCAACAAATGGAGTTAGGAATCATGGAGTATATCCATGAAGTGTGTCATAAAATTGGTGTCAAATACTTCTTGTCCTATGGTAGTTTAATTGGGGCTGTTCGTCATAAAGGTTTTATTCCTTGGGACGATGACATGGATATTTGTATGCTTCGTGATGATTATGAAAAGCTGCAAGATTATATGATTGCACATCCAGACGAGCGCTATGAATTAATGTCTTATAAAAATAATGTCAACTATGTCTATCCATTCATGAAAGTTCAAGATAATCATACCTATTTGGTAGAAGAAGATGTTCGAATTGATTCAGACATGGGAATTTATGTTGATATTTTCCCTGTTGACGGGTATGAAGATGATCAGGCATTTAAAGATAAGATGACCAAGATTATTAAAAAGCGTCAATTAAGTTGCTACACTTTCAAAGGAATTACGAATAGTAAAAGTGTAGTGAATTCAATTATCCGCTATATTTCTGTTATTATCTTTTATTTCACTAACACAAATAAGTATGTTGCCCAAATTGATGAGCTTGCTAAATCTAGAAAAGTAGAAGATTATGAACTTGTAGACTATGTTATCTATAAGGATATGAATAAGCCTGTTTGGAAACGTGAATGGTTAGAACAAGTTGAAAGTGGTAGCTTTGAAGGTAAGGAATTTATGATTCCAAAACATTATCATGAAATTCTAACTTCAGATTATGGAGATTACATGCAGTTACCTCCAGTCGAGCAGAGAGTATCTCACCATGATTTTAAGTTGTGGAAGATTATAGGGAAGTAATAGATTTTTGTTTAGATAAAAAAGAAGTAAAGATTAGGAGTGACAAATAATGTCAGAAAGAATCTTAAGCCTTGAAGAAATCAAGCAAATTGAGCTTGGAATTCTAGAATACTTACACCAAGTTTGTGAAAAAAATGATATCAAATATTTTATCGATTTTGGAACTTTATTAGGAGCAGTTCGTCACAAAGGTTTTATTCCTTGGGATGATGATACAGATATTTCTTTAGCTAGAGATGAATTTGAAAAGTTATACGCAGTTCTAAAAAACGATAACCACCCATACTATAAGCTGATTTCTTTTAGAGAAACCAAGGGATATCCATATAGTTATATGCGTGTTTACGATATTCGAACACGGAGAGATTCGAATCTTTTAGATCCAAGTGTTGTGCTTGGAACTTGCGTAGATGTCTTCCCGTACGATGGTCTTGTTACAGACGAACAAGATCGTAAGAAAATGAAACTATATAAACAACTAATTCGTCTATCGTCTTTGAACTTTAAAGGAATTAAATACGAAAACGGAGGGATTAAAAATCTTCCTCGTTATATCGCGTCAGCAATATTCAGATTTACATCTCCTCAATTCTGGAATCAAAAGCTAGAACAACTTGCCTTAAAATACAGTGTTGAAAATTCTACAGACTTGGTTTGTTCAACTTATGACTCTTACTATCCAGCTGGTATTAAAACAGAATGGTTATACGATACAATAGATATGCCTTATGAAAATCTAATCCTAAAAGTACCAAGAAGATATCATGAGATTCTTGTCTATGAATTTGGGGAAGATTATATGACTCCACCTCCTGCTGACAAACAGATACCAGGAAATGAGAAGAATTATTGGATTGATTAGCGAAAGAGTAGAGAATTAATAGAGAAAGCTGAATGCCTTATGAAAAGTTTTACAAAATCAATATTACTTAGTGCCGTGCTTCTATCTGCAACAATAATTCATGCACAAACAGTAAATGCAGATACAATCTCAGCAGGTGCAGGGAATCGAATCCATTTTATCAATACCAAAGCTAACTCTGGAAGTGATGCTATTTTACTAGAAAGTAATGGTCACTATGCTTTGATTGATATGGGAGAGGATTATGACTTTCCGGATGGAACGGATACACGTTATCCAAATCGATGGGGAATTTCTACTAACAATTATCAAGTATTAGAAGATCGCTTAATTCGTCATCTTGATCAGTTAGGAGTAAAGAAATTAGACTTTATACTAGGGACTCACGTTCATAGTGATCACATAGGTGGAGCAGATGAAATTCTTAATCGCTATCAAGTCGATAAATTCTATTTGAAAAAATATTCGGATCAACGAATTACAAGCACTTGGGGATTGTGGGATAACCTTTTCAATTACGATAATGCTCTTCGTGCTGCACAGAATAAGGGTGTTACATTAATTCAAGATATCAAAGATCAGGATAGTCATTTCAAATTTGGTGACATGGATATTCAGCTTTATAATTATAAAAATGAATATGATTCTGATGGGAACTTAAAAAGAGTTCTTGATGATAATTCCAATTCAATTGTAGCAGTAGTAACTGTTGCAGGAAAAAGAATTTATCTTGGTGGTGATTTAGATAATGCTGAAGGAGCAGAAGACAAGTTAGGTCCTGTGATTGGCAAAGTAGATATGATGAAATGGAATCATCACTATGATGCTAAGATTTCTAATACAATTGACTTCATTAATCATCTTTCTCCTAGTATGGTCATTCAAACGACTGGAGGTGATATTAACGTTGCTTCAACGAGAGATTATCTCCAAAAGAAAAATATTCAAGTGATTCATGCATCAAGTAAAACTCAGGATGCAACTGTATTTGATATTAGTGATAAAGGCTTTACAAATGTTTCAGGAGATTTTCCGAATATTCCTACTGTTGAAGAGAAATGGTATCAAGAAGATGGTCATTGGAAATATCGCTTGAAAGATGGTCAGATGGCTATTGGTTGGCAAGACATTGCTGGTGCTACATATTTCTTTAACGGAAAAGGTCAAATGCAGAGTGGTCGTTGGCTCCGTATCACCGACGAATGGAACGGAGAACCAAATTTAATGACTACTACCTAAACAATAATGGCAAAATGCAGACGGGTGGTTGGTTCTATCATGATAATACTTGGTACTATATCCAGTCAAACGGTGCAAGACGTTACAATGAACTAGCTGAAATTGGTGGTCAAAAATATCTCTTTGATAAAGATGGTAAAATGCTGACTGGCTTACAAGTCTTTAATGGCAAGAAGATGCTCTTTGCAAGTAGTGGCGCTCTTCAAACAGAAGGTAGCGCATCTAGTTGGCAAAAGCAAGGTTCAAGCTGGTATTATTATGATGAAGATGGTATTCGAACAGTTGGTAAAAAGAATATCAACGGCACTACCTATTACTTTAATCAAAATGGTATCATGCAAACTGGTTGGGCCTTAATTGAGGGTCATTGGAACTATTTTGCTAGCTCCGGAGCTATGAAAACTGGCTGGGTCAAGGATAAAGATACTTGGTACTACTTAGATAAAGAAGGTGTGATGCTAACAGGCCTTCAAGAGATTAATGGTTCTCGCTATTATCTCAATGCAAGTGGCGCTATGCAGACAGGTTGGAAATGGCTCAATAACCATTATTACTACTTCGTAAGCAGTGGTGCGATGAAAACAGGTTGGCTCAAGGATAAGGACATCTGGTATTATCTAGATAAAGAAGGTGTCATGTTAACAGGCTTCCAAGAAATCGATGGTTCTCGTTATTATCTCAATGCAAGCGGAGCTATGCAGACAGGTTGGAAATGGCTTGATAACCATTATTATTACTTCGCAAGCAGCGGCGCTATTAAGACAGGTTGGCTCAAAGATAAGGAACTATGGTACTATCTAGATAAAGAAGGTATCATGCTAACAGGCCTTCAAGAAATTAATGGTTCCCGTTATTATCTCAACGCAAGTGGCGCTATGCAGACAGGTTGGAAATGGCTTGATAACCATTATTATTACTTCACAGGAAGTGGTGCCATGAAAACAGGTTGGTTCAAAGACAAAGGTCTTTGGTACTATCTCGACAAGGAAGGTATCATGCTAACAGGCCTTCAAGAGATAAATGGAGCCAGCTATTATCTCAATGCAAGTGGTGCTATGGAAACTGGTTGGCAACAACTGAATGGTAACTGGTACTATTTCCAAACAAATGGTTCTCTCCTAAGAAATGGAACAAGTCCTGACGGGTACAAGCTCAATGCAGATGGAATTTGGACGACTGTTACAACCGAGGTAACAACTCAGGAACAAACGGTAGCAAATAGTCAGGGGCACATTTTCGAAACAACAGAAGTAGAGAGAACTCAACAAACAGAAAGCTCATCTGTTGCGTCTGAGGAAAAAAATCAATCTACTGAACCTAAGACACAAACGAGCCAAGAAAAGAATTAAGTTTCTAAATGACTTTTAATTAAATTTTTCTACAATAAAAACACCTATAAAGCTTAAGCTTTATAGGTGTTTTGTTAACTTCGTTTGATTTTAGCACGAACTAGATCCAGTGCATAGTGAAGGGTTTTATCCTTCATTACAAAGAGAGCGACAGCGTAATAGATAGCACATCCGGCAATTGTAGCTACCACCATACTGAGCATAGCCATATTCACTGTGTATGACTGAACTTGGAAGAGAATTTTACAGATATAGTAAATTGGAATAAAGCCTAGTGACACAATTGTGTAGCGAGCCAATGTTCCAAAGATTTCTTTCAAATCCAAGAGTTTATGTTTCTGAATAAAGCGGATTTCAAGCAGAACCACAATTGCCTCAGCAATAATCGTTGTCCCAATGTAGTAGGCAGGAGTAAAGATGTTGTTGAAAAGGAGTAGAGAGTTTAGGATGACATTGACACCGCCACCGATAAAGTAGAAAGCTGTTAATCGGTTTTCATGATCATTGATAAAGATAATTTGCTTTCCAAGGATTAATTCGATAGCCCAGATAATGGTTCGAAAGGCAAAGACGCTTGTTACAATTCCTGCTTCTAAGTATTTCTCAGAAGAGTAGATAACTGTCGCATAAGTTCCTAAAACCATGATTCCGATACTAGTCGGAATCATGAGGAAGAAAAAGAGAGATGCACCTTGGTTGACCAGATACTTATAAGAATGAAAATCTTTTTTTCCTAAGTAGTAACCAAGTCGAGGAATGCTGACATTGATAGCTCCACTCAGGACACTAGCAATCAGCATAACAATACTTGAAGCAATAGTGTAGTAGGAGATGTAATTCTCATCAGGTCCTTTGGTAATGAACATACGGTCTAGCAAGGTGTAGAGCATATTGGCATTTGCTAGGAGCAACATGGTCAGAAGAGGCTTAGATGCTTTGATGAGTTCAATAACTTCGATCTTGACAAAGGAAACTTCTCGTTTAATCCATAGGAAGCTGAGTAGATAGTTGATAATGGTTGTTGCACTCATGATTGTGGCATAAGGAACAATATCATCAGGTGTCTTAACGAAGGCGAAGATAGCAACCAACATTCCAATACGAATCACTAGTGTTTTATAAAGGATAAATGAATAATTTTCATAGGCTTCATTCATCCATTCGATATTCAGAAATTGGAAGAGAGCTTGGATTCCAAGGATATAGTAAAGGATTTTTAGATTGACAATACTAGTATCAAAATAAATAAAGAGGAAATAAATAGTAGTTGTTACAACTGAAGTAATGAGCGAAATATAGAACAACTTAGAAAAGACATGATTAATCTTATTTTTGTCATCCTTTACTTTACTGATGGCTCGAATCCCATAATTGTAGATACCAAAGGCAGCTAGCGGAATTACAAAACTTGCCCAGGTGTTAGCTGTATTAAAGTAACCATAATTTGATTTACTAAGAATCCGCGTTAGATAGGGATTAGTAATCAAGGGAAATACGATGTTTAAAATATTGACCAGCAAGCTAGCCAAAGCATTTACTTTTATATTTTTCATGAAACTTTCTTTCTTACATTCTAAAATAGATACTAGTATTATATCACATTCCAACGCCATTCTTTTGATAAAATCATTTAAATCTTGTATAATAGATAGAACTGAAAGTATGAGGTTACGAACTATGAAAATGAAACAAATCAGTGATACAACTTTAAAAATCACGATGTCTTTAGAAGATTTGATGGATCGTGGAATGGAAATCGCAGACTTTCTCGTTCCACAAGAAAAAACTGAAGAGTTTTTCTATGCCATTCTGGATGAGTTAGAGATGCCAGACAGTTTCTTGGATACAGGCATGCTGAGCTTCCGAGTGACACCGAAGCCTGATAAGGTTGATGTCTTTGTAACCAAGTCTAAGATTGACCAAAATTTGGATTTTGAGGATTTGGCAGACCTTCCAGATATGGATGAGTTGGCGAAAATGTCTCCAGATGAGTTTTTGAAAACATTGGAAAAAACCATGGCAGAGAAAACCAAGGAAGATATTGAAGCTATCCAATCTCTAGAGCAGGTTGAAAAAGAGGAAGAAGCAGCGATTGATGAAATTGCTGAGCTAGAAGAAGGGAAAAGAGAACCTTATATCTACTACATCCTACGCTTTGACGACTTAACTAGTTTGGTTTCTTTTGCGAAAACAGTTGATTACCAAATGGAGACTTCAGAACTTTACAAAATGAATGACCAATACTATCTAACAGTCTTGGTTGATGTAGAAGATTATCCAAGTCTTTATCCAGCTTGGTTATTGGCTCGCATGCGTGAATTTGCAGATGATAGTGATATCAGCCGTTCAGTTCTCCAAGAATACGGTCAAGTTATCATCAATCACGATGCCGTCCAAGGACTCCAAAGAGTATAAATTCATGTATAAATGAGACAGAGAGGTACATTCTCTGTCTTTTTCAATGTTAAAAGAAATAGAGAACAGTCAAGAGGAAGTGGAACCATGTCCCTAGCTTGCTAAAATGATGAAAAAACGATATTATAGAGAGAAGTAAGTGAGGTAGAGCATGGATCAAGAACATTTACAAAAAGAGGTAGAGGAAATTCTAGAAGATGTATTAACAAAAGCTTCTCTTCATGAGGGAGCTCTCTTTGTTTTGGGCTTATCTTCCAGTGAGGTGATAGGTGAACACATCGGGAAATCCTCTAGCCAAGAAATTGGCGAATTAATTGTTAAAGAATCTTAGAAATCTTATCAGCTAGAGGAATTCACTTAGCAGTTCAAGGATGCGAACATGTCAATCGGGCCCTTGTAGTAGAGAGAGAAGTTGCAATCAAATACAATCTTGAGATTGTTAGTGTTCTTCCAACTCTGCATGCTGGAGGTTCAGGTCAATTGGCGGCCTTTCGCTATATGAAAGACCCCGTAGAGGTTGAATTTATCAAAGCTGATGCAGGTCTTGATATTGGAGATACGGCTATTGGGATGCATGTCAAGCATGTTCAAGTGCCTATACGTCCAGTTTTGAAATCAATCGGTCAAGCCCACGTAACTGCCCTCGCTAGTCGGCCAAAACTGATTGGAGGAGCGCGTGCGCAGTATCCAGAAGACTTCATAAGAAAGTCATAAGTGGGCGGAGAATGATCATAAGTTAGAGATATATTTCAAGTATATAGAGGCTAAATATGGAAAATTGTGTTTATATTATTTCGGGTCCCCCAGGTGTTGGAAAGAGTACTGTCAGCAAAGAGTTGGCCTATTCTTTTGACAAAAGTGCAGTTATAGAGGGGGATATGATTTACTTAATGATAAAAAGTGGTCTCGTAGCTCCTTGGGAAGATGATGGATTTTATATGGATTTGTTATGGGATAATATCATCAGTCTGACCAATAATTTTTTTGAACAGTGGCATTACTGTCGTGATAGAGTATGTTATATTTGAAGATCAACTGAAGAAAATTGCAGCCTTCTTAAAAGAAAAACAAATTAAGCTAAAATATTGTGTCCTAATAGCAGAAGAAGAAACCTTGAAAGATAGGGATTCTTCTCGGAAAGAGATTGAGAGAACAGGCGATTTATCAATCCAAGCAAGAAATGACTTCTTAGCTAAGAATAGTGAGAAACGTCATTTTCTGTATACGGATGATATAGATGTCAAAGAAACGGTAGGCATCATTAAAACCTCAAATCAATTTTTAATTTCTGAACAGTAAAAGACAGAGAGAGTAAGGGTATAGAAACCATTACTTCCTCTGTTCTTTTTTGTTGAATTTTTGTGCAAGAAAAGATGCCTTATTTTCCAAACAGATTTTAAGTATTTTTAGGATGCTAGGTATATAATAGAGCTATAATACAATATCTATATTCATATGATGAGCTAGAAAGGTGATGAAAATGAAAAAATGGCAAGCAACTGTATTAGTCTGTGCTAGTCTGGTCTGTCTATCGGCTTGTAACAATCAGATGGAGAACCAAACTGATAAGCAGAGTGGAGACAAACAAGCACAAGTTAGCTCTCAAACTGCAAAACAAGGAGAAATAGTTCCAGACTTTGAACTCTTGGGAGTTGATGGTAACACTTATCGCCTATCCGATTATAAAGGCAAAAAGGTCTATCTCAAATTTTGGGCTTCATGGTGTTCTATTTGCCTAGCTAGTTTGCCTGATACAGATGAACTGGCAAAAGAAGCAAGTGATGACTATGTCGTTTTGACAGTTGTTTCTCCTGGTCAAAAAGGGGAGCAGTCAGAAGAAGCCTTTAAAAAAATGGTATCAGGGTTTGGATTATAAAAAAATCTCCCTGTTCTTCTAGACCCGTCTGGACAACTCTTAGCCAGTTACGGAGTTCGTTCTTATCCGACTCAGGCTTTTTATTGATAAAGAAGGCAAATTGGTAAAGGTTCAACCAGGATTTATGGATAAGGAAACTATTTTAGAGAATTTAAAGACTATGAATTAGAGGCTTATTATGAATGATAAATTAAAAAAACAATGCTCTTAATTGGAGTTATCATTTTCATCATCATAGGAATTTTTGTTTCTTTTGGAAAAAAAGAAACTCTATCAACACTGATACATCTCAAATTGAGAAGGCAGCTGTTAGTCAAGGTCATGGTGTTAAGAAAAAAACGGTACCAGATAAAAATGCTGACCTACATGAAATTTATCTAGCTGGAGGCTGCTTCTGGGGAGTTGAAGAATATTTTTCTCGAGTAGCGGGTGTGACAGATGCTGTTTCTGGCTATGCCAACGGTCGAGGAGAAACAACCCAGTATGAATTAATCGGCCAAACTGGGCATGCTGAAACTGTTCATGTGACCTATGATGCCAATCAAATTTCTCTAAAAGAAATCTTGCTCCATTATTTCCGTATTATCAATCCAACTAGTAAGAATAAGCAGGGAAACGATGTGGGAACTCAGTACAGAACGGGAGTTTACTATACAGACGAGAAAGATTTAGAAACGATCAATCAAGTTTTTGAGGAAGTAGCCAAGAACTACGACCAGCCTCTAGCTGTTGAAAAGGAAGCCTTAACTAATTTTATCGTGGCTGAGGACTACCACCAAGATTATCTCCAGAAAAATCCTAATGGATATTGCCATATCAATGTTAATCAAGCAGCCTATCCCGTCATTGATGCTAGTAAGTATCCAAAACCGAGTGACGATGAATTGAAAAAACTCCTATCTCCAGAGGAATATGCTGTGACTCAAAACGGTCAAACAGAACGTGCCTTTTCAAATCGTTACTGGGATAAATTTGAAGCAGGCATTTATGTGGATGTAGCAACTGGCGAGCCTCTCTTTTCTTCGAAAGATAAATTCGAATCGGGCTGTGGTTGGCCTAGCTTACCCAGCCTATCAGTCCAGATGTTGCGACCTACAAGGAAGACAAGTCTTATAATATGGTCAGAACAGAAGTCAGAAGTAGAATTGGTGATTCCCATCTAGGACATGTCTTTACAGATGGACCTCAGGACAAGGGAGGGCTACGCTATTGTATCAATAGTCTATCTATTCGTTTTATTCCTAAGGATCAAATGGAAGAAAAGGGTTATGGTTATTTGTTAGATTATGTTGAGTGAACTTAATATTATAATAGAGTTTACTAGAAAAATGTTTTAGATTCATATTTGATTTTTTTAGAAGTGTTGACCTTAATATTTGAAGTCTAATTGCTCTTAAATAAAGATATTTTTAAATAAAAGAAAAAAATTATCAAAAAACGATAAAAAAGTGTTGCATTTCAAAAAAATTATGCTATACTAGATATATCGATAAACAATAATAAGTTTTCGAGTAGTAACAAAAAGAGCTCATTTCTTGCTAAAACTAAAAATATTTTATAAAAGAGGAAATCATCATGAAAAAAACTACATCAACTAAAATCGTAAACTTTACTAAATCACTTGTTACACTAGGCTCTAATTTCGGAATCTTTACCCTCAGTTTCTTTAGTATCGCTTCCTTAGTTCTTCTCCTTGGTCAATTTGATATCAGCCAACTAATGCCTGAAGGTGGAGAGGTAACAATGTCAGGCTACGAAGCGTGGGGAGGGGTTAATGCCTTTGTTCTAACCTTTGTTGCCGGTAATACACTTCTGACATATGGCCTTATCAAATTAAAACAGTTTGCTAAGGACTTTAAAGAAAGCGATCTTTTTGAAAATACAACTATTTCATTCTTGAAAAAAGGTGCAGTTCTAATGACACTAGTAGGAGCAATCCAAGGTATTACAGAACTTATTCTTAACCCAGCTCATATTATTTTTAACTTCTCGATTGCAGCATTTTTGTTTATTGCTAGCTTGGTGCTTACTTCTATCAAAAATCAATTTTCAGATAAAGTAGCATAATACATGTACGTAACACTTACTAATATTGTATAATATAGTAGAGATTAGAAACGAGGTTTTGAAATTAATGTCTAAGAAAAATTCCTACTTACCATTTGCTTTAGGTTTTATTAATATCCTACTTTTTATCTTGGGAGTGTCTTTAGTTATATCCATCCTTTTAACAGTTTTCAATGTAACTGAGATTAGCCTATTTAACCTTGGGACTATTTCCTTAAAACCTGATATGGTGAATACTTCAATACTAGTGAGTGCTTTGTCCTTTATCAATAGCTTCATCATTCTGTTTGTACTATTCTGTGTTAGACAGTTCTTCCAAAATATTATTCATGAACAGATTTTTACAAGTCATAATGTCAAACTTGCTAATCGTATTTCTCTTTCCCTCTTTATTGCCTCATTTCTAGGAGATGGTATTTTGACACTCAATGGTTATTCATTTTTGAATATAACTTTCGTGGTTACAGCTCTCGTTGTTTGGACAATTGGAAAAGTCCTTGAAAAAGCAAACGAAATTGCAGAAGAGAATGAGTTTACAATTTAGAGAAAGGAGACTATCCTATGATTGTTATTAATCTAGATGTCGAATTAGCAAAGAAAAAAATGCGTTCAGGAGATTTAGCAGAACGTGTAGGTATTACTCCCGCAAATCTTTCAATACTGAAAACAGGTAAGGCCAAAGCTATACGTTTTTCAACGCTAGATGCCATTTGTAAAGAACTTGGTTGCCAACCTGGTGATATATTGGAATATGTGCCAGATTAAAAAGTGGTTCAGCATAAGCTTAACCTTTTTATTTTGTTAAATTATATAAAGAATTCTAAAACATTTCCTGCTAATCTGATAAAAAATACTGACTAGATAAATTCTAGGGACTTCCTTATTTATGGTATACTTAGAATATGCATAGAAAAACAGTGATTGATTTTAGGGCTTTGGGCGAGAGATACACCTTTACCCAACCTATCAAAGAGTTGAAAACCAGAGATTTAGCGGAAGTTGCAGACTTATTAGCTCAAGTGAAAAACAAGCTTTATTTTACGAGAAGCAAATTGCTAATGTATATGGATTATTTGAAAGTTAGGAAGATTTAAAATGAATATTAAAAAAATTTTGATTGGTTATTCACTAATCTCTACATCTATAGTAGTATTTTTTTGATTGCTTTTAGGTTATTTAGATTTTATGCATTATATTGCATTAACATTATCACTCATTTTTTTGGATTGATTGTTTATGCTGTTTCTTACGAAAGTTATCTAGAATCAAGACCTATTTATTTCTGGTTAACGCATATTTTATCATACATGATTTTTTTAGATTTTTAGGATTTTTTTCATGATGTTTTATATTGTATTTCATGCACAGAATCCATTGCCAGCTACAAATGCTGCAACTGTGTCTTTAAATGCTAATAAAGTAGAACATCTACATTTTTCTGATGATAGAGATTTTGAAGGTAAAAGACATGTGTTCATCTTCTATAAACATGGATGTAAAGTATGTCAAAAAAATCTCAAGCTGAATTATATGATTTCATGCAAAAGAATCCTTATACAAAAGACCTTTTAACTTATATAAACATAGAAAGTAAAAAAGGAAAAGAACTTGCAGATAGATTTGGATTAGATCATGCTTATTATATGGTATTCAAAGAAGAAAATGGACAATTTCAAATTGTAGATAGATCTCAAGATAACTTTTTTTGGACGAAAAATAAAAATTTCAGCATTCTTTCCAATAAGAGATAAATAAATTTATAAGGAATTAAAATAATGAAAAAGATTGAAGTGTTGTAGTATTCATTTGGATTGTTATTAACATCAATGGCTTTAATTAATTTAGTTCATCCTCTAATTTTAACGTTCGTTTTAATAATTGGATATTTTATTTTCTTATATTTTGCATTTCCATTTGACCAAGAAGTTTTGAGAAAAAAGTTAGAGAAGGAGTGTCAGTCTTGTGACATCCGTCAAGATTATCGGATTCGAATCAGTCTCAGCAAGTCTGGAGAGATTGAAATTGAACGACAAGTATTGACACCACTTAGCTCTAACTTTTGTCAGGCCAAACTTTGTCTACAGGAAGCGGATTTGGAGCAGTCCTTTACCTACTTTAAGACGACACACCGACCACATTTGACAGTGGGAGAGCAGGAAATCATCTATCACACTGCTGATGGAAAATTGCTTGAAACCTCTATTGGGAATCTGGTCTTAAAAATGAATAGCAAGCTCTATACCCCACCTAGTACTCTTGGTATTTTACCAGGGATTTATCGTCAGCACTTGCTTGAGAGCAGGCAGGCAGAAGAAAAGATCTTGACGATAGAAGATTTGGAACGAGCAGAAACCATCTATGCTTGTAATGCAGTTAGGGGCTTGTATGAGTTGAAAATATAATGACAATTAAATATTATTTGTGAACATTAAAGATTGAAATTTAAATAAAGTTAAGTATTTGATATAATGTAAGCGTCATTTAATTTAAAAATAGGGATAGTTTAAGATGAAATCAAAAAAATATATAGTAACAAGCATAGCGACAGCAACCCTTGGACTTGCTTTGCTTACAGATACAGCAGGTATGTCCCCTTTTTCAATACAGCAAGTTTCTGCTCAAGAAAAGAGTACGCCTAAGAATGGGAACGTAAAAGAAAATAATTTACCTAAGCAAACAGAGAAGCCTAAAGATAGCACTCCGAAACAATCAGAGAAGCCCAAAGATAGCACTCCGAAACAATCAGAGAAGCCTAAATCTAGCGCTCCAAAACAATCAGAGAAGCCTAAATCTAGCGCTCCAAAACAATCAGAGAAGCCTAAATCTAGCGCTCCAAAACAATCGGAGAAGCCTAAATCTAGCGCTCCAAAACAATCGGAGAAGCCTAAATCTAGCGCTCCAAAACAATCGGAGAAGCCTAAATCTAGCGCCCCAAAACAATCAGAGAAGCCTAAATCTAGCGCTCCAAAACAATCAGAGAAAGCTAAATCTAGCGTTCCAAAACAATCAGAGAAATCCAAAGATACTGCACCAAAGCAATCTGATAAACAAAAGAAAACGACACCTAAACAGGAGAAGCCAAAGTCTACAGTCCAGTCTGGCTGGGTAGGGTCTTCGTACTATGAAAATGGTGTTAAAGTTACTAATAAGTGGATTTTTGATAAAAAGGTTAACTCCTACTTCTATTTAAATGCATCGGGAAATTATGTCCAAAATGCCTGGGTTGGTAATTACTATCTAAAATCTGATGGTAAGAGAGCTAAGAACGAATGGATTTATGATAAGAAATCCTCTGCTCATTATTATTTAACAGCAGAAGGTAGCTATGCTCGTAATACCTGGGTCGGTAGTTACTATCTAAAATCAGATGGTAAGAGAGCTAAAAATGAATGGATTTATGATAAAAACTCTGGTTCCTATTTTTATCAAACAGCAGAAGGAAGTTCTGCAAGAAATACTTGGGTCGGTAATTACTATCTAAAATCTGATGGTAAGAGAGCTAAGAACGAATGGATTTATGATAAGAAATACTCTGCACATTATTATTTAACAGCAGAAGGTAGCTATGCTCGTAATACCTGGGTCGGTAGTTACTATCTAAAATCAGACGGTAAGAGAGCTAAAAATGAATGGATTTATGATAAAAACTCTGGTTCCTATTTTTATCTAACAGCAGAAGGAAGTTCTGCACGTAATACTTGGGTAGGGAATTACTACCTTAAATCAGATGGTAAGATGGCTAAGAACGAATGGATTTACGATAAAAATTATAGTTCTTATTACTATCTAACAGCTGAAGGTAGCTATGCACGTAACAAATTGGTGGGTAATTACTATCTAAAATCAAACGGTAAGATGGCTAAGAATGAATGGATTTATCACACAGAATCCCTCTCTTACTATTATCTAACATCCGAAGGTAGTTACGCTCGAAATAAATGGGTAGGAAATTATTATCTTAAATCAGATGGTAGGATGGCGAAAAGTCAGTGGGTAGATGGTGGCCGTTATTATGTTGATCCGAATGGTCTATGGCTACCAAAGTCAACAGATGGTGATCCGTATGCAGCAGCTTTAAATGAAGCAAAAAGTTATAATAGGATACATTTGTCAAAAAAAAGAATTTATAAGACATTAATTCTTTTTGGGTTTAATAGTGATGTTGCACAATACACTATCGATCATTTGTATGCAGATTATAAGGCAAATGCCTTAGCTACAGCAAGGAATAATCGTAAATATAGTAAACTCTCAAAAACGGAAATTTATGAGAGACTAGTCTCCTCATCATATTTTAACGGTGAATTTACAAAAGAAGAAGCCAACTACGCAATTCAACATCTTGATGACTAATTGTTTCAAATATTGAACTGTTTTTAGATGTTTTAATATTGGCTTTAACATGCAAACCTTTGCACAAAACAGACGATTCTGTTATACTATGTCTGTAAGCATTTTCAATTAAAAAGGAGAAAAAGATGAGTCAAAAGATTATTGGGATTGACCTTGGTGGAACTTCTGTCAAGTTTGCAATTTTAACGCAAGAAGGAGAAATCCAAGAAAAATGGTCTATTAAGACTAACATTTTGGATGAAGGAAGCCATATTGTAGATGATATGATTGCATCCATTCAACATCGTTTTGAATTGCTTGGATTGTCTGCGGCGGATTTCCAAGGGATTGGTATGGGTTCACCAGGTGTGGTTGACCGTGAAAAGGGAACTGTTATCGGAGCCTACAACCTCAACTGGAAAACTCTTCAACCAATCAAAGAAAAAATGGAAAAAGCATTAGGAATTCCATTCTTTATCGACAATGATGCCAATGTAGCTGCTCTTGGCGAGCGTTGGATGGGAGCTGGTGAAAACCAACCAGACGTTGTCTTTATGACACTTGGTACAGGTGTTGGTGGCGGTATCGTGGCAGAAGGAAAATTACTTCACGGTGTCGCAGGTGCTGCCGGTGAGCTTGGCCATATCACAGTTGATTTTGACCAACCAATCGCATGTACTTGTGGTAAAAAAAGGCTGTCTTGAGACAGTAGCCTCAGCAACAGGGATTGTCAACTTGACTCGTCGCTATGCGGATGAATACGAAGGCGATGCAACCTTAAAACGCTTGATTGACGATGGTGAAGAAGTAACTGCTAAAACTGTCTTTGATTTGGCAAAAGAAGGGGACGACCTTGCTTTTGATCGTTTACCGTAACTTCTCACGTTACTTGGGAATTGCTTGTGCCAATATTGGTTCCATCCTAAATCCATCAACGATTGTTATTGGTGGTGGGGTATCGGCTGCAGGAGAATTCCTTCTTCAAGGCGTGCAAAAGGTTTATGATGAAAATACCTTCCCACAAGTTCGCACAACAACTAAGTTAGCTCTTGCGACTCTAGGAAATGACGCTGGAGTGATTGGTGCTGCGTCACTTGTCTTGCAATAAAACATATGAATCAAGAGCTTGGTTATTGATCAAGCTCTTTTTGAGTTGAAGTTGTTAGAATAAAGTAATAACTCAATAATGATAGGAGGAGTTTTGGATGAATACTGCAGAACAATCCATGGTTGATTTAGCCTTGTCTATTGCTAGGAAAGCTCATGAAGGGCAACTGGATAAGGCAGGAGTAGATTATATAGAACATCCAATCTATGTGGCAAGCCAAGTTGATACTGAAGAAGAAAAAGCAGTGGCTCTGCTACATGATGTTATAGAGGATAGTCCTGTTTCAGCTGAAGGACTATTACAAGCTGGTTTACCAGAAACAGTAGTTACTGCTGTTCAGGTTTTGACAAAGAAAAAGGAGCAAGATTATCAAACATATCTGGAAACTGTGAAGAAAAATCCTCTTGCAAGAGTAGTAAAATTAGCTGATCTAAAACATAATTCAGATTTATCGAGATTGTCTTCTATTACTGAAAAGGATAGGGAAAGATTGAAGAAATATAAAAAGGCTATTGATTTTCTGAGTATGTAGAAAAAACCTTTTTATGCTATACTAGTTAAGAATAAAAGTTGAGGTAAGGGAAAATGACAAAAGCAGATCAAATTTTTAAAGAAAATATTGAGCGAATTCTCAATGAAGGAGTCTTTTCAGAACAGGCTCGTCCCAAGTATAAGGATGGAACTGTTGCCAACTCTAAGTATGTGACTGGAGCTTTGCAGAGTATGATTTGTCAAAGGGTGAATTTCCCATCACAACCCTACGTCCAATTGCTATTAAATCAGCCATCAAGGAAGTTCTTTGGATCTATCAAGACCAGTCCAATAGCCTAGAAGTTCTTAATGACAAGTACAATGTACACTACTGGAATGACTGGGAAGTGGGAGATACAGGGACCATCGGTGAGCGTTATGGGGCTGTGGTTAAGAAGCATGATATTATTAACAAAATCCTTAAGCAGTTAGAAGCTAATCCTTGGAATCGTCGCAATATCATCTCTCTCTGGGATTACCAAGCCTTTGAGGAAACAGATGGCCTTCTTCCATGCGCCTTCCAGACCATGTTTGATGTCCGTCGTGTAGATGGGGACATCTATCTGGATGCGACCTTGACCCAGCGTTCTAACGATATGCTGGTAGCTCATCATATCAATGCCATGCAGTATGTGGCTCTTCAAATGATGATTGCCAAACACTTTGGCTGGAAAGTTGGAAAATTCTTCTACTTTATCAATAACCTTCACATCTATGACAATCAATTTGAACAAGCTCAGGAATTGCTCCGTCGTGAACCTTCAAATTGCCAACCGCGTTTGGTCTTGAACGTACCAGACAAGACTAATTTCTTTGACATCAAAGCGGAGGACTTTGAGTTGGTTGACTATGATCCCGTAAAACCGCAATTGAAGTTTGACTTGGCTATTTAATACTCTCTGAAAATCTCTTCAAACCACGCTAGATTCCTAGTTTGCTCTTTGATTTTCATTGAGTATAAAAGAATAGAAAAAAAGAAGTTGAGAAAAATCCCAACTTCTTTTGTTTTTTAACGTGATACGCGACGACGCGCTGCTTTCTTACGGTTTTCTTCGATGAAAGCTGCTTTTTGTTCTTCTGGTTCAATCACTTTCTTTTTGAATGCGTATACTGCACCTGCAACAGCAGCAACAGTTCCTGCAACACCTGTTACGAGACCTTTAGCAAATCCTTTAGCCATGAGTCTTCCTCCTTTTATTTATAAATCAGACGGAAATAGCTTAAGATATAGCATTTTTCTGCCTGTCTATTTTGTGATATAATAATAGTAACGAAAAAATGGGAATTTTTCAAGGAAAAACGATGAAAAGCAAAATAATTGTGATTGTTGGTCCAACTGCAGTTGGAAAGACTGCCCTAGCCATTGAAATTGCTCAGCGATTCAATGGTGAAGTAGTCAGTGGGGATAGCCAACAAGTATACCGAGGACTGGATATTGGAACAGCCAAGGCAAGTCCGGAGGAGCAGGCAACTGTCCCTCATCATTTGATTGATGTGAGAGATGTAACCGAGTCTTACTCGGCTTTTGATTTTGTTTCAGAAGCAAAGGCAGCCATCGAGGATATTCAAAATCGCGGTAAACTTGCTATTATCGCTGGTGGGACAGGACTTTATATTCAGAGTCTACTAGAGGGATATCATTTAGGTGGGGAGACACCTCATGAGGACATTTTAGCTTATCGTGCTAGTCTAGAGCCTTTTTCAGATGAGGAGTTAGCCCAACTCCTAGAGCAAGCAGGTCTTGAAGTTCCCCAGTTTAATCGTCGTCGTGCCATGCGTGCCTTGGAAATTGCCCATTTTGCTCAAGACTTGGAAAATCAAGAAAGCTTATATGATCCGCTGATTATTTGCTTGGATGATGAGCGTAGTCAGCTTTATGAGCGTATCAATCACAGAGTGGACCTGATGTTTGAAGCTGGACTTCTAGACGAAGCCAAGTGGTTGTTTGACCATTATCCAGATGTGCAGGCTGCTAAAGGGATTGGCTACAAGGAACTCTTTCCCTATTTTCGAGGAGAGCAGAGTTTGGAGGAGGCTAGCGATAGTCTCAAGCAGGCGACTCGTCGATTTGCCAAGCGCCAGCTAACCTGGTTTCGCAATCGCATGCAGGTGACCTTTTATCAGATAGGAGAATCTGGTGTAAAAGACCGTATTTTAAGCCAGATTGAGGAGTTTTTTAATGATTGAAACGGAGAAAAAAGAGGAGCGAGTCCTGCTGATTGGTGTTGAACTTCAAGGCATGGATAATTTTGACCTCTCCATGGAAGAGCTGGCTAGTCTGGCTAAGACGGCTGGTGCAGTTGTAGTCGATAGCTACAGACAAAAACGAGAAAAATACGACTCTAAGACCTTTGTCGGTTCTGGTAAGTTGAAAGAAATTGCTCAAATGGTAGACGCAGAAGAAATCACGACTGTCATCGTCAATAACCGTCTGACACCTCGGCAAAATGTCAATTTAGAGGAAGTCTTAGGTGTCAAGGTCATTGACCGTATGCAGTTGATTTTAGATATCTTTGCCATGCGAGCTCGAAGCCATGAAGGCAAACTCCAAGTGCATCTAGCTCAGCTCAAATACCTCTTGCCTCGTTTGGTTGGCCAGGGGATTATGCTCAGTCGTCAGGCAGGGGGGGATTGGTTCCCGTGGTCCTGGTGAAAGTCAGCTGGAGCTGAACCGTCGGAGTGTTCGCAACCAGATTACAGATATTGAACGCCAACTCAAGGTGGTTGAGAAAAATCGGGCGACAGTTCGAGAAAAACGTATCGAGTCAAGCACCTTTAAGATTGGCTTGATTGGTTATACCAATGCTGGCAAATCGACCATTATGAACACTTTGACCAGCAAGACCCAGTATGAGGCAGACGAGTTATTTGCAACTCTAGATGCGACGACTAAAAGCATCCATCTGGGTGGGAATCTCCAAGTAACTTTAACGGATACCGTTGGATTTATCCAAGACTTGCCGACAGAGTTGGTGTCAAGTTTCAAGTCTACACTAGAAGAAAGCAAGTATGTGGATCTCTTGGTCCATGTCATCGATGCCAGCAATCCTTACCATGAGGAACATGAAAAAACGGTCCTTTCCATCATGAAAGACTTGGACATGGAGGATATTCCTCGCTTAACCCTTATAATAAAGCGGATTTGGTGGAGGACTTTACGCCTACTCAAACGCCATATGCACTGATTTCGGCAAAGTCTAAAGATAGTCGAGAACAGTTGCAGGCTTTACTGCTAGATAAAATCAAGGAAATTTTTGAAGCATTTACCCTGCGCGTGCCTTTTTCTAAATCTTACAAGATTCATGATTTAGAAAGTGTTGCGATTCTAGAAGAACGTGACTACCAAGATGATGGTCAAGTCATCACAGGCTACATTGCTGAGAAGAACAAATGGAGATTAGAGGAATTTTATGACTGATACCAAAACTTTAGCTCTCAAGTATGGGGGGTATACCAGCTTAGATAAAGTATATCTAGATCAGCTTTTAGTTGGTAGATCTGACCAGGAGCAGCTAGCCCTCATCACCCCTCCACCCAGTGTAGTGAATGCCTACTTTGCAGAACTCTACCAAAAGAAGAGCCCTCAAGCCGCAACAGATTATTTTGCTGAATTGAGCCAGCAGTTGAATCTTTACAATACTGAGCCAAGTTTCACTCTGGAAAACAAGCCCTTTATTCGCCTCAATCTATCTGGTAAATCCTTTGGCTTTTGCTACGAGAAAGAAGGACTAGGTCGCATTTTCTCTGAGCACGAGGAAGTAATTACAGATGAATTACTCTTTGAGATTGCGCAAATTTTTCCTCATCAGTTTATTTTTGAGGAATCTGGTAAAATCTACATGAAGGAGATTGGAGAGGAAGAAGTTGTCTCTGTGGAGAGTCTGACTCCTTTAACCGACTTGGAAACCTTGGCAGATGGTCGTAAGCGTCTTAAAGGATATAGCCAAGAGGATTTACTGCAAGAAGCTAGAGCTTTTTCTGGCAAGCTTTATTATCGCTCTGAAAACAGAACTGCTATGATATATATTGATTAATTAGAAAGTATCGAATGGATATTCAATTTTTAGGAACGGGGGCTGGTCAGCCCTCTAAAGCCCGCAATGTTTCAAGTCTCGCTTTGAAACTTTTGGACGAGATTAACGAAGTCTGGCTTTTTGACTGTGGAGAAGGAACGCAAAATCGCATTCTGGAAACTACGATTCGACCACGAAAAGTCAGCAAAATCTTTATCACCCATCTGCACGGAGACCATATCTTCGGATTGCCTGGATTCCTCTCTAGTCGTGCCTTTCAAGCCAATGAAGAGCAGACCGATTTGGAAATCTATGGTCCCCAAGGCATCAAGTCTTTTGTCTTGACCAGCCTTCGTGTGTCTGGTTCACGTCTGCCTTACAAGATTCATTTCCATGAGTTTGACCCAGATTCTCTAGGGAAAATCCTTGAAACAGATAAATTTACAGTTTATGCAGAAGAGTTGGATCACACTATTTTCTGTGTGGGCTATCGTGTCATGCAAAAGGATCTTGAAGGAACCTTGGATGCTGAAAAACTCAAGGCTGCTGGTGTGCCGTTTGGTCCGCTTTTTGGTAAAATCAAAAACGGTCAGGATGTTGTCCTAGAGGACGGCACCGAGATCAAAGCTACAGACTACATCTCAGCTCCTCGTCCAGGTAAGATTATCACTATCTTGGGTGATACTCGAAAAACCAATGCCAGTGTGCGTCTGGCTGTTAATGCAGATGTCCTTGTCCATGAATCGACTTATGGCAAAGGGGATGAGAAGATTGCCCGCAATCACGGTCATTCAACCAATATGCAAGCTGCACAAGTAGCGGCAGAAGCAGGAGCCAAACGACTCTTACTCAATCATATCAGCGCTCGTTTCCTTTCAAAAGATATCAGCCAGCTTAAGAAAGATGCGGCAACGATTTTTGAAAATGTCCATGTGGTTAAAGACCTAGAAGAAGTGGAAATTTAGAAGTTTGAGAAAGGAAAAGTATGTCTACGATTCTCATTACAGGAGCCAGTGGTGGTCTAGCTCGAGAAATGGTCAAACTTTTGCCAGATGATCAACTCATTTTGCTAGGTAGAAATAAGGAAACATTAGTTCAACTATACGGAAAGCATCCACATGCAGAATTGATTGAAATTGATATTACCGATGCTCAAGCTATAGAAGAACTAGTAGCTGAACTCTACCAGCATTATGGTAAGATTGATGTCTTGATTAACAACGCTGGCTACGGGATTTTTGAAGATTTTGACAAGATTTCTAATCAAGATATTCATCAAATGTTTGAGGTTAATACCTTTGCTTTGATGAATCTATCACGTTTGGTTGCTTCTCGTATGAAAGAGACTCGAAAAGGGCATATCCTCAATATCGTGAGCATGGCAGGTTTGATAGCGACAGCTAAGTCTAGTCTTTACTCAGCGACCAAGTTTGCAGCTATTGGATTTTCAAATGCATTACGCCTCGAACTCATGCCCTATGGTGTCTATGTGACAACTGTTAATCCAGGCCCTATCCGTACAGGATTTTTTGACCAGGCAGACGCAGATGGCACTTATCTCAAGTCGGTTGACCGCTTCTTGCTGGAGCCAGATACGGTTGCGAAAAAAATCGTTAAGACCATAGGAAAAAATAAACGAGAGCTCAATCTCCCAGTCTTACTCAATCTAGCCCACAAGTTTTATACTCTCTTTCCCAAGTTAGCGGATAAGTTGGCTGGAGAGACCTTTAATTATAAGTAAAATAGTAGTCACACCTCGAAAGTTACATTAAAAGACTAACTTTTGGGGTGTTTTCTTGTCCATTTTATCCAAGTATTGCAATTTAACTCTTAAAATAGTATACTAGTTCTATTATTTATGAAAACGTTTGCGTTTTATTAATTTTAGGAGACAAGCGATGGAATTAACAGCCATTTATCATAGACCAGAATCAGAGTATGCTTATCTTTACAAAGAAGGTCAGCTACATATCCGAATTAGAAGCAAGAAAAATGATGTCCAGAAGGTTATCCTACACTATGGAGATCCTTTTATTTTCATTGAGGATAAGTATGAAGCTAAGAAAGAAATGACTAAAGTAACTTCAGACGCCTTGTTTGATTATTGGCAGGTTACGGTCTCTGTTGATTTTGCACGGATTCAGTACCTCTTTGAGCTCCTTGATAAAGAAGGTCGAGGTGTTTATTACGGTGATAAGGGTTGTGTAGAACATACTCAAGAAAACTTGGATGCTGAAGGAAATGGATTTAAGCTTCCTTATATTCACGAAATTGATGGTTGCCAGGTTCCTAGCTGGGTTTCAAATACAGTTTGGTATCAGATTTTCCCAGAACGCTTTGCCAATGGAAATCCTCATTTGACTCCAGATGGTGCTCGAGAGTGGGATGCTGCCATTGCGCCTGAAAGGGATGACTTTTTTGGTGGAGATTTACAAGGGATTATCGACCATTTGGACTATCTGAAAGATCTGGGAATCACTGGACTTTATCTATGTCCGATTTTTGAAGCAACGACCAATCACAAGTATGATACGACGGATTATTTTGAAATCGACCGTCACTTTGGAGACAAGGAAGTTTTTCGTAATTTAGTCGAGGAATCTCACAAACGTGGTATCAAGATTATGCTAGATGCTGTTTTCAATCATATCGGTTACCAGTCTGCCCAATGGCAGGATGTTCTAAAGAACGGAGAACAGTCACCTTATAAAGATTGGTTCCATATCCAGGAATTTCCAGTTACTGAGGATAAACTTAAAAATCCAAGAGAACTCCCTTATCACACCTTTGCCTTTGCTAGCTATATGCCTAAGTTAAATACAGCCAATCCTGAGGTTAGAGACTATCTTCTCAGTGTTGCAACTTACTGGATTGAGCATTTTGATATCGATGCTTGGCGCTTGGATGTAGCTAATGAGATTGACCATCAATTCTGGAGAGATTTTAGAAAGGCAGTTCTAGCTAAAAAGCCTGATTTGTATATTTTAGGTGAAATCTGGCATACTTCGCAGCCTTGGCTAAATGGGGATGAGTTCCATGCTGTCATGAACTACCCGCTCTCTGAAAGTATCAAGGATTATTTCTTGCGTCAGCGTAAAGACAGAGCAGTTTATTTCAGAAATCAACAGCCAGTCGATGTACTACAAGCAACAAATCTCAGAGGTGATGTTTAACCTTTTAGATTCTCATGATACAGATCGTATCCTTACAACTGCCAAAGGAAATATCCAGCATGTCAAGGCTGCCCTAACTTTCCTCTATCTTCAAAAAGGGACCCCTTGTATCTATTACGGAACAGAGCTAGCACTAATTGGTGGACCAGACCCTGATTGCCGTCGTGTCATGCCTTGGGACCGTGTTTCTGAAGACAATGACATGCTGAATTTTATGAAGGAATTAATCCAAGTCCGTAAGGAAGTGGCAAGTATGATCCAGTATGGTACATATAGTTTGGAAGAATTAAAACCAGATGTCCTATCCTTGAAATGGAACTACCAAGGGAAAGAAGTTCAAGCCATCTTCAATCAGTCTTCTGAGAAATATACTTTAGACAGAGATTCAGTTGAATTAGCGAGTCATTGCCAGCTTGAAGATGGACAGCAAGTCATATTGCCAGATGGATTTGTGGTTGCTGTTTCGAAATAAAGCAATCAACAGGAACAGTGTCTAGTTATAAAATTAAAACGAAGTCATTATTTGACTTTTGATGCATAAAAAACAAGAAGCTGTCCTACTAAAGGATAGCTTTTTGTAATTTTCACTAAATGTACATTCAGATTTTTATAGTTTTCTACAAAATATAGAAAAAACAATCAAAAGTATGATTTTTACAGTCATAGTATTGAAGTTTCCTATATTATTTTATAAAATAGAAGTAATCATTACAAAAAAAGTATAGCGTTTTCAACAAAAATGGAAGCGGTTACGTAACAAGGAGAACCCTATGGGAAAAGATTATTGGAATCGCAAAAGTATCTATAGCATCCGTAAATTTACGGTAGGAACATGCTCAGTGCTTATCGGGACTTGCTCTGTTTTATTTGGAGCAAATCTAGCAGGTGTAAATTCTGTATCTGCTGATGAGACACCAGTCGCTGTTGCTACAGAAAAAGTGGAGAAAGAAACTCCTAAAGAGGAAGCTGTAGATTCAAAAGTTTCTGAACAACCTGTAACAACAGAAACTGTTAACAGTGAAGCAGTAGAAACTAATCATGAAGTAGAGAAAAAAGTGGAAGCCCCAACTACTGAGACTACTCCTGAGAAAAAAGAAACCTCTGATGTAGAAAAGCAAGCTCCAGCTGTGACTCAGGATCAATCTGCTCAAACAGAAACCAGAGCTCAAACCTGCAACTAATGATGAGGTAAAACAGTTGATTGAGGATAGAAAAGTAGAATTCAACCAAAACTGGCATTTCAAGCTCAATGCCAATGCTAAAGATGCGGTCAAGCCAGATGCCGATGTTTCTAGTTGGAAGAAATTAGACCTTCCTCATGACTGGAGTATCTACAATGACTTTGACCATGACTCACCTGCCCAAAACGAAGGTGGGCAACTCAATGGTGGTGATGCTTGGTATCGTAAGACCTTTAAACTCGATGAAGAAGACCTCAATAAGAATGTACGCATCACATTTGATGGGGTTTACATGGATTCTCAGGTTTATGTAAATGGTCAGCTAGTTGGTCACTATCCAAATGGTTACAACCAATTCTCATATGACATCACCGACTATCTCCATAAAGATGGTCGCGAGAATGTCGTAGCAGTGCATGCCATCAACAAACAACCAAGTAGCCGTTGGTACTCAGGAAGCGGGATTTACCGTGATGTTACCCTTCAAGTCACAGATAAGGTCCATACTGAGAAAAATGGAACAACTATCTTAACTCCAGACCTTGAAAAACAACAAAATGGCAAGGTTGATACTCATGTAACAAGTAAGATTGTCAATACTGATGATAAAGATCATGAAATTCTTGCTGAGTATCAAATCATTGAACGTAATGGTCAAGCTGTAACGGATCTAGTTCGTACAGCTAGTCAAGTCTTGAAAGCTCATCAATCAGCTAGCTTGAATGCTATTTTACAAGTTGATAAACCAAAACTTTGGACAGTTCATAGCGACAAGCCTGCTCTTTACGAATTGGTGACTCGTGTCTATCGTGATGGTCAATTGGTCGATGCTAAAAAAAGATTTGTTTGGTTACCGTTATTACAACTGGACACCAAATGAAGGCTTCTCTTTGAATGGTGAACGCATTAAATTCCATGGAGTTTCTCTTCACCATGACCATGGTGCTCTTGGAGCTGAAGAAAACTATAAGGCAGAATACCGTCGTTTGAAACAAATGAAGGATATGGGTGTAAACTCTATTCGTACAACCCACAACCCAGCTAGTGAGCAAACTTTACAAATCGCTGCTGAGCTTGGTTTGTTGGTCCAAGAAGAAGCTTTCGATACTTGGTATGGTGGTAAGAAACAGTATGACTACGGTCGCTTCTTTGACAAAGATGCTACTCACCCAGACGCTAAGAAAGGTGAAAAATGGTCTGATTTTGACCTTCGTACCATGGTTGAACGAGGAAAGAACAACCCTGCTATTGTTATGTGGTCTATCGGTAATGAAATCGGTGAAGCAGACGGAAAACCTCGTTCTTTAGCAACAGTTAAACGTTTGGTTCAAGTTATTAAGGCTGTTGATAAGACACGCTATGTCACTATGGGAGCAGATAAGTTCCGCTTTGGTGATGGTAGTGGTGACCATGAAAAGATTGCCAATGAACTTGATGCTGTTGGATTTAACTATTCAGAGGACAACTACAAGAAACTTCGTGCGAAACATCCAAATTGGTTGATTTACGGATCTGAAACTTCCTCAGCTACTCGTACACGTGGAAGTTATTTCCGTCCAGAACGTGAATTGGTACACAGCAATCAGGCTTACCGTCATTACGAGCAATCAGACTACGGTAATGACCGTGTTGGTTGGGGTAAAACAGCTACAGCATCTTGGACTTTTGACCGTGACAATGCAGGTTACGCAGGTCAGTTCATCTGGACAGGTACGGACTATATCGGTGAACCTACTCCATGGCACAACCAAAACCAAACTCCAGTTAAGAGTTCTTACTTTGGTATCGTAGATACAGCTGGTATTCCAAAGAATGACTACTACTTGTACCAAAGCCAATGGGTTTCTGCTGAGAAGAAACCAATGGTTCACTTGCTTCCTCACTGGAACTGGGGAAATCCTACTCTAAAAGCGAATGTAGCGGATGCAGATGGTAAGATTCCTGTTCGTGCATTTTCAAATGCTGCAAGTGTGGAACTGTTCTTAAATGGTGAAACTCTAGGCAAGAAGACATTTACTAAAAAACAAACAAGTGATGGACGCACTTACCAAGAAGGTGCCAACGCTAATGAACTTTACCTTGAATGGAAGGTTGCTTTTGAACCAGGTACATTAGAAGCAGTAGCTCGTGACGAAGCTGGTAATATTATTGCTCGTGATAAGATTGTGACTGCTGGAGAACCTGCAGGGGTTCGTTTGGTCAAAGAAGAAAATGCTATCGCAGCTGACGGAAAAGACCTCACTTATATCTATTACGAAATTGTTGACAGTAAAGGTAACGTAGTTCCTACAGCCAATAATCTTGTTCGCTTCCAGTTGCATGGACAAGGTCAGATTGTCGGTGTGGATAACGGGGAACAAGCCAGCCGTGAACGTTACAAAGAACAAGCAGATGGTTCATGGATTCGCAAAGCCTTTAATGGTAAGGGTGTTGTGATTGTCAAATCAACTGAGCAAGCAGGTAAATTCACCTTGACTGCTCACTCTGATTTCTTGAAATCTGGTCAAACAACTATCTTCACAGGTAAGAAAGACCAAGAGGAAAAAACTGTTTTAGGTACAGAGGTTCCTAAAGTTCGTACAGTAATCGGTCAAGCAGCGAAAATGCCTTCAAAAATAGGATTTATCTACAGTGATGGCAGCCGTGCAAAACTTCCAGTAGAATGGTCCGCAGTTGATGTCAACCAACCTGGTATTTACTGTTAAAGGTGTGGCAGAAGGAAGAGATGTAGAAGCGCGTGTTGAAGTCTTGGCACTCCAAGCAGAATTACCTGTAGTTAAGAGAATTGCACCAACTACAGATCTGAGTACGGTTGATCCATCTGTTAGCTATGTATTGTCAGATGGTACTCTAGGAAGCTATGACGTTGATAGGTGGGAAGTTGCAGCTGAAGATCAAGCTAAATTAACTATCCCAGGCTCTCGTATTCAAGCCAAAGGAATTTCAGGTGATGATGAAATCGCTGCTACATTCGTAGTCGCTGAAGGTCAAGCGGCTTCACCAGTAGTACCGACTGTAACTGTTGCAGACCAGTCTGTAGAAGGGCTCTCAACTGACCAACCAGTTCTATATCATAAACTTGCCTATGGAGCTACTTTGCCTGAAGTCAAAGCTTTAGCTGAAAATGCGCAAGTTACTGTTATTCAAGCTAACGAAGCAAATGGTATGCGTGCTAGTATTTATGTTCAACCAAATGATGGTGGAGCACTTCAGACTTATGCTATCCAATTCTTACAAGAAGCTCCTCAGATTGAACGTTTAAGCCTAGAAATTGAAAATGCAGACGCACTGAAAGAAGACCAAACAGTTGGTATCAAAGTATTGGCTCATTATCAAGATGGAACTCAGGCCGTATTAAAAGCTGACAAGGTAACCTTCTCAACATCAGGTCAAGGAGACGTAGCTGTTCGTAAAGGTATGCTTGAATTGCATAAACCTGGTCAAGTAACTTTGAAAGCTCAATTTGAAGGAGCTGAAGGTCAGATTGACTTGAACATTCAGGCAAATACTGAAAATAAAGTTGTCCAGGCCATTCGTCCAGTAAGTGTTGTGACAGGTTTTAACCAAGAACCAAGTCTACCTGATACAGTAACGGTAGAGTACGATAAAGGATTTCCAAAAGTTCACAAGGTAACTTGGCAAGCAGTTGCTAAGGAAGACCTTGCTAAATACCACAGCTTTGATGTTCTAGGTAAAGTAGAAGGAATTGAAAACAAAGCTCATGCTAAAGTTTCTGTAGAAGGTATCATTGCAGTCGAAGAAGTGACTACAACAACTCCAGTTTCAGAAGCTCCTCAATTACCAGAAAGTGTTCGTACTTACCACTCAAACGGCCAAGTATCTTCAGCTAAAGTGACTTGGGATGCTATTGACCCAAGCCAATATGCAACTGAAGGTAGCTTTACCGTTACAGGACATGTGGAAGGTACCCAGTTACCAACGAAACTTCATGTGCGCGTTTCTGCTCAGACAGAAACTGGTGCAAACATTTCTGACCAGTGGACAGGTTCAGAGTTGCCACTTGCTTTTGCATCAGACTCAAATCCAAGTGACTCAGTAGCCAATGTCAATGACAAACTTATCTCATTTAATGATCAACCGGCAAACCGCTGGACAAACTGGAAACGTACAAGTGAAGCATCAGTGGGAATCCTCTTTGGTGATTCTGGTATCCTGTCTAAACGTTCGGTTGACAATCTCAATGTTGCCTTCCACGAAGACCACGGTGTTGGTGCACCTAAGTCTTATGTCATCGAATACTATGTAGGAAAAGATGTTCCAACAGTTCCTAAGAACCCAAGCTTTGTAGCTAGTGAAGACCATGTCTTTAACGATGACAATAACTGGAAACAAGTGACAAATCTTAAAGCTCCAGATCAAGTGAGAGCTGGAGAAATGACTCACTTTAGCTTTGATAAAGTCAATACCTATGCGGTTCGTATCCGTATGGTTAGTCCAGATGGTAAATGGGGTACTTCCATTACAGAAATTCAAATCTTCTCTAAACAAGTAGCTGCAGCTAAGAAAGTTCAAGCTCAAATCCAAGTAGATGGAAAAGATTTACCAAACTTTAACCCTGGCTTGACTGACTATTATCTAGAAGCTAAAGAAGACCAAGCACCAACTGTAACAGCAAGTGTATCAGATAATGGTATTGCTACAGTGATTCCAAGCGTTCGTGAAGGGGATCCAGTTCGTGTTGTCGTTAAGGCTGAAAACGGAGATATTCTAGGTGAATACCGTCTCCACTTTACAAATGATAAAGACTTGCTAGCAAGTAAACCTGTTGTTGCTGTGAAATCATCACGCTTGGTTGCTAAGGGCCATACTCTTGAGTTACCTGCGAAAGTCGCTGTTTACTTCACAGGTAAAGATGGCTATGAAGTCAAAGACTTGGCAGTTGAATGGGATGAAGTTCCAGCTGAAATCTAGCGAATGCAGGTGAATTTACAGTTCGTGGTCGCGTTTTAGGTACTGATTTAACTGCTGAAGTAGCAGTACGTGTTACTGATAAACTCGGTGAAAACCTATCAGACAACCCAGACTTCGATGACGATAGCAACCGTTCATTTGCTTCTGCAACCAATGATATTGATCCAAATTCTCATGACCGTGTGGACTATGTTAACGATGGTTCTGATGATGAAACCCGTCGTTGGACCAACTGGTCTCCAACTCCATCTGATAATCCAGAAGTTTCAGTAGGGGTTATCTTTAGAGAAGCTGGCAAGATTGTTGAACGTACAGTCGCTGAAGGAAGCATTCGATTCTTCTCAGATGGTGGTACAGATGCACCTTCTAAACTAGTCTTAGAACGCTATGTGGGACCAGAATTTGACTCGCCAGAATACTACTCTAACTACCAACCATACGATCCAGAACATCCATTCAACACTCCTTCTAACTGGGAGAAAGTTGAATACCGTGCGGATCAAGAGATTCAAGCAGGTACTGATATCCATGTAACCTTTGCCCCAGTTAAAGCTAAGGCTATGAGATGGCGCATGGATAGAAAAGCTGATACCAAGGGTGTTGCTATTACAGAAATGGCCTTCATTGCTCCAAGTGAGGAACCTAAGGATAGTACAGCTGCAAAACTTCTTGTGGATGGTAAAGAGATTGCTGACTTCTCTGAAGATCGTGTGGATTACCAAGTAACCTATAGTGGAAATCGTCCTCAAGTAACAGTTGAAGCTGGCGAAAATGTAGCAGCAACTATTGTTGATAGTGGTGATGATAAACTTCCAGTCTTGATTCATCTTGTTTCAGAAAGTGGTAAACATATTAAGGAATACCGCATTCAATTGACTAAGGCAGATGCTGAAAGCGCTAAGACAGAACCGGCTGTACACGAAGTTCCAGAGTTCACAGGTGGTGTGAATGGAGAAGAACCAGCAGTTCACGAAATTCCAGAATACACTGGAGGCGTGAATGGAGTTGAACCAGCGGTACATGAAGTTCCAGAGTTCACAGGTGGCGTGAATGGAGTTGAAGCAGCAGATCACGAAGTACCAGAACATACTTTAGGAGCGAATGTAGTCGAACCAGCAGTTCACGAAGTACCAGAATACACTGGTGGTGTGAATGCAGTCGAAGCAGCGGTTAACGATGTGCCAGAGTACAAAGGTGGTGCCAATGCAGTCGAGGCACCGGTTAACGAAGTACCAGAATATACTGATGGTGTGAATGCAGTTGAAGCAGCGGTTAACGATGTGCCAGAGTACAAAGGTGGTGCCAATGCAGTCTTTGCAGCGGTTAACGAAGTACCAGAATATACTGGTGGCGTGAACGCAACTGAAGCAGCGGTCAATGAAGTACCGGAGTACAAAGATGAGCAGTCGATTGTAGCCCTTGCTATGTCACAAGACAAGACTTATCAGGCACCTGCAAGCCGTCAACATATTCTCCCTGAAACAGGTACTAAGGAAAATGCAACCCTTGCAACAGCAGGTGTTGTGGGAGCGCTTCTTGGACTCTTTGCAATGGGAAAGAAGAAAGACGAAGAATAAAATAATCTGACAGTACTTAGATTATAGAGATTGGACAAGAAAACAATCTCAACTATAAAAAGTGGACAAACTAGTTTCAAGAAACAGAACTAGGTCTTGTCCGCTTTTTTATGTTTCTTGGTAGCAAAAAATCCTTAACAAAGATGCTAAACTTGATAATTGAGTTTCCAAATAACAAAAAACAAATAAGAAAGCCCTTTGTGACTTTTTTATTTTCATAAAAATGGTAAAATAGTAAGAGTAGAAATGGAGTTCTAGATATGAAACGAATTGATCAATTTGAAAATAAGAAAGTATTAGTCCTAGGTTTAGCCAAATCAGGTGAGTCTGCAGCTCGTCTCTTGGATAAGTTGGGTGCCATTGTAACGGTTAATGATGGCAAGCCTTTTGAGGAAAATCCAGCAGCTCAGAGTCTTCTAGAAGATGGTATCAAGGTTGTAACTGGTGGTCATCCCTTGGAATTGTTGGATGAAGATTTTGCCCTCATGGTGAAAAACCCTGGTATTCCTTATAGCAATCCTATGATTGAAAAAGCTCTAGAAAAAGGCATTCCAGTCTTGACAGAGGTTGAGTTGGCCTATTTGATTTCTGATGCACCAATCGTCGGTATTACTGGTTCAAATGGTAAGACAACGACCACAACCATGATTGGTGAAGTTCTGACTGCTGCAGGACAAAATGGACTCTTATCAGGTAACATCGGTTATCCTGCTAGTCAGGTTGCTCAAACTGCGACAGATAAGGACACCCTTGTCATGGAACTTTCTTCTTTCCAATTAATGGGAATCCAGGAATTCCATCCTGAAATTGCTGTTATCACCAACCTGATGCCAACACATATTGACTATCACGGTTCTTTTGAAGCCTATGTCGAAGCTAAGTGGAATATCCAAAGCAATATGACAGCAACTGATTACCTAGTATTGAACTTCAACCAGGAATTAGCTAAAGAGCTTGCTACAAAGACAAACGCGACTGTAGTACCATTCTCAACACTTGAAAAGGTTGACGGAGCTTATCTTGAAGATGGTTATCTATACTTCCGTGGCGAAAAGGTTATGGCAGCTGATGAAATCGGAGTGCCAGGTAGACACAATGTGGAAAATGCTCTTGCAACCATTGCCGTTGCTAAACTGCGTGGCGTTGATAATGAAACCATCAAGGAAACCTTGTCAGCCTTGGTGGAGTTAAACACCGTCTTCAGTTTGTAGACCAAATCAATGGCGTTAAATTTTATAACGATAGTAAGTCAACCAATATCTTAGCAACTCAAAAAGCCTTGTCAGGATTTGATAATAGCAAGGTTATCTTGATTGCTGGTGGGTTGGACCGTGGCAATGAGTTTGACGAATTGGTTCCTGATATTACTGGACTTAAGAAAATGGTTATCCTCGGTCAATCTGCAGAACGTGTCAAACGTGCAGCGGATAAGGCTGGTGTGGCTTATGTGGATGCAACAGATATTGCAGATGCGACTCGTAAGGCTTACGAACTTGCAGAAGAAGGAGATGTTGTTCTCCTCAGTCCTGCCAATGCGAGCTGGGATATGTATGCTAACTTTGAAGTACGTGGAGATCTTTTCATCGACACTGTAGCGGAGTTAAAGGGATAATATGAAAAAAATAGTATTTACTGGTGGGGGAACGGTTGGACACGTTACCCTCAACCTTTTGTTAATGCCTAAGTTCATCGAAGATGGCTGGGAAGTTCACTATATTGGTGATAAAAATGGGATTGAGCATCATGAAATTCTCAAGTCAGGTTTAGATGTTACCTTCCATTCGATTGCAACAGGGAAACTACGTCGTTATTTCTCATGGCAAAATATGGTTGACGTCTTTAAGGTTGCTTTGGAATTCTTCAATCGCTCTTTATCATGCTTCGAGTTCGTCCACAAGCCCTCTTTTCTAAGGGTGGATTTGTATCTGTTCCGCCTGTTATCGCAGCGCGAGTATGCAGAGTACCAGTATTCATCCACGAGTCTGATCTATCTATGGGATTGGCCAATAAAATCGCCTATAAGTTTGCGACTAAGATGTACTCTACTTTCGAGCAAGCGTCTAGTCTCACTAAGGTAGAACATGTAGGAGCTGTGACCAAGGTTTCTGGTCCAGTTATGGAAGAACCTGAAGAAATGGTGGATATCCGAACTTCTTTCAACGACAAGTTACCAACTCTTCTCTTTGTTGGAGGTTCTGCTGGTGCGCGAGTCTTTAACCAACTAGTAACAGACCACAAGGAAGAGCTGACTAGTCGCTATAATATCATCAACCTGACAGGTGATGCTAGTTTAAATGAACTAAGTTCAAACCTCTACCGTGTTGACTATGCGACGGAACTCTATCAACCACTCATGAATATGGCTGATGTGGTCATCACTCGTGGTGGTGCCAATACGATTTTTGAACTCCTTGCTATGGCTAAATTGCACGTCATTGTGCCACTGGGTCGTGAAGCCAGCCGCGGAGATCAGATTGAAAATGCAGCCTATTTTGTGAAGAAAGGCTATGCTGAGGAGTTGCAAGAGAGCGATTTGACTTTGTCAACTTTAGAAGAAAAAGTAAATCAACTCTTGACCAACAAAGAGATTTACCAAAACAAGATGAAGAATTCTCAGGAATTAAAATCTGTGGCAGATTTTTATGAGTTACTAAAAAAAGATTTATCATAAGGAAAATTGATGTCAAAGGATAAAAAGAATCAGCACACTCAAGGCAAGGAATTGTCAGAGTGGCAAAAACGAAATCAAGAATATCTTCAAAAAAAAGCAGAAGAAGAGGCGAAACGTGCTGAAGAAGAAGCTCGTGAAAACAAAGAACAAGCAGCAAAGTTTGCTTCTGAAAATACTCAAGAACTGTCAGAATGGCAAAAACAAAATCAAGAGTATTTAAATAAAAAGCAGAAGAGGAATCGACAGATTCTGAAGAAGTTGAAGAAGCATCTGAAAAAGCTCAAGACAAGGATTCAGATACTAGTGATGAAGCTTCAAATGAAGACAAGGATGTAGAGGAAACTGAGGCTCCTCAAATAGAATCTGAGAGTCAGGACCAGACAGTGGAAGAAAAGGCTGGTGCAGAGGTTAAGAAAGAGAAAAAAGTTAAGACCAAGAATAAACCTCCTAAATCTCCTATTCCATCTGTCCATATATGGCGAGCAGTTACAATTCTCGTCCCAAGTTTTATAATCTTATTCTTGTCCATTTATCTTCTAACTCCTTTGTCTACTCTGAAACATATTGAGGTTACGGGGACTGTTCAGACAAGTGCAGACCAAGTCAAGGAAGCTTCTGGTATTCAGGATAGTGACTATACGATTAGCTTACTCTTAAATAAAGATAAGCATGCTGAAATGGTTAAATCAGATCACTGGATTGAATCGGCTAAGATAGTTTATCAGTTCCCGGTTCACTTCACCATTGAAGTGAAAGAATTTGAGATTGTAGCCTACTCTGTTTCTGGAGATAACCATTATCCGATCTTATCTAGTGGAAGCGTTGAATCGACAGCTGTTAATGCTGATAATTTACCTGAGAAATATATATCTGTTTTATTAAACGATGAGGAACAAATCAAAAGTTTGATTTCTCAGTTAAATGATATTAGCCCAGAAATTAAGCAAGAGATTGAGAAGATTGAATTGGCACCAAGTAAGGTAACCAGTGACCTTTTAAAGATTACCATGTATGATACAGATGAAATTTTGGTGCCCTTATCAGAACTAGGGAAGAAATTACCCTACTATAGTAAGATAAAACCACAGTTAACAGTGCCTAGTGGTATTGACATGGAGGTCGGTATCTATAGCTATAGTCTAGTGGATAAGGCTCTGGATGACGAAAGAATCAAAGCCAAGGAAGAGGAAAAGAAAAGACAAGAAGAAGAGAAGAAAAAACAAACTGAGCAAGGAAGTCAGGGTCAAACAACACAAACCACTCAAACGACACAGAGTCACTAAACTTCAAATGACTTAGTTTGATGATTGCTTCTCTTGTTGACGAAGACAGTTACCTGTTTTTACTTGACAAGTCCCACTTTAAATAATAGAATAGTAAAAAACCTTTAAAGCAGTCCAGAGAGGCAGCTAAGGTTAGACGGTGAAAGGGTGGAGACTACCCAATTTTCGTGGAACCTTGCTGTAGGCAGGTTCCTTTTTTCATGCTCTCTTGCTGACAAAGGTAAAAGGAGAAAGTATGCGTGAAGCTCGTCCAGTTATTGCTCTTGATTTTCCAAGTTTTGAGGCAGTCAAGCAATTTTTAGCTCTTTTTCCAGCAGGAGAGAGCCTCTATCTAAAGGTAGGTATGGAACTCTATTATGCTACAGGACCTGAGATTGTATCTTATCTGAAAGGTTTGGGACATAGTGTCTTTCTGGATCTTAAACTCCATGATATTCCAAATACGGTCAAATCAGCCATGAAGGTCTTGTCTCATCTGGGCGTTGATATGACCAATGTTCATGCAGCAGGTGGCGTTGAGATGATGAAGGCTGCGCGTGAAGGCCTTGGGAAAGAAGCCAAATTGATTGCTGTCACTCAGTTAACTTCAACCTCTGAGGAGCAAATGAGAGACTTTCAAAATATTCAAACCAGTCTTCAAGAATCGGTTATTCACTATGCCAAGAAAACTGCTGAAGCGGGATTAGATGGTGTGGTTTGTTCAGCTCAAGAAGTAAAACTCATCAAAGAAGCTACCCGTCCAGACTTTATTTGCCTGACACCCGGCATTCGTCCATCAGGCGCTGCAGTAGGGGACCAAAAACGAGTCATGACACCAGCAGATGCCTATCAAATTGGTAGTGACTATATCGTTGTCGGACGCCCAATCATTCAGGCCACTGATCCAGTAGTAGCTTATCACGCTATCAAGGATGAATGGACACAAGACTGGAAATAAGAATATCGTTTAAAATACAAAGGAGAAACCCATGACACTTGCTAAAGACATTGCTAGCCATCTATTGAAAATTCAAGCCGTTTACCTCAAACCAGAAGAACCCTTCACTTGGGCATCAGGTATCAAGTCACCAATTTATACGGACAACCGTGTGACGCTTGCCTACCCAGAAACTCGAACTTTGATTGAGAATGGTTTTGTAGAAGCCATCAAGGCAGAATTCCCAGAGGTAGAAGTGATTGCGGGAACAGCGACTGCAGGTATCCCACATGGTGCTATCATCGCTGATAAGATGAATCTGCCATTTGCTTATATCCGTAGCAAACCAAAAGACCACGGAGCTGGAAATCAAATCGAAGGCCGTGTAGCCCAAGGTCAAAAGATGGTTGTTGTTGAAGATTTGATTTCAACTGGTGGTTCGGTTCTTGAAGCTGTAGCAGCTGCTAAACGTGAAGGAGCAGATGTGCTTGGTGTCGTGGCTATATTCAGCTATCAATTATCAAAAGCAGATAAACTTTGCAGATGCTGGTGTCAAACTAGTGACTCTTTCAAACTATAGCGAGTTGATTCATCTGGCACAAGAAGAAGGCTACATTACACCAGAAGGACTTGACCTCCTAAAACGATTTAAAGAAGATCAAGAGAATTGGCAGGGATAAATTTTTAATTAAAAATACTGAACCGATATTCAATATCGGTTTTTTAGTTGACAAATGTAGATTTTGAGAGTATACTTATATTTATAATTGACAAATGTAGATTTTGGAGGTGTGCTGATGCAGATTTCGGATGCAGAATGGCAGGTCATGAAGATTATCTGGATGCAGGGAGAACAGACTAGTACTGATCTCATAAAAGTATTAGAGAAAAGGTTTAGCTGGTCTAAGTCCACGATTCAGACACTCTTGGCCCGTTTAGTGGAGAAAGAATGTTTGACTCGGGAGAAGCAGGGCAAGTCCTTTGTCTATTCAGCCCTGTTGTCACAGGAAGATAGCAAGAAGTTACTTGTACAGGATATCAAAGATAAGCTTTGTTCTCGCAGAATAAAGCTCTTACTAGCTGATTTGATTGAAGAATGTGACTTTACCCTAGCCGACTTAGAAGGTTTGGAAGAGGTCATTTCAAAGAAAAAAGCAAGTGCTGTAACAGAAGTAAAATGTAATTGTATGTAAAGGAGACGCTATGTTAAATCTATTTGTATCTATTATTGTTCTAGGATTGATTGCTTTTATCCTCTTTTGGTTTTTCAAAAAACCGCAAGAAGATGCTAAGAAAGCTCAGCAAAAAAATGGCTATCAGGAGATTCGAGTAGAGGTCATGGGAGGATATACTCCAGAAACCATTATCCTTAAAAAATCGCAACCTGCTCGCATTATTTTTGATCGAAAAGATCCTTCACCTTGCTTGGACCAAATCGTTTTTCCAGACTTTGGTGTGCATGCTAATCTACCTATGGGAGACCAATATGTGGTTGAAATCACTCCTGAAGAAGCAGGTGAGTATGGTTTCTCTTGTGGCATGAATATGATGCACGGTAAGATGATTGTAGAATAGGAGAAAGATATGACAGAAATTGTGAAAGCAAGTATTGAAAATGGTGTCCAAAAAATCCGTATCACAGCAGACAAAGGCTACCATCCAGCCCACATTCAACTCCAAAAAGGGATTCCTGCTGAGATTACCTTTCATCGTGTGACACCTTCAAACTGTTATAAAGAAGTTCTCTTCGAAGAAGAAGGGATCCTAGAACCGATCGCTCAAGACGAGGAAAAAGTCATTCACTTTACGCCTCAAGACTTGGGCGAGCACGAGTTTTCTTGCGGTATGAAGATGCAAAAGGGAACCTACACCGTTGTTGAAAAAACTAGAAAATCGCTCAGTCTTTTGCAACGTTTTTGGATTACCAGCATTTTTACCCTACCATTAGTTCTCATCATGATTGGCATGCTAACTGGCAGTATCAGCCACCCGGTTATGCACTGGGGAACTTTCTTAGCTACGACACCTATTATGCTGGTAGCTGGACTTCCTTATATTAGAAGTGCTTGGGCTAGCTTTAAGAAACATAATGCCAACATGGATACCTTGGTAGCTCTTGGTACCTTGGTAGCCTATGTCTATAGTTTATTTGCTCTCTTTGCAGGCTTACCAGTTTATTTTGAAAGTGCTGGCTTTATCCTCTTCTTTGTTCTTTTAGGGGCAGTATTTGAGGAACGTATGCGAAAAAATGCTTCCCAAGCAGTCGAGAAATTATTAGACCTGCAAGCAAAAACAGCAGAAGTCTTACGTGATGATGCTTATATTCAAATCCCGTTAGAACAAGTCAAAGTTGGGGATCTCATTCGCGTTCGACCGGGTGAAAAAATTGCCGTTGATGGGACTGTGTTAGAAGGTGAAACGAGTATTGATGAATCAATGGTGACTGGGGAAAGTATTCCAGTCGATAAATCAGTTGGAGATGCTGTCATTGGTTCAACCATCAATAATAGTGGTACGATCATCTTTAGAGCTGAAAAAGTTGGCTCTGAGACTATGTTGGCTCAGATTGTGGACTTTGTGAAAAAAGCGCAAACGAGTCGTGCTCCTATTCAAGATTTGACAGACAAGATTTCAGGGATTTTCGTACCAGCAGTAGTGATTTTAGGAATCCTAACTTTTTGGGTTTGGTTTGTCTTGCTTGGTGAAAACTTTGTGACTTCCCTTCTCTATGGTGTGGCAGTCTTGATTATTGCCTGTCCTTGTGCACTGGGACTTGCGACACCGACAGCACTCATGGTTGGAACAGGACGAAGTGCCAAGATGGGGATTCTTCTCAAAAATGGTACAGTTTTACAGGAAATCCAAAAAGTCCAAACGGTTGTTTTTGATAAGACAGGAACCTTGACCGAAGGGAAGCCAGTAGTGACAGATGTTATTGGTGATGAAAGAGAAGTGCTAAGTTTGGCTGCTTCACTGGAAGATGTATCTCAACACCCGCTAGCTCAAGCTATTGTTAATCGTGCATCTGAACTAGGAATTAGCCTTTACCCAGTGGAAAACTTCCAAGCCTTGCATGGAAAAGGTGTGACTGGGATTATTAATAGTAAACAAGTCTTGCTTGGGAATGCCAAACTCTTAGATGATCTTGCTATTCCACATGATTATCAAAAACGATTTGAATTGCTTGAGAAAGAAGCAAAAACAGTTGTCTTCCTATCCGTGGATGGTGAGTTAAAAGGCTTAATTGCCTTGCAGGATGTCCCTAAGGAAAATGCTCGAGAAGCTATTGCCAAATTGAAAAAACGTGGCCTTAGAACGGTCATGCTTACTGGAGATAATGCTGGAGTAGCCCATGCGATTGCAGAGCAAATTGGGATAGAAGAAGTGATTGCAAATGTCTTACCAGAGGAAAAGGCACATCAAATTCACAAGCTTCAAAGAATGGCAAATTGGCCTTTGTTGGAGATGGTATCAATGATGCGCCGGCCCTCAGTGTAGCGGATGTCGGAATTGCCATGGGCTCTGGAACAGATATTGCCATTGAATCAGCAGATCTTGTCCTTACAACCAATAATTTACTAGGATTGGCACGTGCTTTTGATATGAGTAAGAAGACCTTTAATCGTATTCTACTCAATCTTTTCTGGGCTTCTATCTATAACCTCATTGGTATTCCGATTGCAGCAGGAGTGTTTTCAGGACTTGGTTTAGTGCTTAATCCAGAACTTGCAGGATTAGCCATGGCCTTTAGTTCAGTCTCTGTTTTAATCAGCTCTCTTATGCTTAATTTCACTAAAGTCGATTAAAAAGGCGGTCTTAACCGCTTTTTTGCTATTCTAAAACAGATTTTCAAAACGTTTTCAATCTGTACTGTAATAGAGAATGAAAGTTTCTGAGCACATTCTTATGAAACTATAAGTAAATGTGATAAATTAGGAGTGTAAATTTACTGAATCGTTTTCAAAAAACATATAAAAGCGCTTTTATTATTCATCAAATTAACTTTTAAGGAGAGTTATCATTATGACTCAAGGGAAAATTACTGCATCAGCAGCAATGCTTAACGTATTGAAAACATGGGGCGTAGACACTATCTACGGTATCCCATCAGGAACACTTAGCTCACTTATGGACGCTTTGGCTGAAGACAAAGATATCCGTTTCTTGCAAGTTCGCCACGAAGAAACAGGTGCTCTTGCAGCGGTTATGCAAGCTAAATTTGGCGGTTCTATCGGTGTTGCAGTTGGTTCAGGTGGTCCAGGTGCGACTCACTTGATCAACGGTGTTTACGATGCAGCTATGGATAACACTCCATTCCTAGCGATCCTTGGATCACGTCCTGTCAACGAACTCAACATGGATGCCTTCCAAGAATTGAACCAAAACCCAATGTACAATGGTATCGCTGTTTACAACAAACGTGTAGCTTACGCAGAGCAATTGCCAAAAGTTATTGACGAAGCTTGCCGTGCTGCCGTTTCTAAAAAAGGTCCAGCCGTTGTTGAAATTCCAGTAAACTTTGGTTTCCAAGAAATCGACGAAAACTCATACTACGGTTCAGGTTCTTACGAGCGTTCATTCATCGCTCCTGCTTTGAACGAAGTTGAAATCGACAAAGCTGTTGAAATTTTGAACAACGCTGAACGTCCAGTTATCTACGCTGGTTACGGTGGTGTAAAAGCTGGTGAAGTGATTACTGAATTGTCACGTAAAATCAAAGCACCAATCATCACAACTGGTAAAAACTTTGAAGCTTTCGAATGGAACTACGAAGGTTTGACAGGTTCTGCTTACCGTGTTGGTTGGAAACCAGCTAACGAAGTTGTCTTTGAAGCAGACACAGTTCTTTTCCTTGGTTCAAACTTCCCATTTGCTGAAGTATACGAAGCATTCAAGAACACTGAAAAATTCATCCAAGTTGATATTGACCCTTACAAACTTGGTAAACGTCACGCCCTTGACGCTTCAATTCTTGGTGATGCAGGTCAAGCAGCTAAAGCTATCCTTGATAAGTAAACCCAGTTGAGTCTACTCCATGGTGGCGTGCAAACGTGAAGAACAACCAAAACTGGCGCGATTACATGAACAAACTCGAAGGTAAAACTGAGGGTGCGCTTCAATTGTACCAAGTATACAACGCTATCAACAAATACGCTGATGAAGATGCTATCTACTCAATAGACGTCGGTAACTCTACTCAAACATCAACTCGTCACCTTCACATGACACCTAAGAACATGTGGCGTACATCTCCACTCTTTGCGACAATGGGAATCGCCCTTCCTGGTGGTATTGCTGCTAAGAAAGACAATCCAGATCGCCAAGTATGGAACATCATGGGTGATGGTGCATTCAACATGTGCTACCCAGACGTGATTACTAACGTTCAATACAACCTTCCAGTAATCAACGTTGTCTTCTCAAATGATGAATATGCCTTCATCAAGAACAAATACGAAGACACAAACAAACACTTGTTTGGTGTAGACTTCACAAACGCTGACTACGCGAAAATCGCTGAAGCACAAGGAGCTGTTGGATTTACAGTAAACCGTATCGAAGATATCGATGCAGTTGTTGCTGAAGCTGTTAAATTGAATAAAGAAGGTAAGACAGTTGTCATCGATGCTCGCATCACTCAACATCGTCCACTTCCAGTAGAAGTACTTGAGTTGGATCCAAAACTTCACTCAGAAGAAGCAATCAAAGCCTTCAAGGAAAAATACGAAGCTGAAGAGCTTGTACCATTCCGCCTCTTCTTGGAAGAAGAAGGATTGCAATCACGCGCAATTAAATAATTCTTCTCGTCGAAAATCAAATGTAAACATTGTAGATTTTATGCATTGATTTTCTTAGAGAGAAACTTAAAAGATCGGAGCAATCCGATCTTTTTGTGGAGGATAGTAAATGAATTTAAATCAATTAGATATTATCGTGTCAGAAATTCCCCAGGTTTGTGCTGAATTAGAGAGTATCTTGGATAAAAAGGCGGACTATGTTGATAACAGTTTTGCTCAGTTCACGATTGGCAGTCACTGTCTTATGTTATCCCAAAATCATTTGATTCCTTTGGAAAATTTTCAGTCAGGAATCATTCTACACATTGAGGTAGAAGATGTGGACCAGAATTACCAACGATTGAAAGAGCTTGGTGTCGAGATTTTACACGGTCCTTGTGAAACGGATTGGGGAACAGAATCCCTGTTAGTTGAAGGCCCTGCTGGTCTAGTCATTGATTTTTATCGTATGAAATAGGATGCTTAGTCATTTGAAGTTAACCTTAATGATTCTTAAAACAGAATATGAGAATATGAACTATTAAAAGATCGGAGTCATCCGGTCTTTTTGAATTCTATTGTATATAGACTGTAAAAAATATAGAAGCTGTCAACGATAGATTGCGTATTATAAAAAAATCAATACATTTTGAGAAATTTTTTTGTTCTTCGATATAGAAAAAAATTTTTATAAAATCTTCATCGGAAAAACGAATAAATAAAATGTATTAAAATTAGATAAAAATTGTTGAAAAAAAGCTATTTGATGTACAATTTGTATATAAAGGAGTTAAAAATGTTCAAAAAAATATTATTTAAAAATTTTAAATCGTTTTCAGATGTTAACCTTGATTTTATTAGTAGAGGCAAGCCAAAACATATTGTAGCTCTTTATGGAGAGAATGGTTCAGGAAAATCAAATATTGTTGACTCGTTTAAGCTTCTTAGATTATCGATGGATACAATGAGGCTTTCTAAAAAAATAACATCATTTCAAGCAAAAATTACAAGAAGCGAATGATAAGGAAGATATTCCTGATATTAACAAACTAGTTGACTCTATTTTTTTACTGGCAGAAGTTTTAAAGAACTATCAAAAAAATACACCTCGAATCTCTGCTAAGGGAGATACTAAATTAGAATTTTATTTTAGTATAGAAAATAATGACGGGGTCTATATTTTAGAATACGATAGTAAAGGCGAGTTAACCTCTGAATCTTTAGAGTTTGTTATAAATTCTAATAAAGGGAATCATTTTAAAAATTAAACGTAATAGTGAAATGTCAGTTCAACTAAATAAATCAATCTTTAAAAAAAGGAGTTTTTTTACAGATTTACAAGATCTAACAGAAAAAGTTTTTGGGGAAAAACATACATTTTTTTATCCATATATAGAGATTATATTAGTACGATAAATAAAAGATTATGCTAAGGCTAATTTATCTAAAAAAATTTTTATAAATGTCATTGAGGAGTTTGAACGTATATCAATTTGGACAGATAATACCCGTGGTCCATTTAAGAATGATAAAATGTTACTAAATGAACTTGACAAAGGTGAAATTAGAACCGAAGATAAATATAAGCTTCTTCAAACTGAAGAAATAATTTATAAATTTTTTTAGTGCTTTGTATACGGATATCAAAAGACGTTAAGTATAATCTTGATGAAGAAGGCGATTCTATTAAATATGAATTGATAATTTATAAAAAAATATTGGAGGAGAATTGACAGAAGTTCCAATTAGTTTAGAATCTAAAGGAACAAAAAAATTTATTGGAACTACTCACAGTTTTTCTTTTTGGGTTGTAGAAGGTAGAATTTGTGTTGTTGATGAAATAGATTCTGGAATTCATGATATTTTAATGAATAATATATTGGGAAATTTATCTGATTCTGTTAAAGGGCAGCTTATTTTTACAACACATGATACAGCTTTATTAAAGGAGTTGCAACCTAGCTCTGCATACTTCTTGACAGTGGATGTGTATGGAAATAAAATAATTAAGTCAGGAAGTGAAACTGATAAAAAAGTTTGCACTAATAATAATATGGAAAAATTGTATTTAGACGGGTTCTTTGGTGCAGTACCTGATCCTCTTAATATTGATTTTGAAGAATTATTCTTGGACAATGAGTCGGAGGAATAATGAATGCGAGGACCAAATTATACGAAAGCGATAGTAATTGTCCATGGTAAAAGTGAGGATGATATTGTAACTTATATTAGATCAAAACTAAGAATTCCTATGGAAACATATTCAAGAGATAATGGAAGAAGTAGTATCGATATTTCGTCGCTTAAAGATATTCTAAATAATCAAGATTTTTCTACTATCCAAGGATTTAGAAATAGATTCCCTAAAGTAGAATGTGATAATAAAGGGAAACCAAAAAATGTTAAAATTTTTATGATTATGGATGTTGATAGAACAAGTGAAGCTGATTTTATCGCATACAAAGATAAATCATTCTTTCCTAAAACTTGGTTAAAGCCTATGTTAGTGCCAATTTGGAATAATAATAATTTAGAAGAAGTGTTGGAGCAAATTGGTTATTATTATGCTAGAACCAAAAAAACAAAAAGAAAGGGTATAAAAAGAGCCTTTCCTGTTGAACGTGGTAGTCAAGACATAGAAAGTATTGAAAAGTTAAGGAATGAACTGAAAACTAGTGGCAAGACCAATATGGATGAATTTTTTTAACATTTTGTTTGAATAATTGTCCTAAATTTTAATCTTTTAAAAATTTTTTTATGATATTTAAGATTTGGAAAAATTTAAATTAGTGTTGAAAAACATTTGTAATAATAAGTCTAGTTATCTGAGAGCTATTTTATGGGATTCTATGAAATATACTCGTTTATCGTTACTATTTTTATAAAATCTTCTCCCTACTTTATAAGATAAGAAAAAGAGTTCAAATGGAACTCTTTTTTTGCTATAATGAGGGGAGAAAAATCAGACAGGAGAATAAGATGTCAGAACCATTATTTTTACATTCTGTAATGCAAGAAAAAATCTGGGGAGGCACTAAACTTCGTGATGAGTTTGGTTACGACATCCCGAGTGAAAAAATCGGAGAATACTGGGCCATCTCAGCTCACCCAAATGGTGTTTCTAAAGTAGCAAATGGCCGTTATGAAGGAACAGACCTTGCTACTTTGTATGCAGAACACCGTGAATTGTTTGGCAACCGTCCAGAGCCTGTATTTCCACTATTGACCAAAATTCTTGATGCCAATGACTGGCTCAGTGTTCAAGTTCACCCAGATGATGCTTATGGACTAGAGCATGAAGGCGAACTCGGTAAAACAGAATGCTGGTATATCATTGCAGCAGATGAAGGTTCAGAGATTATTTATGGTCATAATGCTAAGTCAAAAGAAGAACTCCGCCAACAAATCGAAGCTAAAGACTGGAATGGTCTATTAACAAAAGTCCCTGTTAAAGCTGGAGATTTCTTCTATGTACCAAGTGGAACCATGCACGCTATTGGAGCAGGTATCTTAATCCTTGAAACGCAACAGTCTAGTGATACCACCTACCGAGTTTATGACTTTGACCGTAAGGACGATAATGGCAACTTGCGTGAGCTTCACCTTGAAAAATCCATTGATGTTTTGAATATTGGAGAGCCTGCAAACAGCCGTCCAGTAACTGTCAAAGCAGATGATTTGCGTTCGACTTTACTTGTCTCAAATGATTTTTTTGCTGTTTACAAGTGGGAAATCACAGGAAAAGTTGAATTTGAGAAGACAGCTGATTATAGCTTGTTGAGCGTCTTGGCTGGCCAAGGAAAACTGACTGTAGACGGTCATGAATATCCAATCCAAAAAGGTAGCCACTTTATCTTACCAAGTGATGTTGAAGCTTGGACTCTGGAAGGGCAAGGCCTAGAATTGATTGTTAGCCATCCATAAAAAAGAAAAGACTTGAGAGTGATTTCTCAAGTCCTTTTTGACTACATAAATTGGGCGATAAAGACCACGATGATGATAATTGGGATGATGTAACGAAGAAGGAAGAGCCAGACTTGGAAAAGACTTTGTTTCCATGGTGTTTCATCAAGATGCAGTTCCTTCATAGCCAGTGTTTTTTCAAAAATATAACCTGTAAAGAGAGACAAGCAGAGGGCACCGAATGGCATGAGGAGATTGGAAACTAAGAAATCCATGGCATCAAAGAAGGTCTTTCCAAATATTTGGACATTAGTCAAGACACCATAGGATAGGGCAGAAGGGATGCCAAATACGAACGTTAAAAGACCTAAAATCAGACTCCACTTAGCACGCTTACGATTGTCCTGATTGGTGATATTTCCAACGTTGATTTCAAGCATCACGACTGAAGAAGTGATAGTCGCAAAGAGGAAGAGCAAGAGAAAGAGAATATAAAAAATGGTACCAAAAGGCATCTTGTCAAAGAGCTGTGGTAGCACGATAAAGAGCAGGCTCGGTCCACCTTCTGATTGGATGTTAAAGGCTGACATGGCTGGGAAAATGGCTAGTCCCGCCATGATCGATACCGAGATGTTCAAAGCTACGATGGAAATTCCTGATTGGATCAGATTGGTTTTCTTATCTAGGTAGGAAGCATAGGTTAGCATGGCTGTAACTCCAAGTGAAAGGGCAAAGAAAGATTGTCCTAGTGCATAGAGGAGTCCAGCACTTGTCAATTTTGAAATTCAGGTTTGAGGAAGTAAACGACGCCTTCCATGGCATTTGGTAAGCTAAGAGAGCGACCAATAATCACAACAAAGATGATAAAAAGAAGGGGCATCATGACTTTAGAAGCTCTTTCAATTCCTTTTTGAACACCGTGTGATACGATGAAAATATTCAAGAAGATAAAGGCTGCTTGGGCTCCTAGGGCAATAGTAGGATTAGAAATGATGGAAGAGAATTGCTGGGCATAATCTCCATTTCCAATCAGGTGAAATAATCTTCCAAATTCGATACCAAGGTATACCAGAATCCAACCCCCGATAACACTATAGAATGAGAGAAGGATGAAAAGGGCGAAGGCACCAATCCAACCAATAAAGTTGTACTTCTTATTGTTTCCAAGCTTGCCAAAGGTTTTGATTGCTGATACGCCAGCGCTTCGACCGAGGGCAAATTCCGCGAGTAAGAGCGGGAAACCAATTAAAATTGTCGAGATGAGAAAGACTAGCAAAAAGCCTCCCCCACCGTTGGCAGCAGTCATGTAAGGGAACTTCCAAACAGCTCCAAGACCAATAGCAGAACCAGCAGATGCAAGGATGAAGCCCAGTTTTGATCCCCATTGCGATTTTTCAGACATCGTAAAAACTCCGTTCTATTTTCTAAATTAAGAAAAGGCTACTTGAATTGTCAAATAGCCTTCGCTCAATGGCTCTTTTGAGCTTTTTCTTTGATTGATAGACTTGACTATCCTATCATGATTTTTAAAGACTGTCAAGAAAGCGGTTTTCAGGTTTTCATAGTTTTCTCAAAAAGTTAAAAAATTTTCTCAAAAATACTTGACTCTGACCTAAGGGGAGGGTTTATACTATCAATGTAATACTCTTCGAAAATCAAATTCAAACCACGTTAGCGTCGCCTTACCGTACTCAAGTACAGCCTGCGGCTAGCTTCCTAGTTTGCTCTTTGATTTTCATTGAGTATAAGGAGGAAATCATGTACCAAATAAAAGAAGCTGCGCAGCTTTCAGGTGTCTCTGTCAAGACCCTGCACCACTATGACAAGATAGGACTCTTGGTCCCCTTAAAGTCGGAAAACGGCTATCGAACTTACAGTCAAGAGGATTTGGAACGCCTTCAGGTCATTCTTTACTACAAATATCTAGGCTTTTCTTTAGAAACAATAGCAGAGCTGTTAAAGGAAGAAAGAATAGATTTATTGCCCCATTTGACTAGGCAGTTGGACTATCTAACTCGAGAAAGGCAACATCTGGATACCTTGATTTCCACCTTGCAAAAAACCATTCAAGAACAAAAAGGAGAAAGAAAAATGACCATTGAGGAAAAATTCACTGGATTTAGCTATCAAGATCATCAAAAATATCACCAAGAAGCGGTAGAGAAATATGGACAAGAAGTCATGGATCAAACTTTAGAGCGACAAAAGGGTCGCGAAGATGAGTCTACGGTCGCCTTTAACCAAGTCTTTCAAACCTTAGCACAAAATCTTCAAGCTGGTTTACCTGCAACAGCAACTGAAACCAAGAGCAAGCAGGCAAGCTCTTGCAAGCCATTCGTACTTATGGATTTGACTGCTCTATTGAAGTCTTCGGATATATCGGTAAAGGATACGTCTATAACCCTGAGTTCAAGGAGAATATTGATAAATTTGGCCCTGGAACAGCCCAGTACACATCAGATGTGATTGCCCACTATGTTGAAAAACAGAGCAAATAAAATAATCGGCGGAGGACTCTCCGTCGATTATCTGCTATTTTAAATCATAAAGCCAGTCGTCACCGTCTTTATAGTAGAAGAATTCACTGAGATCATCTTCCCAAAAAACACGAAGCATATCAGACATATCATTGGTTGCAAGTTTTAGATGAGATAGATTTTCAAACTCTTCCCACCAGACCTTTCCTTCGTCTGAAGACTGGAGCTCACCAGTAAAGTGTTCGGTCTTGTAAAAAAGGACGACATAACGGTAATCCTCATCATCGTACCAGTCCTTGATGCCACAGAGTTGGGGTTTAGAAATGGTTAGACCCGTTTCTTCTCTCACTTCACGAATGACAGCATCGACAAAGGATTCGCCACGTTCAACATGTCCGCCAGGAAAAGTAATGCCAGGCCAGTCAGGACTAACTCGATCTTGAACTAGGACCTTATCCCCGTTTTTAATCATACACATGTTAACAAATTCGACTGATTCTCTTCTGTTCATTTTTTACAACCTTTGATATTTAATCATAATGCAGACTTCCTGCCACCCAACCAGTGCAGAGGGCAGAAGTGATGTTAAAGCCACCTGTGTGGGCGTTGATGTCCAGGACTTCACCCGCAAAGTGGAGGCCAGGGACCAGTTTGCTTTCCAAGGTCTTGGGATTGATTTCCTTGAGGCTGACGCCACCTTTCGTTACAAAGGACTTGGCCAAGGACATCTTCCCTGTTACAGGGATTGGGAGTTCCTTTACTTTTGTTAGTAGGACCTCCATCTCTTTAGGTGTGAGTTGTTTCACCTTTTCGGGAAGATCCTGAGCAAAGAATTCTGCCAAGCGTTCAGGGAGCATAGTTTTCAAAGCATTTTTCAAGGATTTTTCACGGTTTTCTTCAAGAAATGATAGCAAATCACTTCTAGAAAGTTGTGGCAAGACATCTAGGGAGAGGATTTCACCACCCTTGACAAAGCTAGACATGCGTAGTGCAGCAGGGCCTGACAAGCCAAAGTGAGTAAAGAGCAGGTCATGGGTGATGACATGATTGCCGTAGCTGAGAGTCACATCGTCCAGTGAAATACCCTGCAAGGCCTTATGCGGAAAATCCGTCAATAAAGGACTCTCGGCACCTTCAAGTTCGGTAATAGTGTGTTTGAAGTGGCGAGCAATCTCATGGCCGAAACCGGTAGAACCCGTCGAAGGGTAGGACTTTCCACCAGTGGTGACAATGAGTTTATCACAAGTAAAGGTCTGGTCTGCTGATTTCAGGACAAACTGGTCGTCTATCTTTTTAACCGAAATAATCTCTGTTTGAGTAGCAATTTGTCCACCAAGTTCAATGATTTTCTTTTCCAAAGCCTCGATTATGGTTCGCGATTTGTCGCTGGCTGGAAAAACGCGACCATGGTCTTCGACCTTTAGTTTGACGCCATTTTCCGTAAAAAAATTGATGATATCATGGTTATTAAACTGGGAGAAGACACTGTAAAGAAATCGCCCATTGCCTGGGATTCCAGCTAGTAGGTCGTCTAAAGTGCCGTTGTTAGTCACGTTACAGCGACCACCGCCAGTTCCAGCTAATTTTTTTCCAAGTTTCCGATTTTTTTCAATGAGAAGGGTTTTTTGCCCGTAAAAGCTACTGGAAATCGTAGCCATCATACCAGCAGGGCCACCTCCGATGACAATAGTATCAAAATGTTTCATAAGAGTATTGTACCATAAAAAAGAGATGGCTAGCCATCTCTTAAATCTAATCAATTAGTTAATTTCATATCCCATGAGAAGTCCACCATCTTCAGCATAAAAACTGCAAAGTCCAGAAGTTGGAAGAATCTTAATTTCAGCTTGTGGGTACTTTTCTCGCAAGAGCTCAGAAAGCTGTTGACAGAATTTCTCATTACTGCGGTGAGCCATGACGATACGACCACCAGCGTAGCCTGCTTTAATGATTTCGTCATAAGCAGCTTGAAGAGATTTTTTAGCACCACGAGCCTTTTGGAGGAGTTCCAAGGTTCCAGTTTCACTTGCTTCCCCAACCATACGAATATTGAGGAGCCCGACAACTGTACCAATAAGCTTGCTTAAACGGCCGTTTTTAACCAGGTTATCAACCTTAGCAAGAACGAACAACAACTTAGTTTTTTCTTGATAAGTAGTAATAACTTCGACCACTTCTTCAAAAGAAAGTCCTTGGTCAATCAAGGCATTGATTTTTTCAACAATCAAGTCAACTTCCCCACCAGCTGATAAGCTGTCGATTACATGAATCTGAGTGTCAGGGTGTTCTTCAAGATAAATGTTTTTAGCTAATTGTGCACTATTGTGGCTACCAGAGAGAGTTCCAGTGATCGTCACCACAAAAATATGTTTGGCGCCTTCGAAAGCACGCAAGTAATCATCAGGGCTAGGACATGCTGATTTTGAAGCTTCAGAAGTTGCATACATAGTTTCCATCATTTGATCGATATCCAGATTGGCATCATCGACAAAGACTTGATCTGCTACCTGAATCTTTAAGGGAACACTGACAAATTCAGTATCAAAAGCAGTTTTTTCCAGTTGGCGATAATCACAACCAGAGTCAGCTACAATCTTCCAAGTCATAGAAATTCTCCATCTTTATCACTTATACATTGACAAAGGTTCTGTCTTTTTTTACAATTATATCATGAAAGCCCTTGAAACAAAAGTAGTTGCTCTCTGTTGTCACAAGTAGAAAGAAATTGTTATGTCTGAACGTAAAATATCTGAAAAATCGCTTGAGAACCTAAGAAAATCAAACCAAGAATCTAATTTGCTAACCAGAGAAGCGATAGAAACAGCTCTTTTGCAACTCTTGGAGAAAAAAGAGTTAGCTAAGATTAGCATTTCTGAGTTAGTCAAGCGTGCTGGCGTTTCTCGTGCAGCCTTTTATCGAAACTATGATTCTAAAGAAGAGATTTTAGAAAGTGTCTTTAAACGTAGCGTCCATAACATCATGGAGCAGCTAAGTCATTACGATGTTAAAACAGACCTTTATCTCGTATGGGTTCACCTCTTTAGAGAAGCCAAGAAAGAAGCTAAGGTTATTCAGCTTGCCTTGGACTATCACCTAGAAAAAATCTTTGTGCAAGCCATGCAAGAATTTCTAGAAAAATACTATGGAAAATCAAAAGGAGTCAGCTCTTACCTGCATTCTTTTTGGAGTTCTGCCATCGTATCAGTTTTGCTTAAATGGATCAAGGATGGGATGAAGGTTCCCGCTGAAAAAATCGCAGATCTACGCTTGCCATTTTTCAAAAAATAAATCAAGAGGAGAGAAGTTATGACTGAAAAAAGACTGGCTTGGGATGAGTATTTTGCTGCTCAAGCTTTATTGATTGCCAATCGTTCGACCTGTAAACGTGCCAAGGTAGGAGCTGTTTTAGTCAAGGATAATAAGGTTATTTCGACCGGCTATAATGGATCGGTGTCAGGGACAGAGCATTGTATCGATCATGACTGTCTGGTGATTGAGGGGCACTGTGTCCGTACCCTTCATGCAGAAGTAAATGCCATTTTACAAGGGTCAGAACGTGGCGTTCCAAAAGGCTTTACAGCATATGTTACACATTTCCCTTGCCTCAACTGTACCAAGCAATTACTTCAAGTAGGATGCGAACGTGTTGTGTATATCAATCAATACCGCATGGACGATTATGCTCAGTATCTTTATCAAGAAAAAGGGACAGAATTAACACATTTACCACTTGAAACGGTTCAAACAGCACTTCAAGAAGCAGATTTGATTTAGAATTATAAAAAATAAATGGTTTCAAAAGCTTTTTGGACCATTTTTTGATATAATAAGAAGAATAAATTGAAAGAAGGAATTCAGAAAATGGGAAAACTTGAAGTTATTAATCATCCACTGATTCAACACAAATTGTCAATCTTGCGTCGTACGGATACTTCTACAAAAGCTTTTCGTGAGCTAGTTGATGAAATTGCAATGTTGATGGGATATGAAGTGCTTCGTGATCTTCCACTTGAAGACGTAGAAATCGAGACACCAATCACAAAAACAGTTCAAAAACAATTGGCTGGTAAAAAATTGGCGATTGTCCCAATCTTGCGTGCCGGTATTGGTATGGTTGATGGACTATTGAGTTTGGTTCCAGCAGCTAAAGTTGGTCACATTGGTATGTACCGTGACGAAGAAACCCTTCAACCAGTAGAATACTTGGTAAAATTACCTGAAGATATTGATCAACGTCAAATCTTTGTAGTTGACCCTATGCTTGCGACAGGTGGATCAGCGATTTTGGCTGTTGATTCCCTCAAAAAACGTGGTGCTTCAAACATCAAGTTTGTCTGCCTTGTATCTGCTCCAGAAGGTGTGAAAGCTCTTCAAGAAGCTCACCCAGATGTAGAAATCTTCACAGCAGCTTTGGATGAGCACTTGAACGAACATGGTTACATTGTTCCAGGTCTTGGGGATGCTGGTGACCGCTTGTTCGGAACAAAATAGGATTCTAAAGAGAGATTGAGACTATTCCCTTAGTTTTAGTCTTGAAATGAGGTTGAATTTTTGTATCTGTCTTTAGAATAGAGCAAAAATTTGACCTTTTTTGACCAAGGATATATAATAATTGCATAGACTAAGAAATTTAGAAATCAGAAGGAGAAATGAATGATTCCTGTAGTTATTGAACAGACAAGTCGTGGAGAACGTTCGTATGACATCTACTCACGTCTTCTTAAGGACCGCATTATCATGTTGACTGGGCCAGTCGAAGACAATATGGCAAACTCAGTCATTGCTCAGTTGCTCTTCTTGGATGCCCAAGATAGTACAAAGATATTTACCTTTATGTGAACACTCCTGGGGGTTCTGTATCAGCTGGTTTGGCCATTGTTGATACGATGAACTTTATTAAGGCTGATGTCCAAACAATTGTCATGGGGATGGCAGCATCAATGGGAACGGTCATTGCATCTAGTGGTGCTAAAGGTAAACGTTTCATGCTTCCAAATGCAGAATACATGATTCACCAACCAATGGGTGGTACAGGTGGTGGTACACAGCAAACCGATATGGCTATTGCTGCTGAACACTTGCTTAAAACTCGTAAGACTTTAGAGCAAATTCTTGCAGATAATTCTGGTAAATCAGTTGAGCAAATCCACGCAGATGCTGAACGTGATTATTGGATGAGTGCTCAAGAAACTCTTGAATATGGTTTCATTGATGAAATCATGGCTAATAATTCTTTGAACTAATCAACTAAAGCAAGCTCGACTGAGCTTGTTTTTTTTGATATAATAGAAGGAAGATTATTAGAAGGAAGTTGAATTATGTTTCAAAAAGAGAATCGGTCTGGTCTGATTATCTATCTATACTATAATCGCGATGCTAAAAAACTCGCAAATTATGGTGATATTTGTTACCATTCTAAGAAACACCGTTATCTGCAACTCTATGTCCCAGCAGAAGAGGTAGAAGAGCTGGTCAATCGTTTAGAAAAAGAGAAATTTATCAAGAAAGTGAGAGTATGCCACATCCAAGAATTGGAAACTCCTTTCGTTGGTAATCTTTATAAAAACAGCGAAAACGTTATCATTTAAAAAGTGAGAGAAATTTGTTGACAATTTTCTGATAATTCGGTATATTCTTAACATGTAATTTAAATAGAACATTAAAAGGAGACAAACATGAAGAAAAAGTTTGCATTATCACTTGTAGCTCTTGCGAGTGCAGCTGTATTGGCAGCTTGTGGAGAGGTAAAGTCAGGAGCTTCAAATACAACTGGTAACCCAATTGATGAGAAAGTTGTAAAAATTGGTTTCAACTTTGAAGAAACAGGTGCTGTAGCATCTTATGGTACATCTGAGCAAAAAGGTGCTCAACTTGCAGTTGATGAAATCAACGCAGCAGGTGGTATCGATGGGAAACAAATCGAAGTGGTAGATAAAGATAACAAATCTGAAACTGCTGAAGCTGCTTCTGTTTCAACAAACCTAGTTACTCAATCTAAAGTAGCTGCTATCGTAGGACCTGCGACTTCAGGTGCGACTGCAGCAGCAGTAGCAAATGCTACACAAGCTGGAGTTCCATTGATTTCTCCAAGTGCTACTCAAGATGGTTTGACTAAAGGTCAAGATTTCCTTTTCATCGGAACATTCCAAGATAGCTTCCAAGGACAAATCATTTCGAACTATGTTTCAAACAAATTGAACGCTAAAAAAGTTGTCTTGTATACAGATAACTCAAGTGACTACGCTAAAGGTATTGCAAAATCATTCCGTGATTCATTTAAAGGTGAAATCGTTGCAGACGAAACATTTGTATCAGGTGATACAGACTTCCAAGCTGCTTTGACAAAGATCAAAGATAAAGATTTTGACGCAATCGTATTGCCAGGTTACTACACAGAAGCAGGTAAAATTGTAAACCAAGCTCGCGGTATGGGAATTGACAAACCAATCATTGGTGGTGACGGATTTAACGGTGCGGAATTTGTTCAACAAGCAACAGCTGAAAGAGCATCAAATATCTACTTCATCTCAGGATTCTCAACGACTGTTGATGTTTCAGATAAAGCAAAAGCTTTCCTTGAAGCTTACCGTGCAAAATACAACGAAGATCCTTCAACATTCGCAGCTCTTGCTTATGACTCAGTTTACCTTGTAGCTAATGCAGCAAAAGGTGCAAAAACTTCAGTTGATATCAAGAACAATCTTGCTAAAACACAAAACTTTGAAGGTGTTACAGGTCAAACAAGCTTTGATGCAGATCACAACACTGTGAAAACAGCCTTCATGATGACCATGAATAATGGTAAAGTAGAAGCGGCAGAAGTCGTAAAACCTTAATTTTATAGATATCGTAAATGGGGAATGAGCTTTTACTCACTCCCTGTTTCGGTGTTTATAAAGGGATTATTTTTTAAAAAATCCTAAAAATAAAACTTAGAAAGAGTGAATCATATGCTTCAACAACTTGTCAATGGTTTAATCTTGGGTAGTGTCTATGCCTTGCTAGCCCTGGGTTATACTATGGTTTATGGAATTATCAAGCTGATTAACTTTGCCCATGGTGATATTTATATGATGGGTGCTTTCATGGGTTATTTCTTGATCAATGCCCTACATTTAAATTTCTTTTTAGCCTTAATTTATCCATGATTGGTTCAGCTATCCTCGGTGTGATCATTGAGTTTTTAGCCTACCGTCCGCTACGTCATTCCACTCGTATCTCTGTATTGATTACTGCTATCGGAGTGTCCTTCTTGCTTGAGTACGGGATGGTCTATTTAGTTGGTGCCAATACACGTGCCTTTCCACAAGCAATCCAAACTGTTCGTTATGACTTGGGTCCAATCAGCCTAACAAATATTCAATTGTTGATTTTGACGGTTTCGATTGTCTTGATGATTCTTTTGCAACTCATCGTACAAAAAACCAAGATGGGGAAAGCTATGCGTGCTGTATCTGTAGATAGTGATGCGGCTCAGTTGATGGGGATTAACGTAAATCGTACAATCAGTTTCACCTTTGCATTAGGATCAGCTCTGGCTGGTGCTGCTGGTGTCCTTATTGCACTTTACTATAATTCATTAGAACCATTAATGGGTATGACTCCAGGTATTAAGTCTTTCGTGGCTGCCGTTTTAGGTGGTATCGGTATTATTCCTGGTGCAGCTCTTGGAGGTTTTGTAATTGGACTATTGGAAACTTTTGCAACAGCCTTCGGAATGTCAGATTTCCGTGATGCTATCGTGTACGGAATCTTGCTATTGATCTTGATTGTTCGTCCAGCTGGTATCCTTGGTAAGAATGTGAAAGAGAAGGTGTAAACAATGAAAGAAAATTTAAAAGTTAATATTCTCTGGTTGCTCCTTTTGTTGCTTGGATATGGTGTGATTAGCTTATTAGTTTCGTTTGGTATTTTAAACCTTTTCCATATTCAGATTCTAGAACAAATCGGTATCAATATTATTCTGGCTGTGGGTCTTAATCTGATCGTTGGTTTTTCTGGTCAATTTTCTCTTGGACATGCTGGGTTCATGGCTATCGGTGCCTATGCAGCAGCCATTATTGGTTCTAAATCTCCAACTTATGGTGCCTTTTTTGGAGCTATGTTGCTTGGTGCTATCATTGCTGGTTTGGTTGCCTTGGTCGTTGGAATTCCTACCCTTCGTTTGAAGGGGGACTACCTTGCAGTTGCGACACTTGGGGTTGCTGAAATTATCCGTATCCTAATCGTCAATGGTGGTGATTTAACAAACGGAGCTGCTGGTATCCTTGGTATTCCAAACTTTACTAATTGGCAAATGGTATACATTTTTGCCGTGATTACGACAATTGCAACTCTGAATTTCCTTCGTAGTCCAATCGGTCGTCTAACTTTATCCGTTCGTGAAGATGAAATCGCTGCTGAATCAGTTGGGGTCAATACAACAAAAATCAAAATTATCGCATTTGTCTTTGGAGCTATGACTGCAAGTATTGCAGGTTCCCTTCAAGCAGGATTTATCGGTTCTGTTGTGCCTAAGGATTATAGCTTTATCAATTCTATCAACGTTTTAATTATCGTTGTATTTGGTGGCTGGGATCAATTACAGGAGCAATTGTCGCTGCGATTGTTCTTGGTATTTTGAATATGTTCCTTCAAGACGTAGCTAGCGTTCGTATGATTATCTATGCTTTGGCCTTGGTACTTGTGATGATCTTCAGACCAGGAGGCCTTCTAGGAACATGGGAATTGAGCCTATCAAGACTCTTTAAAAAAGGTAAGAAGGAGGGACAAAACTAATGGCATTACTTGAAGTAAAACAGTTAACCAAGCATTTTGGTGGTCTGACTGCTGTTGGAGATGTAACTCTAGAATTGAACGAAGGTGAACTTGTTGGCTTGATTGGACCGAACGGAGCTGGGAAAACAACTCTTTTCAACTTGCTGACAGGAGTTTATGAACCAAGTGAAGGAACAGTAACCTTAGATGGTCACTTGTTAAATGGCAAGCAACCCTATAAAATTGCTTCTCTTGGTTTAGGGCGTACCTTCCAAAACATCCGCCTCTTTAAAGACTTGACAGTTTTGGATAACGTTCTTATTGCATTTAGTAACCATCATAAACAACATGTTTTTGCAAGTTTCTTGCGCTTACCAGCTTTTTATAAGAATGAAAAAGAATTAAAAGCCAAAGCCCTAGAACTACTAAAAATCTTCGATTTGGATGGTGAGGCTGAAACCTTAGCTAAAAACTTAGCTTATGGTCAACAACGTCGTTTGGAAATTGTTCGCGCCCTTGCTACAGAGCCTAAATCCTCTTCTTGGATGAGCCTGCAGCAGGTATGAACCCACAAGAAACTGCAGAATTAACTGAATTAATTCGTCGTATCAAGGATGAATTCAAAATCACCATCATGCTGATTGAACATGATATGAGCTTGGTCATGGAAGTTACTGAGCGTATCTATGTCCTTGAGTACGGTCGTTTGATTGCTCATGGTACACCAGATGAAATTAAGAACAATAAACGTGTAATCGAAGCTTATCTTGGAGGTGAAGCCTAATGTCTATGTTAAAAGTTGAAAACCTCTCCGTACACTACGGTATGATCCAAGCTGTACGTGATGTGAGCTTTGAAGTTAATGAAGGAGAAGTTGTTTCTCTTATCGGTGCTAACGGTGCTGGTAAAACAACTATTCTTAGAACATTATCAGGCCTTGTACGTCCAAGTGCAGGTAGAATTGAATTTTTGGGACAAGAAATCCAAAAGATGCCTGCACAAAAAATTGTGGCATCAGGACTTTCTCAAGTACCAGAAGGACGTCATGTCTTCTCTGGTTTGACTGTTTTGGAAAACTTGGAGATGGGAGCCTTTCTTAAGAAAAATCGTGAAGAGAATCAAGCAAATTTGAAGAAAGTCTTCTCTCGTTTCCCTCGTTTGGAAGAACGTAAAAATCAAGATGCGGCTACTCTATCTGGTGGTGAACAGCAGATGCTTGCCATGGGACGTGCACTCATGTCAACGCCTAAACTTCTTCTGTTAGATGAACCATCAATGGGACTTGCACCAATCTTTATCCAAGAAATTTTTGATATCATTCAGGATATTCAAAAGCAAGGAACAACAGTTCTCTTGATTGAGCAAAATGCCAATAAAGCACTTGCCATCGCCGATCGAGGCTATGTTCTTGAAACAGGTAAGATTGTTCTTTCAGGAACAGGAAAAGAACTCGCAGCTTCAGATGAAGTTAGAAAAGCATATCTAGGTGGCTAAAACAATCCAGTGGATTGTTTTAGTCGGCGGATAAGGATTGCTTAGTAATCTTCGTATAGTCTGGGAGACTAGTTTAGGTTGCGGATAAAAATTGCGGCAGCAATTAACATCTAGTCCCGGGGGACCTTTTTAGTCGGCAGATATAGATAGCATTAGCAATCCTCATATAGATCCAGTGGATTGTTTTAGTCGGCGGATAAGGATTTGCGCAAGCAATCTACCATAGTCTGGGAGACTAGTTTAGGTTTCGGGAAAAAATTGCGACGCAATTCAGACAAGTAAAATAATAAGAGCTCTAGGTGGGGCTCTTTTTCTTAAAATTCTTCAGAGTTGTCTGAATCTTGAAAAAGAAATGAAAGCGTTTGATAGCTTTCCGTAAAAAGTGTATAATGAAACTATAAACATAAAGGAGATTTCCGATGGCAGTTAAAGATTTTATGACACGAAAAGTCGTTTATATCAGTCCTGATACGACTGTAGCGCACGCTGCAGATTTGATGCGCGAGCAAGGTTTGCACCGTCTTCCTGTTATTGAGAATGATAAACTAGTTGGTCTAGTAACAGAGGGAACAATCGCTGAAGCTAGTCCTTCAAAAGCAACCAGTCTTTCAATCTATGAGATGAATTACTTGCTTAATAAGACAAAGGTAAAAGATGTCATGATTCGTGATGTTGTTACTGTTTCAGGTTATGCAAGTTTAGAAGATGCAACTTATCTCATGCTTAAAAATAAGATTGGAATTTTGCCAGTTGTTGACAATGGACAATTGTATGGAGTCATTACAGATCGTGATGTATTCAGTGCCTTTCTTGAAATCGCTGGATATGGTGAAGAGGGAATCCGTGTTCGTTTTATCACAGAAAATGAAGTTGGAGTTTTAGGTAAGATTGTTTCTTTAATCGTTGAGGAAAATCTTAATATCTCTCATACCGTTAATATTCCACGTAAGGATGGTAAGATCGTTATTGAAGTACAAATTGAGGGAAGCATTGATCTTTCATCGTTGAAAAAGAAATTCGAGGATGAAAACATTCTCGTAGATGAAATTACAAAAACTTCTGCAAAAAAACTCTAAAAAGAAAAATATAACTTACTTTAAGCTTGCGAAAAAAACTTTTTTCTAGTATAATAGTTTATTGTGAGCAAACCTCACTTACCCCTTGCAAAGGCTTGGGGTCATTAGACCAAAAGGAGGAACATATCAATGGCTAAATACGAAATTCTTTATATCATTCGTCCAAACATTGAAGAAGAAGCGAAAAACGCTTTGGTAGCACGTTTTGACTCTATCTTGACTGACAACGGTGCAACTGTTGTTGAATCAAAAGATTGGGAAAAACGTCGTCTTGCATACGAAATCCAAGATTTCCGTGAAGGACTTTACCACATCGTTAACGTTGAAGCAAATGATGACGCAGCTCTTAAAGAGTTTGACCGTCTTTCAAAAATCAACGCTGACATTCTTCGTCACATGATCGTCAAACTTGACGCGTAAGAAGGTAGATTATGATTAACAATGTTGTACTTGTAGGGCGTATGACACGTGACGCTGAGTTACGTTATACCCCATCAAATGTAGCAGTTGCGACTTTTACTCTTGCAGTAAACCGTACATTCAAGAGTCAAAATGGCGAACGTGAGGCTGATTTTATCAATGTCGTTATGTGGCGCCAACAGGCTGAAAATCTTGCTAACTGGGCTAAAAAGGCTCTCTTGTCGGGATTACAGGTCGTATTCAGACTCGTAGTTACGATAACCAGCAAGGACAACGTGTCTACGTGACAGAAGTCGTAGCTGAGAATTTCCAAATGTTGGAAAGCCGTAGTGCTCGTGAAGGACAAAGTGGTGGGGCTTATTCTGCACCAACTGCTAGTCATGCAGCACCTACAAATTCAGTACCAGACTTTTCACGTGATGAAAATCCATTTGGATCAACCAATCCTTTGGATATTTCAGATGATGATTTACCATTCTAATGGACAATTAATACTATAAAGGAGAAAAAACATGGCTCAACAACGTCGTGGCGGATTCAAACGCCGTAAAAAAGTTGATTACATCGCAGCAAACAAAATTGAATATGTTGATTACAAAGATACTGAGCTTCTTAGCCGTTTCGTTTCAGAACGTGGGAAAATCCTTCCACGTCGTGTAACTGGAACTTCAGCTAAAAACCAACGTAAAGTAACAACAGCTATCAAACGCGCTCGCGTAATGGCTTTGATGCCTTTCGTAAACGAAGATTAAAGAAAAGACCCTTACGGGTCTTTTTTTCAGGTCCAGTGGACCTCTTTTTCATGAGCTCGAAAACAAGAGAGCGAGTTAAGACCCTTACGGGTCTTTTTTCACGAGCCTGGAAATGTGAGAGGGAGTTGAGGTCCGGTGGCCCTCTTTTTCATGAGCTTTAAAACAAGAAAGCGAATTAAGACCCTGGAAATGTGATAGCGAGTTGAGGTCCAGTGGACCTCTTTTTCATGAGCTTGGAAATGTGAAAGCGAATTAAGACCCTTACGGGTCTTTTTTTTTTTCACGAGCCTAGAAATGTGATAGCGAGTTGAGGTCCAGTGGACCTCTTTTTCATGAGCTCAGAAATGAGCAAGCGAATTAAGACCCGGTGGACCTATTTTTTGTGCATGAAAATAAAATAGCGAATTGAGACTAGGTTGAATTCCCCTTTTTTAACTATATTATAGTGCTATCATGGAGAGAGATAACTTTAAATAAAAAAATATTTTATTTAAAGTTATTTCTTGAGTTTATACGCTGGATTTTGTCTATTTTTTTATAAATTAATTTTTAAAAAGCAATCAAGAGAATTTAATATATTTAACTATATTAAGATATACAATGTAATAATCATTAAAGGTTTCTGGAACCCTTTATTACAAAAAGGGTTTCAAACTATTACGAATTCGTTAAAAAAATATTAGTGGATTCTATAAAAAAATTTGACATTTAAATTAATTGTCGGTAAAATAATTAAGACATTCAAATTAATTGATTTATGAAATATTCGAGAATCTAATAAATATCAGGTGTCAAATTTTATGATGTTTAAAGGAAACCATAATGGAAAAACTTAAAGTGATGGTTGTTTTTGGAACGCGTCCAGAAGCCATCAAAATGGCCCCTTTAGTGTTGGAATTGCAAAAGCATAGTGATTGTATCGAAACGATTACAGTTGTAACTGCTCAACATCGTCAAATGTTAGATCAGGTTCTTGAAACTTTCCGTATTCAACCAAACTATGATTTAGATATTATGGGGGAAAATCAGTCTCTTTTAGATATCACTGCGAAAATTCTCCAGAAGTTCGATCCTATTGTTAAGAAAGAACTTCCAGATATTATTTTGGTACACGGTGATACTACGACAACTTTTGTAGCAAGTCTGGTAGCTTTCTATAATCAAGTTCGCATCGGGCATGTTGAAGCCGGGTTGAGAACCTTTGATAAATATTCTCCATTTCCAGAAGAGATGAACCGTCAGATGACAGATAATCTAGCGGATCTCTATTTTGCTCCAACGACTGATAGTAAGGAGAATCTTCTTAAGGAAAACCATCCTGAATCTGCTATTGTCATCACTGGGAATACCGCTATTGATGCTTTAAAATTGACTGTTCAATCAGATTACTATCATGAAGTCCTAGATCGATTGGATCCTTTAAAGAAATTAGTTTTGGTGACAATGCACCGTCGTGAAAATCAAGGTCAACCTATGCGTGATGTCTTTGCTGCCTTGCGCGAAATGGTAGATGTTCATTCAGAATTAGAAGTTGTCTATCCCGTTCACCTTAGCCCTGTAGTCCAAGAAGCTGCTAAGGATATTCTTTCTGGTCATGAACGAATTCATTTGATTGAACCATTAGATGTATTAGATTTTCACAATTTGGCATCAAGAAGTTATTTTATCATGACGGATTCTGGAGGTGTTCAGGAAGAAGCTCCTTCTTTAGGGAAACCAGTTCTTGTCCTTCGTGATACCACTGAGCGTCCAGAAGGAGTACGAGCAGGAACTCTAAAATTAGTTGGAACAGATCCAAATCGTGTAAAAGAGGCAATGACAGCACTCTTAACTGATGAAAAACTCTATAAAGATATGTCTCAAGCTCCGAATCCTTATGGTGACGGAAAAGCTTCTGAACGGATTGTTCAAGCAATTCAACATTATTATGGTTTGACGGAAGCTGTATCTGAATTTAGAGAAGGAGATGAAGCATAATGAAAAGCTGGATTAAATTTAGGAACTGGTCTATTGCTTTAATTGGATTTGAGTTATTTCTCCTAGTGTTTTGTTGGCTTTATGCTAGACAACTCTTACTTGAACAAATCTTATTTTTCTTCTTAGCCTTGTTTGCAGTCTTGGTATTATCAGATTTGTTGCTGACTTGGACAATATTGTTAAGCTTTGGTCTAGGCATTATCTTTTTAGTGCTGGGCATTGTCTATATCCCAAGTCTTCAAGTTTTTATTTTCCTTTTTAGTTTTCCTGTTTTAATTGGAATTTTAATCAAGATTCGTTATTATCTCTTTAAGATGGTTTCTCAGGTGCAAGATCAAGAAGAAGAGGCTGCTCTAGAATATGAATCTATTCTTTCTTCTAAAAGCGAGGAAATACAGACTCTCTTAATTCATTGGTCCCATGAAGACTTATTCTTCCAGATTAAACCTAAAGAGTATAATCGTATGCTAAGTCGGATTCAAGATGTCATTTCACAGAGTCTGATGTACAATGATAAACTCTTTTATATTTCTGAGGGGAATTTCCTTGTTATTTCTGATAGCAATCAACATTCCTTGAAGGAAATCTATTTCAATGATTTGAAGGAAAAACTAGAAGAGTTAGTTTTTCATGGTGAAGACGGAAATCAAGGAATTCAATTTCAAACGGGTTACTTGATAGTTGACTCTGAAAACAGAGAGAAAAATAAACACTACTCTGATTTAACTAGTCATTTAAAACGTCAGCTAGAGACGGATGTCATTGTAGAATATTAGGAGGAGAAAATGAATCTGACAGATACATTTTGGGGAGTTGCTTTTGGAGTAAGTCTCGTGTTTGGCATTTGTTTTGTCATATTATTTATTGCGTACAAGGTTTTATACCATCGTGTAAACAAAAATTTTAAGGCGGTGGATCATGATTAGTCAAATATTGATGATTTTTACTTTGATTTCTATCTGGATTTCTCTTGCCTGGGGATTGGTTATTCTTTTTTCGGCTGTTCACTTTTGGTTTAAACATAGTGATTTTCGTGTTGATACAACACCATTACCATACTACCCTAAGGTGACGGTTGTCGTTCCTGCCCATAATGAAGATGTGGTTATTGCACAGACAGCTAAAGCCATCCTTGATTTGAATTATCCTCACGATCGTGTGGAATTGCTCTTGTTTGCAGATAATTGTTCAGATAACACTTATCAAGAGTGCTTATCTGTTAAGGCTATGCCAGAATACGCTGGAAGAGATCTAACCATTATCAATCGCAGTGGTACTGGAGGTAAAGCTGGAGTTCTTAATGATGCTTTGGAGATGGCTACAGGAGACTATATCTGCGTTTATGATGCTGATGCTATGCCTGAGAAAAATGCTCTCTATTTCCTTGTCAAGGAAGTGATGAAGGATCCAGAACGTCATGTGGCCTCTTTTGGTAGAAATAAGACGCGTAACGCGAATCAAAACTTCTTAACGCGTTGTATCAATCAAGAAATCGTTGTTACTCAGCGTGTGCACCATGTGGGTATGTGGCATCTCTTTAAAATTGGACGTATACCTGGGACCAACTTCCTTATTCAAACTGAGTTTGTAAAAAGTATTGGTGGTTGGAAAAACGGTGCCTTAACAGAAGATACCGACATTTCCTTTAAAATCATGCAGAGTGGAAAATTGATTGCCCTTGCTTATAATTCAGAGGCCTTCCAACAAGAGCCAGAGACTTTAAAGAGTTATTACATGCAACGGAAACGTTGGGCTAAGGGGAACTATGAAGTAGTCCTATCAAACTTTAAGCACCTGTTTGGTAAAGGAAACTGGCGTGTTAAGTTAGAAGTCTTTAACTATTCTTGTATCTTCTTTTGGTTTAACTTTGCCATTGTTCTTTCTGATTTGATTTTCTTTGCTAATATAATCGCAATGCTTGTTCGTATATTTGTCCCGGACTTTGATATTCCATTTGCCTTTGATGCAAACAATATTTATATCACTCAATTAATGCTCTTCAACTGGATTTTCATGATTGGCCTTTATTTGATGCAGATTATGATTGCATTAGCGAGCCAATTTGGGCAAGCAACAAGCAAGCAGGTTTGGTTGGCCTTGTTATCTTATTTCACTTATGCTCAACTATTTATCGTAGTATCTATTGACTCCATTACTTCAATCGTGATGGATAAGATTCTTCGCAGAAAAGAAACTAAGTGGGTTAAAACCAAACGCTTTGCAGGTTAGGGGGAACTATGAAACTGAATAAATTAAAATATGTATGGTTTGTTCTCATCCTTTCAATCTTTTGCCTAACCTTGTTCTTGGCAAGAGGAAGGAGCAAAATCGAAATGCGTAATCGTATCTACCAACAATGGAGTCAGCAGTTCCTCGTTTCAAATGGGGATCAAACTTATGTTCGTACGACTAGTAGTGGTGATGAGACAACTGTTTTATCAGAAGCTCAGAGTTACGGTATGCTCTTGACAGTTTATGCAGCTCAAAAAGGACAAGCCAATCAAGAGAATTTTGATAGTCTGTATCGTTACTATAAAAACCATCGACTAGAGGGGACTCAGTTGATGTCTTGGAAGCAGGTTATCAAGAATGGACAAGAAACTGTTGAAAAGCATAATGCTACAGATGGCGATCTCTATATTGCTTATTCTCTGATTGAAGCTGCTAAGCAGTGGCCAGATAAGGCTCAGGAATATGAAGGTCAAGCAAAAAGTATTTTGATTGATATTCTTCGATTCAATTATAACGAAGATACTGGTGTTCTAAAGGTAGGAAATTGGGCCCAAAAAAATACGGATTTACTATTTGATGAGAACATCTGATACACTACCTCATTATTTCCAAGTATTTTATAATCTAACTGGAGATAAACAATGGCTAGATATTAAGGATAAAATGCTTGGGCAATTAGAGCAAATCAGTTCTCAATCTGAGACAGGTCTCTTGCCAGACTTTATCTGGGTAGAGAAGTCAGGTGCGCGTGTTGCTGATGCTAATACCATTGAATCTCAATACGACGGAGCTTATTCTTATAACGCTTGTCGCTTGCCTTACCACTTGGCACAGAGTCGGGATGAAAGAAGTCAGAAAATCGTTCAAAAGATGATGACTTTCTTTATGAAAGAGAAACGGATCTATGCCGGGTATGATCTTCAAGGCCATGCTTTAAATCAATATCAAGCAGGAAGTTTCTTAGCTCCAATTACTTATGCGGCAAATACTGTCGAAGGGAATCTTAAACTCCTTCAACAGAATAAATATATTTTTACGCAAGATTTACCTTTGGATAATTATTATGATGCAACTATGATTACTATGATTGCTCTTGAGCTATTCTAAAATATAAAAAAGAGACTAGTTTTACTAGTTCTCTTTTTTGGTGTTTTTTTCTGACCTTGGCGTGCTATAATGGTAATAGAAAGAGTAAAGGTGGGTAAGTCAAAGATGAATTGTACGATTAGAAATATGATTAAGTCTGATATTGAATCCTTATCTCATGGATTTATGAATCAGGGTTGACCAAGTAGAGAGGAAATTTTGGCTAGATATTTTCTGGAACAGGAAAGTGGGGAGAGAGAAGTCTTAGTTGCAGAGATTGATGGTGTTGTAGCGGGCTACGTTGCCATTTTGCCCTCTGCTAAACATGGTCCTTTTGCAGAAGTCTATCCAGAATTATCAGATTTTAATGTCTTTGAGCCTTTTCGAAATCAAGGGATTGGGAATCAACTGCTAGAAGAAGCAGAAAAACGAGTCAAGTTTGTTTCGAATAAGGTCACTCTTGGTGTAGGTTTGCACTTAGGCTATGGCCCTGCCCAGAGATTGTATATCAGACGGGGCTACATTCCAGATGGGACAGGTGTCTGGTATCGAAATCAACCCTTGGAAATGAATGCAACTAGCCAAAATAATGATGATTTGGTTTTGTATCTAGTAAAGGAATTCGGATAAGAGACAAGGATTTTATTGGGGATGTGGGATTTCTCTACTTTATGGTATAATGGAAGGAGTGAATTGAAGGAGGTATTATAATGGATGCCAAGTTAAGATACAAGGCTAAGAAGATTAAGATTATTTTTTTTGATATAGATGATACTTTACGAAATTCAAAGACTGGCTTTATTCCAAGCACTATTCCAACAGCCTTTAAACAATTACGCGAAAAAGGAATCTTGACAGGAATTGCGACTGGTCGAGGCATTTTTGGTGTAGTCCCAGAGATTAAAGCCCTCAAACCTGATTTCTTTGTAACCTTGAATGGTGCTTATATTGAGGACAAAAAGGGGAATGTCATTTATAGTAACAAAATTGCTAAAGATAAGGTTGAGAGCTATATTACTTGGACCAAAGAAATTGGGATTGATTATGGTTTGGTGGGAAGTCATGCTGCTAAACTATCAAGGCGAACAGAGATGATTAGCCAGGCGATAGACCCGATTTATCCTGATTTAGAGGTGGACCCTGATTTTTACCAAAAAGAAGATATTTATCAGATGTGGACCTTTGAGGAGCAGGGTGATGACCTTGTCTTGCCTGATGCTTTGGCATCGACTTTACGTATGGTACGTTGGCATGAACATTCGTCAGATGTGGTGCCTATTTCTGGTTCTAAAGCAGCTGGAGTTGCCAAAGTGGTAGACCAATTAGGTCTTAAACCTGAAAATGTGATGGTTTTTGGGGACGGACTTAACGATTTAGAGCTCTTTGATTATGCAGGCATTAGTGTCGCTATGGGTGTTTCTCATGAAAAAATCAAAGAAAAAGCAGATTATATTACAAAAACATTAGAAGAAGATGGCATCTTTGATGCCTTAGAAGGATTTGGTATGGTAGAAAAAGAATTACATTTTCCACAAGTAGACATTGAAACAGTAGAAGGTCCAATTGCGACTATTAAGACAAATCATGGGGATATGCGTGTCAAACTTTTCCCTGAACACGCACCAAAAACAGTAGCCAACTTTATTGCTCTGTCAAAAGATGGTTACTATGACGGTGTGATTTTCCACCGTATTATTAAAGATTTTATGATTCAAGGTGGAGACCCAACTGGAACTGGTATGGGTGGTGAATCTATCTATGGTGAGTCATTTGAGGATGAGTTTTCAGAAGAACTTTACAATGTCCGCGGAGCCCTTTCTATGGCTAATGCTGGGCCAAATACAAATGGCAGCCAGTTCTTTATCGTGCAGAATCAACACTTGCCATATTCTAAGAAAGAAATTGCTCGTGGTGGTTGGCCAGAGCCAATTGCTGAGATTTATGCAGAACAAGGTGGAACTCCTCACTAGACCGTCGTCATACTGTATTCGGTCAACTTGCGGATGAAGCTTCTTACGAAGTTCTGGATGCAATTGCAGGTGTCGAAACAGGTGCAATGGACAAGCCAGTTGAAGATGTCGTAATTGAAACTATTGAAATTGAGGACTAAAATGAAAATCGGTGATAAGCTAAATGGCCGTATTACTGGGATTCAGCCCTATGGAGCTTTTGTTGAGTTAGAAACAGGAGTGACAGGCCTGATTCATATTTCGGAGATTCGGACAGGATTTATCGAGAATATTTACGAGGTTTTAAAAATCGGTGATGAAGTCCAGGTACAAGTAGTAGATTTTGACGAATATACAGGGAAGGCTAGCCTTTCCATTCGTACCTTGGAAGAAGAAAAACATCAACTTCCTAGACGGAGACGTTTTTCGAATGATCGCATCAAACATGGATTCGCGCCGCTTGGTCGCATGATGCCTGTTTGGACACGAGAAGCCTTGGAACATTTAAAGAAAAACAGTAATTGATATCCCCTCAAATCATTGTGATGTTATTATATTTTGCTATAATAGAAGTATGAACGAAGAACAATTATTAAAAACAGGAGAGCGCATTAATCAACTCTTCTCTACTGACATCAAAATTATTCAAAATAGTGAGGTTTTCAGCTATTCAGTGGATAGTGTTCTCCTGTCGCGTTTCCCACGTTTCCCTAAAAATGGGTTAATTGTGGATTTTTGTGCTGGCAATGGAGCTGTTGGACTGTTTGCCAGTAGCCGGACCAAGGCTAAAATTCTATCTGTAGAAATTCAGGAACGTCTTGCTGATATGGCCGAACGCTCAGTACGTTTAAATGGGCTGGAGGGACAGATGCAGGTCATCTGTGATGATTTGAAGAATATGCCTAGTCACATTCAAGGGAGCAAGGTTGATTTGATTTTATGCAATCCGCCTTATTTTAAAGTGGATCCAAATTCTAATCTGAACGAAAGTGAGCATTACCTTTTAGCTCGGCATGAAATTACAACCAATCTTAAGGAAATCTGTCGTAGTGCCCAGAGTATTCTCAAATCAAATGGACGTTTGGCAATGGTTCATCGTCCTGATAGATTATTAGATATCTTAGCTACGCTCCAACAGCATAATCTGGCTCCAAAACGTCTGCAATTTGTTTACCCCAAACGGGAGAAGGAAGCCAATATGCTTTTGATTGAGGCTATTAAGGACGGTTCCACTAGTGGTTTTAAGGTTTTACCACCACTCATTGTTCATAATAGTGATGGTACTTATACACCAGAAATTCAAGAGATTTACTATGGTTCATAAGGCTTATATGTATGTGGTAGAGTGCCGTGATGGTTCCTACTATACAGGCTATACAACAGATGTGAAGAAACGAATTGCCGTGCACAATAGTGGTAAAGGAGCCAAGTATACACGAGCTCGCTTGCCGGTAAAACTCATCTTTGCGGAAGGTTTTGACAGCAAGGAAGAGGCCATGTCTGCTGAAGCTCTTTTCAAGCGCAAGACACGCATGCAAAAAGAACATTATCTCAAAGAGTGTCAAAATAAGAATTTAGTCGATACTTTTAATATGTAATGAGGAGTCCTTTGGCTCCTCTTACTTTTGTCAAAAATTGAAAAAAATGCTACAATAAAGAGAATAAAGAAACGAGGTATTATCATGTCTAAGATTCTAGTAATTGGTCACCAAAATCCAGACTCAGATGCTATTGGTTCATCTGTAGCTTTTGCTTATCTTGCAAAGAAGCTTACGGTTTGGATACAGAAGCGGTTGCTCTTGGAACTCCAAATGAAGAAACAGCTTTCGTCTTGAACTATTTTGGTGTAGAAGCACCGCACGTGATCACATCTGCTAAAGCAGAAGGTGCAGAACAAGTCATCTTAACAGACCACAATGAATTCCAACAATCTGTTTCAGATATCGCTGAAGTAGAAGTTTACGGTGTGGTGGACCACCACCGTGTGGCTAACTTTGAAACTGCCAGCCCACTTTACATGCGTTTGGAACCAGTTGGATCCACATCTTCTATCGTATACCGCATGTTCAAAGAACATGGTGTAGCTGTACCAAAAGAAATCGCAGGTTTGATGCTATCTGGTTTGATTTCAGATACCCTTCTTTTGAAATCACCAACAACCCACCCATCTGATAAGGTGATTGCGCCTGAATTGGCTGAATTGGCTGGTGTGAACTTGGAAGAATACGGTCTTGCCATGCTCAAGGCTGGTACAAACTTGGCAAGCAAATCTGCTGAAGAATTGATTGATATCGATGCCAAGACATTTGAACTCAACGGAAACAATGTTCGTGTGGCTCAAGTGAACACAGTTGATATTGCTGAAGTCTTGGAACGCCAATCTGAAATCGAAGCAGCTATCCAAGCCGCAAATGCAGCTAACGGCTACTCTGACTTTGTCTTTATGATTACAGACATCGTCAACTCAAACTCAGAAATTTTGGCTCTTGGTGCTAATATGGGCAAGGTAGAAGCAGCTTTCAACTTCAAACTTGAAAACAACCACGCTTTCCTTCCAGGTGCTGTTTCACGTAAGAAACAAGTGGTACCACAATTGACTGAAAGCTTTAATGCATAATGATAGATGGGGAAGCCCATTGTTAAAAAGGAGTTTCGACTCCTTTTTTTCTAGGAGAGAAAGATGTTAGAAAATGGCGATTTGATTTTTGTGAGAGAAGATAACGAAATGGGGCAGGCTATCCAGGCTTCTACAGGTAACTACAGTCACGTGGCTATCTTTTTGGACGGACAGGTCTATCATGCTACGGTGGAAGGTGGCGTCCTTGCCCAGGCTCCTGAGGACTTCTTTGAAGCTGGAAAAGTCTATGACCTTTATCACTATGAGCAGATTGATTGTACAGAGGTAAAAAAGCGCGCAGAGAGTCTTTTAGGTTCTCCTTACAATGCGTCCTTTTATCCAGATGGAGATGGTTTCTATTGTTCCCAGTTTGTAGCAGAAATTCTTCCTATTTTTGAGACCATTCCCATGAAGTTTGGGGATAATACACAGGAAATCAGTGATTTCTGGAGAGAATATTATCGAGAGTTGGGGCTTCCTGTGCCTCTGAACCAGCTGGGGACCAATCCCAGTCAGTTGGCAGTATCTCCTCTTTTAGTTTGTAAAGAAAGGAATCTTTATGATTCAGATTTTTAATCCATCTCGCTTAACGCGACAGCCATTTTTTAGGGACTTGGTGGACTATCTTGATCAGCATGATGATGTTATTCTACGCGAAATTAAGGCTCAGTTTCCAGAGATACCAGTTGATAAGTATTTGGAGGAATATATTAAAGCGGGATTGATTTTGAGAGAGAATAAACGCTATTATCTCAATCTCCCATTTCTAGAATCTACAGAATCTCTTGCACTAGACCAAGAAGTCTTTGTGAGGGATGATAGTCCTATCTATCAAGAAATCCTGGAGAAAGATTTTAAGACAGAATTGCGCAATCAAACAAATGCAGCTATCCTAGAAGAACACACCGATTTTGCAAGGGAAAAGATGACCTTGTCTAATTACTTCTACAAGGTCAAGTTCCAGTATCCACTGACGGAAGAACAGCAGAGACTGTATGAAATTTTAGGGGATGTCAATCCTGAGTATGCTCTCAAGTACATGACTACTTTTTTGCTCAAGTTTCTTAAGAAAGATCAACTCATGCAGAAACGACGGGATATCTTTGTTGATAGTTTAGTCTTATTAGGTTACATCGTTCAAAACGAAGATGGGAAATATGAGTTGGCTGTAGAATTTGATAAAGAAAGATTCATCTTTATAAAAAAATAAGGCTAGGAAATTTCCTAGCCTTATTTAAATATACTATAGATAACGTTCTGCAACAGCAGCATCTCCAGGATAGTCTTCCTTCTTACCTTGGATGATTTGGTAGCAGTCAGCTCCTTTACCAGCGATAATGACAGCATCCAGTTCTTGACTTGTAACTGACATCGCAGTCTTGATGGCTTGCTCACGGTCAGCAATCTTTTCAACAGGACGATGGATGTAGCTACTAATTTCATCAGCAATGGCCATCGGATCTTCATAGTTTGGATCGTCAGCCGTAAGGAATACTTGAATTTCAGGGTGTTGATCGAGGAGAAGTCCAAAGTCCTTGCGACGGCTTTCTCCCTTGTTTCCAGTAGAACCAAGAACTAAAGCAATCATTCCAGTCTGATGTGTTTCAACGACTGAGATCAGTTTGTTCAAGCTATCACCATTATGGGCGTAGTCGATGAAAACCTTAGCACCATTTTTCTGAGTGAGAACTTCCATACGGCCAGGGACACGAGTAGTAGCAATCCCTTTTTTAATGTCATCCAGACTAGCACCTAAACGAAGGCAGGCAAGTCCAGCAGCCACAGCATTTTCTTGATTGAAGTGACCGATCAGTTGGATATCATAATCTCCAGCTAATTTACCAGTAGCTGAGAAGCTAAAGGCTTTGGAGTTTTCGATTTGGTTATCAGATTGGCTACCGTAGAAGTCATGCTCTTGGTTCTCAACTTGTTCTTTTAGAACAGAGAAGTGGTCCATATCGCTATTAATGACAACTGCTCGGCTATTTCATCAAGAGACGCTTATGGTAGAAGTAGTCTTCAAAAGTTGGATGTTCAATAGGTCCAATATGGTCAGGACTGATATTGAGGAAGACACCAACATCAAAAGTGAGGCCGTAGACTCGTTTCACCAAGTAGGCTTGACTGGAAACTTCCATAATAAGGTGGCTTCTTCCATTATCAACTGCCTGGGCCATCATGTCAAAGAGATCGATGCTTTCAGGTGTTGTCAGAGCAGACTTGAAGAAAGTCTTACCGTCCAAGGTCGTGTTCATGGTCGATAACATAGCTGGACGATGTTTTTGATTTAGGATGTTGTAGGCAAAGTAAGCTGCCGTAGTTTTTCCTTTAGTGCCAGTGAAAGCAAGAAGTTTTAGTTTTTTCTGAGGGTTGCCATAAAACTCCATGGCAATCAAACTCATAGCTTTTTTAATATCGCTAACGACAATAACAGGAATGCCTACTTCGTAGTCCTGCTCGGCTACATACCAACCGAGTCCCTGTGAGATTGCCGAAAGAAGAAATTCCTTCTTAAAAGCAGCTCCTTTTACAAAAAAGAGGCTATTATCTTTTGCTTTTCGGCTATCGTAGCAGATGCTATCAAAAGTTACATCACTGAAATGATAGTGGTAATGTCCTTGGTCGATAATCTCACGGAAGAGATCGTCTTTCTTTAAAATATCTAATACGGTTTCAATCTTTATCATACTTTCTATTGTAAACTGAAAGTCTGAATTTTACAAGTAACAAGGAAAAAGTTTATAATGGAAGATAAGGAACATTTCCTAGTGATTAAAAATTGAATGAGGAAGTTATGTCTAACGAAAATAATCATCAGCAGGCCCAGATGTTACGCGGGACTGCCTGGCTTACAGCTAGTAACTTTATCAGTCGCCTGCTCGGGGCTATTTACATTATCCCTTGGTATATTTGGATGGGAACATATGCTGCTAAGGCTAATGGTCTCTTTACCATGGGTTACAATATCTATGCTTGGTTCTTGTTGATTTCGACAGCAGGTATCCCAGTGGCGGTCGCTAAGCAGGTCGCTAAATACAATACCATGCATGAGGAAGAGCATAGTTTTGCCCTGATTCGAAGCTTCTTAGGCTTTATGACGGTATTGGGACTTGCCTTTGCTTTGATCTTATATCTCTTTGCACCTTGGTTGGCCGATCTTTCCGGTGTCGGTAAGGAATTGATTCCCATTATGCAGAGTCTAGCTTGGGCTGTCTTGATTTTCCCGTCTATGAGTGTTATCCGTGGATTTTTCCAAGGGATGAATAATCTTAAACCTTATGCCATGAGTCAAATTGCTGAGCAGGTTATCCGTGTTATTTGGATGCTCTTAGCAACCTTTATCATCATGAAGCTCGGTTCAAAAGATTATCTATCAGCAGTTACTCAATCTACTTTTGCTGCTTTTGTGGGAATGGTAGCTAGTTTTGCAGTCTTGCTTTATTTCCTTTATAAGGAAGGATTGCTCCAAAAAGTTTTTGAAACACGAGATAAGATTGATAGTAAGAGCCTTTTGGTTGATACGATTAAGGAGGCAATACCTTTTATCTTGACTGGTTCGGCTATCCAGCTTTTCCAAATCTTGGACCAAATGACCTTTATCAATAGCATGAAGTGGTTTACCAACTATAGTAATGAAGACTTAGTTGTCATGTTTTCTTATTTCTCTGCCAATCCGAATAAAATCACTATGATTTTGATTTCGGTTGGAGTTTCGATTGGTAGCGTTGGTCTGCCTCTCTTGACGGAGAACTATGTCAAGGGGGATTTACCAGCAGCTTCTCGTCTAGTTCAAGATAGTATCACCATGCTCTTCCTATTCCTCTTACCTGCAACGGTTGGAGTAGTCATGGTAGGTGAACCACTCTATACAGTCTTTTACGGTAAGCCAGATGGCTTGGCTATGGGCTTATTTGTCTTTGCGGTCTTGCAATCAACAATTCTAGGCTTGTACATGGTCCTGTCACCAATGCTTCAGGCTATGTTCCGTAACCGCAAGGCAGTCTTGTATTTTGTTTATGGCTCAATTGCTAAGATTGTTCTACAATTACCATCGATAGCTATTTTCCATAGTTATGGCCCCCTCATTTCAACGACTATCGGTCTTATCATCCCGAACGTCTTGATGTATCGTGATATCTGTGAGGTTACAGGTGCGCGTCGAAAGATTATTCTGAAGAGAACAATCTTAGTTACTATTTTGACTCTAGTGATGTTTATTCTAGTAGGACTCTTGCAATGGATTATTGGATTTGTCTTCCAACCAACTGGACGTTTCTGGAGTTTCCTATATGTCGCCTTAATTGGTACAATCGGTGGCGGGCTTTACGGAGTTATGTGTCTCTATACTCGACTTTTGGATAAGGTTATTGGACAGGAAAAAGCAAATCAGTTACGAGCACGATTAAAAATTATCATAAAAATTTATAAATAAAATGAATAATTTGAACTTTTTTCTATCCGGAAAAAGTTCAAATTATTCATTTTTATTTAAAAAGATAGGATAAAAATATAAAAATTAGTAGAAAAAAATCTATAATTCGGTAAAAATTTAGATAAAAATCGCTTGACTAAAAAAACAATAGCTGTATAATGATACAAATATTTAAATTTGGAGGTTCTGTTTATGAAAAAGTCTAAAGCAAAATATCTGACGCTAGCAGGCGTTGCCCTAAGTGCAGGTCTGCTATTGGCGGCTTGTAGCAACTCAGCTAGTTCAACTAAAACATACAACTATGTATATAGTAGCGATCCGTCTAGTTTGAACTATCTTGCAGAAAACCGTGCAACAACCAATGATATCGTTACCAATTTGGTAGATGGACTCATGGAAAATGACCAGTATGGAAACTATATTCCATCTTTGGCTGAGGATTGGACTGTTTCTCAAGACGGTTTGACCTATACCTACAAACTGCGTAAAGATGCTAAGTGGTATACTGCAGATGGAGAAGAATATGCTCCTGTAACTGCCCAAGATTTTGTGACAGGTTTGAAATATGCGGCTGATAAAAAATCAGAAGCCTTGTACTTAGTGCAAGAATCCGTTGCTGGTTTAGATGACTATATCAACGGGAAAACAACTGACTTTTCAACTGTCGGTGTTAAGGCGATTGACGACCAAACAGTTCAGTACACTTTGACACGACCAGAATCTTATTGGAATTCTAAAACAACATCAACCATTCTCTTCCCTGTCAATGCAGACTTCCTGAAATCAAAAGGGGACGACTTTGGTAAGGTGGATCCTTCTAGCATTTTGTACAATGGACCTTTCTTGATGAAATCCTTTGTTTCAAAATCTGTCATCGAATTCAAGAAAAATCCGAACTACTGGGATGCAAAAAATGTATTCGTGGATGGTGTGAAATTGGCCTATTATGATGGTAGTGACCAAGATGCACTGGCTCGTAACTTTGTAGAAGGAGTCTACAGCTACGCACGTCTCTATCCAAATAGCTCAAGCTTTGAAGGAATCAAAGAGAAGAACAAAGATAACATCATTTATAGTATGCAAACCGCAACTTCTTATTATTTGAACTTCAACTTGGACAGAAAATCTTATAACTTCACGTCTAAATCCTCAGATATCGAAAAGAAATCAACTCAAGAAGCAGTTCTGAATAAAAACTTCCGTCAAGCCTTCAACTATGCTTATAACCGTACAGCCTATGGAGCTCAATCTCAAGGGGAAGACGGAGCAACGAAGATTATTCGTAACCTGGTTGTACCTCCTACATTTGTAACCATCAATGGGAAAGACTTTGGAGATGTTGTTTCAGAAAAGATGGTCAACTATGGCCAAGAATGGCAAGGAATCAACTTTGCAGATGCGCAAGACCCATACTACAATCCTGACAAGGCTAAGGCTAAATTTGCGGAAGCCAAGAAAGAATTGGAAGCTAAGGGTGTGCAATTCCCAATCCACTTGGATGTAACAGTTGACCAATCATCTAAAAAGGTGTACTTGAAGCAAGCTCTTTGAAACAATCCATCGAATCTGTTCTAGGAGCTGAGAATGTGGTGATCGATATCCAACAATTATCAACAGACGATTACAATAATTCTGGCTACCTTGCTCAAACTGCAGCTCAAAAAGACTTTGATATCTATAATGGTGGTTGGAGTGCGGACTACTTGGATCCATCAAGCTATCTTGATATCTTAAATGTTAATAACGGTGGTATGTTGCAAAACATTGGTCTAGAACCAGGTGAGGTCAATGACAAGGCTAAGGCAGTTGGACTCGATACTTACACTCAAATGTTAGAAGAAGCGAACAAGGAGCAAGATCCAGCGAAACGTTATGAAAAATATGCTGAAGTTCAAGCTTGGCTCGTCGATAGTGCCCTTGCAATTCCAAACGTTTCCCTCGGTGGAACACCGACCTTGAGAAAGACAGTTCCATTCTCATCGCCATTCTCACAAGCTGGAAATAAGGGTGTCGAATCATACAAGTACCTCAAGTTGCAAGATAAGACTGTAACGGCTGTTGAGTATGAAAAAGCTAAAGAAAAATGGCTGAAAGAAAAAGAAGAATCAAATAAAAAAGCCCAAGAAGATCTAGCTAAACACGTTAAGTAGGGACTCTAAATGTAAAAACGGTAACCTTTGATTAGGTTATCGTTTTTCATATAGTTTGAAACTATAACTAGCTCTTGAAAACAAGAAAACGAAGGATCCAAAATAAGTGGTACAATAGTTACTATAGATTTGGAGGTAAAGTATGAGCAAATCATTTCATATCAACACAATTTTAGCACAAGCAGGGATCAAGTCTGATGAGGCAACAGGTGCTTTGGTTACACCTATTCACTTTTCAACGACCTATCAACATCCAGAATTTGGTCAATCAACTGGATTTGACTACACCCGCACCAAAAACCCAACTCGTAGCAAGGCAGAGGAAGTTTTGGCAGCTATTGAATCAGCCAAGTATGCTTTGGCGACTAGTTCAGGTATGTCTGCGATTGTGTTAGCCTTTAGCGTTTTTCCAGTAGGAAGCAAGGTTTTGGCTGTCCGTGACCTTTACGGTGGCTCTTTCCGCTGGTTCAATCAAGTGGAGCAGGAAGGACGATTCCACTTTACCTATGCAAACACAGAAGAAGAGCTAATTGCCGAGCTAGAAAAGGATGTGGATGTACTTTATATCGAAACACCAACCAACCCTTTGATGTTGGAATTTGACATTGAAAAATTGTCAAAATTAGCTCATACTAAGGGTGCTAAAGTTGTCGTCGATAATACCTTCTATAGCCCGATTTACCAACGTCCAATTGAAGATGGAGCAGATATTGTCCTTCATTCAGCGACAAAATACCTTGCAGGCCATAATGATGTTCTAGCTGGTGTAGTTGTGACAGATAATGCTGATTTGTACGAAAAACTCTTTTACAATCTCAACACGACAGGGGCTGTTTTATCACCATTTGATAGTTATCAATTGATTCGTGGTCTTAAAACCTTGTCACTTCGTATGGAGCGCTCAACAGCTAATGCTCAAGAGATTGTAGCCTTTTTGGAACAATCACCTGCTGTCAAAGAAGTCTTGTATACAGGGCGTGGGGGAATGATTTCCTTTAAAGTAGCAGATGAGAAGCGTATCCCTCATATCTTAAACACTTTGAAAGTATTCTCATTTGCTGAAAGTTTAGGTGGTGTAGAAAGCCTGATTACCTATCCAACCACTCAAACCCATGCAGACATTCCTGCAGATGTCCGTCATTCTTATGGACTGACAGATGACCTTTTGCGCTTGTCTATTGGGATTGAGGATGCTAGAGATTTGATTGAAGATTTGCGTCAAGCCTTGGAAGGATAAAACTATGGGAAAATATGATTTTACGACCTTGCCCAATCGTTTTGGACATCACACCTATAAATGGAAAGAAGCAGAGACTGACCGTCAAGTATTGCCAGCCTGGATTGCTGATATGGATTTTGAGGTTTTACCAGAGATTCGTCAGACAGTCCATGATTACGCAGAGCAATTAGTCTATGGCTATACCTATGCTAGTGATGGATTGATTGAAGCGGTTCAAGACTGGGAAGAAAAACACCATGGTTATCGCTTTGATAAGGATTCCCTGGTCTTTATCGAAGGAGTAGTACCAGCCATCTCAACAGCAATTCAAGCCTTTACCAAAGAGGGTGAAGCAGTGCTTATTAACACACCAGTCTATCCTCCTTTTGCTCGGAGTATTAAGCTCAATAATCGTAGATTGATCACCAATTCTCTAGTGGAAAAAGATGGACTCTTTGAGATTGACTTTGTTCAGCTGGAGAAAGACTTTGTCGAAGAGGATGTGAAGCTCTACGTTCTTTGTAATCCTCATAATCCTGGTGGACGGGTTTGGGAGAAAGAAGTACTGGAGAAAATCGGACAGCTTTGCCAAAAACATGGTATCTTGCTAGTATCTGATGAGATTCACCAAGATTTAGCCTTGTTTGGAAATAAGCACCAGTCATTCAATACGGTAAATGACGATTTTAAAGAATTTTCACTGATTTTAAGCAGTGCTACCAAGACCTTCAACATTGCTGGTACCAAGAATTCTTACGCCATTATCGAGAATCCAAAGTTGAGACTTGCTTTCCAAAAACGCCAACTTGCCAATAATCAACATGAAATCTCAGGATTGGGATATTTGGCAACAGAGACTGCCTATCGCTATGGAGAGGATTGGTTAACAGAACTCAAAGAGCTGATTGAGCAGCATATCAATTATGTAGTGGATTTGTTTGGTAAAGAAACTAAAATCAAGGTCATGAAACCTCAAGGAACTTATCTCATTTGGCTTGATTTTTCGGCTTATGATATTAACGATGAAGAGCTAAGAAGTCTCTTAAGAGATGAGGCAAAAGTTATCCTAAACAGAGGATTAGACTTTGGTGAAGAAGGAGCCCTCCACGCTCGCTTAAATGTGGCCATGCCTACCTCTGTCTTGGAAGAAGTTTGTCAACGAATCCTTGCCACTTTTTCAAATAAATAAAAACTAGCCTTTTAGGAGAAAAGTCTTCCTAGAAGGCTATTTTCATAGGCAGAAATATGGTATAATCAAGAGATAAAGTAAAGGGGAAACTATGGCTAAATTGATTCCAGGGAAGCTTCGGATGGAGGGAGTAGAACTCTACGAAACTGGTCAGATTGAAATCATTAAAGAACAAGACCATCGCATCTATGCGCGTGTAGCGGAAGAAGAAATTCGTTATAGTTTAGACGATGACTTGATTTTTTGTGCTTGTGATTTTTTCAAAAAAAGAGGTTACTGTGTTCATTTGGCAGCACTGGAAACTTACTTAAAAAATGACCAGCTAGGACAGAAAATCTTGCTCAACTTGGAGGTCAATCGGGAAGAGAAAGAGACTGTTGAGACACAGGTAACTATTGGAGGGAATTTTTTAGAATCAATCCAACTTCCAAGTCAGACTGACAAATACCAACTTTCTGCTCAAGGACAGGTGGAAGCCGGGACCAATCGCATTGTCTGGACTTTAAGGGTTGGTCTTTCTCAGCAAGAAAAGTTTTATGTGATTAGAGATATCCCTCTTTTCTTAAAAGTTATTGAGGCTAACAAACCTTACATGATAGGAAAAAGTTACGAGTCTTCTTTAAGATTTGAGCACTTTGATAAAGGTAGCCAGGAAGTCTTGAATTTTTTACTAGGTTTGGTTGACGAGAAAGTTGAGTACACTATTTTTTTCCCAAATCAAGGACGACACCTCTATTTCCCTAAGGCTCTTTTTGAGCAAGGGGTTAGTCTCTTGATGGGCTTAGATGTGTTTCAATTTGATCATCAGATTTCTAATTATCATGAACTCCTTTTCCAAGATTTTGATGGTCAAGCAGGTTTGTTTTCTTTTGGGATTGAAGAAAAATCCAACTATTATGAGATGGAAATTTCTGAACGGGCAGGAATCAATTTCTTTTATAGAGGACAAGTACTATTCTCAAAAGGAACATTTTATCTCTTGTCAAAAGAACAGGCAAGCTTGTTAGATACATTAAGAAAAGTGCCTTTGGACAATAGTGGCAAAAAGATTTTACAATTTGATACCAGTGATCGAGATCGCTTAGCATCAACTTTATCACGCTTTAAAAACCTTGGAACAGTTGATATTCCTGATGGTCTTCAAATCCACTCTTTCCGTCCTTCTTTCTACATAGAACGAGAAGAAGATGGTTCAATTCGTCTAGATATGCAGTTTCAGTATGAAACTTGCTTAGTTAGGAACCGTAATGAACTGGAGAACCTCCCTTTTGCTAGTGATATTCAACTAGAGAAACAGATTTTTCAGCTGGCTCTATCAGCAGGCTTCGAAGCGGAATTTCAATCGTGGCGTCAAAGCCTAAAAGCAGAAAGTGTCCATGCTTTCTTTCAGGAGGTTTTACCAGCGTTTGCAGCGCTTGGAGAATTAAAAATTTCTGAGAGCCTACAAGAACTTTATCGGGTTCAAAAGCCTCAAGTTCAGATATCATCCAAGGGAAGTCTTTTAGAAATTCAATTTGATTTTCAAGATATCGATCAAGAAGAAATCGATCGAGCGATGAAAGCCTTAGTCGCAAAGCAAGATTATTATATCAGCTCCTCTAATCAGGTCTATTATTTCGATGAACAGACCAAGCGTATTCGCCAGGATTTAGAGGACTTAGGCATTGAAGAGATGGAGAGTGATTCTTTCCATGCCCGCAAATCTTTAGCATATACTCTTTCCTATCTATTTAAGGACCAGGACCAAGTTACATTTACCGAAGAATTCCGACATTTGGCACATGATTTGACGCATCCAGAAGATTTTCCAATGAAACCTCTGAATATCAATGCAGAACTCAGAGACTATCAGAAAAAGGGAATTCAATGGTTTCAAATGCTTCACCATTATGGATTTGGTGGAATTTTAGCAGATGATATGGGGCTTGGCAAGACCTTGCAAGCCATCGCTTTTCTAAGTAGCCAGCTTAAAGACGATAGCCGTGTCTTAATTCTTGCTCCATCTGGTTTGATTTATAACTGGGCTGATGAATTTGAAAAATTTGCACCGGATATAGATGTAGCTGTTGTACATGGATTGAAACCTTATCGTGAGACTGTTTTATCAGAAAATCATCAGATTTATCTGACGAGTTATGCTACTTTCCGTCAGGATAGTGACGTATATAAGCGGATGTCTTTTGACTTTCTATTTTTAGATGAAGCCCAAGTGATGAAAAATGCCCAAACCAAAATTGCTAAGATTTTGAGAAAGTTTGTGGTTCCATCAGTTTTTGCTCTTTCCGGAACACCAATTGAAAATAATCTAGGGGAATTATGGTCTATCTTTCAGATTGTATTGCCAGGACTTTTGCCAGCAAAAAAAGACTTTATGAAATTGCCTGCTGAGAGAGTGGCACAGTTTATCAAACCATTTGTCATGCGTCGAAAAAAAGAGGATGTTCTTACAGAGTTACCTGATCTGATAGAAGTCGTTTATAAAAATGAACTGGAGGACCAGCAAAAAGCTATCTATCTAGCTCAACTTCAACAGATGCAAGAGCGTTTGGGACAAGTGACCGATGCAGAATTTCAACGAAATCGAGTTGAAATTTTAACAGGACTTATGCGTCTTCGACAGATTTGTGATACTCCAGCTCTATTTATGGAGGATTATAAGGGAGATAGCGGGAAGCTTGATAGTTTACGAGATCTGCTAAGTCAAATTGCTGAGGGAAATCATCGTGTACTCATATTCTCGCAATTTAGAGGTATGCTGGACCAAATTGAAGAAGAGTTACCTCAGCTTGGCTTAACATCCTTTAAGATTACAGGTTCAACGCCCTCTCAAGAACGTCAAGAAATGACCAAAGCTTTAACCAAGGTGAGCGCGATGTATTCTTAATCTCTCTCAAGGCTGGAGGGGTTGGCCTCAATCTTACTGGTGCAGATACCGTTATTCTGGTAGATTTATGGTGGAATCCGGCTGTCGAATCACAGGCTATTGGTAGGGCTCATCGAATGGGACAAGAGCAAGCTGTTGAGGTTTATAGACTTGTAACTCGTGGAACAATCGAAGAGAAGATTCAAGAATTGCAAGAACAGAAAAAGAATCTAGTTTCAGAAGTATTAGATGGCACAGAATCTCGTGGAAGTCTCACGCTTACTGAAATTCAAGAAATATTAGGAATTTCTGAACCCAAGACTTGAAAAATCAAGACTTTACGCTATAATGGAGTATTGAAAGGGAATAAAAATGAAACAAGAAAGATTTCCAATAGTGTCAGATGATGAAATTATGCTGACAGAGATGCCATTTATGAACTTATATGATGAGTCGGATTTGATTAGTAATATCAAGGGAGACTACCAGGACAAAAACTACTTGGAATGGTCACCAATTACGACAGAAAAAAAGTCGCCGATTCAAGCATCAGATAAACGGATTGAAAAAAAGGAAAAATCCTACGCTGAACTGGCTCGTGAGGAAGCAAGAGCTGATTTGAAACGGAAACGTTCAGCAAAGTATTTGACCCAAGATGTTAGTTTACCAAACGTTATAAACCTTCAAATAATGTTGTAAGACAGGCAAATCAGCCAACAGCTCCTTTCCAAAAGGAAAATCCTGGTGAGCTTACCAAATATAGTGAAAAACTAACTCAAAGCCATTATATTTTGGCTGAGACTGCTCCTCAGATCCAACAAACGACGAAAGAAGAGCAACTTGGACCTAAGAAAAATAATTATGATTTTTTAAAGAAAAGTCAAATTTATAACAAAAAAGAAAATCAATCAGAAAAAGAACGTAAAATTGCTCAAGAGTTAAACTTGACAAATATGACAGAGTAAAGGGGAAAAAGATGGCAAAAACCTATCATTTTATCGGAATTAAAGGATCAGGAATGAGTGCCTTGGCCTTGATGTTGCACCAAATGGGGCATAAGGTGCAAGGGTCTGACGTAGAGAAATACTACTTTACACAACGAGGCTTGGAGCAAGCAGGGATCAAGATTTTGCCTTTTGATGAGAAAAATCTTCAAGGAGATCTAGAAATCATTGCTGGGAATGCCTTTCGTCCAGATAACAACGTTGAAATTGCCTATGCAGACAAGAATGGACTAAGTTATAAACGATATCATGAGTTTCTTGGTAGCTTTATGCGTGACTTTATCAGCATGGGTGTTGCTGGAGCACACGGTAAGACTTCAACAACAGGGATGCTTTCTCACGTTTTGTCACATATCACGGATACGAGCTATTTGATTGGAGATGGTACAGGTCGTGGTTCTGAAAATGCCAAGTATTTTGTCTTCGAATCAGACGAGTATGAGCGTCATTTTATGCCATACCATCCAGAGTACTCTATCATCACTAATATTGATTTTGACCATCCTGACTATTTCACAAGTTTAGAGGATGTCTTCAACGCCTTCAATGATTATGCCAAACAAATTACCAAAGGTTTGTTTGTCTACGGTGAAGATGCTGAGTTGCGTAAGATTACGGCAAATGCACCAATCTACTATTATGGTTTTGAAGCTGAAGGAAATGATTTTGTAGCTAGCGATTTGCTTCGTTCAACAACTGGTTCGACCTTTACAGTTCATTTCCGTGGACAAGAGCTAGGTCAATTCCACATTCCAACCTTCGGTCGCCACAATATCATGAATGCAACAGCGGTAATTGGTTTGCTTTATACCGCTGGCTTTGACTTGAATTTGGTGCGTGAACACTTGAATACTTTTGGAGGGGTTAAACGTCGCTTTACCGAAAAGGTTGTCAATGATACTGTCATTATCGATGATTTTGCTCACCATCCAACAGAAATCATCGCTACTCTAGATGCTGCACGTCAAAAATACCCAAGCAAGGAAATCGTTGCAATTTTCCAACCGCATACTTTTACGCGTACAATTGCCTTATTAGATGATTTTGCACAAGCTTTAAATCAGGCTGATGCGGTTTACTTAGCACAAATCTACGGATCTGCTCGTGAAGTTGATCACGGTGATGTTAAGGTTGAAGATTTAGCAGCCAAGATTCATAAAAAACATCAAGTTATCACTGTTGAAAATGTATCTCCACTCCTAGACCATGACAATGCTGTTTATGTCTTTATGGGAGCGGGTGACATTCAATCATATGAATACTCATTCGAACGTCTCTTGTCAAATTTGACAAGTAATGTTCAGTAAGGTACAAGATGGAATTTCCGATTAAAATCCGAGAAGCCATGCAATCCGATATCGAACAGGTCTGCTTGATATCGGATTGTACACTAGGATCTCGAGAAATAATGAATAGAGAAATGATAGAAGAACGTATCCGTAATCATGCGGATACGTTTCTGTTAGCCTGCCTTGATAATCAGGTGGTTGCATATATCTCAGGGACAGAGTTTGTTGCTTCCTCACTGAGTAGATGGATAAAAGAGATGGCAAATGGAGAAGCTATTAGTGATAGAAATTTTGTGATTGACGCTTTATCTGTTCATCCAGATTATCAGGGACAAGGATTTGGGACCTTGTTGCTGGCAGCCTTGAAACAAGTTGCTCTTCAACAAAATAGACCTGGTATTTACCTACTATGCAAGGAGGAATTGCTGTCTTATTTTGAGATGAATGAATTTATGGAGCAAGGAATAGTAGACGTGGGAGTCGGTAATGAAGTTGAATTTCTCACGTGGTGGAAGAATCCCTTTTATTTGGAGGAATTATGATTATTCGACAAGCTAGACTTGATGATTTAGACCGTATTTTAGAGATTGAACTAGAAAATTTTTCGATTGAAGAAGCCATTCCTCGTTCTGTCTTTGAAGCCCACCTAAAAGAGATTCAGACTAGTTTTTTAGTGGCTGAAAAAGAAGGGGAGATACTCGGTTATATTGAAGGACCAGTAGTCCCTCACCGTTATTTGCAAGATCAGTCTTTCACTGAGGAAATAAAAGACCACAGTCATAAAGAAGGTGGTTATATTTCTGTAACTTGTCTGTCTATAGCTAAAGAAGCTCAATCTCTAGGGCTAGGAAGAAAACTACTGACTGCTCTTAAAGAAGTGGCTCTTAAGCATGAACGAGAGGGAATCAATCTAACTTGTCATGACTACCTGATTGAATACTATGAGAAGCATGGTTTTGTCAATGAAGGAAAGTCTAAGTCCCAATTTGCGGGAGAAGAATGGTATGATATGGTCTGGGAAACAAGAATTAGTGAGTAGAAAGGCTTCTAAGGTTGCTTTTCTTTAGTTTTTAAGATATAATATTAAGGATTATCAACAAGGAGGTAAATACCTTTGAGCGAAAATTCAAATGAAGAAAAGTTGAGTTTTAAAGAGCAAATTTTGCGAGATTTAGAACGACTTAAAAAAGAAGCAAATGAAGTTGAACAAACGGATGACCTTTTTTCAACTTTAGCAAAATCTTCTGAAGCAACTTCAGAAAAAAAGGAACCAAGTATTTCGGAAGAGGAGTTGATTGCAAAATCAGTTGCAGCTGTTGATCAATTGATTGATAATGCCCCAACTGTTCCTGAGCGTCCTGTTCTTGTAGAAGAAGTTCCAGAAGAAGCTGCAGAGGAAGTACAAGAAGAAATTCCAGAAGCAGTACAAGAAGAAGTAGTTGAGTCATCTCAATCAATTCCGGAAAAAGAAGAGAATCATTCAATTCCAACTAGAGTTTCAGTTTCTTATCGTGCATTTGATACTGTTCCAGAAAAAGAAACAGTAAACCTTGCGTCACACAAGGAAGAATTGACAAGTCAAGAAGCTGCTGAAGAAGTAGACCTTCCTAGAAGAAGTCGGAGAGATACTGTGAAACCAGCCAAGAAAAAGAAGAAATCCCGCTTAAAAGGATTTTTAGTAACAGTTTTGGTATTATTGATTCTATTTGGTGCTGGTGGATTCTTTGGCCTTCGCTATGCTGAATCAGCTCTACAACCAGTAGATCCAAGTTCTAAACAATATATGTCAGTTCAGATTCCAGATGGTGCTAATACTCAAGAAATTGGCTCAGTTTTGGAAAAATCTGGTGTTATTAAGAACGGTTTGGTCTTTACACTTTATGCCAAGTATAAAAACTACACTGGATTGAAGTCTGGTTATTACAACTTGCAAAAGAGTATGAGTGTTGAAGACGTCATTAAAGAGTTGCAAAAGGGTGGTACACCTGAACCTCAGGAAGTTGCTCTTGCAGACTTGACTATTCCTGAAGGCTATACTTTGGAACAAATTGCTCAAACTGTTGGTCAACTTCAAGGTGACTTTAAGGAACCTTTGACAGCGGAAGCATTCTTGGCTAAGGTCCAAGATGAGACCTTTATTGCTCAAGAGGTTGCCAAATATCCAAACTTGCTTGAAAGCTTACCAGCAAAAGATAGTGGTGTTCGTTACCGTTTAGAAGGCTATCTTTTCCCTGCGACTTATACAATCAAAGAAAGTACAACTGTTGAAAGTTTAATTGATTCAATGCTTGCTGCTATGGATAAGAACCTTTCTTCACACTATGCTGCGATCAAAGAAAAGAACTTGACCGTAAATGAGCTCTTAACAATTGCATCACTTGTTGAGAAAGAAGGAGCAAAAACAGAAGATCGTAAGTTGATTGCAGGAATCTTCTATAACCGCTTAAACCTCGGTATGCCACTTCAAAGTAATATTGCTATCCTTTACGCAGAAGGCAAACTTGGTCAAAACATCAGTCTCTCTGATGATGCAGCCATTGATACATCTATTAATTCACCATACAATGTATATACAAAAGTAGGTCTAATGCCTGGACCAGTTGATAGCCCAAGCTTGGATGCTATCGAATCAAGTATCAATCAGACAAAGAGTGAATATCTTTATTTTGTAGCCAATGTTCAAGATGGTAAAGTTTACTATGCAACAACACTAGAAGAACATGATCGTAACGTTCAAGAACATATCAATAGTAAATTACCTCAATCAAATAGCACAAACTAAAATTATGTGGTTTTCCACATAATTTTGCTTTAAAGCATATATTTATTAATTCAATCAAAAGAAAGTTGAGAAAAATGGTAGAAAAAACATATCCAATGACCTTGGAAGAAAAGGAAAAACTCGAAAAAGAATTAGAAGAATTGAAACTAGTACGTCGTCCAGAAGTTGTAGAGCGTATCAAGATTGCTCGTTCATATGGTGATTTGTCAGAGAACAGTGAGTATGAAGCAGCGAAAGATGAGCAAGCCTTTGTTGAGGGACAAATCTCAAGTCTAGAGACTAAGATTCGTTACGCAGAAATCGTGAATAGCGATGCCGTTGCAAAAAATGAAGTTGCTATCGGGAAAACTGTAACAATTCAAGAAGTTGGAGAAGACGAAAAGGAAGTATACATTATCGTTGGTTCAGCTGGAGCAGATGCTTTTGCAGGAAAAGTGTCAAATGAAAGCCCAATTGGTCAAGCATTGATTGGTAAGAAAAAAGGTGATGTTGTTACAATCGAAACACCTGCTGGAAGCTATGATGTTAAAATCTTAAAGGTTGAAAAAACCGCTTAATAGGATAAAAAGAAGGAGTGGATTTAGGGAAAGCGTTTTCTATCACTCCTTTTCTTATTTTTTAAAAACTTAAGGAGACTCGATGAATTCAGAAAAAAAGTACAAAGAAGAGTAAAATGGAGCGTGGCCTAACCAATCGCCATGTTCAGGTTATGGCCATTGCTGGTACAATCGGGACAGGATTATTCCTCGGGGCAGGTCGCTCGATTAGTTTAACAGGACCTTCGATTGTCTTGGTCTATATGATTACGGGTGGCTTCATGTATCTCATGATGCGTGCTATTGGAGAAATGTTGTACCAGGACCCAGAGCAACACACCTTTATCAATTTTATTACGCGCTATCTTGGAAAGGGCTGGGGCTATTTCTCGGTTTGGTCTTATTGGTTATCAGTAGTCTTTATTGGTATGGCTGAGATTACAGCAATCGCTCACTATGTTCAGTTTTGGTTTCCGTCTTGGCCATCTTGGTTGATTCAGGTTGTCTTTTTAACAATTTTAGGATTGGTCAATCTGATTGCAGTTAAAATATTTGGTGAAGTGGAATTTTGGTTTGCCATGATTAAAATCGTTGCTATTCTTGCCATGATTGCGACGGGTATTTTTATGGTCTTGACTGGCTTTGAAACTCCTTATGGATCAGCAAGTCTCACCAATATTAGTGAGCAATTCTCCCTTTCCCAAATGGAGGAATGAACTTTGTCATGGCCTTTCAAATGGTTTTCTTTGCTTACTTGATGATTGAATTTATCGGCGTTACAACATCTGAAACCAAAGATCCTCGAAAAGTCTTACCCAAGGCGGTTAAGGAAATTCCTTTGCGAATTATCTTCTTCTACGGTGGGGCTTTGCTTGCAATCATGTCTATTATTCCTTGGCGTGAGCTTTCTGCGACAGATTCACCATTTGTAACGGTATTTGAACTTGTTGGCCTTAAGTGGGCGGCGGCCTTGATTAACTTTGTTGTCTTGACTTCCGCTGCGTCAGCCTTGAATTCAACTCTTTACTCAACAGGTCGTCACTTGTACCAAATTGCTCATGATTCACCAAATCGTTTCTTGAAAGCTATTAAGGCAGATACACTTTCACGCCATAACGTTCCTCAGAATGCTATCATTGCTTCTGCGGTATTGATTGGTCTTGCAGCCTTCATTAATGTACTTCCTGGCGTATCAGATGCCTTTGCTTTGATTACGGCTTCCTCATCAGGTGTTTATATCGCCATCTACATCTTAATCATGGTGGCCCATCTTAAGTATCGCAAGTCAAAAGACTTTATGGCAGATGGCTATCTCATGCCCCAATATCGCTTGCTAAATCCTCTGACTATGCTCTTCTTCATCTTTGTATTCGGAACTCTCTTTTTACAAGAATCAACTGTAATGGGAGCAAGAGGTTCAGCTATCTGGATTGTTGCTTTTGGTATTTATAGCCAATGGAAATTTAGAAAATAAGTTATAAGCTCATCAACTCAGGTTGATGAGTTTCTAGTTTGACAGCTCTTGGTAATAAGACTATAATCAAGCTATAAGTGTCTTTAGGAGGTTTGGATGCAGGTAAGATTGGAAAATATAGAGTCTCAGAAATCGCAAATAATAGGAGACTTGATTCGCTCCTATAATCGTTCCAAAAGAGAAGTTGCTGAAAGTGAGCCACTAAACCTTTATGTCGAAGATGAACATGGTGAAATCATGGCTGGATTAGTAGCAGAGACTTTCGGGAATTGGTTAGAAATTGAGTATTTGTTTGTGAAGGAGGACTTGCGAGGGCAAGGAATCGGCTCCCAACTATTGCAGCAAGCAGAAAGTGAAGCTAAAAAGAGAAACTGTCGCTTTGCTTTTGTGAATACCTATCAGTTTCAAGCACCAGGCTTTTATCAAAAGCAAGGCTACAAGGAAGTTTTTACCTTAAAAGATTATCCCTACACTGGACAAAGGCACTATTATCAAAAAGATTTGTAAACAGAAAACTCTCTATCATGTAAGTGGTAGAGTTTTTTTGTAAAAAAAATCTCACAAAATGACAGATATATATTGCATAATGTAAAATATATGATATAATAAAGTTGAAAAAAGAAGCGCAACTTTTAAAATAAAGGAGGAGGTAACAAGTGGCTAAGAATTTAAAATTAAAGTTAGCTCGAGTGGAGCTTGACATGACACAAGGTGATTTGGCAGAAGCTGTGGGTGTCACTCGGCAGACTATCGGCTTGATAGAAGCTGGCAAGTACAATCCTTCGCTTTCACTTTGCCAATCCATTTGCAGGTGCTTAGGGAAAACGCTGGATCAATTATTTTGGGAGGAAGAAGATGAAAAATAAATTTTTTTATTATCAATTATTGGATGAAAGAGAAGAACAACTGATGAATAAAGCAGGAGCAGAAAGTTTCCATATCACTATCGTTTTTTTGCTTTTATCTTATATCATTGCAATATTAGCACCAAGTCTTTTTAATCCGACTATGATTCTCATCATTAACATTATTGGACTTTTTTACTTCTTCAACCGGGCGAGAAACCTCGGTGCGACCTACTATAGTCGTTTTCATTTTACGATTTTGGGATGTCTATTAATGACACTACTAATCACAACTATTATAATGTTGCAAAACTACCAGTTCAATATAGAGATTTATCAGCACAATCCATTAAACTTCAAATACCTTTTTGCTTGGTGCTTTACCTATCTCTTTTATCTTCCTTGGGTCTTTCTTGGAAACCTAGGTTTAAAGAGTTATGGTGAATGGGCTCAGAAAAAGTTTGAACAGGATATGGATGAACTTGAGAGTATGGAATAGCTTGTTAGCTTTTTATCCATCTTGGTAAAATGTGTTATAATAGTACTAATTTATGAGAAAAGAAGAAACATTTTCATCTTTTTACAAATAAGGAAGAAGGACAGTATATGTACCAAGATGACAGTTTAACATTGCACACAGATTTGTATCAGATTAACATGATGCAGGTTTACTTCAACCAAGGAATTCATAACAAGAAAGCAGTTTTTGAAGTTTATTTCCGCCAACAACCTTTTAAAAACGGCTACGCTGTTTTTGCAGGTTTGGAACGAATTGTGAACTACTTAGAAACCTGCGCTTTTCTGATAGCGATATTGCTTATTTAGAGTCACTGGGTTATCATGGAGACTTTTTGGAATATCTCCGTAATCTCAAGCTAGAGTTGACCGTACGTTCTGCTCAGGAAGGAGACTTGGTATTTGCCAATGAACCGATTGTTCAAGTAGAAGGACCTTTGGCGCAGTGTCAATTGGTGGAAACAGCTCTCTTGAATATCGTTAACTTTCAAACCTTGATTGCGACTAAGGCAGCTCGTATTCGTTCAGTCATCGAAGATGAGCCTTTGATGGAGTTCGGTACACGTCGTGCGCAAGAAATGGATGCGGCTATCTGGGGAACTCGTGCCGCTGTCATTGGTGGCGCTGATGGAACTAGCAATGTACGTGCAGGTAAGCTCTTCGGTATTCCTGTGCTAGGTACTCACGCCCATGCTTTGGTTCAAGTCTATGGGAATGACTATCAGGCTTTTAAGGCTTATGCCTCAACTCACAAAAACTGTGTCTTCCTAGTGGATACCTACGATACTCTTCGTATCGGTGTTCCAGCTGCGATTCAGGTTGCGCGTGAACTTGGTGATAAGATTAATTTCCTTGGTGTCCGCATTGACTCTGGAGACATTGCCTATATCTCTAAAAAAGTTCGTCAACAACTGGATGAAGCAGGATTTACGGATGCTAAGATCTATGCATCCAATGATCTTGATGAAAATACCATCCTTAACCTCAAGATGCAAAAAGCTAAGATTGACGTCTGGGGTGTAGGTACTAAACTCATCACTGCTTATGACCAACCAGCACTTGGAGCAGTTTACAAGGTTGTTGCTATTGAAGACGAGAATGGTCATATGCGCAATACCATTAAACTTTCAAATAATGCAGAGAAAGTTTCAACACCAGGTAAGAAACAAGTTTGGCGCATCACCAGTCGTGAAAAAGGCAAGTCTGAAGGTGACTACATTACTTACGATGGTGTAGATGTTACTAGTATGACAGAGATTAAGATGTTCCATCCGACCTATACTTACATCAAGAAACTGTCCGTAATTTTGATGCCGTTCCTCTCTTGGTAAACATCTTCAAGGACGGTAAGCTAGTCTATGATTTACCAAGTCTTCCTGAAATTCAAGCTTATGCTCGTAAGGAATTTGATAAGCTTTGGGACGAATACAAACGCGTACTTAATCCACAACATTATCCTGTTGACTTGGCTCGTGATGTATGGCAAGACAAGATGGACTTGATCGATAAGATGCGTAAGGCAGCTCTGGGCGAAGGAGAAGAAGAATGAGTTTGCAAGAGACCATTATCCAACAATTAGGGGTTAAACCTGTCATCAATCCGCAAGAAGAAATCCGTCGTTCCATTGACTTTTTGAAAAAATACCTTAAAAAACATCCCTTCCTTAAAAGTTTTGTATTAGGAATTTCTGGTGGTCAAGACTCGACTTTAGCTGGTCGTCTTGCCCAACTAGCTATGGAAGAAATGCGAGCTGAAACCGGTGATGATTCTTATAAATTTATAGCAGTTCGCCTACCTTATGGAATTCAAGCAGATGAGGATGATGCCCAAAAAGCCCTAGCTTTTATCCAGCCAGATGTGAGTTTGGTGGTCAATATCAAGGATTCTGTAGATGCAATGGCAGCGGCAGTAGAGGCTACTGGTAGTCCAATGTCAGACTTTAATAAAGGGAATATCAAGGCTAGAAGCCGGATGATTGCCCAATATGCGCTAGCTGGAGCTCATAATGGCGCTGTTATTGGAACTGACCATGCTGCTGAAAATGTCACAGGTTTCTTTACCAAGTTCGGTGACGGCGGAGCAGATATTCTTCCTCTCTATCGTCTCAATAAACGTCAAGGAAAACAATTATTGAAGGAGCTCGGAGCTGATCCTGCTCTCTATGAAAAAGTACCGATTGCCGATCTAGAAGAAGAGAAACCAGGATTGGCAGATGAAGTTGCACTCGGTGTAACCTATGCAGAGATTGATAACTACCTCGAAGGTAAACAAGTCAGCCCAGAAGCCCAAGCAACCATTGAAAAATGGTGGTACAAAGGCCAACACAAACGCCACTTACCAATCACTGTCTTTGATACGTTTTGGGAGTAAAAAAGTCCGGGGGACCTTTTTACCTTCTTGCCTAGAAATTAGAAAGCAAGAATAACCTCCAGTAGAGTTTTTTACCCCGAGTCTTGAAACGGGGAAACGAGGCAGGTCGGTAACTCTAAGAGTTCGATTTTGTACTCCCACCCCCCGCAAGCCAGATAGCTATTGCGTCAAAGCGTTAATACCAGAAAAGGACGAGATTTTATATCCCGTCCTTTTTTATTTATAAAATTAAGACTAATCAAAATAAAGCAAATCTTTGCTGGTGCTTGTAAACAGATCGAAACCATCTTTGGTAACAACACCGCAGTCCTCGATGCGGACCCCGACTTTACCAGGGATGTAGATACCAGGCTCAACTGAGAAGCACATGCCTTCTTCGATAACCATGTCGTTTCCTTCCATGATTGAAGGGAATTCGTGGACATCCATACCGATACCGTGACCGAGACGGTGGTTGAAGTACTCACCGTAGCCAGCTTTTTCGATTACTTCACGAGCAGCTCGGTCTACTTCATGAGCAGTCACACCAGGTTTGATAAAGTCAAGGGCAGCTTGTTGAGCTTCTAGAGTTAAGTTGTAAATATCCTTCTTGAATTGGTCAGGTTTACCAACAGCGACTGTACGAGTCATATCTGATGCATAACCATTGACCATCACACCGAGGTCAAAGAGGAGAAGAGCATTATTTTCAACCTTGTTGGCCCCAGGAATACCGTGTGGATTTGCAGCGTTATTTCCTGTCAAGACCATAGTATCAAAGCTCATTTCATAGCCTTCACGTTTCATAGCAAAGTCGATTTGCGCAATGATATCAGTTTCCGTATTATCAAGAGAGATATTGTCAAAACCAACTTTAACAGACTTGTCTGCGTAAACACCTGCAACCATCATCTTTTTGCACTTCATCTGCTGATTTGATCAAGCGCATGCGTTGGATCAATGGAGTCAAGTTCTCAAACTCAGCACTTTCAAAGACAGTTTTCAAACCGTGGTATTTAGTCAAGATGAGATTGTCAAACTCAACTGCTACACGTTTGAAATCAAGCTGTGGCAAGGCATTTTGAATTTTCTTCCAAGGGTTTTCAGAGTCCACGTAGCCAACTACTGGGAAAGAGACAGTGCTAGTCGCACGTTCAACCTCAAGGGCTGGCACAAAGAGAAGTGGTTCTTGGTTTCCAAGGACAAAAAGGAACATTTGACGTTCGTGTGGATCACTGTAAAAGCCAGTGAGGTAATTAATTGTGACGGGGTCAGATACGACAGCGACGTCTAGCTTTTCTGATTCAAGATAAGTTAAGATTTGTTGTAATTTAGACATATGCTACCTTCTTTCTACCCCTCTATTTTTGCAAAAATTAGGAGAAAATGCAAGGGAGAAGGGGAAAAGAACCTAAAAAAATTCCAACAGCTAATAGCATGTTGGAATCTAAATATTAATTGAAGTCTGCCTTGCTTTTAACATCGCTGTATTCTTCAGCAACTTCTTGGCTAAGGATATCCTCATAAGCTGGAAGGTCGATATCCTGACCATATTTTTTCTTAAGAGCAGTAGTGACCAAGCGATAGGCTAGGTTGGCGTTACGAGATAAGATAGGCCCGTGGAAATAAGAACCGAAAACATTTTTATAGTGAACACCTTCACCGACCTTTTCTTCGTTGTTGCCATTTCCATAAACAACCTGACCGAGTGGTTTTTGGTCATCTGAGAGGAAGGTGCGGCCTTGGTGGTTTTCAAAACCATAGTAGGTTTCATCAAACTCTTCATTGTGAATCTTAATATCACCGATGAAGCGGTTATTGGTTTGGTTGAGTGTATAGTGTCCCATGACACCTAGACCTTCGATGCGTCTTCCAGAAGCTTCAATATAATACTGACCCAATAGTTGGAAACCACCGCAGATAGCAAGGACAACACCGTCATTTTGGATAAAGTTGTCGATACTTTCTTTTTTAGCAGGCAAATCACCAGCAATGATACTTTGTTCAAAGTCTTGGCCACCGCCGAAAAAGGCGATGTCGTAGTGATGTTCATCGAAACTATCATGAAGCGAAACGATATCAACTGTTACATGTGCACCCAGCTTTTCAGCGACGTACTTGAGCATGAGGATATTCCCATTATCCCCGTAGGTGTTCATGAGATTCCCATAGAGGTGGGCGATATTTAGTTGGTAAGGATAGTTGCCGTCTTTTGAGGAAAGTGAAGTATAAACCATTAGTTCATCTCCTTTCTAACAATCTGACGATTAGCTAGTAATTCTCGGAATTCGAGCATAGCCGTATAAGTCGCAAGGATATAGGCATGCTTGCAGTCTTGAGATTCGATCGTTTTGAGAACTTGTTCCAGGCTACTTGTTTCAGTGATCTTGTCAGCTGGATAGCCAGTAACACGTAGACGACGAGCAATTTCAGAATGACGAACTCCACCCGCATTGATTTCAGGAATGTCCATATCCGTAATTTGCTCAAAGTCAGCATCCCAAATCCAACTAGTATCAATCCCGTCAGCATAGTTGGCATTGAGGAGAACAGATAGACTAAATGGGTAAGGAGCTAGTTTGATCATTTCGATGGCCTGGGTAGCACCAACAGGATTTTTAATAAGAACCAGTGTGCATTCCTTGTCACCGATATGGAAGGTTTCTTGTCGTCCAAAGACAGCACGACTCTTGTCAAATCCTTGTTTTATCAGTTGAGAATCAGCGCCTAGGTAACGGGCGATAGCAACTGCAGCAAGAGCATTGTAGATGTTGTAGAGACCACCGATTTGAATACCATATTCCTGACCGTCAATAACAAAACGAGAACGATTGTTGGTCAACTCAACCAATTCTGTCAGACGGTAGTCCAAGTCAGGACGTTTACATCCACAATTTTCACAGATATAAGCTCCCAAGTTGGCATATGTATTTAGCTCATATTTCAGAATACTTTGACATTCAGGGCAGAGGATACCTTCAGTATTGTAGTGAGCAAGTTGCGCTGGACCTTTTTCTAGATCAAAACCAAAATACTGAACAGGATTTGGAATTGCAGGCTTGTAGAAAAGCGGACTATCACCGTTTAGCAGAACAGTAGCAGTAGGAACTTTACGAATAGCGTCCAAAATCATGTTGTAGGTCGTATAGATCTCACCGTATCGGTCCATCTGATCGCGGAAGATATTAGTGATAACGAAAAGACTAGGCTGGATATAGTCACAGATATGTGAGAGACTAGCTTCGTCGATTTCAAGTACTGCTATATTTTTTCCAGTTTTTGAAGATTTTGCAGTCAAGAAAGTAGTCGTAATCCCTGTGATCATGTTTGCACCACTTGGATTGGTTAACACTTGACCATAAATTTCCTTTAGGATACCGACAGTGAGAGCGGTTGTCAAGGTTTTTCCATTGGTACCAGTTACCACAACAATTTCGTAGTTTTTCGCTAAATTTTGTAGAATATCTTTATCAAATTGAAGGGCGAGTTTTCCAGGCAGCGTACTTCCACGGCCAAGACGGCTCAAAATAAAATGAGAAGAATGCCCAGCAAGAAGGCCCAAAGTAGTTTTTAATTTCATGTTTCTATTATATCATAAAAGCTTGAAAAGATAGATTTGAGATTTTGGATAAAAAAACAACCCTAAGGAGGTTGTTTTTTCATAAGTGTATCTTAGGTTAAATCGCAAACAAGTCATTCAAGTTTTCAGCCAATGTTGGGTGAGTGAAGATTTGTTTTGTGAAGTAAGTGTATGGGATTTTGTTGTCCATAGCAACAGTAATAATGTTGATGATTTCTTGTGATCCTTCTGAAAAGATAGTTGCACCTAGAATTTCTTTGGTTTCAGTGTTGACAACAGCTTTGAAGGCTCCACGAAGGTCACCATTTACATGACCACGAGGCATAGCAGCGACAGGGATTTCCTTAACAGTGTATGGAAGTTTCAAATCAACTGCTTGGCTTTCAGTCAAACCAACTTGTGAAAGTGCAGGTGTGATGAACATGGTGTTTGGAACATTGAGACGATCTTCAAGTGTGTAGCTGCCATCGCCAGCAAGGTAGCTGTAAACAACACGGAAGTCATCTAGTGAAATGTAGGTAAATTGAAGTCCACCGTTGACATCTCCAACTGCAAAGACACCAGGAACGTTTGTTTGACAGTGTTTGTCCACCTTGATAGCACCACGTTCAGTTAGTTCAATATCCGTATTTTCAAGTTGAAGTGGTTCTACATTTGGTTTACGTCCAGTTGCGTAGAGAAGGGCGTCAAAACGGTAGGTTTCATTCTCTGTCACGACAAGAACTTGGTCACCATCATTTTTGATTTCAGTAGTATGGATGTTTTGAAGCAATTCAATACCATCTTCTTCCATGTACTGTTTAGCAAGAGCAGCGATAGAAGGTTCAGCACGAGGCAAGAAAGTATCCATAGCGTCTAAGACTGTTACCTTACTTCCAAGTTTGTTGTAGAGACCTGCAAATTCAAGACCGATATTACCGCCACCAAGAATTCCAAGTTTTTCTGGCAATTTGTCCAAGTTTTGGATGCCTGTTGAGTCAAAGACGTTCTTACTTGTAGCAAGACCTGGGATTGGTAATACATTTGAAACAGCACCAGTGTTGATGACGATAGTCTCAGCTGTAAGCTCTTGGCGGTCATCACCAGCTACTACTTCGATGACCTTATTTGACACGAAATGTGCCTCTGCATCAATGACATCAACGCCATTGTCTGCCAACATTTTATAATTCTTAGCATTAAGACGACCAGTCACCGCACCACGCTCTTTCATGGTATCGTCAAATGACCAGCCTTTCTCAGCCGCAACAATCATAGTCTTGGTTGGGATACACGCAATATTAATGCAAGTACCACCATACATCGCTTTACTGCGCTCGATGACAGCAACTTTCTTACCAGCCGCATTCATCTTAGCAGCCAATGTTTTACCGGCTTTACCAAATCCAATGACAATTAAATCGTATGTTAACATTTTTAAATCCTCCTATTTGATTTCATTCTAGCACAAGAAAAAAACTTTTGCACAATTCTGCTACGGGAAAAAATATTGGACTAAATTAGTCTCACGAAAGCTCTTGAGAATCAAGTTCAAAAAACAGAAAAATCGTTTACATGATTTAATCAAGTGGTTAGACTATCTTTTGGCCCTCTCTTGTGTTATACTAGATAGGTTGCAAAGAAAGCAGTACTTTTCTTTAGTGGAAAAGAAGCAACACGATCTTTCATATAAAGATATGGAAAACCGTCATGAAAAGAAAAGTATAAACTAAGCGCTATAGGGTGGCTTCGCACCACCTTTAGAAAGAAGAAAAACGTGAAATTTAATGAATTTAACTTGTCTGCTGACCTTTTAGCAGAAGTTGATAAAGCAGGATTTGTAGAAGCAAGTCCTATCCAAGAGCAAACCATTCCTTTGGCTCTTGAGGGGAAAGATGTTATCGGTCAAGCACAGACTGGTACAGGGAAAACAGCGGCCTTTGGCTTGCCAACACTTGAAAAAATTCGTACAGAAGAAGGAACCATTCAAGCTTTGGTCATTGCACCAACCCGTGAACTAGCTGTACAAAGTCAGGAAGAACTTTTCCGCTTTGGTCGAAGCAAGGGTGTAAAAGTCCGTTCTGTTTATGGTGGTTCAAGTATCGAAAACAAATCAAGGCACTTAAATCAGGAGCTCATATCGTAGTTGGAACGCCTGGTCGTCTCCTAGACTTGATCAAACGCAAGGCCTTGAAACTACAGGACATTGAAACTCTTATCCTTGACGAAGCAGATGAAATGCTGAACATGGGATTCCTTGAAGATATCGAAGCAATCATCTCTCGTGTACCAGAAAATCGTCAAACCTTGCTCTTTTCAGCGACTATGCCAGATGCTATCAAACGTATTGGTGTTCAGTTCATGAAAGAACCTGAGCATGTGAAGATTGCTGCTAAAGAATTAACAACAGAATTAGTAGACCAGTACTATATCCGTGTTAAAGAACAAGAAAAATTCGATACCATGACTCGTCTTATGGATGTTGATCAACCTGAGTTATCAATCGTTTTTGGTCGTACCAAACGTCGTGTAGACGAGTTAACTCGTGGGCTTAAAATTCGTGGTTTCCGTGCAGAAGGTATTCATGGAGATTTGGATCAAAACAAACGTCTTCGTGTCCTTCGTGATTTTAAAAATGGCAATCTTGATGTCCTCGTTGCAACAGACGTGGCTGCTCGTGGTTTGGATATTTCAGGTGTGACTCATGTCTACAACTACGATATCCCACAAGACCCTGAGAGTTATGTTCACCGTATTGGTCGTACAGGACGTGCAGGTAAGTCAGGTCAGTCTATTACCTTCGTTTCACCAAATGAAATGGGTTATCTACAAATCATTGAGAACTTAACTAAGAAACGCATGAAAGGTCTTAAACCTGCAAGTGCAGAAGAAGCCTTCCAAGCTAAGAAGCAAGTAGCTCTTAAGAAAATTGAACGTGATTTGCGAATGAGGAGATTCGTAGCAACTTTGAGAAGTTTGGCAAGGATGCTCGTCAATTGGCCTCAGAATTCAGCCCAGAAGAATTGGCCATGTATATCCTCAGCTTAACAGTTCAAGACCCAGATAGTCTTCCTGAGGTTGAGATTGCACGTGAAAAACCCTTACCATTTAAACCATCTGGTGGTGGCTTCGGTGGCAAAGGCAAGGGTGGTCGAGGAGGCCGTCGTGGAGATGACCGTCGAGACCGTGATCGCCGTGGCAATGGACGTCGTGATGACTATCGTAAAGGTGGACGTTCAAAGGATCGCTTTGATAAAGAAAAGCGTTACCGCAAGGATACTAAAAAACCACGCAATACTTCAAGCGAGAAGAAAACAGGCTTTGTTATTCGTAACAAAGGAGATAAATAACAAAAAAAGCGGTTCACTGAGGTGGATCGCTTTTATATATAAGGAGACCGAGAGTCATATGAAAAAGTAATACGAGAAGTTTGTATTTATATATTTGTTATCTTGTAATATTATTCTATCAAAAAATCAGGAAGCTGTCAATAAGAAAATTATAAAAAATAGGAAAAATTTTCGAATACACTTGAATTGCAATTCAATAAACAATTTTCAGATAATTGTTGAAAAAGTCAGAATTTTATGATATAATGAAAGCGATTATATGCGAGGTAAAAAATGGCACATTTATTAGAAAAAACAAGAAAAATCACATCAATGTTAAAACGTTCGGAGGAGCAATTACAAGATGAGCTTCCTTATAATGCCATTACACGTCAATTAGCAGATATTATTGACTGTAACGCTTGTATTGTGAATAGCAAGGGTCGTTTGTTGGGCTACTTTATGCGCTACAAAACTAATAATGACCGAGTAGAGCAATTCTTCCAATCAAAGACTTTCCCAGAAGATTATGTGCAAGGTGCGAACATGATCTACGATACGGAGGCCAATCTTCCAGTAGAGCATGATTTGACAATTTTCCCAACTGAGAGTCGTTCTGATTTCCCAGATGGTTTGACAACGATTGCTCCAATCCATGTCTCTGGTATTCGCTTGGGTTCATTGATTATTTGGCGCAATGATAAGAAGTTTGAAGAAGATGATTTGATTCTGGTTGAGATTGCCAGTACAGTAGTAGGAATTCAACTCTTGAACTTCCAACGTGAGGAAGATGAGAAATATTCGTCGTCGTACGGCTGTAACTATGGCGGTTAATACCCTTTCTTACTCTGAACTTAGAGCAGTATCGGCTATTCTAGCTGAATTAAATGGTAATGAAGGTCAATTAACAGCTTCAGTCATTGCTGACCGTATCGGTATCACTCGTTCTGTAATTGTTAATGCCCTTCGTAAACTAGAATCGGCAGGGATTATTGAGAGTCGTTCACTTGGTATGAAAGGAACTTATCTCAAAGTTCTCATTCCAGATATTTTTGAAGAAGTGAAAAAGAGGGACTATTAATGGCTAAGGCTTTAATTTCTATTGACTATACAGAAGATTTTGTAGCGGATCATGGGAAACTGACTGCGGGCGCTCCAGCTCAAGCAATATCTGATGATATATATGGGGTGACCCAAAAGGCTTTTGAACGTGGAGATTATATCTTTTTTACCATCGATGCCCATGAAGAAAATGATGTTTTTCATCCTGAAAGTAAACTATTCCCTCCACATAATATTATTGGGACTAGTGGACGCAATTTGTATGGCAAGCTAGCAGACTTTTATCAGGAGCATGCTGATGATAGTCGTGTTTTCTGGATGGATAAACGTCACTATTCGGCCTTTTCTGGAACAGATTTGGATATCCGTCTCAGAGAGCGTAGGGTAGATACTGTCATTTTGACGGGAGTTCTTACAGATATCTGTGTCTTGCATACGGCCATTGATGCTTATAATCTTGGTTACCAGATAGAAGTTGTCAAACCAGCAGTTGCATCCATTTGGTCTGAAAATCATGCCTTTGCACTTGGACATTTCAAGAATACACTTGGTGCGAAATTGCTTGATGAAAATTTGCTTGAAATTACAGAATAATACATTTCAAGATGAAAAAATCTGAAAAAAGTCTTGACAATTTTTTTCAAAGTTGATATACTAGTAAAGTAATCGACGCGGGGATGGCGGAATTGGCAGACGCGCAGGACTAAGGATCCTGTGACCGCTTTAGGTCGTGAGGGTTCAAGTCCCTCTCTCCGCATAGTAGTGAGCTAGCTTTGGCTAGCTTTTTATTTTTTGAAATAGGTATAGTGAAAAACATACAAGATAGGTTTTTGTATGTTTTTTGTTTTCTTTTAAAAAAAGTGTTACAATATAGATAGAGAAGAAGGCAAAGAAATCAGTATTAAAAAAATAGAGAGAGTAGTGTAGAAAAGTTTAATCTATCCTAGTTTATAATGGTTATTATTGGGAAAGCTTTCATAGTTAAAGACTTGTATTTCCTGATTTAAAATAGGTATTTCAAAAATGTAAAGGAGGATTACGATGGTTAATGAACTTCAACGAATCATAAGTGCCTTTATTCAAATTCTCTTTATTATTTTACTACCTTCAATCTGGTGGTTTGTGACTGTGAGGGGGAAAGTCCCATTTATGGAATGGATTGGTTTAAAATCTATTAAAAGGGTTAAAGATTCTGATCTGATCTCATGGATAATTGGTGGATTTCTCTTGTTTACCATTTTTTATATGTTTGTCTTTCCTCTAACACGTAGTATAGAAACGGCTACTTCGGCTTTTTCTGGTATGGGCTATAAGGCTTTACCAAGTATTCTAATTTACAGTATTTTGCAAACATCTTTGCCTGAGGAACTTTTATTCAGAGGGTTTTTATTAAAACGATTAGTTAATCATATGCCATTTTTCTTTGCAAATACGATACAGGCTATCGCTTTTGGTTTGCTTCATGGAATATTATTTGTCTCACTCGTATCTATAGAAGTTACTCTTTTTATTGCCTTGTTTACAGGAGTAATCGCTGCTTATTTAGGCTTTGTCAATGAGAAAAAAGCTGGAGGCTCTATTTTAACAAGTTGGATCATACATGCTGTAGCTAACAGTTTCTCTGGGATAGTTGCTGCATTTTCTCTGTTTTAATCTGGGTGATTTATAAATATAAAGTCAGTAGAAATACTGGCTTATTTTATTTCAAAAATTTTTCTTATTTCATAAACATTTCATATTTGAATATTATAATGGTTTTACAAATATGGAGGTGCTATATGAATCCCACTCAAAGAGCTTGGGCTTACGTCAGCAGAAAACGACTGAGAAGTCTCATATTATTCCTTATTCTATTTGTCTTATTGGCTGGAATATCGGCTTGTTTGACGCTCATGAAGTCCAACAAAACAGTAGAAAATAATCTCTATCGCTCATTGAATACATCTTTTTCTATTAAAAGAATAGAAGCTGATCAGACTTTTCAATTGTCTCAACTAGATGACCTTAAAAAAATAAAGGGGCTTGAGGAGATTTCCCCAGAGCTTGAAACAATAGCTAAGTTGACTGACAAAGAAGTGGTTACTGGAGAACAAAGTATCCAAAGGGATGATTTGACAGAGGCTGAAAAAAATCTTATCAGTTTGATTGCTTTGGAAGATTCTTCCAAGGATGTTTCTTTTACAAGTTCCGCCTTTACCCTTAAAGAAGGAAGACATCTCGAAAAAGGGGACAGTAAAAAAATCTTAATCCACGAAGATTTAGTCAAGAAAAACAATCTAAAGCTAGGTGATAAGATTAGTTTAAATCCTGGTCAAGTTGAAGGAAATAGTGGACAAAGGCTAGACTATGAAATCGTAGGTATTTTCTCAGGTAAGAAGCAAGAGAAATTTACCGGTCTCTCATCAGACTTTAGTGAAAACACGGTCTATACAGACTACGAAAGTAGCCAAACTCTTCTTGGAAATAAGGAAGCTCAAGTAACTGCTGCTCGTTTCTATCTAGAAAATCCCAAAGATATGGATAGTATCATTCAAGAAGTTGAAAAGTTATCTCTGGAAACGAAGGGTTACCAAGTTGAAAAGGAAAATAAGGCTTTTGAACAAATCAAGGATTCAGTTTCGACCTTCCAAACCTTCCTACAGATTTTCCTCTATGGCATTATGATTGCTGGTGTAGGAGCGCTGATCTTGGTCTTGTCACTTTGGTTACGAGAGCGAGTCTACGAGGTTGGTATTTTATTGGCACTAGGTAAAGGAAAAGGAGCAATCTTTAGCCAATTCTGCCTGGAAGTCATCATAGTTTCATTGGCATCTATTCTGCCTGCATTTGTGGCTGGGAATGCCATTACTTCCTATCTCTTGAAGACTGTACTAGCAAGTGGCGACCAAGCTGCCCTACAAGATACTCTGTCAAAAGCAACGAATTTTTCAACAAGTCTTCTATCATTTGGAGAATCTTATATCTTCCTACTTATAATTAGCTGCTTGTCAGTTGCACTTTGCTTCCTATTTTTATTTAGAAAATCACCGAAAGAAATTTTATCATCAATTAGTTAATGAAGGAGAAATCATGACTTTACTACAATTACAAGATCTTACTTATCGTTATAAAAACACTGCAGAAGCAGTATTGTATAAAATCAATTACGATTTTGAACCTGGCAAGTTTTATAGTATTATCGGAGAATCAGGAGCTGGGAAGTCAACACTCTTATCTCTATTAGCAGGACTTGATAGCCCAGTCGAAGGAGCTATCTTATTCGAAGGCAAGGATATTCGTGAACAAGGTTATTCTTATCATCGCATGCACCACATCTCGCTAGTTTTCCAAAACTATAACTTGATTGATTATCTTTCTCCATTGGAAAATATCCGCTTGGTTAATAAAAAAGCTAGCAAGGATACCCTTCTTGAACTTGGTTTAGATGAAAGTCAAATCAAGCGGAATGTTCTTCAATTATCAGGTGGGCAGCAACAACGTGTGGCCATTGCTCGTAGCCTAGTATCAGAAGCACCAGTGATTTTAGCCGATGAACCAACAGGAAATCTGGATCCTAAGACTGCTGGAGATATCATCGAACTCCTCAAATCTCTTGCTGAGAAAACAGGCAAGTGTGTGATTGTTGTTACTCATAGTAAGGAAGTAGCACAAGCGTCAGATATTACACTTGAATTGAAGGATAAGAAACTGACTGAAATAAGAAATAGTAGTCATTAATCTACTGTTAAAACAAAATTTCTCCTAAGCAAAGTAAATCTAGAAAGGAATCTTATGTTACACAACGCATTTGCCTATGTCACAAGAAAATTTTTTAAGTCGCTTGTGATCTTTCTCATCATTCTCTTGATGGCTAGTTTGAGTTTGGTCGGCTTGTCTATCAAGGGTGCGACAGCTAAGGCTTCTCAAGAAACCTTTAAAAATATCACCAATAGTTTTTCCATGCAAATCAACCGCAGGGTCAACCAAGGAACTCCACGTGGTGCAGGGAATATCAAGGGTGAAGATATTAAAAAAATTACTGAAAATAAGGCCATCGAATCTTACATCAAACGTATCAATGCTATCGGTGATTTAACAGGCTACGAATTGATTGAGACACCTGAAACCAAGAAAAATCTAACGCCAGATCGAGCTCAACGTTTTGGAAGTAGTTTGATGATAACAGGTGTTAATGACTCTTCTAAGGAAGATAAGTTTGTATCAGGCTCTTACAAACTGGTCGAAGGTGAACATTTAAAAAATGACGACAAGTACCAGATTCTCATGCATAAAGATTTGGCAGAAAAGCATGGATGGAAGGTAGGAGACAAGGTCAAACTGAACTCCAATATCTACGATGCGGATAATGAAAAAGGAGCCAAGGAAACAGTAGAAGTAACAATCAAAGGACTTTTTGATGGACATAACAAATCTGCTGTGACCTACTCACAGGAACTATATGAAAATACAGCAATCACAGATATTCACACAGCTGCCCAACTCTATGGCTATACAGAAGATACAGCTATCTATGGAGATGCTACCTTCTTTGTGGCTGGAGATAAGAACCTAGATAGTGTCATGCAAGAATTAGCTCTATCAACGGTATCAACTGGAAAATGTATAGCTTGATTAAGAGTTCATCTAACTATCCTGCCCTTGAACAATCTATCTCAGGCATGTACAAGATGGCCAATCTTCTCTTCTGGGGTAGCTTGAGCTTCTCTGTTCTTCTACTTGCTCTCTTACTGACACTATGGATTAACGCCCGTCGTAAAGAAGTTGGAATTCTCCTTTCAATTGGTCTTAAACAAGCAAGTATTCTAGGACAATTTATCACAGAAGCAGTTATGATTGCTATTCCAGCTCTCATTTCAGCCTACTTCCTAGCTAATTATACAGCTCGTGCTATTGGAAATACAGTACTAGCCAATGTCACATCAGATGTGGCTAAACAGGCGAGTAAGGCAGCCCAAGCTTCTAATCTTGGTGGTGGTGCAGAAGTGGACGGCTTTAGCAAGACTCTTTCAAGTCTGGATATTTCTATTCAACCTTCAGACTTTGCCATTATCTTTGTACTTGGTTTGGTTCTAGTAGTACTAGTTATGGCACTTGCTTCAAGCAATCTCCTCTTTAAACAACCAAAAGAACTTTTGATAGATAGTGAATAAAAAACCTGCTACCTATTCTCACTCAAATGAGATATAATATAGGTAGCATTTTTGATAGAAAAGGATTTATATGAAAATTCTAATTGTAGAAGATGAAGACATGATCCGTGAGGGAATTAGTGATTACTTGGCGGATTGTGGCTATGAAACCATTCAGGCTGCAGATGGTCAAGAAGCCTTAGAACAATTTTCAAATCACCAAGTAGCTCTGGTTCTCTTAGATATTCAAATGCCTAAACTCAATGGTTTAGAGGTTTTGTCAGAAATCCGTAAAAGCAGTCAAGTACCAGTCTTGATGTTGACAGCCTTTCAGGACGAAGAGTATAAAATGAGTGCCTTTGCCTCACTAGCAGATGGATATCTGGAAAAGCCCTTTTCCCTTTCTTTGTTGAAGGTTCGGGTGGATGCTATTTTCAAGCGTCATTATGATACAGGACGAATCTTTACTTATAAGGATACCAAGGTCGATTTTGACAGTTATAGTGCTACAGTGGCCGGTCAAAATGTTCCTGTGAATGCAAAAGAACTGGAAATCTTAGATTATCTAGTCAAAAATGAAGGCCGAGCCTTAACTCGAGCGCAGATTATCGACGCTGTATGGAAATTGACAGATGAGGTACCTTTTGACCGTGTTATCGATGTCTATATCAAGGAACTACGGAAAAAATTGGATTTAGACTGTATTTTGACCGTGCGGAATGTCGGCTATAAATTGGAGAGAAAATGAAAAGACTGAGTTTATTTAAAAAGATTTTTATTTATACCTTCTCGGTATTCTGTACCTTAGTCATTTGTTTGCATTTGGCCATTTATTTCCTCTTTCCTACGACCTATCTCAGTCACCGTCAGGAAAGTATTGGACAGAAGGCAACAGAAATTGCTCAAACCCTCCAAGGAAAGACAGTCAAACGATCCAGGAAGTCCTTAAACTTTATTCTCAAAGTAGCGATATAAAGGGAGCCATCAAGGGTGAAATGACTCAGGATAAGTTAGAGGTCAAGGATAATCTTCCCATTAATAAAGAACGACAGACGGCTTCCTTGGTCATTGAGGAAAGAGAAGTCCAATCTAAGGATGGTCAGACCTTGACCATACAGTTTATTGCTTCTATGGATTTGCAGAAAGAAGCAGAAGACATCAGCCTGCAATTCCTACCCTATACTCTGTTAGCTTCCTTTCTAATTTCACTCCTGATTGCATATATCTATGCCAGAACTATCGTAGCTCCGATATTGGAAATCAAGCGAGTAACTCGAAGGATGATGGACTTGGATGCTCAAGTACGCTTGCGCGTGGATTCCAAGGATGAGATTGGTGATCTCAAAGAGCAAATCAATAGTCTCTATCAGCATCTCTTGACGGTTATTGCGGACTTACATGAGAAGAATGAAGCTATTCTCCAGTTAGAAAAGATGAAGGTTGAGTTTTTGCGAGGAGCCTCCCATGAACTGAAAACACCTCTAGCCAGTCTGAAAATCCTTCTGGAAAATATGCAAGCAAACATTGGGCGCTACAAAGACCGTGACTATTACCTGGGAGTTTCTTTGGGTATCGTAGATGATTTAAGTCAGCACGTTCAGCAAATTCTATCCCTTTCTTCGGTGCAAGAATTACGAGATAAGAAGGAAGAAATCAACCTTCTTGAAATGACAAGTCTTCTATTAAAGGATTATGACTTGTTAGCCAAGGAGAGAGAAATCACTATTGAGAATCATTTGACTAACCAGCAAACTTATCTAAATCCTTCGGTACTCAAGCTGATTCTTTCAAATCTTATCAGTAATGCGGTGAAACATTCTGTTCAAGGAGGCTATCTAAAAATTGGGACAGAAGATGACCGGTTTTTAATTGAAAACACCTGTACAACAGAAGAGCAAGATAAGTTTGAACAATCCTTTACAACTTCTAGTCGCCAAAGTAAGGGAGCTGGTTTGGGACTATTTGTGGTTAAGAGTTTATTGGAAAACGAAGAAATTGACTATCATTTTGAAAGATATAACGACCACTTGGTATTTTACATGAACCTGCCTCAGAACAAGTATTAGACCAAGTGGGAAAAGGTTTACATATCTAAAAATAGAAGAAATTCAATCGAAACTACGGGAAAAACTAGCTTTTTTTGCTAAAAAGTGATAAAATGAACAATGTAAATGGGATATCCCATAAAAATATACAGGAGGCCTGATAAAATGGCAATCGTTTCAGCAGAAAAATTTGTCCAAGCAGCTCGTGACAACGGTTATGCAGTTGGTGGATTTAACACAAACAACCTTGAGTGGACTCAAGCTATCTTGCGTGCAGCAGAAGCTAAACAAGCTCCAGTTTTGATCCAAACTTCAATGGGTGCTGCTAAATACATGGGTGGTTACAAAGTTGCTCGCAACTTGATCGCTAACCTTGTTGAATCAATGGGTATCACTGTACCAGTAGCTATCCACCTTGACCACGGTCACTACGAAGATGCACTTGAGTGTATTCAAGTTGGTTATACTTCAGTTATGTTTGATGGTTCACACCTTCCAGTTGAAGAAAACCTTGAAAAAGCTCGTAAAGTTGTAGAATTTGCTCATGCAAATGGTGTATCAGTAGAAGCTGAAGTTGGAACTATCGGTGGTGAAGAAGACGGAATCATCGGTGATGGCGAATTGGCTCCAATCGAAGATGCTAAAGCAATGGTTGCAACTGGTATCGACTTTTTGGCAGCTGGTATCGGTAACATCCACGGTCCTTACCCTGCAAACTGGAAAGGTCTTCACCTTGATCACTTGCAAAAATTGACTGAAGCTGTACCAGGATTCCCAATCGTATTGCACGGTGGATCAGGTATTCCTGATGACCAAATCCAAGCAGCTATCAAACTTGGTGTTGCTAAAGTTAACGTTAACACTGAATGCCAAATCGCATTCGCTAACGCAACTCGTAAATTTGCTCGTGACTATGAAGCAAACGAAGCAGAATACGACAAGAAGAAACTCTTCGACCCACGTAAATTCTTGGCTGACGGTGTAAAAGCTATCCAAGCATCAGTTGAAGAACGTATCGACGTATTCGGTTCAGAAGGTAAAGCTTAATCTAGCTTAACCATATTCATAAAAAACCTGCCCGTTAGGGTAGGTTTTTTGTCTTTGGAGTTATAGGGAAAATACCGAAGAAGAACCAATCCTAAGTTGCTAAAAGAGTCTAATTTTTGTACAATAATGCTATGAAAAAACTGAAAAAATGGAGTCTTGGCTTTCTTAGTTTCATTCTTTTGTTTTTAGGGGCAACATTCATCTTTCACCGTATCAGTTTGGAAAAGGAACAAGCCTCGCTAACACCTGTGGGACAACAAGTTCTTGTCAATGGGCACCAAATGAATGTTACGTTGAAGGGGATGGTCCAGAGACTATAGTATTTCTATCCGGTGCTGGGATTGCTTCTCCAATCTTGGATTTTAAGAATGTGTCGGATTCCTTATCAAAAAAATATAAGGTAGTCATTGTGGAACGTGCTGGCTATGGTTATAGTGATGATAGCAATCAATCAAGAGATGTGATGGAGGTTTTGTCTGAGACTCGTCAAGCTCTATCACAAGCAAATGTAACAGATCCTTTTATCATTCTGTCTCATTCCATGGCTAGTCTTGAAAGTCTGGCTTGGCAGGAGAAGTATCCTGATGAAGTGAAATCCTTGGTTGGTCTGGATTGGGCATTACCAGCAAGTTATGAGGATTTAAAGGATAATCAGGCCTTGCTTACTGTGGCTTATTGGAGCAGTAAGATTGGCTTATTACGCTATTTCCCTGAGTCCTTTTATATAAAAAATCCAACTCTGACAGAAAGTGAACGACAACAATATAAACTCCTAGCTTATAAGCAGTTGATGTCACGAGCCATGCTTCATGAATCTCGTATGGTAAAGGAAAATGCCAAGAAGGTTCCCTTGAGCATCAATCCCAAAATTCCTACCTTACTACTGGTTTCTAACGGACAAGGCACTAGCTTTAGTCAATTAGAGTGGAAGAACTATGCAGAGAGATTTGCTAGTGGACAGTCCAATGTGAAAGTCGTCTATATAGATGCGCCTCACGAACTTTATCATTATCAAAGTGATGCTATTGTTTCTAGCATTAAAGTATTTTCGGAGAATAATTGAGGGCTTAAAAATCCATTGAGACTGATGATAATAATTGAAAGGAATGACTTATGAATAATTCTTATATTTTACTTAGACATGCTCATTCAAGATTTTCAAGTGATGATTTTAATAGAACTTTGTCAGAAAAAGGATTTTCATCTCTTGACCAGTTAGAGTTTTTGAATTCTTTTAATATTGATTATTATTTTTCTAGTCCTTATAAACGAGCATTTGAAACGGTTAATAGCTCGCCAATTCAATTTGATAAAATAGTTCTTGATAATCGGTTACGAGAGCGAAAATTATCTTCAACCTTTATAAAAGATTCTGAGTTTGAAGACAGTATTAAATATTTATGGCAAAATCCCAGTAAATCTCTTTCAGAAGGGGAATCAAATCAAGATGCACTAGCTAGAGTACTAAATTTTTTAATGGAATTGGAAGAGAGATACTCAGAAAAAACGATTTTACTTAGTTCACACGGGAATTTGATAGGAATACTACTACATCATTTTGATTCCAGTTTTGATTATGAAAAATGGGAGCAGATGACCTTTCCAGATTGTTTTCTAATTGATAGAAATGGGATTGTGAAAAGAATTATGAAAGATTAGTTCTTTGATTAAATAGTGAATCCTATTAATCTAAATCGTTTGCTTTTTATAATTCGTAGCCCACCCGTGAGGGTGGGTTTTTTGGGTGTTTTAAGAGATGAATCTCTTATCTCATAATCTATAAGCAAGCGCTTGCATTTCTTTTTTTAATGAATTATAATAGGTTGGTATAAAGCTTTCTGTAATAATATTTAGAAGTTATAGTAAGTAAGGATTTAGAATATTTGTAGTCAAAAATACAATGTTGCTATTCCTTACGATAGGGAGATCAATATGGCAATGATAGAAGTGGAACATCTTCAGAAAAATTTTGTGAAGACAGTCAAGGAACCGGGCTTGAAGGGAGCTTTGCGTTCCTTTATTCATCCTGAAAAGCAGACCTTTGAAGCGGTCAAGGATTTGACCTTTGAGGTGCCTAAGGGGCAGATTCTAGGTTTCATCGGGGCAAATGGAGCTGGGAAGTCGACTACCATTAAAATGCTGACAGGGATTTTAAAGCCGACATCGGGCTATTGCCGAATAAATGGCAAGATTCCACAGGATAATCGCCAAGATTATGTCAAGGATATCGGAGTAGTCTTCGGACAACGCACCCAGCTATGGTGGGATTTGGCTCTGCAAGAGACCTACACGGTTTTGAAAGAGATTTACGATGTGCCAGATTCGCTTTTCCATAAGCGCATGGATTTTTTGAATGAAGTCTTGGATTTGAAGGAATTTATTAAGGATCCTGTGCGGACTCTTTCATTGGGTCAACGGATGAGGGCGGATATTGCGGCTTCCTTGCTTCACAATCCCAAGGTTCTCTTTTTAGATGAGCCAACTATTGGTTTGGATGTGTCGGTCAAGTATAACATTCGTCGGGCTATCACTCAGATAAATCAGGAGGAAGAGACCACGATTCTCTTGACCACTCACGACCTGAGTGATATTGAGCAACTCTGTGATCGGATTTTTATGATTGACAAGGGGCAGGAGATTTTTGATGGAACGGTGAGCCAGCTCAAGGAAACCTTTGGCAAGATGAAGACTCTTTCTTTTGAGCTGACGCCAGGTCAAGGTCATCTAATCTCTCACTATGAAGGATTACCTGATATGTCCATTGATAGACAAGGAAATAACCTGACTATTGAATTTAATAGTTCCAGCTACCAGTCGGCCGATATTATCAAGCAAACCTTATCTGATTTTGAAGTCCGTGATTTGAAGATGGTAGATACGGATATTGAGGATATTATCCGTCGCTTCTATCGAAAGGAGCTCTAAGATGGTCAAATTGTGGAGACGTTATAAACCCTTTATCAATGCAGGGATTCAGGAGTTGATTACCTATCGTGTCAACTTTATTCTCTATCGGATTGGTGATGTCATGGGGGCTTTTGTGGCCTTTTATCTCTGGAAGGCTGTCTTTGACTCCTCCCAAGAGCCTTTGATTCAGGGCTTCAGTGTGGCAGATATCACACTCTACATCATCATGAGTTTTGTGACCAATTTATTAACTGAGTCAGATAGCTCCTTTATGATCGGTGATGAGGTAAAGGAAGGTTCCATTATCATGCGTTTGTTGAGACCAGTGCATTTTGCGGCCTCGTATCTTTTCACCGAACTTGGTTCCAAGTGGTTGATTTTCATCAGCGTTGGCCTGCCATTTTTAAGTGTCATCATTTTGATGAAAATCCTGTCTGGGCAAGGGATTGTCGAAGTGCTGGGATTAACCATCCTTTATCTTTTTAGCTTAACGTTGGCCTATCTGATTAACTTTTTCTTTAATATCTGCTTTGGATTTTCTGCCTTTGTGTTTAAAAATCTATGGGGTTCTCAAGTATTTAAGGCTTCTCTAGTATCCTTTATGTCTGGAAGTCTGATTCCCTTGGTTTTCTTTCCAAAGGTGGTTGCAGATATTCTCTCCTTCTTACCTTTTTCATCCTTGATTTACACTCCGGTCATGATTATTCTTGGGAAATACGATGCCAGTCAGATTCTTCAAGCACTTTTGCTTCAGCTTTTCTGGCTTATAGTGATGGTGGGCTTGTCTCAGTTGATTTGGAAACGAGTCCAGTCATTCATCACCATTCAAGGAGGTTAGTATGAAAAAATATCAACGCATGCATCTGATTTTTATCAGACAATACATCAAGCAAATCATGGAATACAAGGTGGATTTGTGGTTGGTGTGTTGGGAGTCTTTCTGACACAAGGCCTGAACCTCTTGTTTCTTAATGTACTCTTTCAACACATCCCCTCGCTAGAAGGTTGGACCTTTCAAGAAATTGCCTTTATCTATGGTTTTTCCTTGATTCCCAAGGGCTTGGACCATCTCTTTTTTGACAATCTCTGGGCTTTAGGTCAGCGACTAGTTCGAAAAGGGGAATTTGACAAGTATCTGACTCGTCCCATCAATCCTCTCTTTCACATCCTCGTTGAGACCTTTCAGATTGATGCTTTAGGCGAACTCTTGGTCGGTGGAATCTTACTAACAACAACGGCGACTAGCATTGCTTGGACTCTTCCAAAATTCCTGATTTTTCTAGTTTGTATTCCTTTTGCGACCTTGATTTATACTTCCTTGAAAATTGCGACAGCCAGCATCGCTTTTTGGACCAAGCAGTCAGGTGCCATGATTTACATTTTCTATATGTTTAATGATTTTGCCAAGTACCCGATTTCTATTTACAATTCGCTCCTTCGTTGGTTAATTAGCTTTATTGTACCTTTCGCCTTTACGGCCTACTATCCTGCCAGCTATTTCTTGCAGGACAAGGACGGACTCTTTAATATTGGTGGTTTGATTCTGATTTCCCTTGTTTTCTTTGTTATTTCCTTCAAACTTTGGGACAGGGGATTGGATGCCTACGAAAGTGCGGGATCCTAAGAGGAATAATCTCAAAGCCTTGTCTCAGGACGGGCTTCTTTTTTCCTTTTTATAAAATTCTGACCACATAGTCTGCGATGTCTACCAGATAGGCAAAACCTATTGTTTGCGATTTTTATTTTTGTTATAGTAGTAATTGTCAAGGGGGGATAAAGCTTCCTAACAAAATAGAAAATGAGGTTATATCATGAAAAAAGTACTAGGTATCGGATTTTTAGTCGTTGCAGTAGCAGTTTTGTATTTTGGTTTAGTTGGATGGCCAAGTTTGGATGTTAACATCTGGGCACTCTTTCCAGTAGGTTTATTCTTATTCTTTACTCTTGAGAATTTGGTTAAAAAAGATTATAAGGCCAGTCTCATGAGCTTGATTATTGCCTTTATCATTGCAAATGCTATTTGACATCTTGCCACTTTCAAGTGGTTTGGTTATCGGTGCAGGAGTGCTAGCTTGCGTGGGAATTGGATTTCTCTTTCCTGATGCTAATAAGAAAGAAGCATAATAAAAAAGCCTCGAGATTTCTCGAGGTTTTTGCTTTATTTGCCTGCGTAATATTTTTGAATTCCTTTGACAATACCAGCCACCAATCTATTTTGGTAAGCATCGCTACGAATTTGTTGGTTTTCGTTGAAATTGTCAATGTAACCAAGCTCCAATAGAACTGCTGGTTTATCAGTTTCTCGAAGGACAGCAAAGCTACTTTGGAGGAGACCTGCATCCTTAGCACCAGTTTCAGCTAGGAGTGAAGAGTGGATATCAGCAGCAAGGCGATTACTTTCACTGATACGATCAGGATGGTTATGCCAGTAAGGATTGATCTTAGCGCGATAGCCCGAATCTTCTTCGTAAGAATAGGTTTGAATTCCAGAACGGTTAGAAGCAGGGTTGCCACTAGCATTAAAGTGGATACTAATGAAAATATCTGAGTTTGTACTATTCACCATTTTTGAACGTTCAGTGATAAAGTCGACATAGACATCACTATCTCTCGAAGAAAGAACGGTATAACCAAGCCCCTCGAGTTCCTTGCGAAGTTTCTTGTAAACTTGCATAGTGAGGTCTTTTTCATTCGTGTTATAGTAAACAGCACCAGGATCTCTACCACCGTGTCCTGGATCTAAGAAAACAGTCTTCGTGTATTTTCCTTTTTCAAATCCACGACTTACAGGAATTTCGCCAATCCATTTCCCATTACTTTGGAACTGCTGTGCTTTTCCGTCGATTTTGCGAGTTCCTGTGACATAGACACCATTTTCATCTAGATAGTAACGGGCATTGTAGTAGCTGTCGTCAATCCATTCACTCTTAGCCATGTAACCACCTGACTTGAGGTAGTAAGAGCCAATCCATTCACGCGCAGCATAAGTACCACTTGATTTCAAGTAGAACCAGCTATTATAGCCTTTATCGAAAATCCATTCTTTCTCAGCCATAACTCCGTTAGCTTTTAGGTAGTAGTGACCTTGCCATTGGTTATTTGCCATGCTGGCATCTTTGTTAAAATAGTACCATGATCCAGCGATTTTTTCCCATTTTTGTTGTGCTGCTTTACCAGAGCTTAGAGCGTAATATGATTTACCATCATGTTTTACCCAGTAATTTTCAGCCATGGCACCACTGTTAGAAAAGAGATAACCATTGAAAATGGTGTTGCTGAGCATGATTCCGTCTTTGTCAAAGTAGTACCACACACCACCAACTTTTTCCCATTTTTGCTGAGAGATTTTACCAGATGGCTTTGCATAATACCATTTATCTTTGACTTTACCCCAGCCACTATCGACCATAGCACCGCTAGAAGTTAGAATGTATCCATCGAAAATAGTATTATCAAGCATGATTCCATTTTTATCGAAATAGTACCATTTGCCGTGAATTTTTTTCCAGTTTAGAGCAGGTTTGTTTGCTTCATAAAAGCGCCAGATATTTTCTTCAAATACCCAACCATTCTTTTTGACTTCTGGAGCTTTGTCTCTTCTTTCTTGTCCGAACTTGTATTTGGATTTGTAGTAGTAGATGTTGTAGGGAGGCTTGAACTTGTTTCAGTAGAAGGAGCAATTTCCTTGGTTGAAGGGGTGCTCTTTTCTTCTTTTTCTGTAGTTGTAGTTTCTTGTGTCTTTTCTGCTGAAGTAGTCTGTAGGTGTTTTTCTTCAGCAAAAGCTGAATTTGTTGCAAATCCTAGAAAAGTAAGCGTGATGGCACTTGCCAAGAGCGTTTTTTTCACTTATTTGATCTCCTATTTTATTAATAATCTCTTTTTTAAATGTCATTAGAAAAGCACCTCATGTGGAAGAACTAGTCGCCAACTGTTGAGGTGCTGGCATGATTTATTTTTATTTCATCATGAAGATTTGAACAATCATAACGATGTATATGAGCAATGTGAGTAGAAAACCAGCTCTCCAAAAGAATTTAAGGAATTTTGGATAATAAAAGCTGCGTTTTTGGCTCAGGAAGTAAAAAGTTAGAATAATGGCTAGCAAAGATAGGGCTGCCCCCAAAATGGGAAGTTGATTATGGGTAAAAACCTTTGCACTGATTAAATAGTATTCAAAAATCAGAAAAGGAAAAGCCAAATCTGCAAAGTTAATCCCCTTTTTCTTTAACTTAAAAAATCTACTAAAGATAATAGCCAAAGCCAAGGTTAGTACCAAAAGCAAGACGGAAGCGAGTTTCATTAAAATCATAACAATATTGTATCATAAAATTTGAATAAAAGAAAAGCATATTCCTTGATTTAACAGTGTTTTTCTAAAAATTTTTGTTTAGAAACTGATTTTTTATACTATATCAAACATCAATGTGATTTACTTTGTAAAGTTGGAGTAGTTTGAACCTTCATGATAAATCTTTTTTATGGTGACAATAAAAAATATATATTAGTCAGGAGAGAAGAATAGTAGTAGAATGAGTAGCAAATAAAACAAAGGAGTTTCTTATGAAATTAGTTACTTTATTGTCAAAACTCTCACTAGGCATTCAATTATTGGTGGCTTTGGTCTTGGGTGTTTTCGCTGCCCTTATCTGGCCACAATTTGCAGGCTTTTATCAATTTTTAGGTCAAGCCTTTATTAAATTGATCAATATGGTTATCATTCCGCTAATCTTCCCAACCATCGTTGTTGCAGTAGCTGGAGTTATCGGAAAAAAATCTTTCGGAAAAATCTTGACCAAGAGTTTGGTTTACTTTTTTGCCGTAACAACTGCCATTACTCTTTTGTTTGTATTTGCTAGTTACTATTTAGGATTTGGTCAAGGAGTGAATATTGGTCAAACTGGTGGAAACCTTGATGGGATTGCCAACAATGTCAAGTTCAGCGAATTTTTGCTTGGTTTCATTCCATCAAATATCGTTAAATCTCTTTCAGATGGCGCTCTATTGCCAATTATCGTTTTTGCCATCTTTCTTGGTTACGGTATAGGGAATCTTAAGTCTGATAAATCTCAGAAAATTATCGAAGGTTTCCAAATCTGGATTGAAGCCATTTACAAGATTGTTGCAGTAATTATCAAACTATCACCGATTGGTATTTTTGGATTTATCGCTAAAGATGTTGCAACTACGGGTGTCGACAAGTTGATTGGGCTTGGTCAGTTTGTAATTGGAACTTATTTGGCTTATGCTGTTTTGGTTCTCCTTATTTTCCCTTTGATTGCTGTATTCTTTAAAGTTCCGTATTTATCAGCCTTTCGTGAAAATTGGAGTCTCTTAACTCTGGCCTTTGTTACTGGAAGTTCTAGTGTGGTCTTGCCATCGCTTCTTAAAGATTTGAAAAAACAGGGGCATGACGAGCATACAATTGATTTAGTTGTTCCTTTAGGATATACTTTTAACTTAGAGGGAGCAGCGGTTTATTTCTCAGTAGCGACAATTTTTATCGCCCACGCCTATGGTATTCAATTTTCTTTATCAAGCCTCTTGTTTACTGTTTTATTGTTGACTTTGATTGGAAAAACTGCAGCAACTGTGCCATCAGGGGCTATCGTGGTTCTATTAGCAGCAGCACCTCAACTGGGCTTGCCAGTTGAAGGAGTAGCCTTGATTTTTGCAGTTGATTTCTTTGTCAATGCTGGTCGTACTATGATCAATGTTTTGGGTCAAATCTTAACAGTCAGCGTTATCGAAAAAACAGAAGGATATATTTTAGAAGAAGAAAGGAAAGCCAATTATCAGTCAGCTTTTCTTAAGGAGATATGAATAATGAGTGAAGCAAAAGTTTATGTAATTCATGAGAATCTTGAATGGACCCAGCATTTGGTCAAATGGTTGGAAGAACTAGAAGTCCCTTATGAACTGTGGGATTTGTCTAGTGGAATTTTGGATCTGCAAAGTCCACCGCCACAGGGTATCTTTTACAATCGCATGTCTGCATCCTCTCACACTAGAGGACATCGCTATGCGCCAGAATTTACTGAGCAGATAATTACTTGGTTAGAAGCACATGGACGCAAGGTTGTGAATGGTACTGGTGCTATCAACCTTGAAATTAGTAAAGTCAAACAATATTTGAAGTTAAACGAATCTGGTATCGAGACTCCTGCAACAGTTGCAGTTTTGGGGCAAGAGAACATTATTGACGCGGCAAGAAAATTAAACATTTATCCTTTGATTACCAAGCACAATCGAGCAGGTAAGGGATTAGGCGTTCAACTCTTCCAAATGAAGAAGAATTGGAAGCTTATGTCAATAGCCCTCTCTTTGAACCATCAGTGGACGGGATTACCTTGTTACAAGCCTACATCAAGCCAAGTGATGGACGTATCCGTCGTTCAGAGTTTATCAACCAGAAGTTTCTCTATACTGTTTCTATCGATTCTTCAGATGGTTTCCAACTGTGTCCAGCAGATGGTTGCCAAATCGGCAAGAGACCAGAGCAACTAGAAACATCTGAGAAATTCCAGATTACAGAACCTCTACAAGATTCTCGAAGAGAAGCTTATGAGAACTTCCTTAAGAATGCTCAGATTGAAGTTGCTGCTATTGAATGGGTTCAATCAGAGAGTGGAGACATTTATGTCTATGATGTAAATACCAACACCAACTACAATCCTACCGCAGAAAAAAATGGCAATATTTTTGCACACCAACATTTGGCTCAGTATCTAAAAACAGAATTGCAAGCCCTCACTAGTGGACAATAAAGTACGAAATTCAAAAAATCCCCCAGTATCAAATGACTGGGGGATTGATTTGTTTATACTCTTCGAAAATCTCTTCAAACCACGTCAGCTTCGCCTTGCCGTACTCAAGTAATGCCTGCGGCTCGCGTCCTAGTTTGCTCTTTGATTTTTTATTGAGTATGAATCGATAAAAAATTAATGATTTGCTATAAAGTTTGGATCCTTCAAACTTTGCACACTAGCATTAATCACTGCACCAAGAATCAATATCTTAGCAATCAGAATGAACCAGAACATCATGACGACTACGATAATAGAACTGAAAAAACGGACGTCTACTAAGTAGTTGACATAATTATTGAAATAGGCTGAAAAGATATTTAATAAACTGATGATGGTTAAGACTACAAAAGTACTTCCTGGTAGAATGTAACGAATACGAGTTACTTTAACATTGGGAAGGAAGTAATAGAGCATGATCAAGATTGCAAAAAGGAGAGCATAGATGAGTGGACCCGTAAAGTCCTGAAGATAACTCAATATTGAATCCTCAACTTGCCAGTGGCTTTTAAGAAAGTTCAGCAACATATGACCAAACATACTTAAGAAGAGGGCCAAAGCAAAGAGAATTTGAAGACCAAAGCTGACTAAGAGGCTCATCAGTTGATGAGAGATGATGCCTCTGTTTTTTGCCACGCCATAAGCCTTATTAAAGGCTTTTTGAAGAAAATCCATGGATTTTGAAAAGGTCCAGAGGGCTGATAAGATAGCAAAACTTAGTAAACCTGTCGATGGTTGAGTCAGAACTTCTCTGGCAATTTTTGCAACCACTTCATAGATTGTATCTGGTAAAAATTCCTTGATTGTTAATAGAAAGTTGGAGATTGGAATTTGAAAGTAGGGTAAGATGTTGACCACTATCATGAGTAAGGGGAAGATTGAAATCAACCAATAGTAGGCAACAGCAACGCTGGTTAACTCACTATCAGAGGCTTGATAGTAGTGCATAAAAGCTTTTAATAAAGGTCTATCAATCAGCTGTTTCCACAACTTTTTCATGTTACAATCCTCCAAGTTTCTTTCTTGTTTAGTATAGATTTTAATTTCTTCGAACTAATTCCATCATATCATAAGGTAAGGTATTAGCTGATTCTTTTAAGGAATAGGTTTCTAAATTATTGACATTTTGGCGAAGCTTTTTAGCATACTGAGCTGAGATGAGTTTTTGAGCTTCGTATTCAAAAATACATTTACGCTCAAGGTAGTAACCTCTGAGCATTTCATCAATGTTATTGGGTTTGATACGATTGATAACCCGTTCCACAAAGGCACCACTCGTAATATGACTGGTTTCGCGAAGACGAGATTCCTGCATAAAGCTGATCAGAGAACTCTTATAAATCCCTTTGAGGTTTTCCAAACTCTCGATGATAATTTCCGTATTAGCTAGGTAGAGTTCTGCAATCTGGTCATAATCAATGGCAAGAAGTCGCTGTTTTTCCTTGTCTTTCCACGAGCGGAATGTTTTCCCGAATGTGAGCAATTCATGAAGTAGAAAACGAAGAATGCGTATGGAGACAAGGAAGTAGTAGGTTAGTCGAGAAGCAAAGTTTCTCTTAATATTTTTCTCCATGTTTTTCAAGTAGCGTTGGTAGACACGGTAAGCACGATTTCCAATCTTTCCTTCTTCATAGGCTTGCTCCAAACCATCGCTTTCAATACTAAGAATCAAGAGTTTAAGAGCTTCCCAGTCTTCCTGAATTTCTTTGTTTTCTTGACTAAGAATAAGATTTTCAATACGACCATGGTAGTTGTCAATAGCTGCATAGAGAGGAACCTTATTTTTGGTCTTCTCTAAATCTTTCTCTAGCTCCATGGCGACATCGTTTAAGATAGCGATGTGCATGAGCTGATCCTTAGAGGGTTCTTTCTCTTCAGAAAGGTGCGGGAGTACGACTAATCCTGTAAGGAAACTGACCAGGGTGACACCAGCTACGAGGAAGAGAAGAAGAGAGTATTCCTGCTCTAAATCAGACGGTATCAAGAGAATAGTTGCAATGGAAACCGTTCCTTTAACGCCAGAGAATGTCAGGAGTAGCATGTCTTTGACATACTTGTCTCAAACTTTTATGAAGCTTCTTAATCCGAAATGCGTAAAATCCATAAATCATGACAAAGCGGATAGCAAAAAGCAGGAAGGTCAAGAGAAAAACACTGAGTAAGAGAAGCACTTTGTTGTAGAAAGCACTCTTGAGAATTGGTTCTGCAATCATTTCCAGTTCCATTCCAAGAACGACAAAGACTGAACCATTGAGCATAAAGGTTACAGTCTGCCAAACAGTCTCAGTAACTGTATCAACTTGTGCTTCAAGGAGATTTATTTTCTTGAAACGACTGGCTTTTAGAATCCCAGCAACAACAACGGCTATGATGCCTGAAACATGGATCTCTTCGGCTATGAAAAAAGTCAAGAGAGGTAAACTTAGTTCCAGCAAGAGCTCACTTGCGATATCTGTTGCACGAACGCTGAGTAGAAAGGTATGAAGGAAGCGATTGATTAAGGCTGTTATACAGCCGACTGCAAATCCCCCAACGATGGAAATGGCTAATGAAGTTCCGGCTTGGGTAAGGGAGAATGTTCCTGTTGTCCAAGCGATGAGAGCCATACGAAAGGCTACTAGTCCAGAAGCATCATTCAGAAGACCTTCCCCCTTTAGGATATTAGAAACCCGTTTTGGGAAGGAAAAGCGTTGAGAAAGGGATGCGAAGGCGACTAGGTCAGTAGGACCTAAGGCGGCACCAACTGCTACGCAGGCGGCCAATGGAAGGCTAGCCCAAAGGACATGAGCGACTCCTCCCATGCTCAGGGCTGAGATAAAGATAACTGGAAAAATCAAGTAGAGGACAATCCGCCAGTGTTTTAGGATAGAAGTAATGTCTGCTTCTTGAGCCTCTCGGAATAGCAGCGGGCCAATGACTAAAGCTAGGAACAACTCAGTATCTAAATGATATTGGTTGTTGGGTAAGCAAAGCCCAATTCCAATCCCTAACAAAATTTGAATCAGGGGCATGGGTAAAAAGGGCAGAAGCTTATTGGTCGTACTAGAAACAATAAGAACTAGTAAAAATACCAAGAGATAAAAAAGTAAATTCATTTTCCACCTCCCTATTTTTGTTTACGACAATTTTCAAAAAGCTCCTTTTGTTCTTGGATTTTTTGATCAATTTTTGAGCAGTCCCTATGCTCGATTTTCTTCTGACAACGCTCCATTTCAAGTGAAATCATTTTCTTCTTGATTTTCAGCATTTTTTTGCTCATATGAGCTTCATCCAAAACACCAACTGCACGCTCGTGTTGGGTTGATTCGACGAAGTTGTGACGTAGAGTTTCTATTTTATCTTTTAGGTATTGTTTATCCATGTCGATATCTTTCTAATTTTTCAATCATGACCAAAAATGGTGGATTGTTAATTTGGTTGAGGGTGCGATAGATAGTAGCAGTATATTCTTGTTGCGGTAACTGACTAACATAATCCATAACTGCATCCCGTTCTATATCTCCGCCTTCATGCCCGTAATAAATCATGATGGCTATTCGTCCGCCTTTAACGAGCATCTGACAGAGTTTCTCAAGTGCCTCAATGGTTGTGTGAGGTTTAGTAATGATAGACTTATCAGCAGATGGTAAATAACCGAGATTAAAAATACCTGCCTTAGCTTCTGTTACAAACTGATCCACTGTTTCATGACCTTGTAGAATTAACTCAACATTGGTTAAGCCAGCTTCTTGTAGGCGTTGACTAGTCTGTTTCAAAGCTTGTTCCTGTATATCAAAAGCGTAGACTTGTTTCGCTAACTTGGCAAGAAAAAGCGTATCATGGCCATTCCCCATTGTTGCATCTACAACAACATCATCTTTTGTGATGACTTGGGCAAGAAAATCATGTGCCATTTCAAGTGGTTTTTTCATTCATAAACTCCTGTTTTACAGCCTTGCATCCTTGGACACTACCTCGACGTCTCATTTCAGCTTCTATGCTATTTAGAACTTCCCATTTATTGAGACTCCACATAGGACCAATTAGCATATCTCTAGGCGCATCACCCGTAATCCTATGGATGACGATATGTTTGGGAATAATTTCTAGTTGGTCACAGATAACTTTCACATAGTCATCTTGACTCATAAGCTGCAGTCTACCCTCGTGATAATCACGTTGCATCCGGGTATTTGTCATAAGGTGAAGTAGGTGAAGTTTAATCCCTTGAATATCATTATCAGTCACACAGCGACGAACATTTTCCACCATCATGTCATGAGTTTCACCTGGCAAACCATTAATTAAATGGGCTACAATCTCAATCTTTGGATATTTTCTCAAGCGTTTAACTGTCTCCACATAAAGTTCATAGGAGTGGGCACGGTTAATCAATTCAGAAGTTTCCTCATAGGTTGTTTGTAAACCTAACTCTACAGTAACATGCATTCGCTCTGATAGTTCTGCCAAGTATTCGATAGTCTCATCAGGCAGGCAATCTGGTCGTGTACCAATATTGATTCCAACCACACCAGGTTCATTAATAGCTTGCTCATAGCGTTCGCGAATCACTTCAAGTTTCTCGTGTGTATTGGTAAAATTTTGGAAATAAACCAGATATTTTCTGACATCAGGCCATTTTCGGTGCATAAAGTCAATTTCCTTATAAAATTGCTCACGGATTGGTGCGTCAGGAGCAACGATAGCATCTCCAGAGCCAGAAACCGTACAGAAAGTACAGCCCCCACGAGCTACTGTACCATCACGATTAGGACAATCAAATCCAGCATCTATAGGAACTTTAAAGGTTTTTTCTCCAAATAAATTTCGATAATAATCGTTCAAGGTATTATAGGATTTCATAGCTAATATTATATCAGAAAACACTAGTAAACTCAAAGTCAGTAAACGATGGAAGAGAAGTCAGGAACTTTGAATATCAAAAAATCTTATATAAATACTTTACAAAAAAATTTAAAGTGGTATAATAGAGGTGTGATTGGTGCAAACGTTTTCGTAAATCGTTTGCATTAAAATAAAAATAAGGAGATTTGAATGATGAAAGATACATTCAAATGTTTTGTCTTTCGAGTTTTGGCAAAAATTCGGTAAGGCTCTAATGGTGGTTATCGCTGTTATGCCGGCTGCTGGTTTGATGATTTCAATCGGTAAGACGCTTGCAATGATTAATCCTAACTTTGCGCCACTTGTTGTTACAGGTGGAATTCTTGAGCAAATCGGTTGGGGAGTTATCGTTAACCTTCACATTTTATTTGCTCTAGCTATCGGAGGAAGCTGGGCTAAAGAACGTGCAGGTGGTGCCTTTGCAGCAGGACTTGCCTTTATCTTGATCAACCGTATCACTGGTGCTATCTTTAGTGTTAGTGGTGATATGTTGAAAGATCCTAATGCAATGGTTTCAACAATCTTTGGTAACTCTATCAAAGTTTCTGATTACTTCATCAGTGTGTTTGAAGCTCCAGCATTGAACATGGGTGTCTTCGTAGGGATTATTTCTGGTTTTATTGGGGCGACTGCCTTTAACAAATACTACAATTTCCGTAAGCTTCCTGATGCACTTTCATTCTTTAACGGAAAACGTTTTGTACCGTTTGTAGTTATTCTACGTTCAGTAATTGCGGCAATCTTGCTTTCAATTTTCTGGCCACTTGTTCAAACAGGTATTAACAGCTTTGGTATCTGGATCGCTAACTCTCAAGAAACAGCTCCAGTCCTAGCACCATTCCTGTATGGTACTTTGGAACGCTTGCTCTTGCCATTTGGACTTCACCATATGTTGACAATCCCAATGAACTACACAGCTCTTGGTGGTACTTATGATGTCATGACTGGTGCAGCAAAAGGTACTCAAGTATTTGGTCAAGATCCACTTTGGCTTGCATGGGTAACAGACCTTGTAAACCTTAAAGGTACTGACGCAGGTCAATACCAACACTTGCTAGATACAGTACATCCAGCTCGTTTCAAAGTTGGACAAATGATTGGTTCATTCGGTATCTTGATGGGTGTCATTGTTGCGATTTACCGTAATGTTGACCCAGATAAGAAACACCAATACAAAGGTATGATGATTGCGACAGCTCTTGCAACATTCTTAACAGGGGTTACTGAACCAATTGAGTACATGTTCATGTTCATCGCAACACCTCTTTACCTTGTTTACGCTCTTGTTCAAGGTGCTGCCTTTGCAATGGCTGATATTGTGAACCTTCGTGTACACTCATTCGGTTCAATCGAATTCTTGACTCGTACTCCACTAGCTATCAATGCTGGTATTGGAATGGATATTGTTAACTTTATCTGGGTAACTGTCCTCTTTGCAGTTATCATGTACTTTATCGCTAACTTCATGATTAAGAAATTCAACTACGCAACTCCAGGACGTAACGGTAACTACGAAAATGCAGATGGTTCTTCTGAATCTTCAGCTGCCGGTGAAACTAAAGTTGCAGAAGCTTCTCAAGCTGTTAACATCATCAACCTTCTTGGTGGACGTGCTAACATCGTCGATGTGGATGCATGTATGACTCGTCTTCGTGTTACTGTAAAAGACGCTGAAAAAGTTGGAACAGAAGAACAATGGAAAGCAGAAGGAGCTATGGGACTTGTCATGAAAGGACAAGGTGTCCAAGCTATCTACGGACCTAAAGCTGACGTTTTGAAATCAGATATCCAAGATATTCTTGACTCAGGTGAAGTAATTCCTGAAACTCTTCCAAGTCAAATGGCAGCAGCTCAAAAAGATGCTGTTGTATACAAAGGAGTGACTGAAGAAGTTTACTCAGTTGCTGATGGTCAAGTTATCGAATTGGAACAAGTTAAGGACCCTGTCTTCTCACAAAAAATGATGGGTGATGGATTTGCAGTGGAGCCATCAAATGGAAACATTGTATCTCCAGTTTCAGGTACTGTATCAAGTATCTTCCCAACTAAACATGCTCTTGGTATTGTGACTGCAGATGGTCTTGAAGTTCTTGTTCACATCGGTCTTGATACTGTAAGCTTGGAAGGAAAACCATTTACAGTTCGTGTTACTGAAGGACAACAGGTTGCTGCTGGTGATCTTCTTGTCACAGCTGACTTGGGTGCTATCCGTGACGCTGGTCGTGAAACTACAACTGTAGTTGTCTTTACAAACGGAGATGCAATCAAGTCAGTTAAATTGGAACAAACGGGTTCTCTTGCAGCTAAAACAGCAGTTGCAAAAGTAGAATTGTAATACACTAAGGGGTTGGAAGCTGTTTTCCAACCTCTTGTTTATAGGAGAAAAACATGAAGTTTTTAACACTCAATACTCATAGTTGGATGGAAAAAAATCCTGAAGAAAAATTTCAGCTCTTGTTTCAAGATATACTTGAAAACAGTTATGATTTGATTTGTTTTCAAGAAATCAACCAAGAAATCACATCAACTCAAGTAGAGTCTGGACCACTTTACAATCCGTTACCTTCAGCAGAACCCATTCACCAAGACCACTATGTTCGTCTTTTGGTAGAGAAGTTGTCTGAAAAAGGACTGGACTATTATTGGACATGGGCTTATAATCATATCGGATATGACCGTTATCATGAGGGAGTTTCAATTCTATCTAAAACACCGATTGAGGCGCGTGAGATTTTGGTTTCAGATGTAGATGATCCAACTGATTATCACACTCGTCGAGTTGCACTAGTAGAAACAGTAGTAGAAGGCAAAGAGCTTGCAGTTGCGAGTGTGCATCTCTCTTGGTGGGATAAAGGATTCCAAGAGGAATGGGCAAGATTTGAAGCAGTTTTAAAGAGTTGAATAAACCTCTATTACTAGCTGGAGATTTTAACAATCCTGCAGGTCAGGAAGGATATCAAGCTATCCTAACTAGTCCGCTAGGCTTACAGGATGCCTATGAAGCTGCTCAAGAAAGAAGCGGTAGCTATACAGTCCCACCTGAAATCGATGGTTGGAAAGGGAATTCAGAACCTCTTCGAATTGATTACGTCTTTACGACAAAAGATTTTCAGGTAGAAAAGTTACAGGTAGTTTTTGATGGCCAAGCAAGTCCGCAGGTCAGTGATCACTATGGTCTTCAAGCGGTTCTTTCTTGGAAGAATTGATATAACTAGTTTACTAAATACAATAGGCTCCCTTCTAATTTAGAAGGGAGTTTCATGTGCTAAAAAGGTTAATATAGTTAAAGTTTTTAGTTGAATAACTTGTAAAATAGAATAAAATCCTTTAAAATAAAAAGAGTTGGAGGAATTTATGAATGTAAATCAAATTGTGCGTATGATCCCGACGCTAAAGGTAAATAATAGAAGATTAAATGAATTGTTTTATATCCAGACCTTAGGTATGAAACCCTTATTAGAAGAGTCAGCTTTCCTATCACTCGGTGATCAATCGGGTGTTGAGAAATTAGTTTTAGAAGAATCACCAAGTATGAGAACTCGGAAAGTTGAAGGGAACAAAAAATTAGCTAGATTGATTGTAAAAGTAGCAAATCCATTTGAGATTGAGGCACTATTGGCTAGAATGGAAACTCTTCCACAGTTATACAGAGGAAAGAAAGGGTATGCTTTTGAAGCCCTTTCACCAGAAGGGGACCTAGTCCTTATCCATGCAGAAGATGATATCAAAGACTTGAAAAAGGTTGATGAAACAGTCACTTTTTCAAAAGATGAGAAACTACAATATTTGACAGCGTTTGATATTTCAGTGGAAATTAACTTGCCTGAAGAAACGACAAGCCTCCTTGAAAAAGAGGAAATCGAAAATGGGCTAGCTTTTCAACGAGCACACGGTAGTGATTTGCTTGTTGAAAATAATGTAACTTGGGACTTGTCTATGCTGAAGTTTCAAGTAGAAAAATTCGATATTCCAAGTCTTTGTCAGAAATTTGAGTCAGTAGGATACTTTGTTCCCAAGTCTGAGAAGTTCTTTTTGACAACAGACACTAACAATATTGAATTGTGGTTTGAAGAAGTATGAAGCAAGAAATCATTCAAAAAATAGAGCAACAAATTGAGGCAGGGATTTATCCTGGTGCCTCTTTTGCGTATTATCAGGATGGTGTTTGGTTAGACTGGTACCTGGGAGTCGCAAATCCAGAAACGGCTGAAAAAACTCGTGCGGGTTTGGTCTATGATTTAGCTAGTGTGAGTAAGGTTGTGGGAGTAGGAACCGTCTTAACCTTCTTGTGGAAGCAAGGCAAGATTGAGCTCGATCAATCCATTAAGACTATCTTCCAGAGGCGGATTATCCAGATATCACCCTTCGACAATTGCTAACGCATGCGACGGATTTGGATCCTTATATCCCTAACAGAGATCAGCTCTCAGCGGACCAACTAAGAGAAGCCATGTTTCATTTGAATCGCCGAGAGAAGAGAGCTTTTCTATACTCAGATGTTCACTTTCTCTTGCTCGGATTTCTCTTAGAGAACTACTTTGAAAAAGACTTAGACCAGATTTTACAAGAGCAAGTGTTGAATCCATGGAAGATGAAGGAAACCCAGTTTGGTCCAGTTAGCAGTGCTGTTCCAACTGTTCAGGGACATAAAGCAGGTGTGGTGCATGATCCCAAGGCTCGTTTACTAGGTAGACATGCTGGGAGTGCTGGCTTATTTTCAACTGTAAAAGATCTAACAATCTTCCTAGAGCATTATTTACAGGATGATTTTGCTGCAGGATTAAGCCAGAATTTTTCAGATTTGAGTGACAAAGAACGCTCATTAGCTTGGAATCTTGAAGGTGAATGGCTGGATCATACAGGATATACTGGAACTTTTATTATGTGGAATCGCAAGAAGCAGGAAGCTGCTATTTTCTTGTCTAATAGAACCTACGAAAAAGATGAGCGCGCCCAATGGATCATAGACCGTAATCAGATCATGGATTTGATTCGTGAAGCAGACTAGGGAGGAAGAATGTCAAAAGCTTTTAAAGGAACTCTTTTTACCGTGATTGCAGGTATTGCTTGGGGACTATCTGGAACCAGTGGTCAGTATTTGATGGCTCATGGGATATCGGCTCTAGTTCTGACGAATATCCGTTTAATAATCGCAGGTTTGCTCTTAGTTCTTTTATCGTATATTAAGTCCAAAGAGCAATTTCTAGCTTTTCTAAAGGATAAATCAAGTCTGTTTTCTCTCTTGTTGTTTTCTTTATTTGGTCTCTTTCTGAATCAATTGGCTTATTTATCAGCTATTCAGGAGACAAATGCAGGTACAGCGACGGTGCTTCAGTATGTCTGTCCTGTTGGAATCTTGGCTTACACTTGTATCAAGGATAAGGTAGCACCTACTCTAGCTGAAATTATTTCTATGATTTTGGCTATAGGCGGAACCTTTCTCATTGCGACTCACGGTCAGTTGGATCAGCTCTCTATGACACCAGCAGGCCTCTTTTGGTGCTTGTTCTCTGCTTTAACTTATGCTCTTTATATCATTTTACCAATTAAACTGATTCAAAAATGGGGGAGCATTCTGGTTATTGGTGTTGGTATGGCCATCTCTGGGTTTGTAGCTGTGCCCTTCACTGGGATTATTGGTGCTAGTTTACCTATGTCTTTTGATATTTTTCTAGCTTTTTCTGGAATTATTCTCATCGGGACTGTATTTGCTTACACAACCTTTCTTAAGGGAGCCAGTATGATAGGTCCAGTCAAATCTAGTCTCTTAGTTTCTATTGAGCCAATATCTGCAGTCTTTTTCGCTTTCATGATTATGGGAGATATTTTTTATCCTGTAGATTTTCTTGGTATGGCCATGATTTTATTGGCTGTGACTATTATTTCTTTAAAGGATTTAATGCTAGAAAAGAAACACAAGTCTATTTAAAGGCAGAACAACCTGATAAAAAGGTTGTTTTTTATGTTCTAGCGTCAATTAAATTAATTTTAAGATTGAAAGTTTATAATGGCTTTACTAAATACAAAGATTTATGGAGGAAGTATGAATTTTATCCAGAGTATTCATCCTACTAAACCTTTAAGATACTTAAAATGGTTTGATATCTTAATCATCACCGTTTTAATGTTTGGAGAGTTTATCATTCGATCCACCCAGCAATTTATGGAGAGTCTATCACCTTCAACTGTTGCTAGTGTTGCGGAAACTACAACAAATGTAGCAAGTGATGGGGCAGCTTATTCTAGTAATTTTACTTTTCAATTGATGATGTTAGGGATTACTTTCCTTTATCTCTTGATTCGAAATTATGATTTTAAACAACTTCCTATACGCTTTTCCTGGTCTGTTTTCATCTGGGTTCCCCTTATCTTTGCTATTGTTGGTATTTTTGGTGATATTGTAACAACCCTTAGTGGTGAGTACAATTATTTTAATCCTCAGTTGATTCCTTTTATAGACCCAATGGAAATCATTAGAAAATTCATGGCCTTAACGCCAATGGCTATTGGCTATGCGCTTTTAAATGGTTTTTACGAAGAATTTTTCTTCTTGGGATTACTGACTTCAGTAAAAGAAAAGCATCAGTGGCTGGTTCTGGTATACTCGGTAATCATACGGATTTCTTTCCATACCTACCAAGGATTACTCTGGGCCTTAGTTATTGGGTTTGTATATGGACTATTCTATTATTTCTTGTACAAGTATGTAGTCAAGAATTTACTGCCATTCTTTCTCATGCACGCTCTTGCAGATATGTTTGGTTCAAGTCTCTTGTACCTCTTGATTACTTGGGGAGAACTTAAGCAAAAAATCCACTCATTCGAGTGGATTTTTTTATGAATGCTTTTAGTCTTTATTTTCGTATGGCAAGATCAAGTTCAAAAGGATACCTGTCATTGCTGATAGGGCAGTACCTGAAAGTGTAACTGGACCAAGTTTAAGGATTGCTCCACCAAGTCCAAGTACCAACATTGCACTTGCAATGATAAGGTTACGCATTTGTCCAAGTCTACACGTTCCTTGATCAAAACTTTCAAACCGTTGCTGGCGATAACCCCGTAAAGAAGGATAGACATTCCACCAAGTACGGCGCTAGGGATTGTGGAAATCAAAGCAGTGAATTTACCAAGGAAGCTAAGGGCAATTGCGATAAAGGCTGCGTTACGGATAACTGAGACAGAAGCGATACGAGTCATACCGATCACCCCTGTATTTTCACCGTAGGTAGTATTAGCAGGTCCACCAAGGAAGGCAGATACAGATGTTGCGATACCGTCACCAAGAAGGGTACGGTGAAGACCTGGTTCTTTCAAGAATTGACGGCCACAGATTTGGCTCAAGACCGTGTGGTCTCCAATGTGTTCTGAGATTGTTACGATCGCGATTGGTAAGATTGCGATTGTCTCTGGACCGAAGTAAAGGTTGTATTCTTTGAAGGCACCACCTGTGCTAAATGGTAGGTAGAAGCCTGGAATTTCGAACCAGTTAGCTTGAAGAACAGGTGTGAAGTCTACTAGACCAAGAAAGACTGCAAAGATATATCCACCGATAATGGCAAACAAGAAAGGAATGATACGAAGGAATCCTTTTCCTTTTGTATTGATAAAGGCAGCGATGAGGAAGGTAACCACAGCTACAAGAGCATTTTTCCAGTTGCCATCAGCAACAAGACCAGCATTTGTTACAGCTGAACCTGCAAGACCCAGACCAATTACGATAATCATAGGTCCGATAACGATTGGTGGTAAAAGTTTATCAATCCATTTTGTACCAGCAAAGCGGATGCTAGTTGAAACAAGAACGTAGATAAAACCAGTTAAGATAACCCCTGTTTGAGCAGCAGAAACATCGCCACCCATTTCCTTCATAGCAAGTGACATTGCAGTGATGAAGGCAAAAGAAGAACCGAGATAGACCGGAACTTTAAAGCCAGTACATACCATGTAAATCAGTGTTCCGACACCTGATGCAAAAAGGGCAACAGATACAGGCATTCCCAAATCAGTGGCACCAAGATGGTAGCACCAAACATGGCAAACACGTGCTGGAAGCTGAGTAGAATTCCCTTACCAAAAGAAGGACGTTGGTCAACGTCGAGTAACAAATCAACAGTTGATTCTTGTTTCATAAATACCTCACTTTTTGGGCATCAAAAAAGAGCCCATTTTTTTACAGCAATAGGCTCTCAGAGTAAGACATCTTTAAAACATGGTTAGCCCAATATTTAAAGAATTTCATATATATCTGCGTCTTCGTCACCTCACGGGATGACATTAAAAACCTTTGCTTGTGATAGTATAGCAGAAAAAAATGATTTTGTAAATCATTTTTTCCCGAGCAAAGAAACAAAAAAGCGAGGCATGATTTTGTAAATCATTTTTTCCCGAGCAAGGAAATAAAGACGCGAGGTATAATCTTGTGAGTATCTATTTAAAATATCCTAAAGCGGGCGTTTGTTGGGCATGCCAGCCTTACGTGGGTATTTGTTTGGAGTTTCCTTTTTCTTTTCTACAATGGTGATGTAGCGAGGGTCTCCATTAGGAAGTGTGTAGCTAAGGTTGTCCTCAACCTTGCTAAAGAGAAGATTGAGAGCATTTTTAGCTTCTGTTAATTCCTCGGGTGCATTACTGGCCTTAAGGGCCAAAAGTTTTCCTCCTACTTTTAAATAAGGAATGGTTAATTCAGACAAGACCTGCATGCGGGCAACTGCACGAGCTGTTACAATATCGAATTGGGCCCGGAAGTTCTTGTCTTGAGCAAAGTCTTCGGCTCGTCCATGGTAGAAATGAACCCCTTCTAAATCAAGCTCCTCAGCTAGAAGCTGAAGGAAGTTAATGCGCTTGTTCAGAGAATCAATGATGGTCACATCTAGCTGAGGGTAGAGAATCTTCATAGGAAGACTTGGGAATCCTGCACCAGCGCCAATATCCAGTAACTTAATTTCTTGGTTTTCTATCAACCCTTGTAGGATAGGAGCGATAGAATCATAAAAGTGCTTAAGATAAACCTCTTCCTTTTCTGTAATTGCAGTCAGGTTGATTTTTTCGTTCCATTCAACTAAGAGTTCGAAATAGCGCTCAAATTGAAATTTTTGCTGATCAGTAAGATTAATATTCTGTTGGTCAAGTAATGAGTAAAAAGTTTCTGGTTTCATAGTTATATCCTTCTTGTATATCATCTTATTTTACCACAAAAACATGGAAATTTGATGTACTTGTACTATTCTAAAAGCAGAAAGGAGCTTTATGATGCAATGGATGTTTTTTGGAGTTCTTGCTCTAATTATTTTCTTGGTAATTGACTGCTATAATAAATTGGTGAAAAATCGTATGCAGACCAAGGAAGCTTGGAGTCAGATCGATGTTCAGTTGAAGCGTCGAAATGATCTCCTCCCAAACTTGATTGAAACAGTTAAAGGTTATGCTAAATACGAAAGTTCTACTCTTGAAAAGGTGACTGAACTCCGTAGACAAGTAGCTGCAGCAACTACACCTGCAGAAGCCATGAAAGCTAGTGATGCACTGACTCGTCAGATATCTGGTATTTTTGCGGTTGCAGAGAACTATCCTGATTTGAAGGCTAGTGGCAACTTTGCTCACTTACAAGAAGAACTGACTAATACAGAAATAAAATATCATATTCTCGCCAACTTTATAACAGTGTCGTTAGCAACTATAATGTTAAATTAGAAACTTTCCCAAGTAATCTGGTTGCGGCTATCTTTGGCTTCAAGGCAGCAGATTTCCTTCAGACTCCAGAAGAAGAAAAGGCTGTTCCTAGAGTTGATTTTAGTGGTTTAGGTGACTAAGATGCTGTACAAACAAATCGCTAGTAATAAACGTAAAACTTGGGTTCTTTTAATTATCTTCTTTCTTTTGTTAGCTATTGTAGGTTATGCAATTGGATATCTTTTCATGAACTCAGGCTTTGGGGGCGTGACGATAGCCATGATTCTTGGCTTTATCTATGCCTTGACGATGATTTTTCAGTCTACAGAGATTGTCATGAGCATGAATGGCGCGCGTGAAGTTGACAGGAATGAAGAACCAGTCCTTTATCATGTTGTGGAAGATATGGCTATGGTAGCCCAAATTCCTATGCCACGTGTTTATGTCATTGATGATGCTGGCTTGAATGCATTCGCAACAGGTTCGAATCCTCAAAATGCTGCTGTAGCAGCAACTTCAGGGCTTCTAGATATTATGAACCGTGAGGAGTTAGAAGCGGTAATGGGGCATGAAGTTAGTCACATACGTAACTTGGATATTCGTATTTCTACCATTGCTGTTGCTCTTGCCAGTGCCATTACACTTTTATCGAGTATGGCTGGTCGTATGATGTGGTGGGGAGGTGCTGGTCGTAGTCGTAGAAGTAATGACCGTGATAGTGGTGGACTTGAAGTCATTCTGTTGGTCATTTCTCTCTTAGCCATCGTTTTGGCCCCTCTTGCAGCAACTTTGGTACAGTTAGCCATTTCTCGCCAACGAGAATTTCTAGCAGATGCCTCAAGTGTGGAACTAACTCGTAATCCGCAAGGGATGATCAACGCTTTACAAAAATTAGAAAATAGTCAACCCATGAGTCATCATGTGGATGATGCTAGTAGTGCCCTTTATATTAACGATCCTCAAAAAAGAGGTTTCTTAAAAAAACTATTTTACACTCATCCACCTATTTCAGAACGAATTGAGCGTTTAAAAAATATGTAAAAAATATCCAGAGGTTTTCCTCTGGATGTTTTATTTTCAAAAGTTAAAGATTTTGTAAATCAACTACTTCTAAACCATGTTCTGTCAGACGATAGATAGTCGTGCAGACTTCTTTTAAGAAACGTCGATCATGCGAAACAGTGACAAGACCACCAGGATAATTGGCAAAAAGTTTTCTGATTTCTGGTTGAGAAGTTGGAGAAAAGTTTCGTGTGGGTTCATCCAGAAGGAGAAAGTTTGGTTTTCGCAGAACTAAATTCAAAAGAAGGAGTTTACCTTGTTGACCTCCAGATAAGGAGTGGATTTGGTGGTGCATCTCTGGATAGCTGAAATTAAGACTGGCTAAGTGAGATTGGATTTTCTGTATTTCCTCTTTGTGTCCAGTTTGGCTGAGAAATTCTACTGGGGATAGATCCAATTGCAGTGTTTCTAGGTAATCTTGTGGCATAAAACCAAGCGAAATCTCTCTTTTGCCACTTAGTAGTTGATGTAACTTTGCTAAAAGAGTGGATTTGCCAACGCCATTGGGACCGATAATGCCGATTTTTTCTTGACCTCGGATAGTTAATTGTAGCCCTTGAGACAGAATTCGTTGGCCAATGGATAAAGTCTCATTTTCTAGTCGAACTAAGACTTTTGAAGCCGCTAATGGCTCTATATCTGAAAAGAAAAGTTGGATTTGTTCCTCTTCAAGTGGCTTTTGGGTCATGGACTGAGCTGCTTTTTCGTAGCGTTTTTCTTGAGAAAGAACATTTTTCATCTTTTTAGCTAATAGGCGACCAGCAGTACTGTCTTTGGTAGCTCGAAGTGCAGTTTCTACATTTTGCTTAACTCGGCGATGTTTTTCCATGGTTTTGTCATAGACTCGTTGGTCATTGGCAGCTTGCTGGCTTTGTCTGGTAAAATTAGCCTTTCTCTGGTCACTATAGCTATCGTAGTCTAAATGCTCTACTAGCGTTTCCGCTTCTTTCCGGTGTTTGATCAGTCGCAAGTGGATAATGGTGTCTGCTGTTTGAGAGAGAAAGTCTTCATCATGAGAAATGAAAATAACGGTTTGCCTCATCTTTTGAATCTGATTTTTTAGCCAATCAAGCATCTCTATATCCAGGTCATTTGAAGGTTCATCTAAAAATAAAATCTCAAAGGGTTTGGCAAATTCATGGATGAGCTGAATTTTCAAAGCTTCACCACCTGAGAGACTACCAATTTCTTGATCACTTGTAAAACGACTGCTGTCAAAATGTAATTCATCAGACAAGCGATAGAGAATGCTGTAGTCCAAATCTGTAGACTCTAAAAAGAAGTAGTCCTGTAGAGATTTTTTCTTCAGTTCTTCAGGGAGATGTTGGGGAATGTAGGCTATGGACTGAAGGTCAGATTGGATTTCTCCCCTGATAGAGAAATCAGCTAATTTTTCTCCCATTAAAGTTCGAAGTAAGGTTGATTTTCCATTTCCTTCTTCGCCTATAATAGCGACCTTTTCTCCGTCTTGGATATTAATGTTTAAATCGGAAACAAGGTCTCTTAAATCTTTGTTTTGTGTAATGGTCAGATGATTGATTTTTATCATATTATTGCCCTTTCTAGAATGTTCATATTGCATAACAAAAAGCTCTACTTTACCTAGTAGAGCTAATCGTCTATGTCAAAAAAACTCTTTTAAAAGGGCTGAAAATTCAGCAGAAAAAAGAGCACACAAAAAGAGACAGAAACAAGATCTACTAAATAAAGGTTCTTTATTTGATAGACTTAGTTGTTCATGTCTCCCTTACCTCCGAGTATTGTTGCAATCATCATACTCTTTTTGAGAAAATTTGTCAAGATTAAGCCAGAAAATCCTCTATTTTTAAAACCCAAAAACAGGTCCATAGAGTGTCAACGTATGTTTAACGTGATCGTAGTGAAACTTGTCATAGTTTCTCCAAGCAGTGCGGGCTTGGTCATTTAATTTCAGTGAACCAAGTCCAATCAAAAGACTAGTCCGTTGGTAAAAACTTTCCAGTTCAATTAAGATGGCGTTGTCTAGTTTGTCAGTTTTTTTAAGTGCTCTGAGAATTTCGTCTATATTTTGCTGTAAGCGTAGATCATCTGGTAATCCCTGTTTACAACTTTGTATTGTTTGGTTTAATTCTGAAACGAGCTGATAGGCTTCTGTTAAAAGAGCTTTGTCTTCCATATGAGCGTCCTCCTTTGCTCATGTATTGATGCCTATAGTATAGCACAAAAAATAAATTTATCATAATAAATATATCAAAAAAATACTGAAAGATGTTTTAAAAGTTTAGAGGCTTTACTTGACCTCTTTCATGGTATAATCAAGTGAGTAAATCTTTATGGAGGAAGTATGAAATTAAATATTCAAGAAGTTCGTAAGCAGCCTGAGGGTTTGTATTTTGAGCAAACTCTAGACTTGTCAGATGACTTACGTAAGCGTAACCAAGAAATTTTAGACGTAAAAGATATTGTCGCAGTTGGGAAGGTTCAGTATGAAGACCGTATGTTTTTCCTAGATTATCAACTGTCTTATACTATCGTACTTGCTTCTAGTCGTAGTATGGAACCTGTAGAATTGAAAGAGTCTTATCCGGTGACAGAAGTCTTTATGGAAGGTGCTACCAATCAACTGGACCAAGAAGTTCTTGATGATGACTTGGTTTTACCTATCGAAAATGGTGAAATCGACCTGACTGAAAGTGTTTCGGATAATATCTTGCTAAACATTCCAATCAAGGTCTTAACAGCAGAAGAAGAAGCTGGTCAGGGATTTGTTTCTGGAAATGACTGGCAAATCATGACTGAGGAAGAATATCAAGCTCAACAAGCAGTCAAAAAAGAAGAAAGTAGTCCTTTTGCAGGTTTACAAGGGCTGTTTGATGGAGATGAATAGATGGTTTTATCCAAGAAACGTGCCCGTTATGTCATTGAGGAAATCATAGCTCTTTTTCCAGATGCAAAACCTAGTCTAGATTTTCGCAATCATTTTGAACTCTTAGTTGCAGTTATGTTGTCTGCTCAGACGACAGATGCAGCAGTAAACAAGGCCACTCCAGCTCTTTTTGAAGCCTTCCCTACACCGCAAGCCATGGCTGACGCAAGTGAGAATGACATTGCTAAACATATTTCTCGCCTAGGCCTTTATCGAAATAAGGCTAAGTTCCTCAAGAAATGTGCACAACAGTTATTAGATGATTTTGACGGTCAAGTTCCGCAGACTAGAGAAGAATTAGAAAGCTTGGCGGGAGTAGGACGTAAAACAGCTAATGTAGTCATGAGTGTGGGATTTGGAATTCCAGCTTTTGCGGTAGATACCCATGTGGAGCGCATCTGTAAACACCATGATATTGTTAAAAAGTCAGCTACACCATTAGAAGTTGAAAAACGCGTCATGGATGTATTGCCACCCGAAGAGTGGTTGGCAGCTCATCAGGCTATGATTTACTTTGGGAGAGCTATCTGTCATCCGAAAAATCCAGAATGCGAACACTATCCACAATTGTATGATTTTAGTTCATTATAAGGTCAAATATTGAATGTTTTTACTTGCTTTGAACTGGGCTTTGTGTTATAGTAAGAACAATAAAATATTCCTTTAAACCTGTCCCGTGAGGCAGGCAAGGAGCTCGATAAAGTAGAAGGGTAAGTCTATGCTGTTTGCAGTATAGATCGCTTAATGATACATTCTCAAGTCTCCTTGTCTAAGGAGACTTTTCTTTTTGGAGGTTTGTCATGAAGACAAAAGAAGTTGTAGACGAATTAACCGTCAAGCGAGCAATTACGCGTATTACTTATGAAATTATCGAACGCAATAAAGATTTGAATAAAATCGTTTTAGCAGGAATTAAAACACGAGGAGTCTTTATCGCCTACCGCATCCAAGAGCGCTTGGAACAATTGGAAAATATTTCTGTTCCCGTTGTAGAATTAGATACCAAACCTTTCCGTGACGATGTCAAAAGTGGTGAAGATACTTCCTTGATTTCTGTCGATGTGACAGATCGTGAAGTTATTTTGGTGGATGATGTTCTTTATACAGGTCGTACAATCCGTGCTGCTATCGATAATATTGTCGGGCGTGGTCGTCCTGCTCGTGTGAGTCTAGCAGTGCTAGTGGACCGTGGACACAGAGAATTGCCAATTCGTCCAGATTACGTTGGGAAAAATATTCCAACTAGTCGTTCTGAAGAAATCATCGTTGAGATGACAGAACTTGATGGCCAAGATAGAGTTTTGATTACTGAAGAAGCTTAAAAGCTAAAGGAGTAGCTATGTCAGAAAATCAACAAGCACTGGAACATGTGGTGTCCATGGAAGACCTCACTGTAGATCAGGTTATAAAATTGATTAAACGAGGGATTGAGTTTAAAAATGGAGCTCAGTTACCCTACGACGACCATCCCATTGTTTCCAACCTTTTCTTTGAAAATTCGACAAGAACACATAAATCTTTCGAAGTTGCAGAGATTAAACTGGGGCTGGAACGACTGGACTTGATGTAAAGACAAGTTCAGTGAACAAGGGTGAGACACTCTATGATACAATCCTGACCTTGTCTGCACTTGGTGTAGATATCTGTGTTATTCGACACCCAGAGGTTGATTACTACAGGGAATTGATTGCGAGCCCAACCATTACGACATCTATTATCAATGGTGGTGATGGATCAGGGCAACATCCTAGTCAGAGTCTACTTGATTTGATGACAATCTACGAAGAATTTGGCCGTTTTGAAGGGCTCAAGGTTGCGATTGCTGGTGACTTGGACCATTCACGTGTTGCCAAGTCCAATATGCAGATTTTGAAACGCTTAGGTGCTGAACTTTACTTTGCAGGTCCTGAGGAATGGAGAAGTCAAGAGTTTGCTGATTATGGTCAGTTTGTAACCATTGATGAGATTGTTGACCAGGTGGATGTTCTGATGTTGCTTCGAGTTCAACATGAACGCCACGAAAGTGGAGCAGTCTTCTCAAAAGAAGAGTATCACGCTCAACATGGCTTGAACCAAGAGCGCTACAATCGCTTAAAAGAGGAAGCGATCATTATGCATCCGGCTCCAGTTAATCGAGATGTGGAAATCGCTGACCACTTGGTTGAGGCTCCAAAATCACGCATTGTCCAACAAATGACCAATGGAGTTTTTGTTCGAATGGCAATCTTAGAATCTGTATTGGCAAGTAGAAAAGCCAAATAAGACACAAAACGTTAAAAGACGCCAGTGAGCGTCCACGAGAGGTGAAAATATGACAAAACGACTTCTAGTTTTAGAAGATGGCACAGTTTTTGAAGGTAAGGCCTTCGGTGCAGATATTGATGTAACAGGGGAAATCGTCTTTAATACAGGGATGACAGGATATCAAGAATCCATTACAGACCAGTCTTATAATGGGCAAATCTTGACCTTCACTTACCCACTAGTAGGAAATTATGGGATTAACCGTGACGACTACGAGTCTATTAGTCCTACTTGTAAGGGAGTTGTAGTTTTCGAAGAGGCACGTAGAGCTAGCAACTGGCGTAACCAAATGACGCTGGACGAATTCTTGAAGGCCAAGAAAATTCCTGGAATTTCAGGTATTGACACTCGAGCTCTTACAAAGATTATCCGTAAACATGGTACCATGAGAGCCACTCTAACCCATGCTGGCGATAGTATGGATCACATTGCAGATCAACTTCAAGCAACTGTCTTACCGACTGATAATATCAGACAAGTTTCTACAAAGACGGCTTATCCGGCTCCAGGAGTTGGCTTGAGCGTCGTTTTAGTAGACTTTGGCCTTAAACATTCTATTTTACGAGAACTATCTAAACGTAATTGCAATGTGACTGTAGTTCCATACACAACTACAGCTGAGGAAATCTTGCATTTAAACCCAGACGGAGTTATGTTGTCAAATGGGCCTGGAAATCCAGAAGATGTACCAGAAGCTCTTGAGATGATTCGTGGGATTCTCGGGAAAATTCCAATCTTTGGGATTTGTATGGGGCACCAACTCTTTGCCATGGCAAATGGTGCTAAGACCTATAAAATGAAGTTTGGTCACCGTGGCTTTAACCACGCGGTACGTGAAATTGCAACTGGGCGCGTGGATTTCACTAGTCAAATCATGGTTATGCAGTTAGCCGTGAGGATTTACCAGAGCACTTAATCATCACCCACGAAGAAATCAATGACAAGTCAGTTGAAGGCGTACGTCACAGATATCTACCAGGTTTCTCTGTGCAATTCCACCCAGACGCAGCTCCTGGTCCACACGACGCAAGCTACCTATTTGACGAGTTCATCGAGATGATGGAAGCTTTTAAACAAACAAACTAAAGACGAGTGAGCAATCGTCGGAGAATTTATGGAATTGAACACGGACGGAAAGCTCGGAATTTAGATAAACTATCTTGGATAGAAATCCATCTTTGGTTTTCTAAAATTCAGTCGCTTTCTTATCGTTCTTTGTATCTTATTTAATGTCGCCCTGTGAGGCGACGAATAGAAAGGCAGGTCGTTTCTTTTAGTAGCTATTAGGCGAACTAAAAACTCCCTGCACTAGATTTTTTACCGAAAATGATCGTTTCGCTAAAAAATCGTCGGAGAATTTATTTAATGTCGCTCTGTGAGGCGACGAATAGAAAGGAGAAGATACATTGTTCGCGGAAGTGAACACGCCCTAAGAACTGTGTGAAAAAGACAAACATTGTCTTGACGCTGAAGGCGTCTGCACCAAGTTTCCTATTTTCACTGTGTTCTTTACGGGCTTTGTATCATAAATTATGCCTAAACGTACTGATATTCAAAAAATTATGGTGATTGGTTCTGGTCCGATTATTATTGGTCAGGCTGCTGAGTTTGACTATGCTGGAACCCAGGCTTGCTTGTCTTTGAAGGAGGAAGGTTATGAGGTTGTCTTGGTAAACTCAAACCCTGCAACCATCATGACTGATAAGGAAATTGCAGACAAGGTTTATATCGAGCCAATCACACTCGAGTTTGTGACTCGTATTCTCCGTAAGGAACGTCCAGATGCTTTGCTCCCAACTCTTGGAGGTCAAACAGGGCTTAATATGGCCATGGAATTGTCTAAAAACGGTATTCTTGATGAATTGGGAGTAGAACTTCTCGGGACTAAATTGTCTGCCATCGACCAAGCTGAGGACCGTGATCTCTTTAAACAATTGATGGAAGAGCTGAATCAACCAATCCCAGAATCTGAAATTGTAAATACTGTTGAAGAAGCTGTTGCTTTTGCAGCAACTATTGGCTACCCAGTCATTGTCCGTCCAGCCTTCACTCTCGGTGGAACCGGTGGTGGTATGTGTGCCAACGAGGAAGAACTGCGTGAAATCGCTGAAAATGGTTTGAAGTTGTCACCTGTTACCCAGTGTTTGATTGAGCGTTCCATTGCCGGTTTCAAGGAAATTGAGTACGAGGTTATGCGTGACTCAGCTGACAATGCTCTTGTTGTATGTAACATGGAAAACTTTGACCCAGTTGGGATTCACACAGGGGATTCCATCGTATTTGCTCCAGCGCAAACCATGTCAGACTATGAAAACCAAATGCTTCGTGACGCCAGCTTGAGCATTATCCGCGCTCTCAAGATTGAAGGTGGATGTAACGTTCAGTTAGCTCTGGATCCGCACAGCTTTAAGTATTATGTCATCGAAGTAAATCCTCGTGTATCTCGTTCTTCTGCCCTTGCTTCTAAGGCGACAGGTTACCCAATCGCTAAATTGGCTGCTAAGATTGCTGTAGGGTTGACCTTGGATGAGGTTATTAACCCTGTTACAGGTTCAACTTATGCCATGTTTGAGCCAGCCCTTGACTACGTCGTTGCCAAGATTCCACGTTTCCCATTTGATAAGTTTGAAAAGGGTGAACGTCGTCTCGGTACCCAGATGAAGGCGACTGGAGAAGTTATGGCCATCGGTCGTAACATTGAGGAATCTCTCCTTAAAGCTTGTCGCTCTCTTGAAATTGGAGTTCACCACAATGAAATGCCTGAACTTGCAGAAGTCTCAGATGATGCCTTAATTGAAAAAGTTGTCAAAGCTCAAGATGACCGTCTATTCTACGTATCTGAAGCAATCCGTCGTGGTTATACACCAGAAGAGATTGCTGACTTGACTAAGATTGATATTTTCTATCTTGATAAACTCTTACACATCTTTGAGATTGAGCAAGAATTAGGTTCTCATCCACAAGATGTAGACGTCTTAAAAACAGCAAAACTCAATGGTTTCTCAGATCGTAAGATTGCTGAACTCTGGAACACTACAGCTGATCAAGTTCGCCAACTTCGTTTGGAAAACAAGATTGTTCCAGTTTACAAGATGGTTGATACCTGTGCGGCAGAATTTGAGTCAGAAACTCCATACTTCTATTCAACCTATGGTTGGGAAAACGAGTCTATCAAGTCTGAAAAGGAATCTGTACTGGTCCTAGGTTCTGGTCCAATCCGTATCGGTCAAGGTGTGGAGTTTGACTATGCAACCGTACACTCTGTTAAGGCAATCCAGGCTGCTGGTTACGAAGCCATCATCATGAATTCAAACCCAGAGACAGTTTCAACAGACTTCTCTGTATCTGATAAACTCTACTTTGAACCATTAACGTTCGAAGATGTGATGAATGTTATCGACTTAGAGCAACCAAAAGGTGTTATCGTTCAATTTGGTGGTCAAACAGCTATCAACCTTGCGGAGCCATTAGCAAAAGCTGGGGTGACTATCCTTGGTACTCAAGTTACTGACTTGGACCGTGCGGAAGACCGTGACCTCTTCGAGCAAGCCCTCAAAGACTTGGATATTCCGCAACCGCCTGGACAAACAGCAACCAATGAAGAAGAAGCAGTACTTGCTGCACGTAAAATTGGTTTCCCAGTTCTCGTTCGCCCTTCATATGTTTTGGGTGGACGTGCTATGGAAATCGTTGAGAATGAAGATGATCTTCGTTCTTACATGCGTACTGCGGTTAAGGCAAGTCCCGACCACCCTGTTCTTGTTGACTCTTATATCGTCGGACAAGAGTGTGAAGTCGATGCCATTTCAGACGGACAAAATGTCCTCATCCCAGGTATCATGGAGCATATTGAACGCGCTGGTGTTCACTCAGGTGACTCCATGGCGGTTTATCCTCCTCAAACCTTGTCGCAAAAGGTACAAGAAACTATCGCAGACTACACCAAACGTCTAGCTATTGGTCTTAACTGCCTTGGCATGATGAACATCCAGTTTGTTATCAAGGATGAGAAGGTATACGTCATTGAAGTAAACCCTCGTGCCAGCCGTACTGTTCCATTCCTTTCTAAAGTAACCAACATCCCTATGGCTCAGGTAGCGACTAAGTTGATTCTTGGTCAAAGTCTCGAAGAGCTTGGTTACCAAGATGGGCTTTACCCAGAAAGTAGTCGCGTTCATATCAAGGCACCAGTATTCTCCTTTACCAAGCTAGCTAAGGTAGACAGCCTGCTTGGACCTGAAATGAAGTCAACAGGGGAAGTCATGGGTTCTGATACCACTCTTGAAAAAGCTCTCTACAAGGCCTTTGAAGCTTCTTATCTTCACTTACCAACCTTTGGTAATGTTGTCTTCACTATCGCGGATGATGCAAAAGAAGAAGCACTAGATTTGGCTCGTCGTTTCCAAAATATTGGCTACGGAATCCTTGCTACTGAAGGAACTGCAGAGTTCTTTGCAAGTCATGGATTGCAGGCACAACTCGTTGGAAAGATTGGTGATGATGAACACGATATTCCAAGCTACGTCCGCAAAGGAAAAATTCAAGCAATCATCAATACAGTTGGCACCAAACGGACAGCTGATGAAGATGGTGAGCAAATCAGACGTTCAGCAATTGAACATGGAGTTCCTCTCTTTACAGCTCTAGACACAGCAGATGCCATGCTAAAAGTACTAGAAAGCAGAAGTTTTGTCACAGAAGCCATCTAAATAAAAAAATGATTCTCGTAAGGGAATCATTTTTTGTTAGAATGAAAAATATTCTTATGATTTTCATATCCATTATTATGTAATTGAAATTTTTAAAAAAATGTTATTTTCTTATACTATAAAAAAATTTAAAAATATTAAACCGTTTACACTTGACAAAAATTGGTCTATACCATATAATAAAATAAAGAATTACGGAGGAACAATTATGAAAGTTATTCAAGTAAAAAATCCTGAAGAAGGTGGAAAAGTAGCTTTTGAAATTTTAAAAGAAAAGCTAGCAAACGGTGCTCAAACATTAGGACTTGCGACAGGTAGCAGTCCGCTTGAATTTTATGGAGAAATCGTTAAGAGTGATCTTGATTTTTCAAATCTTACTAGTGTTAACTTGGACGAATATGTAGGACTTGATGGAGAGAACCCTCAATCTTATCGTTACTTTATGCAAGAAAATCTATTCAATAAAAAGCCATTTAAAGAAAGCTTTTTACCTCGTGGTGTCAAAGATAATGCAGAGGAAGAAGTAAAACGCTATAATCAAATTCTTGCTGACCATCCAGTTGATTTGCAAATTCTTGGAATTGGCCGAAACGGTCACATTGGCTTTAATGAACCGGGAACTCCATTTGATAGTCAAACACATCTTGTAGATCTTGATCAGTCTACTATTGAAGCAAATGCTCGCTTCTTTGATAAGATTGAAGATGTACCAACACAAGCTATCTCAATGGGTATTAAAAACATTCTTGATGCTAAATCAATTTTGCTTTTTGCTTATGGTGAATCTAAGGCACAAGCTATCGCAGGTACTGTTGAAGGTCCAGTAACTGAAAACCTTCCAGCAAGTAGCTTGCAAAACCATCCAGATGTAACTATTATTGCGGATGCTGGAGCACTTAGTTTATTAAAGAAATAGTTATCATAAAAATGAAAACCATTCGAAAATTTTCGAATGGTTTTTGTAACTTTATGAAAATCGATGTATATGAAAAAATAAAATTATAATAAAAACGTATATTATGACTCTAAAACTTATAATTGTTAAGAAATAAAAATAATTATCTTTGTAATTTATTAAAAAAATGAGGCTTCTGAGCCTCGTTTTCATTGACTTTTAGATTATATTTTAGTACTATGATGGTGAGTTAGTTAATAATTCAATATATTTAAAAAATAAGGAAAGAAGGAAACATATAATGGTGAAAAAGTTAAAGAAAAAGCCGTCTTTAATATTTTTTGTATCAGTTCTGACCTTCTTGAGCGCGTTCTTCTTATCAACCAATGTCGCTTATGCAGATGGGAAAGAATTAACGGGTGTAGTAACTGATATAAGTGTCCTCAACATGTCGGATTCCAAATTGGAACCGAATGCAGACGGTACTTATCAGATTATTACCAATCGATCAAATCAGTTCTTTGTTCAATTTGACCTCAAGCAATATGATGGTAAATTGGCCAATGGCGATTACTTTGATGTAGATATTCCTACACCGGTAACTGTCTATAATGGAACGACTGAATTGTTCGATAAGGGAACAAAAGTTAATATCGGTACAGTAGTTGTTACTGCTAATGGTGATAACCAAGGTGGAAAGGCACGTGTTACTTTGAAGAACCTTGATGAGTTCCAAGCTAAAACAGGCGGGGATATCGTTAAAGGCGTAAAAGGAAATTATGCAATTACTTTCTTGTTCAAGAGTGACCAAACAGCAACACCACTAACTTTTGAAAACAAGGGTGTTGGTAAAACAATTACACATACCTTTACATCTAAAACAGTTGACAGTAAGCAAGAAGGTTTCGAAAACTATGCTAAGGTTGGTAACGATGTAGTAAGTAAAGAATGGACTTCAGCAAAGTTAGCAGCAATTGGTTCAGTAGGTAAAGGAGATATCTATTCTCCATGGAGAATTCGTGTCAACACCGGAAGACAAGACTATGGTAAGAACTTAGTATTAAACGACTTCCTTCCAAATACAGCTGAGTTTTCGGCTATCCAATACATTCCAGAATCATTGGTAGTTTATTCTTCTGCTACATTGAACGATGGTACTTCTCAAGTTCCATCTGATGCTAAGAAGATGGTAGAAGGTACTGACTATACTGTAGCTTGGAATGAGAACTATACTCAGTTCAAGCTTATCTTTGCAGATGGTTCTAAATCATACTGGGTTGAATATCATACAACTACACCTGGTGACGGTAGCAAAGTTCAAAACGTTATCCAGTTGACTACAGCAGATGGTACTGCAATTACTCAACGTAGTAATCGTACAAATTTGGATTTCAAAGCTGAACGTGTATCTCTTGTAAAAGGACAAATCGAAGCTTCTACAGCTTTCAAGATTAAGATCAACAAGACAAATGCCTTCACATTGGTTCCTGTTGCAGGCGCTGTTTATACAGTGAAATCAGAAGATGGAACTATCTCTACAGAATTGACTACAAATGAAAAAGGTGTGGCAATCTCTGATGAGTTTGATCAGAAATATGTAGGTAAGATATTCATCATCAAAGAAAAGACAGCTCCTGCTGGATATACTCTTGATGAAAAAGAATACAAGGTAACACTTGGAGCTGAAGGTTCTAAGATCAACCTTCAAGACGAACCAATCGCAGCAGATTTCTCAATTACTGCTAAGAAAGTAATTGCTGGAAATCGTCCAGTAGCTTTGAAAGATGGTGAGTTCAAGTTTGATTTGTACAATGCAAATAACTTGACTACTCCAATTGCTTCAACAACAAACAAAGCAGATGGAAGCATCACATTTGAAGGTTTGAAAGCTAAAGGTCCTGGTACCTACAACTATGTCATCAAAGAAATACTGAAACAAAAGTTCCTGGTATCACATTTGATGAAAACTCATACGAAGTAACAGTCGTTGTTAAAGCTGAAGGTGGAACACTTAAAGCTGAGGTTACAACTCAAACACCTACTTTAACAAACACATATGAGCCATCACCTGCTCGTGCTACATTCAAAGCAACTAAAGAATTAGTTGGTAAAGAACTTGCTAAAGAACAATTTGAATTTGAATTGAGCGAAGGTGGAAAAGTCATTGCAACATCATCAAACGGTAAAACAGTTAATGGTGTTGAAGCAGCAACAAATGAAGTAGTCTTCTCAGTTCTCTACACTGAAGCTGGAGACCATGAATATAAAATTACAGAAAAAGCTGGTACAGCAGAAGGAGTTACATACTCTAAAGAAAGCTATACAGTTCATGTTAAAGTTGTAGATAACGGTGAAGGTAAACTCGTAGCTACTGTTACAGAAGCAGACGAAGCTCGTAAGTTTACAAACACTTACACTACAACAACAGAAGCTCCTACAACAACAGAAGCTCCTACAACAACAGAAGCTCCTACAACGACAGAAGCTCCTACTACAACAGAAGCTTCTACAACGACAGAAGCGCCTACAACAACAGAAGCTCCTACTACAACAGAAGCTCCTACTACAACAGAGGCTCCTACAACGACAGAAGCGCCTACAACAACAGAAGCTCCAACAACGACTGAAGCTCCAACAACTACTGAAGCTCCAACAACGACTGAAGCTCCAACAACTACTGAAGCTCCAACAACTACTGAAGCTCCAACAACGACTGAAGCTCCAATAACAACTGAAGCTCCAACAACGACTGAAGCTCCAACAACGACTGAAGCTCCAACAACGACTGAAGCTCCAGCAACAACAGAAGCTCCAACAACAACTGAAAACAAACCAGGACTTCCAAATACTGGTGAGGTTACAAGCCTAGTACTTGTATTGGCAGGTATGGTAATCATGTCAGGAACTGTTATTATGAAACGTAAATTTTCTAAATAATATTAGATAAATTTTTTTAGAGAGGAGAGAGCATTGTTCTCTCCTTTTTTACTTTTTATATACTAATAATGCATATATATTCTCGATATCGAAATTTAAAAAAAGCTATTCTTAAGAATAAATTTATACGATTATATGACATAAAAAAACATATTTAATATCTAAAAAGTAATCTTGATAAATTTTTTTTGGTTTATTTGAGATATAAAAAGTAGACATAGGATGTAAATATTGGTATACTGTACTAGTTTTAATAAACTAATAATTTAAAGGAGACATGAAAATGAATAAGAAAAAAACTATCGTTTATCTTTTTTTCATTATTTGTATATTAACTGTATTTGTTTCACTAAGCTTAACAAAAGCTGCTGCTGAAACATCGGCTACTATGTCTAATAGTAAGACTGTTGATACTATTACTTCACTAAACATTACAAATAAATCAGGAGATAGTCTTGATGGTAATTTGAAGCAATGGGTTACGTTTAGACTTAATGCAAATTATGATTTAACAAATAAAAATGTTAAAGCTGGTGATACAACTACAGTTGATTTATCAGATTTTCTATATATAGAATCCCAAAACTTTGAAATTCGTGATGAGAAAACAAATGAAATTATCGCAAATGGTCAGATTGATGAAACAAAAAAACATATCGTCTTAACCTATACTGATTATGTTGAAAAACACTCTGATACCAAAGGTTCTTTCTTTGTCTATACTCGAGTAGATTTCCAAAAACACCCTGAAGAAGGAGAAATCCCTGTCGAGATAACGATTAATGGAAAAACACAAGTAGTTGGAAAAGTTAATTTCACTGGTGTTGGAGATGGAAATCCTGTGTTGTTTTCTAAACAGGATGGGTAAGTAGTGAGGATCAAAAGACTCTTTCATACACCATTTCAATCAATCGTACTAAAGAAAGTCTTCAAGATGCTACAGTAGAAGACACATTGAAGTTTTCGAATGCATCTTATATTAAAGATAGTATTCGTATTATCAAAGGTAAATTTGACTATGTTAAAGGTCTTTGGGAATTTACAAATACAACTGATGTAACTGCTCAACATACTGTTACCGTCAGCGAAGATGGACAATCGTTTGTCGTACAACTTGGTGACATCACAGAGTTAGATCAATATCGAATTGAATATAAAGTTCAAACAAATTATTCACCGGCAGACGGAGAAGTATTAAATAATGATGCTGTGTTAAAAGGTAAAGGAAAGGATGTTAAACATGTTGAGCAATCCACTGTCGTTCAAGTAGCTGGTGGTTCTGGTATTGGTTATGTCTTTACAATTAACATTAAAAAAGTTGATGAAGCAAATCAACCATTACCAGGTGCGAAATTTAAAGTAGTTCGCCCAGCAAATAATCAAGTCATTGGTGAATATGTAACTGATGCTGACGGGAAAATCACTGTAAAAGGTCTTCTAAAAGACAAATATATCCTGACGGAAACAGAAGCACCAAAAGGCTATGTTATTAATTCTGAAGATACAGAAGTAGATGTTACGGACTTTGGAGAAGACCAGTCAGTTACAAAGACTATTGTGAATTCAAAAGAACAAACGACAACAACTGAAGCTCCAACAACGACTGAAGCTCCAACAACAACAGAAGCTCCAACAACAACAGAAGCTCCAACAACGACTGAAGCTCCAACAACAACAGAAGCTCCAACAACAACTGAAGCTCCAACAACGACTGAAGCTCCAACAACAACTGAAGCTCCAACAACAACAGAAGCTCCAACAACGACTGAAGCTCCAACAACAGAAGCTCCAACAACAACAGAAGCTCCAACAACAACAGAAGCTCCAACAACGACTGAAGCTCCAACAACAACAGAAGCTCCAACAACAACAGAAGTTCCAACAACAGAAGCTCCAACAACAACAGAAGCTCCAACAACAACAGAAGCTCCAACAACGACTGAAGCTCCAACAACAACTGAGGCTCCAACAACGACTGAAGCTCCAACAACAACAGAAGCTCCAACAACGACGGAAGCTCCAACGACAACAGAAGCTCCAACAACAACTGAGGCTCCAACAACAGAAGCTCCAAAAACAGAAGTTACTACAACAACAGAAAACAAACCAGGACTTCCAAATACTGGTGAGGCTACAAGTCTAGTACTTGTATTGGCTGGTGTGGTAATCATGTCAGGAACAGTTGTTATGAAACGTAAATTTACTAAATAATAATTTTTAGAAAATCTACACTATATTAAAGAGAGCCGAAAGGCTCTCTTTTCAATTTAATGAGTGTATATAAATCTCCTTACTTAATTAATTATTTTTATAAAAAAGTGATAATAGCAAGTTTGAAATTAATAGTTAAAATTCATGGAATAAAGCATTTTAGTCTTGACAAATAGCTCTTATCCATGTAAAATAGAATAGATCTTGAACTTGAAGGGAGTGAAAAAAATGTCTAAAACAGTAGTACGTAAGAATGAATCTCTTGACGATGCACTTCGTCGTTTCAAACGTGCGGTTACTAAAGCTGGTACTCTTCAAGAAACACGCAAACGTGAATTCTATGAAAAACCTTCTGTAAAACGTAAACGTAAATCAGAAGCAGCTCGTAAACGTAAAAAATTCTAATTGAAATGAAAGGCTAGACTTGTCTAGTCTTTTTTTGCACACTGTTTAGAGATATGAAGAACTTATGAAAGAGTATATAAAAGAATATCAAAAGATGCGCGAAGTACGTTTTAAGGATTGGGGTTATTATTCAACTCCTATAAACTGGCAGGAATTTGAAGAGTCTAATCAGAGGATTTTTCAAAAGTATTTGAAGGATTCGAAAGTATTGTCCGATAATGTTTTAAGGACAAAGTTGTACAGTAGCTTATTGCTAGATGATATCAAGTATTTTGCATACTATATAGCCTTTTTAGACGGAGATTACAAACAATTAAATAATGCTCTGTGGCAAACAGGAAGAGAAGAATTGATTAGAGGAGGTTTGCTTGCAAGTGGAACAATCTATACTGATGGTATTTTGAGGGGCTTATTTACCTCTTTTGCATGTAACGATTTTTCAGTCATTTCATCTTATATACCAAAAGACTTGCCTTTACTGAAAGGAACCTATTATCCCCAAAATGTCATCAATCTTTTGCACGCTCTTTATTATCAGGATGAAGACAGATTATCAGAGTCTATCATATTGGCACAACAGTTTCTAGAGAAGAAAAAACGAACAGGTATGGAAGAATTTTCTGTTCGTTACTTTATAAACTTGGCAAGAAAAGAAGCAGCTGGGATAAGCCAAAACTTACAAACCTATGCCTAGCTTATCAGAGACGGGGTTATCCCTTTGAGAAGATAGATAAATGCTTCGCTGATGAAGTTCATGGTCTTTATCGCTTGGTGAAATATTTTGATGATTACATGTTTGAAGAGGTTAGTATGCCATCTCATAAGACTTTTCTGCAGAAATTTGAAAAATGGCAAGTTCAAAATCAGTTTCCACAAGGAAAACAGTTCTATATCTATCCAAAAGATATGGCTGATGCAAACAAAATACTAAAAAATGAACTTCCGAGAATTCATATAGAAAAATCAGGAAGGGATTTGGTAATAGATATTGATCGGTTTGCAGTAGATTTGTCTCAACTGATTTGAGAAAGTACGAGAAGACTCACATGCTAAATCATTTTTAAGGCAACTTTAAATAAATACTGTAAATCTTGCAAAAAAAGGAAACTTCCAGCTACAATCTGATATAATAGTAAGAGAACTCGATTTAAGGAGAAATATATGTCGGTTTCAGTAAAAGAAGTTATTGAGAAGCTTAGATTAGACATTGTCTATGGGGAGCCTGAATTACTTGAAAAGGAAATTAATACTGCGGATATTACGCGACCTGGTCTTGAAATGACAGGCTATTTTGATTACTATACTCCAGAGCGTATTCAATTGTTGGGGATGAAGGAATGGTCTTACCTAGTTTCTATGCCTTCTCAAAATCGTTACGATGTCTTGAAAAAAATGTTTCAACCGGAGACACCTGCGGTCATTGTTGCCCGTGGTTTGGTAGTTCCAGAGGAAATGTTAAAGGCTGCTAGAGAATGTAAAATTGCAATTTTAACTAGTCGTACAGCAACCAGTCGTTTGTCTGGAGAACTTTCTAGCTATCTTGATTCTCGTCTAGCAGAACGTACTAGTGTACACGGTGTCCTAATGGATATCTATGGTATGGGTGTTTTGATTCAAGGTGATAGTGGAATCGGTAAGAGTGAGACAGGTTTAGAACTAGTTAAACGTGGTCACCGTTTGGTAGCAGACGATCGGGTAGATATCTATTCTAAGGATGAAATGACTCTCTGGGGTGAACCTGCTGAAATCTTGAAACATCTGATCGAAATTCGTGGAGTAGGGATCATTGATGTCATGAGTCTATACGGTGCTAGTGCAGTTAAGGATTCTTCACAAGTTCAGCTAGCTGTTTATTTGGAAAATTACGATACACATAAGACCTTTGACCGCTTGGGGAACAATGCTGAAGAGTTGGAAATTTCAGGTGTTTCTATTCCGCGTATTCGGATTCCTGTAAAAACAGGTCGCAATATTTCTGTGGTCATCGAAGCGGCAGCTATGAATTATCGTGCAAAAGACATGGGCTTTGATGCGACACGTCTCTTTGAAGAAAGATTGACGAAATTAATTGAAAAGAACGAGGTGCAAAATGATTGATCCAGTTGCTTTCAAATAGGTCCATTTGCCATTAGATGGTATGCACTTTGTATCGTTTCCGGCCTTATCTTAGCGGTATATTTGGCAAGTAAAGAAGCTCCTAAAAAGAAAATCTTATCAGAAGACATTTTGGACTTTATCTTAGTGGCTTTCCCTTTGTCAATCATCGGCGCGAGACTTTACTATGTTATTTTTAAATTTGACTATTATAGCCAACATTTAGGGGAGATATTTGCTGTCTGGAATGGTGGTCTTGCGATATACGGCGGTCTAATTACCGGAGCGATTGTACTCTATATTTTCGCAGACCGTAAATTAATCAATACCTGGGATTTCTTGGATATTGCAGCTCCGAGCGTTATGATTGCTCAGAGTCTAGGACGTTGGGGGAACTTCTTTAACCAAGAAGCTTACGGAGCAGTTGTAGAAAACCTTGATTATTTACCTGGTTTTATTAAGAATCAGATGTATATTGATGGCTCATATCGACAACCAACCTTCCTGTACGAATCTATCTGGAACCTGATTGGTTTTGCTTTAATTGTTATTTTTAGACGCCGATTAAATGTCATTCGTCGTGGTCATATCACAGCCTTTTACTTAATTTGGTATGGTTTTGGACGTATGATTATTGAGGGTATGCGTACAGATAGTCTCATGTTCTTTGGACTTCGAGTATCTCAGTGGTTGTCTGTTCTATTAATTGGACTTGGTATTTATATTATCGTTTATCAAAATCGGAAAAAAGCACCATTTTATAATGTAAAAAAGGAGAATTAAAATGTTAGAAGTTGCTTATATTTTTGTGGCTATTGCCTTGATTGTATTTATTGTTTATTTGATTATTACGCTACAAAAAGTTGGACGTGTAATTGATGAAACAGAAAATACTGTTAAAACGCTAACTTCAGATGTAAATGTTACTCTACATCACACAAACGAACTTCTTGCCAAGGTCAATGTTCTTGCTGATGACATCAATATCAAAGTTGCAACCATTGATCCACTCTTTACAGCAGTTGCAGACCTTTCTGTTTCTGTCTCTGACTTAAATGAGCAGGCTCGTGTCTTGAGTAAAAAAGCATCATCTGCAGGTTCAAAAACATTAAAGACTAGTGCAGGCTTATCTGCCGTTCGTATTGCAAGTAAATTTTTTAAAAAATAAAAAGGAGATAACTCATGGGTAAATTATCATCAATCCTTTTAGGAACTGTTTCAGGTGTGGCTGTTGCCTTGTTTCTAACAAGTGAAAAAGGGAAACGTGTTACTAGTCAGGCACAAGACTTTATTGAAGATCTGAGAGAAGATCCAGAATATGCTAAGGAACAAGCTCTTGAAAAATTGACAGAAGTCAAAGAACAAACCAGAGATTTTGTTCTAAAGACAAAAGAACAAGTAGAATCAGGCGAAATTACCTTGGATTCAGTTCTTGAAAAATCTAAATCTTTAGCTCAACAAGCGACTGAAGCTTCAAAAGAGACCTTGAACAATCTCAAGGAACAATTGGAAGAAAAAGTAGTTGTTGAAGACCCAGAAGACGGTCAAGAAATCATCATCGAAATCAAAGAAGATTAAAATAGAAATCACCATTTTTGATTCCCTTAGAGTCGGAGATGGTGATTTTTTTCTTGAGGCAAGTCTTTGTGGTATAATAAATACTATGCAGAAGAAACCAACATCAGCTTACGTGCACATTCCATTTTGCACACAAATCTGTTATTATTGTGACTTTTCTAAGGTCTTTATTAAAAATCAACCGGTAGACAGCTATCTAGAGCATCTACTGCAAGAATTTCATTCTTATGACATTCAGAAGTTGCGTACTCTCTATATTGGGGGAGGGACACCGACAGCCTTGTCTGCGCCACAGTTAGAGGTGCTTCTGGATGGATTGACTAAAAACTTAGATTTGTCAGTCTTAGAAGAATTAACCATTGAGGCTAATCCTGGTGATTTGGATGAGGATAAGATTGCAGTTTTGAAAAATTCAGCAGTCAACCGGGTTTCATTGGGTGTCCAAACCTTTGATGATAAAATGCTGAAAAAAATTGGTCGAAGTCACTTGGAGAAGGATATCTATGAAAACATTGATCGTCTAAAGTTAGCAGGGTTTGATAATATTTCCATTGACTTAATCTACGCTCTTCCTGGTCAGACTATGGACCAGGTCAAGGACAATGTTGCCAAGGCCATCACTTTGGACATTCCCCACATGAGTCTTTATAGCTTGATTTTGGAAAACCATACGGTCTTTATGAATCGTATGCGTCGTGGGAAGTTACCACTTCCTAAAGAAGAAGTAGAAGCTGAGATGTTTGAATATATCATTGCTGAATTAGAGCGTGCTGGTTTTGAGCATTATGAAATTTCAAATTTTTCAAAACCCGGCTTTGAAAGTCGTCATAATCTTATGTACTGGGATAATGCTGAGTATTATGGTATAGGTGCAGGTGCTTCAGGTTATGTCAATGGTGTTCGCTATAAGAATCATGGCCCAATCCGCCATTATTTGAAGGCAGTAGAAGAAGGCAATGCTCGCATCAATGAGGAACACCTGAGTCTAAGGGAACAAATGGAAGAAGAGATGTTTCTCGGACTTCGCAAGAAGACAGGAGTTTCAAAAGCAAGATTCGAAGAAAAATTTGGCACATCTTTTGAAAATGTATATGGTCAAGTTGTAAGAGATTTATGTCATCAAGGTCTTTTACAAGTAGAAGGTCAACAAATACGAATGACAAAAAAAGGTCTCTTTTTAGGAGATACAGTAGCAGAACGATTTATATTGGAGTAGAATTATGGGCTTAACTTATCAAATGAAGATGAAAAATTCCTTTTGATATGGCTGATATGAATGGCCATATCAAGTTGCCAGATGTTATTTTGTTGTCCCCTGCAAGTATCAGGAATGCAATCCATTAATCTAGGAGTGAGTGACAAGGATGTTTTAGAACAGTATAATCTAGTCTGGATTATCACTGATTATGATATCGATGTTGTACGTTTACCTCAATTTGCTGAGGAAATTACCATCGAAACAGAGGCCTTGACCTACAATCGTCTATTTTGCTACCGCCGATTTACTATTTATGATGAAGACGGTCAAGAAATCATTCGCATGGTAGCTACCTTTGTCCTTATGGATCGTGACAGTCGGAAGGTTCATCCTGTAGAACCTGAAATAGTCGCTCCTTATCAATCTGAGTTTTCTAAGAAACTCCTTCGCGGGCCAAAATACGCAGAGCTGGAAGAAGCGATTAGCAAAGATTACCATGTTCGTTTTTACGACTTGGATATGAATGGACATGTCAATAACAGCAAATACCTAGATTGGGTCTTTGAGGTTATGGGAGCTGATTTCCTGACTAATCATATCCCTAAAAAAATTAACCTCAAATATGTCAAGGAAGTTCGACCAGGTGGCATGATCACTTCTAGTTATGAATTGAATGGACTAGAAAGCAATCACCAAGTCACAAGTGATGGCGATATCAATGCTCAGGCAAAGATAACTTGGCAAAAAATTAACAAAGATTAGAAAGAAACGTATGACTTATAAAGGTTATTTAATCGATTTAGATGGAACAATCTATAAGGGGAAAGATAGAATCCCAGCAGGTGAAGCTTTTGTTCATGAGTTACAAAAAAGAGAGATTCCTTATCTTTTCGTAACAAATAACACCACTCGTACACCTGAAAGTGTTCAAGAGATGTTGGCCAATCAGTTTAATATCGACACACCTGTATCGACAATCTATACTGCAACTTTAGCGACCATTGATTACATGAATGACCTGGGACTTGAAAAGACCGTTTATGTGATTGGAGAAGCAGGGCTCAAGGAAGCCATTCAAGTAGCAGGCTACGTTGAAGATAAAGAAAATCCAGCTTATGTTGTTGTTGGTTTGGACTGGCAAGTAGACTATGAAAAATTTGCTACAGCAACCCTAGCTATTCATAAAGGTGCTCATTTTATCGGTACCAACCCAGATTTAAATATTCCAACAGAACGTGGACTTTTACCTGGTGCTGGTTCACTGATTACTCTTCTTGAAGCAGCAACTCGCGTAAAACCAGTTTATATTGGAAAACCAAACGCGATTATTATGGACAAGGCTGTTGAACACCTAGGACTTGAGCGCCAAGAAATTGTCATGGTGGGGGATAATTACCTGACTGACATTCGTGCTGGTATTGATAATGGAATTCCTAGCCTTTTGGTGACGACAGGATTTACAAAACCTGAAGAAGTAGCAGACCTACCAATCGCTCCAACCCATGTTCTCTCAAGTCTAGCGGAGTGGAATTTCGATGAAAACTAAATTAACTTTTGGAGGAAGTCTTCTCTTTCTCCTCTCGCTTGCTATTTTATTGACCATCTACCTGTCTTGGTTGGTTTACCCTCTGGAGATTTCTTGGTTAAATCTGACAAGTCGTGTTCATGTCCAACCTCAGACCATCCAACATAACTTTAATGTTTTGATGGATTATTTGACCAATCCATTGAGTCAAGTATTAGCAATGCCAGATTTTCCTTCATCTGCATCAGGGGTCCATCATTTTGCGGTTGTCAAGGGACTTTTTCACCTAGCGCAAGGAGTAGCAATCGTAACTCTACCGATTTTCTACCTTTTTTGGAAGCAAGTCATTCAGAAAGGTTTTCTGCCTCTATATCGCAGAGGTATCTTGATTATGCTGTTTTTACCTTTGGTTCTTGGTTTAGTTGGTGTCTTCATTGGGTTTGAACAATTCTTTACATTGTTTCATCAAATTCTTTTTGTAGGTGATGATACCTGGCTTTTTGATCCAGCGAAAGATCCAGTCATTCTTATTCTACCAGAGGACTTTTTCCTGCATGCCTTTCTCCTATTTTTCTGCTTGTATGAGTTGATTTTTGGATTCGTTTATCTTTTAAGTTGGAAAAAACTACCAAAAAGAGAATAAATGCATAAGAATGTTTTAAAAATTTGTACGAAAAACCTATTTTTCTTTAAAAAGTAGGTTTTTTTACGGAAATAACTAGTCAAGCGCTTTATTTTTTTGTATAATAGAGTTAGAAAAGTATGCAAAGAAGAGAATAGCATGATTACACTATTTTTATCACCGAGTTGTACATCATGTCGTAAGGCAAAGGCCTGGCTAGACAATCATAAGGTGCCTTTCCAAGAGCACAACATTATGACCAGCCCTTTATCAAGAAAAGAGTTGCAACAAATTCTTTCCTTGACCGAAAACGGTACCGATGACATCATTTCAACTCGTTCAAAAATTTTCCAAAAGTTAAATATCGATGTGGAAAGTATCTCGGTGACGGAGTTGCTTAGTTTAATTGAGCAATACCCTAGTCTTTTGCGTCGTCCAATCATCATTGATGATAAACGTATGCAGATTGGCTTTAATGAAGATGAGATTCGTGCATTTCTTCCTCGTAGTTACCGTAAGCAAGAATTGAAAGAAGCTACATTAAGAGCTGGTATTAATTAGATGAATAAACAGTATAGTTACCCACTAGATTTGTCGTGGAGCACTGAAGAACTTGCTTCAGTGCTTTCTTTTTTTAATGATGTTGAAGCTGCGTATGAAACCAAGGTAGAAGCAAAACAACTATTAGATTCCTACAAGGTATTCAAATCAGTTGTGCCCAGCAAGAGCGAAGAAAAACGTTTGGGACGTGAATTTGAATCAGTTAGCGGATATTCTTTCTACCGTGCAGTCCAATTGGCCAAAGAAAAAGGAGAAGGGAAGATTGCGCTTGGAAAATAAATTTACATTTGCCAAAGAAATTGTCAGGGAAGCTGGGGAATACATTCTCCAACATATGAAAGAAGATCTCCATGTTGAGAAAAAGTCTTCCCCTACAGATTTGGTAACTAAGTTAGATAAAGAAGTTCAAGACTTACTTATTAAAAAAATCCGTTCTCGCTATCCAGATGATTTATTTTGTGCAGAAGAAGGCTGTATGCGTGCAGCAGTAGGACAAGGTTCGGTATGGATTATTGATCCTATTGATGGAACCAACAACTTCGTAGCTCAAGGTGAAGATTTTGCCGTTATGCTGGCCTATTTTGAGGATGGTATTGGCAAGTTTGGTATTATCTATGATGTTATGAAGGGTGATTGTTACCATGGTGGAGGAGACTTCCCGCCCTGTCGCAATGATGAACCTTTACCACCATTTAAAAAGAAACCCTTGAGAGAATTTTTGGTAGCTGGTAATTCTAGAATGCTAGCGACTAACGAATGGGGCTTAGCTGATTTGGGAAACGCTGCCCTTGGAACACGAGTTTATGGCAGTGCTGCTATTAGTTTTGCCAAGGTTCTTTCAGGCCGATTGTTAACTTATATCACTTATTTACAACCTTGGGATTATGCAGCTGCAAGTATTTTAGGTGAAAGTTTGGGTTATAAGGTTTTTACGATTGCTGGTGAGGAAGTCGATTTTCAAACACGACAGGCCGTTATGATGGTGCCAGTCGAGATGAAAGATGAGATCCAATCCTATATCTATGAAAGGAAATAAACCTACATGCAATTTCCAGATGGATTTGTAAAAAAATACGAAACAATATTGGGAGATGAGGCAAGAGCTTTTCTTGCCTCTTTTGATGATGAGGCTGTTTCTGCTTTTCGTATCAACCCTTTAAAAAGAAAGACAAATTTCTTTTTTTCAGATGCGATTCCCAACACACCCTGGGGCTACTATGGCAAGGTTTCAGGGAAATCACCAGAACATGTAACTGGCTTGGTCTATTCCCAAGAACCAGCTGCACAAATGGTCGCTCAAGTAGCTCAGCCAAAGCCAGGTATGAAGGTCTTAGACTTGGCAGCGGCTCCCGGTGGGAAATCCACTCAACTGGCCTCCTATCTTGCAGGAGACGGTCTTCTTGTTTCAAATGAGATTTCAAGCAAACGGTCAAAGATTTTGGTTGAAAATATGGAACGCTTTGGTGCGACTAATGTCGTTGTAACCAATGAATCTGCAGAACGCTTGGCCACGGTTTTTAAAGGTTACTTTGACCTGATTGTTTTAGATGCGCCATGCTCAGGAGAAGGTATGTTTCGCAAGCAACCGGATGCTATGGATTATTGGAGTGAGGATTATCCTAGTCAATGCGCTAGACTACAACGTGAGATTTTAGAAGATGCTGTTACCATGTTGGCTGAAGGTGGTCGACTTGTCTATTCTACTTGTACTTGGGCTCCAGAAGAAAATGAGGAAATCATTCACTGGCTTCTAGATAGCTATGATTTTGAATTGATTCCAATCGAACACATCAATGGTATGATCCCAGGGATTGATTTGCCTGAAACAGCTCGGATGTATCCACATCACTTTAAGGGTGAAGGTCAGTTTGTTGCCCATCTTCAGTTTAAGGGACAAAACAAGCCTGCGAAGTTCAAGCCTTCTAAGACGAATCTCAGTCGTGAACAGTTGAGTTTGTGGCAGGATTTTGAGAAGAAGCATTTAAAAGAAAAAATGCTGGGAGTCCTGCAAGTTTTTGGGGACCAACTTTATCTCCTACCAGAAGTCCTACCAGATATTAGTAAACTTAAGATAGCTCGTAATGGTCTTCATCTTGGAACTTTTAAGAAAAAACGCTTTGAGCCAAGTTTTGCTCTTGGATTAGCTTTGAAACCGAGTCAAGTCAAGCAAACGATTGAAATTTCTCAAGAAGACTTTGGCAAATACGTAGCAGGTGAAACGGTTCAATTAGAGCAAGATTTTAGTAATGGTTGGTACCAAGTTTTGGTAGGTGGTAATGGTCTTGGTTTTGCAAAAGTGACTGGAAATACTCTGAAGAACTACTTCCCTAAAGGATTGAGGTTTCAGGTGAAAAACTAGTCAAAATCAGTATTCTATGTTATAGTGGAAGTATGGATTTTTCGCGAGAATATTAGAAATTAAGGACGTAAATCCAAGCTATTCATCATTATTTTCAAGGAGACAAATAGTGAAAAAATTTAAAAAACTCACCCTCTCTCTTGCGACTCTTTTACTTGCTGGTTCGCTAGCAGGATGTGCAAGTTGGATTGATCGTGGGGAGTCTATGACTGCTGTTGGATCAACTGCCCTTCAACCTTTAGTTGAGGCGGCAGCAGATGAATTTGCGTCCGCACACGCTGGTAAAACAGTCAATGTTCAAGGCGGTGGTTCAGGTACAGGTCTGTCTCAAGTCCAGTCTGGGGCGGTTGATGTTGGAAACTCTGATGTGTTCGCTGAAGAGAAAGATGGTATCGATGCGTCCGCGCTAGTTGACCACAAGGTTGCTGTTGCTGGATTAGCTGTCATTATTAATAAAGAAGTAGATGTTGATAATCTTACGACAGAACAACTTCGCAAAATTTTTACAGGTGAAATTACCAACTGGAAAGAAGTTGGTGGTAAGGATTTAGCTATTTCTATTATCAACCGTGCTGCGAGCTCAGGTTCTCGTGCGACTTTTGACAGTGTGATTATGAATGGTCAGTCAGCGGTTCAAAGTCAGGAGCAGGATTCTAACGGTATGGTGAAGTCCATTGTTTCTCAAACACCAGGTGCTATCTCATACCTAGCTTTCGCCTATGTTGATGATTCTGTTGGGACTATTAAACTTAATGGTTATGAGCCAATCTCAGAGAATGTAACCACGAATAACTGGCCTTTGTGGTCTTATGAACATATGTATACACTTGGTGAGCCAAATGAATTGGTTGCCGAATTCCTAAACTTTGTTCTTTCGGACGAAGCGCAGAATGGAATCGTTAAAGGAATGGGTTATATTTCTGTCAAGGAAATGAAGGTTGAAAAAGATGCTGCAGGTACTGTGACAGCGCTAGAAGGGAGCCAATAATGAATCAAGAAGAATTATCAAAAAAATTGCTCTCTCATTCAAAAAACTCTCGTCTTGAGAAATTAGGAAAAGGGCTAACCTTTGCCTGCCTATCTTTGATTGTTATCATTGTGGCTATGATTTTAATCTTTGTAGCCCAAAAAGGTTTGTCGACCTTCTTTGTCAATGGTGTGAATATCTTTGATTTTCTTTTTGGTGCAACTTGGAATCCGTCTGGGAAACAATTTGGTGCCCTTCCAATGATTTTAGGTTCCTTTATTGTTACCATCCTGTCAGCTCTTATTGCAACACCATTTGCCATTGGTGCAGCAGTCTTTATGACAGAGGTGTCTCCAAAAGGAGCTAAGATTTTGCAACCTGCTATTGAACTCTTAGTTGGGATTCCCTCAGTAGTTTATGGATTTATCGGTTTGCAGGTCGTGGTACCATTTGTACGTACTGTTTTTGGTGGAACTGGTTTCGGTATTTTATCAGGAATTTTCGTTCTCTTTGTTATGATCTTGCCGACTGTAACCTTCATGACAACTGATAGCCTACGTGCGGTTCCTCGTCACTACCGTGAAGCAAGTTTAGCCATGGGAGCGACCCGCTGGCAAACTATTTGGCGTGTAACCTTGAAGGCTGCTCGTTCAGGTATTTTTACGGCAGTAGTTTTCGGGATGGCGCGTGCCTTTGGTGAGGCCCTTGCGATTCAGATGGTGGTTGGTAACTCAGCAGTTGTTCCAACTTCATTGACGACACCAGCAGCGACTCTGACATCCGTTTTGACTATGGGAATCGGAAATACTGTTATGGGAACTGTTGATAATAATGTTCTTTGGTCACTGGCCCTAGTATTGCTCTTGATGAGCCTGGCCTTTAACAGTGTGATTAAATTGATTACAAAAGAGAGAGGAAAGAAAAATTATGCACGCTAAGAAATTAGATAAACTTGCTACAGCTGTCCTCTACACCATCGCAGGAATCATTGTGACCATTCTAGCTTCCTTGATTCTTTATATCTTGGTTCGAGGTTTGCCACATGTTTCTTGGTCATTCTTAACAGGGAAATCATCCTCATATCAAGCAGGCGGTGGTATTGGGATTCAGCTTTATAATTCCTTTTTCCTTTTAGTGATTACCTTATTTATCTCTGTGCCCCTATCAATGGGAGCTGGAATTTTCCTAGCAGAGTATGCTAAAAAAGGTCGTATTACAAATTTTGTCCGTACCTGTATTGAAATCTTGTCTTCTCTACCATCCGTAGTTGTGGGACTCTTTGGTTACCTCATCTTTGTAGTCCAGTTTGAGTATGGATTTTCTATTATTTCTGGTGCCTTGGCTTTAACGGTCTTTAATCTTCCACAGATGACTCGTAACGTTGAAGACAGTTTGAAACACGTTCACCATACGCAACGTGAAGCTGGTTTGGCACTTGGGCTCTCCCGTTGGGAAACAGTTCTTCATGTCGTGATTCCTGAAGCTCTTCCCGGTATTGTAACTGGGATCGTGCTTGCATCAGGTCGTATCTTTGGAGAAGCTGCTGCTCTTATCTATACAGCAGGTCAATCTGCACCAGCTCTTGATTGGTCTAACTGGAATGTTCTCAGTGTAACCAGTCCAATCTCAATCTTCCGTCAAGCAGAAACCTTGGCTGTCCATATCTGGAAAGTCAACAGTGAAGGAACCATTCCTGATGGAACTCTAGTTTCAGCGGGTTCTGCAGCAGTGCTCCTCATCTTTATTTTGATCTTTAACTTTGGAGCACGTAAACTCGGAAGCTATCTACATAAGAAATTAACTGCAGCCTAAAGGAGAAGCCATGTCAAAATATAATTGGGATGAAAGGCATATCATTACTTTTCCAGAAGAAAAAGTGGCCCTCTCTACGAAGGATTTACATGTCTACTACGGTAAGAATGAATCCATCAAGGGTGTGGATATGCAATTTGAAAAAAATAAAATTACGGCCTTGATTGGTCCATCAGGATCAGGGAAATCAACCTACCTACGCAGTCTCAACCGTATGAATGATACCATTGATATTGCAAAGGTTACAGGCCAAATTCTCTATCAAGGAATTGATGTCAACCGTCCTGAAATCAATGTTTATGAAATGCGTAAGCATATCGGAATGGTTTTCCAACGTCCAAATCCATTTGCTAAATCGATCTATCGTAACATCACCTTTGCACACGAACGTGCAGGAGTTAAGGACAAGCAGGTTCTTGATGAAATTGTAGAAACGTCTCTTCGTCAGGCTGCCCTCTGGGATCAGGTCAAAGATGACCTTCATAAGTCAGCCTTAACGCTTTCAGGTGGTCAGCAGCAACGTCTCTGTATCGCTCGTGCTATCTCTGTAAAACCAGACATCCTCTTAATGGATGAGCCGGCGTCAGCCTTGGATCCGATTGCGACAGCTCAGCTTGAAGAAACCATGCTGGAGTTGAAGAAGGACTTTACCATCATCATCGTTACCCACAGTATGCAACAGGCTGCGCGTGCAAGTGACTACACTGGATTTTTTTACTTGGGTGATTTAATTGAGTACGATAAAACATCAAATATTTTCCAAAATGCTAAGCTACAGTCTACCAATGACTATGTAACAGGGCACTTTGGTTAGAAAGGAAGCAGTATGACAGAACCGATTTTACAGGTTTCAGACCTGTCTGTTTATTACAACAAAAAGAAGGCCTTGAATAGTGTTTCCTTATCATTCCTACCCAAGGAAATTACAGCACTTATAGGACCGTCAGGATCAGGGAAGTCAACCCTGCTCAAGGCTATTAACCGAATGGGTGACCTTAATCCAGAGGTGACAACTACTGGTTCAGTGGTCTACAATGGTCACAATATTTATAGTCCACGTACAGATACGGTTGAATTACGTAAGGAAATCGGGATGGTTTTCCAACAACCCAATCCTTTCCCAATGTCCATCTATGAAAATGTCGTCTATGGTCTCCGAATCAATGGAGAGAAAGACAAGCAAGTCTTGGATGAAGCTGTAGAGAAAGCTTTAAGCCGTGCCTCAATCTGGGATGAGGTCAAAGACCGCTTGCATGATTCAGCTATTGGATTATCAGGTGGACAGCAGCAACGTGTCTGTGTAGCCCGTGTTTTGGCAACTAGTCCAAAGATTATTCTTTTGGATGAGCCGACCTCAGCCTTAGACCCTATTTCAGCTGGGAAAATCGAAGAAACCCTATATAGTCTCAAGGACAAGTACACCATGCTATTGGTTACTCGTTCCATGCAGCAAGCATCTCGAATCTCTGATAAGACTGGCTTTCCTAAATGGAGATTTGATTGAATTTAACGATACCAAGGAAATGTTCCTCTACCCACAACATAAGGAAACAGAAGATTACATTTCAGGTAAATTTGGATAAGGAGAGAAAAGATGTTACGATCTCAATTCGAAGAAGATTTAGAGAAATTGCACAACCAATTCTACGCCATGGGACAAGAGGTCCTTTCGCAAATCAATCGTACAGTACGTGCTTTTGTCACCCATGACCGTGACCTAGCTAAAGAAGTTATCGAGCAAGACGCAGAAGTGAATGAATACGAATTGAAACTGGAAAAGAAATCATTTGAAATCATTGCCCTTCAACAGCCAGTTTCTCAAGACTTGCGTACAGTCCTAACAGTTCTAAAGGCTGTTTCTGACTTGGAACGTATGGGAGACCATGCTGTATCCATCGCTGAGGCAACCATTCGTATGAAGGGAGAAGAGCGCATTCCAGCAGTCGAAGAAGAAATCAAAAAGATGGGACGCGATGTGAAAGATTTCGTGGAAACAACCCTCGAACTTTACCTGAACGGATCTGTTGATAAGGCCTACGAAGTTGCAACCATGGATGAAAAAATTAACCATTACTTTGAAAATATTCGTGATCTTGCAACTGATGAAATCAGAAAGAACCCAGAAGCTATCGTCACAGGTCGTGATTACTTCCAAGTGATTTCATACTTGGAGCGTATCGGTGACTATGCTAAGAATATCTGTGAATGGGTTGTTTACTTTGAAACAGGTAAGATTGTAGAATTGTAAAATTGATTAAATATACACAAAAAGGAGCTAAATAGTGAATAAAAGCTCCTTTTTTGATAGAAAAAATGAAAAAAATAAATAAATATAAAGTTTTCTCTTGACAAATACAATTAGCCGAGTTATAATTATACGAAATCAACAGAAAGGTTGTTTATTTATGAAATTTAAAAAATGGATAGTTGTCTTATGTAGTTTTCTTGCAAGCTTCTTTTTAGTAGCTTGTCAATCGTCTAGTTCAAGCTCACAGTCTGCAGTAGAGGCTATCAAACAAAAAGGGAAATTAGTGGTCGCAACCAGTCCTGACTATGCACCATTTGAGTTTCAAGCTTTAGTGGATGGGAAAAATCAAGTTGTAGGTGCTGATATTGATATGGCACAAGCCATCGCTGATGAACTTGGAGTGAAATTAGAAGTTTCCAGCATGAGTTTCGATAATGTCTTGACCAGTCTTCAAACAGGAAAAGCTGATTTGGCCATTGCGGGAATCAGTGCAACTGAAGAAAGAAAAGAAGTTTTTGATTTTTCAATTCCTTACTATGAAAACAAAATTAGCTTTCTAATTAGAAAATCTGATCTGGAAAAATACAAGGATTTGGATTCTCTAGCAAGCGCAAATATCGCTGCTCAAAAAGGAACTGTTCCAGAATCAATGGTTAAAGAGCAACTTCCAAAAGCACAGTTGACTTCATTGACTAACATGGGAGAAGCAGTCAATGAGCTTCAATCAGGTAAAGTTGATGCTGTTCATATGGACGAGCCAGTAGCCTTAAGTTATGCAACTAAAAACTCTGATTTGGCTGTTGCGACAGTCAGCTTGACCATGAAAGAGGGCGAAGAGAATGCAGTAGCTATCAAGAAAGGAAATTCTGACTTGAAGGAAGTGGTTGATAAGGTCATCCAAAAACTTAAAGATGACGGCACTTATCAAACTTATCTTGAAAAGGCTGCTAAGCTAACAGAAGTTGAACAATAAAAAAATAACAGAGTTGGACTTAGTCCAGCTCTGTTTAAGTAGTTTAATGATTCTTCAAGATTTTCAAAAGGAATTTTTGCAAAGTGATAGGGACAAGTTCCTATGTAGGATGATGCGAAAAAGTCGAGTTTTAAAGGACTGTGTTTGAGGCCAGCAATTTTAGGATAGTTCCTAAGGTCAAGCAAGACACCATCATGAAGCGGATAGCTTGGCAGGGAAATGGGATAGGCTTTTAAAAGTTTCTGGATGTGTTCCTGACTTTTCTCTTGTAGTGTCAATCTTGCTAGTCTATTTTTCTCAAAGAGTTGACTATCAATATAGAGTGATAAAGCCTTTTGCATAATGAGGTTATTATCATAGTCCAGAATGTTTTTATAGGCCACAAAAGGACCTTTAATAGGATTTGGAAGTATGAGAGCAGTGATTCGAAGTGCAGGGAATATACTTGTTGAAAAAGACTTGATGTAGATGACCAAATCATTTTGGTCCAAATAATGAAAGGTTTGTCCCATTTTAGGATCTAGATCTCCCAGATAATCATCTTCAACGATATAAATTTGATATTTGGCTGCTAGATCAAGGATAGCACGTTTCTCCTCTTCAGAATATGAATGACCCAGCGGATAGTGAAATCGTGGAATGGTGTAGAAAAATTTAATGTTACCACTTTTAAAATGTTTCTCAAGTTCTTTCAGGTCAATGCCATCCACGCGACGTTCAATGGTTTGATAGGGAATATTTTGAGCCAGCAGAAGTTGGTTCATTCTATGATAGGTTGGTTGTTCGACCAGTATTTCTTGAGCCTTACCTGGAAAATCAATCTGAGAAAGAATAAAAAGGGCTTGCTGGGTTCCAGTTGTCATGACTAATTGATCGGGTTTACTATAGATCGCTTGCTCAAAAAGGAGTTTCTGAACAGACTTTCGTAATTCTTCTAAGCCCTCTTGGTGTTCATAATAGTTGTAGAGATAGTTTTCTCGACCAATCAAGCTTTCGTTTACACAAAGACGAAAGTCATCATAGGCAGCAGCATGTTCGTCATTGACCGAGATAACGAGGTCTTCGTGGCCAGCTTGTTGTTCTAAAACATAATAGCCACTTTGAGGTTTGGAGTAAATGTATTTTTCGTATCGGAGTTCTAAAAGTGCACGCTGCACAGTATCTTTACTGCAGTGGAAGTCTTGACTGAGTTTTCGGATAGAAGGTAGACGACTTCCTGTGAGAAACTTACCTGATTCGATCCCTTCTTTTAGATAATGAACAACTTGTTCGTACTTGCTTTCTTGCTTCATTCCAGACCTCTCTTGATTTTGTTACATTGTACCTTTTTTTTGGACGTTTGACAATGTTAAAAGGTGGTCTAGCATTCAATTCTAAGAAGAAATGTGATATACTTAGTAAGTAAATTTTCAAAGAAGAGTGAGATGATAAAGGTGCAAGAACCAGTTAAATTATTCCAATACAATACCTTGGGTGCCTTGATGGCAGGCCTATACGGTGGGACCATGACCGTAGGTGAGTTACTTGAACATGGAGATTTAGGACTAGGAACCTTGGACTCTATTGATGGAGAATTGATTGTCTTGGATGGTAAAGCCTATCAAGCTAAGGGGTCAGGAGAGAAGCCTGAAATCGTAGAAGTGTTACCAGATGCACTGATTCCTTATGCAGCAGTTGTCCCCCACCAAGCAGAAGTTATTTTCCGTCAGCGTTTTGAGATGACTGATAAGGAACTAGAAAAACGAATTGAATCCTACTATGATGGAGAAAACCTTTTCCGTTCGATTAAAATTCATGGTGATTTTAAACACATGCATGTTCGCATGATTCCCAAATCAACATCCGAAACAAAGTTCGCTGAGGTTGCGACTCATCAGCCTGAATATAGAGCTGAAAATGTGACAGGAACTATCGTTGGTTTCTGGACACCAGAGATTTTTCATGGGGTCAGTGTTGCCGGTTATCATCTACACTTTATCTCAGATGACCGAACCTTTGGTGGTCACGTCATGGACTTTGTCATTAAGGAAGGAATCATAGAGGTTGGAGCGGTTGACCAACTAGATCAGCGTTTCCCTGTCCAGGATCGTCAGTACCTCTTTGCAAAGTTTAATGTTGATGAGATGAAAAAAGATATCGATCAGGCAGAATAAAAGGAGACAAGTATGAAAATCCATGTAATAATCACAATGATCGCTTTAGTTGTATTTCTCATAGCAGCCATTTGGTTTGCAAAAAAGAAGTACAAGATTAACCTTTCAGTTTTAGGACTTGGGGCAGTTGCATTCTTTGTCTCCTCTCAAGTCTTAGAGAAGATTGTTCACCTTATTGTTCTTCATCCACAAAAAGATGGAACCATTTCGCTTATGCAGGAGCATCCTTTTCTATATGTCCTTTATGGAATCGCTATGGCAGCTCTCTTTGAAGAAACGGCGCGCCTTGTCTTCTTTAAATGGTTAGAGAAGAAGAGAACCTTGGAAGATGCGGATGCCCTCGCCTATGGACTTGGTCATGGTGGCTTGGAATTGCTCTACCTTGGAATTGGAAGCTTGATTAGTCTATTAGTCCTCTTTTCATTATTAGAGTCTTCAAATCCAGATTTGGCAAATATCCTTCCCCAAAATACACTTGAAACAGTTCAATCTCTATCTGGATGGCAGATTTATTTACTTGGTGTTGAGCGTGTGCTTGCTCTGGTGATGCAAATCGGTCTCACTTTCTGGGTTTATCAAGCAGTTCGTCAAAAGAATTGGATTTATCTAGCAACTGCTTATGGCTTACATGCCTTCTTTGATTTGGCTCCGAGTCTATCTCAGGTTGGTTGGATTTCAAATCCGCTTCTAGTCGAAGGGTTGTTAGCAGTGGAAGTTGTTCTATTTGTATATTTTACAAAAACTATCTTGTATAAAAAATAATAATGCAAAAGAGGTCTGACCTCTTTTTTACTTGTGTGAATAAAAAAGCTTTTCAAATCGTCGAAAAAAATCGCTAAAAATGGTATAATGGAATGAATTTTATAAAAGGATGAGAGATATGACAGTATTAGAAAAATTAAAAGAAACCTTAGAAGGAATTGATATTCGATTCGATGAGCCATTGAAAACTTATACCTATACCAAAGTTGGAGGGAAGGCAGATTACTTAGCTTTTCCTCGCAATCATTATGAGATGGCCCGTGTGGTTAAGTTCGCTAATCAAGAAAATATCCCATGGATGGTTCTTGGAAATGCTAGTAATATTATCGTCCGAGAAGGCGGAATTCGTGGCTTTGTCATTATGTGTGACAAGCTCAACAATGTTTCAGTCGATGGTTACACCATTGAAGCAGAAGCGGGAGCTAACTTGATTGAGACAACTCGAATCGCTCTACGCCATAGTTTGACAGGATTTGAATTTGCCTGTGGAATTCCAGGAAGCGTCGGTGGAGCTGTCTTTATGAATGCTGGAGCCTATGGAGGTGAGATTGCTCATATTTTGCAGTCTTGCAAAGTATTGACCAAGGATGGGGAAATCGAGACTTTATCAGCCAAGGACTTAGCCTTTGGTTACCGTCATTCAGCTATTCAAGATTCTGGAGCAGTAGTCTTATCAGCTAAATTTGCACTATCTCCAGGGAATTATGAGACTATTAATCAAGAAATGGATCGCTTAACTCATTTGCGTGAACTTAAGCAACCTTTGGAATATCCTTCATGTGGTTCTGTCTTTAAACGTCCAGTCGGGCATTTTGCAGGACAATTGATTTCAGAAGCTGGTTTGAAGGGCTACCGTATCGGTGGTGTCGAAGTCTCAGAAAAACATGCAGGCTTTATGATTAATGTAGCCGATGGGACAGCAAGAGACTATGAAGACTTAATTGAGTCTGTTATTGACAAAGTTAAAGAACATTCAGGTGTTACCTTAGAGCGAGAAGTTCGTATCTTGGGTGAGCACGAATAACATTATTATTACACATTATACAAAGATTGGGATTTTATCGCTAGATATGGTTTGGGTCAATTCCTTACAGTCATTGCTAGCATTTTACAAGGTCCCAATCTGTTAATTTACGAAGAAAAAGGAATTTAGAGGAATTGAAAAAACCAATTATCGAATTCAGAAACGTTTCTAAAGTTTTTGAAGATAGTGACACTAAGGTTCTCAAAGATATTAACTTTGAGTTGGAAGAAGGGAAATTTTACACTCTTTTAGGCGCATCTGGTTCAGGAAAATCAACCATTCTAAACATCATTGCAGGTTTACTGGATGCGACGACAGGGGATATTTTGCTGGATGGGGTGCGGATCAATGATATCCCAACCAACAAACGAGATGTTCATACCGTCTTTCAATCCTATGCCTTGTTTCCACATATGAATGTGTTTGAAAATGTTGCCTTTCCGCTCCGCTTGCGTAAAATCGACAAGAAAGAAATCGACCAACGTGTAGCGGAAGTGCTAAAGATGGTTCAGTTGGAAGGTTATGAAAAACGTTCTATCCGTAAACTCTCTGGAGGACAACGTCAGCGTGTAGCCATTGCCCGTGCCATCATCAACCAACCTCGTGTGGTTTTGCTGGATGAGCCCTTGTCAGCGCTGGACTTGAAATTGCGAACAGACATGCAGTACGAACTGCGTGAATTGCAACAACGATTGGGGATTACCTTTGTTTTTGTCACTCACGATCAGGAAGAAGCTCTTGCCATGAGTGACTGGATTTTCGTTATGAATGATGGCGAGATTGTTCAGTCTGGAACACCAGTGGACATCTACGATGAGCCAATCAACCACTTTGTTGCCAGCTTTATCGGTGAGTCAAATATCTTGCCAGGAACCATGATTGAGGACTACTTGGTCGAGTTCAACGGCAAACGCTTTGAAGCGGTCGACGGTGGGATGAAGCCAAATGAGCCTGTCGAGATTGTCATTCGTCCAGAGGACTTGCGGATTACCCTTCCTGAAGAAGGCAAGCTCCAAGTTAAGGTCGATACCCAGCTCTTCCGTGGGGTTCACTACGAGATTATCGCCTATGATGAGCTTGGTAATGAATGGATGATTCACTCAACTCGTAAGGCCATTGTGGGTGAGGAAATCGGTCTGGACTTTGAACCAGAAGACATTCACATCATGCGTCTCAATGAAACAGAAGAAGAGTTCGATGCTCGTATCGAAGAATACGTAGAAATCGAAGAGCAAGAAGCAGGTCTGATTAACGCTATTGAGGAGGAAAGAGATGAAGAAAACAACCTCTAAACTCTTTGTAGTTCCCTACATGCTTTGGATTGCACTCTTTGTCCTCGCACCCTTGGTCTTGATTTTCGGTCAATCCTTTTTCAACATTGAAGGGCAGTTTAGTTTAGAAAACTATAAATCTTACTTTGCGTCACAAAACTTGACCTACCTTAAAATGAGCTTCAACTCTGTGCTCTATGCTGGGATTGTAACTCTAGTGACACTTCTTATCAGCTATCCAACAGCCCTCTTTTTGACTCGTCTCAAGCACCGTCAACTCTGGCTCATGCTGATCATCCTGCCGACTTGGATCAACCTCCTCCTCAAGGCTTATGCTTTTATCGGGATTTTTGGTCAAAATGGCTCCATTAACCAATTTGGAATTTATCGGAATCGGTTCGCAGCAGTTGCTCTTTACCGATTTCTCCTTTATCTTTGTCGCAAGCTACATCGAGCTTCCCTTTATGATTTTGCCGATCTTCAATGTCTTGGATGATATGGATAACAATCTCATCAATGCCAGCTATGACCTCGGTGCGACCAAGTGGGAAACCTTCCGTCATGTCATCTTCCCTCTATCGATGAACGGGGTAAGAAGTGGTGTTCAGTCTGTCTTTATCCCAAGTTTGAGTCTCTTCATGCTGACCCGTTTGATCGGTGGGAACCGCGTTATCACCTTGGGGACGGCCATTGAGCAGAATTTCCTGACAAACGACAACTACGGTATGGGTTCAACCATTGGTGTGATTCTCATCCTGACCATGTTTCTCACCATGTGGGTGACCAAGGAAAGGAGAGAACGATGAAAAAATTTGCCAATCTCTACCTAGCCTTTGTCTTTATCATCCTATATTTGCCAATCTTTTACTTGATTGGCTATGCCTTTAATGCTGGCGATGATATGAACAGCTTTACTGGTTTTAGCTTGAGCCATTTTAAAACCATGTTTGGTGATGGCCGTCTCATGTTGATCCTCACCCAAACCTTTTTCTTGGCCTTTCTATCAGCCTTGATAGCGACCATTATCGGGACTTTCGGTGCCATTTACATCTACCAGTCTCGTAAGAAATACCAAGAAGCCTTTTTATCACTCAATAATATCCTCATGGTTGCGCCTGACGTTATGATTGGTGCTAGCTTCTTGATTCTCTTTACCCAGCTTAAGTTTTCACTTGGCTTTTTGACAGTTCTATCTAGTCACGTGGCCTTCTCCATCCCAATCGTGGTCTTGATGGTCTTGCCTCGTCTCAAGGATATGAATGACGATATGATTCACGCGGCTTATGACCTTGGTGCTAGTCAGTTCCAAATGTTCAAGGAAATTATGCTCCCTTATCTGACGCCGTCAATCATTGCGGGTTATTTCATGGCCTTTACCTACTCGCTGGATGACTTTGCCGTGACCTTCTTTGTGACGGGAAATGGCTTTTCAACCCTGTCAGTCGAGATTTATTCTCGTGCTCGTAAGGGAATTTCGCTAGAAATCAATGCCCTTTCAGCCCTAGTCTTTCTCTTTAGTATTATCTTGGTTGTCGGCTATTACTTTATTTCGCGTGAGAAGGAGGAGAAAGCATGAAAAAGCTCTATTCATTTTTAGCAGGAATTTTAGCCATTATCCTTGTCTTGTGGGGAATTTCCTATCATCTTGATAGTAAAATCAATAGTCGTGACAGTCAAAAACTGGTCATCTACAACTGGGGAGACTATATCGATCCTGAACTTCTGGAGAAATTTACAGAAGAAACAGGAATCCAAGTTCAATATGAGACCTTTGACTCCAACGAAGCTATGTACACCAAAATCAAGCAGGGTGGGACAACCTATGATATTGCCATCCCAAGTGAGTACATGATCAACAAGATGAAGGACGAAGACCTCTTAGTTCCATTAGATTATAGTAAGATTGAGGGAATTGAGAATATTGGTCCAGAATTTCTCAACCAGTCCTTTGACCCAACAATCAGTACTCTATCCCATACTTCTGGGGAACTTTGGGTATTGTCTACAATGAAACCATGGTGGAAGAAGCGCCTGAACATTGGGACGACCTCTGGAAACCAGAATACAAGGATTCTATCATGCTCTTTGATGGGGCGCGTGAAGTGCTTGGTTTAGGTCTTAACTCACTAGGCTATAGCCTCAACTCAAAAGATCCTCAACAACTATCACAAACGGTTGATAAACTGTATGAGCTGACTCCTAATATCAAGGCAATTGTAGCCGATGAGATGAAGGGTTACATGATTCAGAACAATGCTGCTATCGGTGTGACCTTCTCAGGGGAAGCTAGCCAGATGTTGGAAAAGAATCCTAACCTCAAATATGTCGTGCCGACAGAAGCAAGTAACCTCTGGTTTGACAATATGGTGATACCTAAGACAGTCAAGAACCAGGATGCTGCCTATGCCTTTATCAACTTTATGTTGAAGCCTGAAAATGCTCTGAAAAATGCGGAGTATGTCGGCTATTCAACACCAAACAATGCTGCTAAGGAAATGCTCCCTGAGGAGACAAAAGAGGACAAGTCCTTCTATCCAGATGCAGATACTATGAAACACCTCGAAGTTTATGAAAAATTTGACCATAAATGGACAGGAATCTACAGCGACCTCTTCCTACAATTTAAGATGTATCGGAAGTAGGAGCAAATAAACTAAAAACGAATCAGTCAAGCTGGTTCGTTTTTTGTTTGATTTTCCAGTTGACTCAGTCATTAAAAAACAGTATAATAGGAATGTTGAGAATTGATTTTCTCTCCATCTTAGTTCAGAGAAATGGCGGTGCTGCGAGCCATCTAAGATAGAAAATCATGCTACTCGATTGTAACAATTGCATAAGAATCAAGAATGACAAGTTCATTGAATGAAGGTGGTACCGCGGTTTTTCGCCCTTCGTGATATGAATTTGTCTTTTATTTTTGGAGGTGCTTATGAGAAGATTTCTTGTCAAACAAAAATTTCGCCTAGGTGGTGAACGCTTTGATATCAAGGATGAGATTGGCAATGTCGCCTATCAGGTTGAAGGTTCATTTTTTAAGATTGCTAAGACCTTTACCATTTTTGATAATTCTGGTGAACAGGTTAGTGAGATTAGTAAAGAAATGTTGACCTTCATGCCACGCTTTGAGATTCAACTCAATAATGGAGATAGTTTTTATATCCGAAAGAAGTTGACTTTCTTTAGAGATAAGTATGAATTTGACAACCTAGGTCTGCGCATTGAGGGAAATATCTGGGATTTAAACTTTAAACTTCTGGATGACCGTGATCAAGTGATTGCAGAAATCGCCTAGGAACTCTTCCATTTAACCTCTACCTATACCGTAACCGTCTATGACGAATCTTATGCTGACCTAGTCATTTCCCTCTGTGTCGCTATCGACTATGTAGAAATGCTAGAAAGAGACTCAAATTAGTAAAAAGGAGATACAAATGAAACAATTATCTAGTGCACAAGTCCGCCAAATGTGGCTTGATTTCTGGGCTACAAAAGGCCACTCAGTCGAACCATCAGTAAGTTTGGTTCCAGTAAACGACCCAACCCTTTTGTGGATTAACTCAGGGGTTGCCACTCTTAAAAAATACTTTGACGGGACTATCATCCCTGAAAACCCACGGATTACCAATGCGCAAAAGGCTATCCGTACCAACGATATTGAAAACGTAGGGAAGACGGCTCGTCACCATACCATGTTTGAAATGTTGGGAAACTTCTCAATTGGGGATTACTTCCGTGACGAAGCCATTACTTGGGCTTATGAACTTTTGACAAGTCCTGAATGGTTTGACTTCCCTAAAGACAAACTCTACATGACTTACTATCCAGATGACACAGATTCTTACAACCGCTGGATTGAAGTGGGCGTGGATCCAAGTCACTTGATTCCAATCGAAGACAACTTCTGGGAAATTGGTGCTGGACCTTCTGGACCAGATACAGAAATCTTCTTTGACCGTGGGGAAGCCTTTGACCCAGAAAATATTGGTATTCGCCTTCTCGCAGAAGATATCGAAAACGACCGTTATATCGAGATCTGGAACATTGTCTTGTCACAATTTAACGCAGACCCTGCTGTTCCTCGTAGCGAATACAAGGAATTGCCACACAAAAACATTGATACGGGCGCTGGTTTGGAGCGTTTGGTAGCTGTTATCCAAGGTGCTAAGACAAACTTTGAAACTGACCTATTCTTGCCAATCATCCGTGAAGTGGAAAAATTGTCTGGTAAGGTTTACGACCAAGATGGCGACAACATGAGCTTCAAGGTTATTGCTGACCATATTCGTTCATTGTCATTTGCTATTGGTGATGGTGCTCTCCCTGGAAATGAAGGCCGTGGTTATGTCCTTCGTCGTCTCCTCCGTCGTGCTTCTATGCATGGTCAAAAATTGGGTATCAATGAGCCTTTCCTTTACAAACTGGTTCCAACTGTTGGTAAAATCATGGAAAGCTACTACCCAGAAGTGCTTGAAAAACGTGATTTTATTGAAAAAATCGTCAAGAGCGAAGAAGAGTCATTTGCTCGTACCCTTCACTCAGGACAACACTTTGCAGAAACAATCGTAGCAGACTTGAAAGAAAAAGGTCAAACGGTTATCGCTGGTCAAGATGTCTTCAAACTCTATGATACATACGGATTCCCAGTAGAGTTGACAGAAGAAATCGCTGAAGAAGCTGGAATGACAGTAGACCGTGAAGGCTTTGAAGCAGCCATGAAGGAACAACAAGAGCGTGCGCGTGCGTCAGCTGTTAAAGGCGGATCTATGGGGATGCAAAATGAAACCCTTCAAACATTACAGTTGAGAGTGTCTTCAACTACAATGCTAGCCAATTGTCTTCTAAGTTGGTGGCTATCGTGGCGGACAATGCAGAAGTAGAAGCTGTATCTGAAGGAACTGCATCTCTTATCTTTGCAGAAACTCCATTCTACGCTGAAATGGGTGGGCAAGTAGCTGACCATGGCCAAATCTTGGATGCTGCAGGAAACCTTGTTGCGAATGTAACGGATGTTCAAAAAGCACCAAATGGACAAGCTCTTCATACTGTTGAAGTCCTTGCACCTCTTGCTTTGAACCAAGAATACACTTTGGCCATCGATAGCAATCGTCGTCACCGTGTCATGAAGAACCACACGGCGACTCACTTGCTCCATGCGGCTCTTCACAATATCCTTGGCCACCATGCAACTCAAGCAGGCTCACTCAACGAAGTAGAATTCCTTCGCTTTGACTTCACCCATTTCCAAGCCGTAACTCTTGAAGAATTACGCGCTATTGAGCAACAAGTCAATGAGAAGATCTGGGAAGCCATTGCAGTCAAGACTGTTGAGACAGACATTGACACAGCCAAAGAAATGGGAGCTATGGCCCTCTTTGGTGAGAAGTATGGTAAGGAAGTTCGTGTTGTAACCATCGGTGACTACTCAGTTGAACTTTGTGGTGGTACCCACGTTGGCAATACTTCTGAGATTGGTCTCTTCAAGATTGTCAAGGAAGAAGGGATCGGATCAGGAACTCGTCGTATCTTGGCAGTGACTGGTAAGGAAGCCTTTGAAGCCTACCGTGAACAGGAAGATGCACTCAAGGCGGTCGCAGCAACTATTAAAGCACCTCAACTCAAGGAAGTACCTCACAAGGTGGAAGGACTTCAAGAACAACTACGTCAATTGCAAAAAGAAAATGCTGAATTGAAGGAAAAAGCTGCAGCAGCAGCGGCAGGTGATGTCTTCAAGAATGTTCAAGAAGCAAACGGCCACCGTTACATTGCTAGCCAAGTTTCTGTTTCTGATGCGGGTGCTCTTCGTACCTTTGCAGATAACTGGAAACAAAAAGACTACTCAGACGTCCTTGTTCTTGTCGCAGCAATCGGTGACAAGGTCAACCTTCTTGTAGCAAGCAAGACAAAAGACATCCACGCAGGTAACTTGGTTAAAGAATTAGCTCCAATCGTTGATGGACGTGGTGGTGGGAAACCAGACATGGCCATGGCAGGAGGAAGCAATCAAGCGAAAATCCAAGAATTATTGGATGCAGTAGCAGGTAAATTGTAATCAAAAAAACCTATCCATTTGGATAGGTATTTTTTGCATCAGAAACTCCCCACGAATAGTGAGGAGCGCATTTTTAGAATTAAACGATACCTTGGGCAATCATAGCATTTGCTACGTTCTCAAAGGCTGCAATATTTGCACCTGCAAGGTAGTCAGTACTAAGACCGTATGTTTCTGCAGTTGTTTTAGCTGTGTTGAAGATGTTAGTCATAATATCTTTCAAGCGACCGTCAACTTCTTCACGTGTCCATGAAAGGCGAAGGCTGTTTTGGCTCATTTCAAGAGCAGATACAGCTACACCACCAGCATTGGCAGCTTTGGCAGGTCCATAAAGGATTCCGTTTTCCTTGTAGACTTTGATAGCTTCAAGGTCGCTAGGCATGTTGGCTCCTTCAGAGACACAGATAACGCCTTGAGCAACCAAGCGTTTCGCAGCTTCACCATTGATCTCATTTTGAGTCGCACATGGAAGAGCAATATCGTAGTTACCAGTGTAAGTCCATACAGAACCTTCATAATAAGTAGCAGTTGGTTTTTCTGCAGCGTACTCAGTTAAACGAGCACGACGGTTGTTTTTAACATCTGACAAAAGGTCGAAGTCGATACCATTTTCATCAATGACATAACCATTTGAGTCAGATACAGAAATAACTGTAGCACCAAGTTCAGTTGCTTTTTGAAGGGCAAACTGAGCAACGTTACCAGAACCAGAAATAACCACTTTCTTACCTGCAAAACTGTTTCCGTTAGCTTTAAGCATTTCTTCAGTGTAGTAAACCAAACCGTAACCAGTTGCTTCTGGACGAATCAGGCTACCACCAAATCCAAGAGGTTTACCGGTCAAGACACCAGCATCAAATTGGTTAAGGCGTTTGTATTGTCCGTAAAGGTAACCAATTTCACGTCCGCCGACACCGATATCACCAGCAGGTACGTCAAGAGAAGGTCCGATGTATTTTTGCAATTCAGTCATGAAGCTTTGGCAGAAACGCATCACTTCAGCATCAGTTTTGCCTTTAGGATCGAAGTCTGATCCACCTTTACCTCCACCGATTGGAAGTCCAGTCAAAACGTTTTTAAAGATTTGTTCGAAGCCGAGGAATTTCAAGATTCCTTGGTTTACAGTTGGGTGGAAACGAAGCCCGCCTTTATATGGTCCAACAGCAGAGTTAAATTGAACACGGTAACCACGGTTAACTTGAACTTTTCCATCACGGTCGACCCAAGGAACACGGAAAGAAATTACGCGCTCAGGTTCAGTGATACGTGCCAAGATGTTTTCTTCAATATACTCAGGGTGTTTTTCAAAGACAGGTTCCAAAGTACTGAAGAATTCTTCAACCGCCTGGAGAAATTCAGCCTCATGCCCGTTACGAGCTTTTACAGTTTTAAACACGCTTTGGATATATTTTTTAGCAGATGTCATATCGTTCTCCTTTTTTTGTTGTCATATTTTATTACATGAGACATTATAGCAGAAAAAATTTTCAGTGTAAAGAAAAAGACATAAATTTTCTAAAAATTCATTCAATTTGAATAAGCTAGTTTTATTAGTTGAATTAGAAACCTTTTTATAGGGTTAGTTTTATTAAAAGGCTCCTGCCAAAGTATGGTATAATAATAAAGAAATAATGAATTTTGGAGGAATAGAATCATGGTATCAACGAAAACACAGATTGCTAGTTTTGAGTTTGATAATTGCTTGATGAATGCAGCAGGTGTTACTTGTATGACAATTGAGGAATTGGAAGGTGTCAAAAATTCAGCAGCAGGAACCTTTGTCACTAAGACTGCAACCTTGGAATTTCGTCAGGGAAATCCTAAACCACGCTATCAAGATGTTCCACTTGGTTCTATTAACTCTATGGGGCTACCGAATAATGGTTTAGACTATTACTTGAACTACCTTTTGAAATTGCAAGAAAAGGAACCAAATCGTACCTTCTTCCTATCTTTAGTTGGAATGTCTCCAGAGGAAACTCATACCATCTTAAAAAAGGTTCAAGAAAGTGATTTTCGTGGTTTAACCGAACTCAATCTCTCATGCCCAAATGTTCCAAGTAAGCCTCAGATTGCCTATGATTTTGAAACAACAGATCGTATCTTGTCAGAAGTTTTTGATTATTTTACAAAACCTCTTGGAATTAAGCTTCCACCTTATTTTGATATTGTTCACTTTGACCAAGCAGCAGATATTTTTAACAAGTATCCACTCAAATTCGTCAACTGTGTCAACTCTATTGGAAATGGTCTTTATATTGAGGATGAAACAGTGGTTATTCGCCCTAAGAATGGCTTTGGTGGAATTGGTGGAGAATACATTAAACCAACTGCTCTTGCCAACGTCCATGCTTTTTATCAACGCTTAAATCCTCAAATTCAAATCATCGGAACTGGTGGAGTATTAACGGGGCGTGATGCCTTTGAACATATCCTATGTGGTGCCAGCATGGTACAAGTAGGAACTACTCTTCATAAAGAAGGTGTAGGTGCTTTTGAGCGAATCACAAAGGAACTCAAAGAGATTATGACGGAAAAAGGATACCAAAGCCTAGAGGATTTCCGTGGAAAATTGAATTATATGGATTAAACAGAAGCTAAATTAAAAAGAAAGGAGAATAAATGCTAGCCATAGAAGAAAGTCGAAAGCTATCCTTAGCGAACCTTCCTAGTTTGACCCTATTTACAGGGGCTGATCAAGGACAGTATGACGTCATGAAAGCACAAGTTCTAAAGCAAATCGGATATGATCCTGCAGATTTGAATTTTGCTTATTTTGACATGAAAGAAGTAGACTATAAAAGCTTGGAGCTAGAGTTGGTCAGTCTTCCTTTCTTTGCGGATGAAAAAATTGTGATTCTAGATCACTTTTTGGATATTACAACTGCTAAAAAACGCTATCTAACTGATGATGAGCTAAAGGCCTTTGAAGACTATCTGGAAAATCCTGTACCCTCAAGTAAATTAGTAATCTTTGCTGAAGGCAAGTTAGATAGCAAGAGACGTTTGGTCAAATTACTTAAGCGTGATGCGACAGTATTTGAGGCTCTTGAACCTAAAGAGCAAGAGTTGCGAGCCTATTTTCAAAAGTGGACTCAGAAACAAGGACTTACTTTTGATGGAAATTCCTTTGAACAGTTGCTTATCAAATCTAGTTTTCAATTCAGTGAAATTCAGAAAAACCTGTTCTTCTTACAGTCTTATAAGGATAGTGGTCTGATAACAGAAGAAGATATTGTTGAAGCAATTCCAAAGACTTTGCAGGATAATATTTTTGATTTGACCCAATTAATATTAACTAAGAAAATTGATCAAGCACGAGATTTAGTTAAAGATTTGACCTTACAGGGTGAAGATGAGATTAAACTGATTGCCATTATGCTGGGGCAGTTTAGACTCTATACCCAAGTAAAAATATTGCAAGAGTCTGGTCAGACAGAATCACAGATGGTCAGCAGTTTGGGCCACTATCTTGGTCGCAATCCGAATCCCTATCAAATCAAATTTGCCCTTCGTGACACGCGAGGATTGTCCCTGAATTTTCTACAAAATTCTATTCGTTATCTCATTCAGGCAGATTATCAAATTAAGACTGGTGTTTACGAAAAAGGGTACTTGTTTGAGAAGGCTTTATTGCAGATTGCGAGCCAGTCAAATTGAGCAAATAACTTGAAAAAAAAGGTTGTTTGCGTTATCATTTTTATATAAAAAGAAAAAGAGGTATTACAGATGGCTATTATCTTACCAGATCTTCCATACGCTTACGACGCCTTGGAACCATATATTGATGCTGAAACAATGCATTTGCACCATGACAAACATCACCAAGCATATGTAAATAACGCAAATGCAGCTCTTGAAAAACACCCTGAAATCGGTGAAGATCTTGAAGCATTGCTTGCAGATGTTGAATCTATCCCTGCAGATATTCGTCAAGCTCTTATCAATAATGGTGGTGGCCACTTGAACCATGCTCTTTTCTGGGAATTGATGACTCCTGAAAAGACAGCTCCTTCAGCAGAACTTGCAGCAGCAATTGATGCAACATTTGGTTCATTCGAAGAATTCCAAGCAGCATTTACTGCAGCAGCAACTACTCGTTTCGGTTCTGGATGGGCATGGTTGGTTGTTAACAAAGAAGGTAAACTTGAAGTGACTTCAACAGCAAACCAAGATACACCAATCTCAGAAGGTAAAAACCAATCTTGGGCTTGGACGTTTGGGAACATGCCTACTACGTGAAATACCGCAATGTTCGTCCTGACTACATCAAAGCTTTCTTCTCAGTTATCAACTGGAACAAAGTAGACGAGCTTTACGCAGCAGCTAAATAATCGCATTTGATAACACCCCTTTTTAGTTGGATTTTGGGTCTAGCTTTAAAGGTGTTTTTTTGTTTGCTTTTTTAGAAGTAACTGTCTCATGATTTTCCTTTGTTGGATAGGCTTGATTTATGGTATAATGATAAGATAGAAATCGAAGGAGAAGTAATGAATATTCAACAATTACGCTACGTTGTTGCTATTGCAAATAGTGGTACTTTTCGTGAAGCGGCTGAGAAAATGTACGTTAGCCAACCCAGTTTGTCTATTTCTGTAAGAGATCTGGAGAAAGAGCTAGGATTCAAGATTTTCCGTAGAACTAGTTCGGGTACCTTTCTTACTCGTCGTGGAATGGAATTTTATGAAAAGGCCCAAGAGTTGGTTAAAGGATTTGATATTTTCCAGAACCAGTATGCCAATCCTGAAGAGGAAAAGGATGAGTTTTCAATAGCCAGCCAGCACTATGATTTCTTGCCACCGACTATCACAACTTTTTCTCAAAGGTACCCAGACTATAAAAATTTCCGTATTTTTGAATCTACAACTGTTCAGATTTTGGATGAAGTAGCCCAAGGTCATAGTGAGATTGGGATTATTTACCTCAACAATCAAAACCAAAAGGGTATCATGCAACGGGTTGAAAAGTTAGGCCTTGAAGTGATTGAGTTGATTCCTTTCCAGACGCATATCTATCTTCGTGAAGGACATCCTTTAGCCAAGAAAAAAGAGTTGGTTATGGAGGATTTAGTTGATTTACCAACAGTTCGTTTTACACAAGAGAAGGATGAATATCTCTATTACTCAGAAACTTTGTGGACACAAGTGCCAGCTCTCAGATGTTTAACGTAACAGACCGCGCTACTTTAAATGGAATTCTTGAAAGAACAAATGCTTATGCGACTGGTTCTGGATTCTTAGATAGCGATAGCGTTAACGGGATCACCGTTGTTCCACTAAATGATAATCTCAATAATCGTATGGTTTATGTGAAACGTGAGGAAGTAGACTTGAGTCAAGCAGGGACTTTATTTGTAGAGGTCATGCAAGAGTATTTTGATCAGAAGAGGAAAGCATGAAAAAAAGAGGAATAGTAGCAGGGATTATAGCAGCCTTAATCGTGTTAGATCAATTGGTAAAGGCTTATGTCGTTCAGAATATTGCTCTTGGTGAAATCAAATCATGGATTCCTAATCTGGTGAGTTTAACCTATCTGCAAAATAGGGGTGCAGCTTTTTCTATGCTTCAAGATCAACAATGGTTTTTTGCAATTATAACACTAGTAGTTATGGCAGGGGCTATCTGGTATTTGCATAAGCATATAGAGGATTCCCTCTGGACAGTCTTTGGATTGGTTCTAATTATTGCAGGTGGTCTTGGAAACTTCATTGATCGCATTAGCCAAGGATTTGTCGTGGATATGTTTCACTTAGACTTTATCAATTTTGCCATATTCAATGTGGCTGATAGTTATCTGACAGTAGGGGTCGTTGTGTTATTGCTTGCAATGCTAAAAGAGGAAATGAATGGAAATTAAATTGAAAGAGGCGGGGTACGTTTAGATAAGGCTTTGTCAGATTTGACAGAATTGTCTCGTAGTCTTGCCAATGAACAAATCAAGTCAGGTCAAGTCTTGGTCAACGGCCAGGTCAAGAAAGCCAAGTATACGGTCCAAGAAGGAGATATGATCACTTATCAAATTCCCGAACCAGAAGTTTTAGAGTATGTAGCTGAAGATATTCCTTTAGAAATCATTTATCAAGATGAGGATGTAGCAGTAGTTAATAAACCTCAAGGAATGGTCGTTCATCCAAGTGCTGGTCATACCAGTGGTACCTTGGTGAATGCTCTTATGTATCATATCAAAGACTTATCAGGAATCAATGGTGTGCTGCGCCCAGGAATTGTCCATCGTATCGATAAGGACACATCTGGGCTTCTCATGATTGCTAAAAATGATGAAGCTCACATGGCCCTGGCTCAAGAATTGAAAGACAAGAAATCTCTCCGAAAATATTGGGCTATCGTTCATGGGAATCTTCCAAATGACCGAGGTGTCATTGACGCGCCGATTGGTCGTAGCGAAAAAGACCGCAAGAAACAAGCTGTGACTGCTAAAGGAAAACCAGCAGTGACACGTTTCCAAGTTTTAGAACGCTTTGGTGACTATTCTTTATTAGAGTTGCAACTGGAAACAGGACGGACCCATCAAATCCGTGTGCACATGGCTTATATTGGCCATCCTGTAGCTGGTGATGAGGTATACGGTTCTCGTAAAACCTTGAAAGGACATGGGCAATTTCTCCATGCCAAGACGCTTGGTTTTACCCATCCAAGGACTGGTGAAACTATGGAATTTACTGCTGATATTCCAGAAATATTCAAGCAAACCTTGGAGAAACTTAGAAATGAACAATAAAAAGGACTCAATTGAGTCCTTTTTATTTGCGTTTTTTAGTGGTTATTTATATTGTTTAATAAAGTCGATATTGCATCTATTATATCTGTTTTTTGTGGCTCTGGAAGCTGTTCAAGTTGACTGATGATGTATTCAATTTCTTTACTTTGGATTGGGAAATCAAAGTTGAAAAAAGTTTTTTCATCTACTTCAAGAGCCGTTAGAATTTTATTTAGTGTTTGTATTTGAAAATTATATTTTTCGTTTTCGATGTTATGAATATGTTTAGAACCCAGTCCAGCTAATTCTGAGAGTTTCTCTTGACTTAATCCTTTTGTATGACGTAAATATCTAATTCTTTTTTTGCAATAAATGTTTGTAAGTTATTTTGATTCATATTTTTTTACCTTCACTTATTATTGTAAAGATAAAAAAATTATAAATAATAAGTAGCATAAATTACACTTAAAAATAATAGTAAGTGTTGAATATTACACTAATAAATGATAAAATAATATAATGAAACTATAAAAATCACTCGATAAGTGATTAAAGGAGAAATTGATGAAAAAATTGCAAATTCTAACAAGTACAGCAGTTATTGGACTTGCATCAGCTGGTGTACCTGCATTTGCTCAAGAAGCTAACTCTGAACTAGCTACGGCAACAAGTGTCAATGAACCAGCTATCGTTGAAAAACCAACAAAAAAAACTGTTGAAAAACCATCAGACGTAAAACCAGCTCTTGATGTTCAAAAACAAGTTGTAGAAAAAACTAAAGAACAACTTACTGATGCACAAGATAAAGCTAATGAAGCTAACAAACAAGTGTCTAGCGCTCAAACAGAAGTTACTGAAGCTACTGAAGCTGTTAAACACGCTGAAGAAGTTGCTTCTAAAGCTACGCCTCAAAATATTGAGGCTAATAAAGCTGACCAGAAAGCTAACCTCACTGACCAAAAAGCAAACGAAACAGAAACAGCTAATACTGATGCAAAAATTGCAACTCAAACTGAAACTGTAACTAAAGCTCAAACAGGTGTGTCTAACGCTGAACAAGAATTAAAAGATGCTAACGCTAATGTTTCTGCTAAAGAAACTCAAGTTCAATCAGCTAAAGACGCAATTTCAGGAACTGGACTTGCTCAAGCTGAAGATAAACTTGATGAAGCTAAAGCTGAAACTAAAGGTGCTGAAAAGAATGTCACTAATGCAGAAACAGCTTTGACTGATGCTCAAAAAGCTGACCAAAAACGTCAAGAAACTATTGACAACGCTCAAGCAGATGTTGATGCTAAAGCAACTTTAGTTAATGATGCTAAAGACAACCTTGAATCAGCTACTACAAAAGCTAATGGTGCTACAACAACACTTTCTCAAGCTGAAGATAAACTTGATAAAGCTACAAAAGCTTTAGATAGCGTTGATATTGTCAAAATTCCAGATTTGACTCAATTCAAAGAAGACATTGCATCAGGTGACAATGACTTCATGACTGACTCTGGTGCTAAAGCTATTGAAAATACAGAAATTTCAATTGGTAAACGCTAAGAGCCAACCTGTTGATATCGACAATCTAACTCAAGCACAAAAAGAAGAAATTTCTCACTTGTATGTTCAAGGATTGAAACAAGTCCGTGAACAATTGAAAGATAACTCTAAATATCTTGTAACATCAAAAGAAAACACAGGCGTTACTAACGAAGCTATCGAATTAGCAAATAGTCGTGCACGTGAATACGAACAACGTGGTAAGAGCCCACTTACACACGGACACATTGGCGCTGGTGTTGAAAACCTTGAACGTCTAGGTTCAAAAGATGAATTCAAATCAATGTACGACCTCAAAGAAGCTGTTGTTAAAGCTTTGCTAGGTACATCATTTGATGACGCTCATTCAAACTGGGGACACTTAAAAGCTAACCTTAATTTTGCTAAAAACGTTGGTCTTGATATTGCAAACATTAACGGTGATTACTGGCTTGTAATTGCATTTAGCAATAAAGGTACAACTCTTGTAAACCCAACAAATGCTGAAGTTATCCAAAAAGCTTATGAAGACGCTAAAGCTGAAAAAGATACAGCTCAAACTGCTTCAGAAAAAGCAAATGATGCTCTTAAACAAGCATCAACTGACTATGCTAATGCTTTAGACCTTAAAACTTCAGCAGAAAAGACATTGGCTGATGCTACTGCTACACCAATCCAAACTACTGTTGCTGAAAACAACTTGCGTCTTGCAAAACTTGCTCTTGACAGCGCACAAAAACGTCAAGCTGAAGCTCAAAAAGCAGTTGATAACTTCTCAGCTGACCTTGCTTCTAAGAAACAAGCTCTTGATGATGCCAAATCAGCTCTTGAATCAGCTAAACGTGTTCAAGAAATCAAAGTTCAAAACTACAGCAATGCTAAAGTAGAACTTCGTACTCAAGAAAAGAAACTTGAAGAACTTCAAGCGCAAAAGGCTAAATTGGTTGAAGAAAAAGACCGTTTGGTTGAAGAAGCTAAAGCTCTTGCTGAAGAACTAAAAGGTTACGTTGAAGCACCAATTAAATTGGCTAAAGCTAAAACTACATTGGCTGAAAAACAAGAAGCACTTAAAAACGCTGAAACTAAAGCTCAAAACGCTAAATCTCTTGTTGAAACAATCAAATCAACACTTGATGCTAAACAAGCTAAACTTAATGCAATTCAAGAAAAATTTGACAAACTTCAAGATTTGGAAGAAAAAGCAAAAGATAACGTCATTGCAACATTGCCTGACGGAACCATCATTGCAATCCCTAATACAGCACCAACTGCTGAAGAACTTCCAGAATTTGACATTAACAGTTTGAACAAAGGACTTGACGATAATAAGATACTCGCTATTGATGACAAAGGCAATGTTACTGTTAATGGTCAAGCCAACACAAGTCAGCAACAAGTATCAAGTAAGCCGGTTTATTCACGAGTAGAACGAGCAAAAACACTGCCGGAAACAGGTGAACAATCAAATGTTGCTTTAATCGCTTTAGGTGGTATTCTGGGTGCATTTGGGATTGCAACATTACGAAAAAAACGATAAAATATTAAAAAGTCTTCTTACTATAGAGAGTAAGAAGATTTTTGGGATTGTAAATAGATATTTGATGAAATAATTTTTAAAGGAGTTTTTATGACAAATAAGGTAGGTTTCTTGGTTTTATTTGGTTCTGTACTTTTATTGACTGCATGTTCAGGAAAAGCAGAAAAAACAGAATTAACATCTCAAACAAGCGAAATAAGCACTACATCAACTACTGAAATTGAGTTAAAACCAGAGGAACAATACGCGTCGATTATTGAAAAATTTGAGAAGATGACTACTAATGGTAATGACGCGCTCAAATCAGCAGTAGAGGGAACAGAAACTCAAGAGGCTATGGTAATGAATTACGTAGCTCAAATAAAAGAAAATGGGCAGACGAAAAAATATGCTTTTTATGATATTAACAATGATAAAACCCAGGAACTTCTAATTGGTGATTCAGAGTTTATCCTAGCTATATACACATTGAAAGATAGGAAACCAGTTTTTGTTAAAGGAGCGGGTACTGGTGGTGGGTCAATGCGAAGTAGTCTAACGATTTACAAAGACGGAACGTTACAGTATTTAGCTGGTCAAGGTACTGATCCAAACTGGGAAGCAACCTCTTATCAATTAAAAGATGGAAAATTAGAAGAAATTGTGAAGAAAGATTTTAAACAGTTTCAAGGGAATGAACCAGCAGAAGTTTTAAGTATTTCATCTGAGAAAGTTGATTTTAAACAAGTGACTTGGAACGACTTTAAACAAAATACTAGTAAAGATAAGGATGATGTTACAAAAGAAGTACAATCAACATTAAAAGTTGATATTTCTTCTGTTTTTGCTGGAGATGTATCTAGCATTGAAGGGAATTGGACTAATAGTAGAGGAGAAACTGTTACAATTACAAGTAAAGAAATAAAACACCATAAGGGTAAACAAGGAACATTCCAAGTAACTGCCTTTCGTAAAAATCCAGAGTTACCTCTTTTGACATTGAACTTAGAAGAATCTAATCCTTATGGGCCTCTCTCATATGTATTGATTCCTGCTGGCAATCCTGCCTACTCAAATAACGGTGAATCTGATGCGACAAAGGACCGTTTAATCGAAGCTTCGACAATTAGTCAGTCAGCAGTTATTTCACCAGAAAGTTTCTTTTATAGATAATTAGAAAAAAAGGACTCAACAGAGTCCTTTTTTATTTGTGTTTTTTCTTAGCTTTTTTCATTTTGTTGGCCATGCGTTTCATGGATTGCTTCATAGCAAATTCACCGATTTTACCCTTGAGACCTCCACCTAGCATCTGGCTCATATCAGGCATTCCGGCTCCTCCAAGAGCAGACATATCCGGCATACCACCTTGTCCCATCATTCCTTCAAGAGCTGACATATCCATGCCACCAGGCATATTTTTAGGAAGGTTGTTAGGGTTGATGCCCATTTGCTTCATCATCTTGTTCATGTCACCAGACATGACACCTTGCATGAGTTGTTTAGCTTGGTTAAAGTCTTTGATGAACTTGTTGACATCGATAAAGGTATTACCAGAACCAGCTGCAATACGACGACGACGGCTTGGAGTGAGCAAATCTGGATTTTCACGTTCTTCAGGAGTCATAGATGAGACGATAGCACGTTTGCGAGCGATTTGTTTTTCATCCACCTTCATATTTTGAAGGGCAGGATTGTTGGCCATACCAGGAATCATCTTGAGCAAATCTTCCATTGGCCCCATATTTTGCACCTGATCCAACTGATCGATGAAATCATTGAAATCAAAGGTGTTTTCTCGCATCTTTTCAGCCATTTCAAGGGCTTTTTGCTCATCGTATTCTTGGGAAGCTTTCTCAATCAGAGTTAGCATATCTCCCATTCCGAGAATACGGCTGGCCATACGGTCAGGGTGGAAGGTTTCAATGTCGGTAATCTTTTCACCAGTACCAGTGAACTTGATTGGTTTTCCTGTGATATGACGAACAGAAAGGGCTGCACCACCACGAGTGTCCCCGTCAATCTTGGTAAGGATGACACCGGTAACTTCTAATTGAGCGTTAAATTCTCGCGCAACGTTAGCAGCTTCTTGACCAATCATGGCATCGATGACGAGAAGGATTTCATTTGGTTGAGCAAGAGCTTTAACATCACGGAGCTCGTTCATGAGAAGTTCGTCGATTTGTAAACGACCGGCTGTATCAATCAAGACATAGTCGTTATGGTTGGCTTTAGCTTGCTCCAAACCTTGGCGGACAATCTCCACTGCAGGAACTTCAGTTCCAAGAGCAAAGACAGGAACATCAATTTGTTGTCCTAGTGTTTTGAGCTGGTCGATGGCCGCAGGACGATAGATATCGGCCGCAATCATCAGAGGACGAGCATCCTCTTCTTTTTTGAGTTTGTTGGCAAGTTTACCTGCAAAAGTTGTTTTACCAGCACCCTGCAAACCGACCATCATGATAATGGTTGGGATTTTTGGAGACTTGATAATCTCAGCTGTATCAGAACCAAGAACTTCCGTCAATTCTTCATTTACAATCTTGATGATTTGTTGAGCTGGATTGAGGGTATCAATGACTTCATGCCCAATGGCACGTTCACGAATTTTTTTGATAAAGTCCTTAACCACTGGCAAGGCAACGTCGGCTTCTAAAAGAGCCAGACGAATTTCCTTGGTTGCTTCTTGGATATCGCTCTCGGTAATTTTTCCTTTTTTACGTAGATTTTTAAAGACGTTCTGCAAACGTTCTGTTAAATTTTCAAATGCCATATTTATTCCTCTTATTCTCTATTGTCAATACTTGTTAAAATCTCAACTTGCTCTTGGAGAAAAGTATCTTCTGGATAGCGCTCAATGATCTGATCAAATCTGACTGCGGACAATGTAATCAGAGTACATATGAAGCTTCATCTCATAATCTTCCAGTATCTTTTCTGTGCGTTTGATATTATCATAGACAGCCTGACGACTGACGCCAAATTCTTCCGCAATTTCAGCTAAGCTATAGTCGTCTGCATAGTAGAGCTCGATATAGTTCATCTGCTTATCAGTCAAAAGGGCTGCATAAAATTCAAACAGAGCATTCATTCGATTGGTTTTTTCAATTTCCATAAGATTTATTATACCAAAAAATAGCCTGAACTGCTAGTAAGGGATTGATTTTAAAGACAATTGAGAAAAAGTGATTTTAACTGTTATTTTCTGACTAAGAACCCTTTTTTTGGTATAATGGAATGAATTATAATGTTTTAGAAAGAGGTTCTTATGAGAGAATTAGAAAACTTGTTAGAGCAACGTTTTGAGCTTGTTTTTTCAGATAAACAATTACTTGAAACAGCTTTTACCCACACTAGTTATGCCAATGAGCACCGCCTCTTAAAAATTTCACACAATGAACGCTTGGAATTTTTAGGAGACGCTGTTCTGCAATTATTGATTTCAGAATATCTGTACCAAAAATATCCTAAAAAACCAGAAGGTGATCTATCTAAACTCCGTGCTATGATTGTTCGTGAAGAGAGTTTGGCTGGATTTGCTCGTGATTGCCAGTTTGATCAGTTTATCAAGCTAGGTAAGGGAGAGGAAAAATCTGGAGGTCGTAATCGAGATACCATCTTGGGGGATGCCTTCGAAGCCTTTTTGGGTGCCCTTCTTTTAGACAAGGGACTGAATAAAGTAAAGGATTTTATCTATCAGGTCATGATTCCGAAGGTTGAGGCCGGTGACTTTGAAATGATTAAGGACTACAAGACCCACCTACAAGAATTACTTCAAGTCAATGGTGATGTCGATATTCGCTATCATGTGATTTCAGAAATTGGACCTGCACACGATAAGATGTTTGAGGTAGAAGTCCTAGTAGAGGGGAAAAGTTTAGGTACTGGTCAAGGACGTTCTAAAAAACTAGCAGAACAGGAAGCCGCTAAAAAGCTGTTGAGAAAGGGCTGGATTCATGTATTTAAAGGAAATTGAGATTCAGGGATTTAAGTCCTTTGCTGATAAGACCAAGGTTGTATTTGACCAAGGGGTTACAGCGGTTGTAGGACCAAATGGTTCTGGAAAATCTAACATCACTGAAAGTTTACGCTGGGCACTGGGTGAATCCAGTGTCAAAAGTCTTCGTGGTGGGAAGATGCCAGATGTTATCTTTGCTGGAACAGAAAGTAGAAAACCTTTAAACTATGCTTCTGTAGTTGTCACTCTAGATAACCAGGATGGCTTTATCAAGGATGCAGGACAGGAAATCAAGGTGGAGCGTCACATCTACCGTACGGGAGATAGTGAATACAAGATTGACGGCAAAAAAGTTCGTCTTCGTGATATTCATGATCTTTTCTTAGATACTGGACTTGGACGAGATTCCTTCTCCATCATTTCCCAAGGGAAGGTCGAAGAAATCTTTAACTCTAAGCCTGAGGAACGTCGCGCTATTTTTGAAGAAGCGGCGGGAGTTTTAAAATATAAAACTCGTCGCAAAGAGACAGAAAGTAAACTGCAACAAACTCAAGACAATTTAGACCGCTTGGAAGATATCATCTATGAGTTAGATAATCAAATCAAGCCCTTAGAAAAGCAAGCAGCAACAGCCCGTAAATTTATAGAATTAGATGGTCAACGTAAAGCTATCTACTTGGATGTTTTGGTTGCACAAATTCAAGCCAACAAGGCTGAATTAGACGTCACAGAAGAAGAATTAAACCAAGTCCAAGAACTTTTAACCAGTTATTATCAAAAACGCGAGTCACTAGAACTTGAAAATCAATCTCTCAAGAAGCAGAGACAAGATTTACAAGCAGAGATGGCTAAAGATCAAACTAGTTTGATGGATTTGACTGCTCTAATCAGTGATTTAGAACGGAAATTGGCCTTGTCTAAACTGGAGACAGAGCAGGTTGCTCTCAATCAACAAGAGGCTCAAGCTCGTTTAGCTGCTTTGGATGAAAAAAGAACTGTTCTCACTCAAGAGAAGGAGGAAAAAGAAGCAAATCTGGCTCAGTTAGAAGAAAATTTAGCTGCCAATACGAAGGAACTCAATCGTTTAGAAGCGGAGTTAGTAGCTTTTTCCGATGATCCTGACCAGATGATTGAGCAGTTGCGTGAGCGCTTTGTTGCTTTCTTGCAGGAAGAAGCAGATGTCTCTAACCAATTGACACGTATTGAAAATGATCTTGAAAATAGTCGCCAACAGACTCAAAAGCAAGAAGAACAATTGGAGTCCTTGAAGGAACAATTAGCTTCTACCAAGTCTAAGGCGGCTGAGCAAGAGCTTGCCCTAAAAACAGCTAAAGAAGAAGTACAGACCTTACTTGCTGATTATCAGGCACATGCTAAACAGGAAGAAGAACAAAAGCAGGCTTATCAAAGTCAGCAAAATCAACTTTTTGATCGTTTGGATAGTCTGAAAAACAAACAGGCCAAGGCGCAAAGTCTGGAAAACATTCTTAAAAATCATAGTAATTTCTATGCGGGCGTTAAGAGTGTTCTACAAGAAAAAAATCGCCTGGGTGGTATTGTCGGAGCGGTCAGTGAACATCTAACTTTTGATGTTCGTTATCAGATAGCCCTCGAAATTGCCCTCGGTGCAAGTAGCCAACATATCATCGTTGAAGATGAACAGGCAGCAACTAAAGCTATCGACTTCCTTAAAAGAAACCGAGCTGGTCGAGCTACCTTCCTACCTTTAACAACTATTAAGGCTCGTAGCATTTCTAGTCAGAATCAAGATGTGATTGCCTCAAGTCCAGGTTTTCTTGGTATGGCAGATGAATTGGTTACTTTTGATGCCAAGCATGAAGCTATATTTAAAAACTTGCTTGCTACCACAGCTATCTTTGATACAGTGGAGCATGCGCGTGAAGCGGCTCGCAAGGTGCGTTATCAAGTTCGGATGGTAACCCTCGATGGCACAGAATTGCGTACAGGTGGTTCTTATGCTGGTGGAGCCAATCGTCAAAATAACAGTATTTTCATCAAGCCTGAATTGGAGCAGTTACAAAAAGAAATTGCTCAAGAAGAAAAGCTCCTTGCTCAGGAAGAAGAAAATCTGAGGGAAGTTCAAGAATCCTTGGCTAGCCTCGCTCAAACTTTGGAGGCTATTAAGTCTCAAGGAGAGCAAGCTCGTATAGAGGAGCAAGGCTTGTATCTGGCGTATCAACAAACTTGCCAACAAGTCGAAGAACTCGAAACACTTTTAGAACTTCAAGAAAAAGAATTAAACAATCTAAGAGGAGGAGATTGGCAAACTGAAAAAGAAAAATGCCAAGAACGTCTCTCAATCATCGCAACTGAAAAGCAAAAACTGGAGTCTGAGATTGAAGAAATTAAGTCCAATAAAAATGCTATTCAGGAACGCTACCAAAACTTGCAGGAAAAACTTTCCCAAGCACGACTCCATAAGACAGAAATGTTAGGGCAAAAGCGTTATGAAGTTGCGGATATTGAGCGGATCAACAAAGAGCTTGAGTACCTTGATATGGAGCAAGAAGAGATTGAGCGTCTTTTGCAAGAAAGGTAGACAATCTTGAAAAAGTTGACACGGAACTGTTGACCAAGCAGGAAACAGAAGCCAAGACTCAGAAGGAAGACATTCAACAAGGACTCATTCGTAAGCAGTTTGAACTGGACGATATTGAAGGCCAACTGGATGATATTGCTAGTCATTTAGAACAAGCTCGTCAGCAAAATGAAGAATGGATTCGGAAGCAAACACGTGCAGAAGCAACCAAAGAGAAGATTACGGACCGCCTTCGCTATCTTCAAGGTCAACTGACTGAAGAATACCAGATTAGCTATACAGAAGCTTTAGAACAAGCCAATCCGTTAGAAGATTTGGCTGTCGCTGAACAAGAGGTCAAGGATCTAGAAAAATCCATTCGTTCACTTGGTCCAGTCAATTTGGATGCTATTGAACAGTTTGACGAAGTTCACGAACGCTTGGAATTCTTAAATAGTCAGCGTGATGACATTCTTTCTGCCAAAAATCTTCTTCTTGAAACCATTACAGAGATGAACGATGAAGTGAAGGAACGATTTAAATCAACCTTTGAAGCTATTCGTGAATCCTTCAAAGTAACCTTCAAGCAGATGTTTGGTGGTGGTCAAGCAGACCTAATTCTGACTGAGGGAGATTTATTGACAGCGGGTGTTGAAATTTCTGTTCAACCTCCAGGTAAGAAAATCCAATCTCTCAATCTCATGAGTGGTGGAGAGAAGGCCTTGTCAGCACTTGCTTTGCTCTTCTCAATCATTCGTGTCAAGACCATTCCATTTGTTATTTTGGATGAAGTAGAGGCTGCACTCGATGAGGCCAACGTTAAACGATTTGGGGATTATCTCAATCGATTTGATAAGGATAGTCAGTTTATCGTCGTTACCCACCGTAAGGGAACTATGGCGGCAGCTGATTCAATCTATGGAGTTACTATGCAGGAATCTGGTATTTCTAAGATTGTTTCAGTCAAATTAAAAGATATTGATAACATGAATGCTTAGTTAAAATTCATGTAAAAATATCTAACAATAAGATTTCTAAGTGCCTTCAATATAGGAGAGGGCTAACTTACATTAAACGAGGAGATTCTATGGATTTTGACTTATTTCTAATGGTTTGTAACTATATCGGCACGATAGCTTTTGCTGCTTCAGGTGCCATTAAAGGATTCGGTAAACGATTAGATATTTTTGGAATCAGTTTGTTAGCAATCGTGACTGCAGTCGGTGGAGGAATAATAAGAGATTCTATTATCAGTCGATTTCCTGCTTCTCTAGCAGATCCTAGCCCGATTTATCTTGCAATTCTTGTAGCTGTGATTATGTATGCCTTTGTGACATCCAAGCAAGCCCATGCTAGTCAAGAAAAAAAATTCTATAAGTGGCTGAGAGAAGCTTATCTCATCTTTGATTCGATTGGTCTGATTATCTTCTCTCTAATTGGAGCAACAGCTCTAGCTGATAGCAAATTGAACTTGATGTCTGCTGGAATTTTGGCATGTTTAACGGGAGCAGGTGGGGGTATCATCCGAGATCTCTTGATTAATGAGGTCCCAAGTGTTCTAAAGAAGATATCTATGCCCTTCTATCTTTCTTCATCGGTGTAGTTTATTATTGGCTGACCTTTGTTCTCCATTTCCCAAGAATTAGTGTATTCATTATTCTTTCGATTGTTGGATTTGTGATTCGTATTTGTATCATCCGTTTTGGACTTTCGTTACCAAATATGGATAAAAAGACTTGGAATTGATAGATAATAGGAAAGATGGAATTCCCAATAGCATATTTTTGGAAAAACTAGTTTTATCAGGCGCCTAATCTCATATGGATTAGGCGCTATTTGCTTTTTCTATGGTATAATAGAAGGTAGATTTATAACCGGAGAGTAGAAGTATTTATGATTAAACTAGTCGCAACTGATATGGACGGGACTTTTCTGGATGAAGCTGGCCAATTTGATATGGATCGTTTAAAAAAACTTCTCCATTCATATAAAGAAAAAGGGATTTACTTTGCTGTGGCTTCTGGCCGAGGCCTTTTGTCTTTAGAGAAGCATTTTGCGGATGTTAAAGATGAGATTATTTTTATCGCCGAAAATGGTAGTCTGGTTCGTTTTCATGGACAAGACCTCTATGAAGCGACCATGCCTAGAGATTTTTACCTATCAACTTTTGAAAGATTAAAAACTTCACCTTATTTCGATGAGAAGAAGATGCTCTTGACTGGTAAGAAAGCTTGCTATGTCCTAGATACCGTGGATGAAACCTATCTCATGTTTAGTCATCATTACAATGAGAATATTCAAAAAGTAGCCAAACTTGAAGATATCACCGATGAGATTTTCAAATTCACAACCAACTTTACAGAAGAGACAGTAGAAGCTGGAGAAGCTTGGGTTAATGAACATGTTCCTGGTGTTAAGGCAATGACTACAGGTTTGAGTCCATTGACATTGTTCTAGACCATGTTGATAAGGGAGTTGCAATTGTCGAATTGGCTAAGAAGTTAAATCTGGATATGGATCAAGTGATGGCCTTCGGTGACAATCTCAACGACCTTCACATGATGCAGGTTGTAGGGCATCCAGTTGCACCTGAGAATGCTCGCCCAGAGATTTTGGAACTAGCTGAAACAGTTATAGGTCACCATAAGGACCAATCCGTTATCGCTTATATGGAGGGATTATAATGGCGGATATTAAACTAATTGCCTTAGACTTAGATGGAACCTTGCTGACGACAGACAAGAAATTGACGGATCGTACCAAGGCGACTTTGAAGGCTGCGCGTGAACAGGGTGTCAAAGTAGTGTTAACAACTGGACGTCCCCTCAAGGCCATGGATTTCTTCCTGAAAGAGCTTGGTACAGATGGTCATGAGGATGAGTATACCATTACTTTTAATGGTGGTTTGGTTCAGAAAAATACAGGTGAAATTCTTGATAAGACAGTCTTTTCAATTGATGATGTGACACGTATTTATGAAGAAACTGAAAAGCTAGGAATCCCCTTAGATGCCATTTCAGAAGGAACAGTATATCAGATTCAGTCTGACCAAGAAAGTTTATATGCCCAGTTTAACCCAGCTCTAACGTTTATTCCAACTGCTTTTGAAGACTTGTCTAGTCAGGTGACATACAATAAGTGTGTGACTGCCTTTCCTCAGGAGCCTTTGGATGCAGCTATTCAAAAGATTTCACCAGAATTATACGACCAGTATGAGATTTTTAAATCTCGTGAACTCTTGCTAGAATGGTCACCAAAGAATGTCCATAAGGCGACTGGTTTAGCCAAATTGATTGAGCACTTAGGGATTGATCAAAGTCAAGTGATGGCTTGTGGAGATGAGGCCAATGACCTTTCTATGATTGAGTGGGCCGGTCTCGGTGTAGCCATGCAAAATGCTGTTCCAGCAGTTAAGGCTGTGGCAAATGTGGTAACACCAATGACTAATGACGAAGAAGCTGTCGCCTGGGCCATTGAAAAATATGTACTGAAGGAGAATTAAAGTATGGGATTATTTGACCGTTTATTTGGGAAAATAGAAGAACCAAATTGAAGATGTTGTCAAAGAAGCATTAGAAAACATTGATTTATCAGATGATAATGAGCAACACGAGGCATCGGAATCTGAAAATGCTACAGTGACAGAACCAGAAGAAGTTATCTTTCCTGCAGAACCTCAGGAAGAAACAAATGAAGACTCACCTGCAGTAGAGGCTGTAGAAGAAACTATCATTGAACCTCTTGATGAAGTTGAAATTCCTCAAGAAGAACCAAATCAAGTTGAAGAGGAAGAAATTCCTCAAGAAGAAGCTCTTCAAGTTGAAGAAATTCCTTTAAGTGAAAGTGACGAGGAAGAAACTGTTCAATCTCAATCAGAAGAGACAGAGCCGGAAATCACTGAGGAAGTGGAAAAAGATCTAGTAATCGAAGAAACTCCTCTGGTTGAAGAGACTGTACAGGAAAAATATGATCGCAGTCTCAAGAAAACTCGTACAGGATTCGGTGCCCGATTAAATGCCTTCTTTGCTAATTTCCGCTCAGTTGATGAAGAGTTTTTCGAAGAACTAGAAGAGCTACTGATCATGAGTGACGTTGGTGTTCAGGTAGCTTCAAATCTTACTGAAGAATTGCGTTATGAAGCCAAGCTTGAGAATGCTAAGAAACCAGAAGCCCTTCGTCGTGTTATCATTGAGAAATTGGTGGAGCTCTACGAAAAAGATGGCAACTACAATGAAAGCATTAACTTCCAAGATGGTTTGACAGTCATGCTCTTTGTAGGTGTCAATGGTGTCGGGAAACAACTTCTATCGGGAAATTGGCACACCGTTACAAACAAGCTGGCAAGAAAGTCATGCTGGTTGCAGCAGATACTTTCCGTGCTGGTGCGGTTGCTCAGTTAGCAGAATGGGGTCGTCGTGTGGATGTACCTGTCGTCACTGGTCCTGAGAAAGCAGATCCAGCCAGCGTTGTCTTTGATGGGATGGAGCGAGCAGTAGCAGAGGGCATTGATATTTTGATGATTGACACAGCCGGTCGTCTGCAAAACAAAGAAAACTTGATGGCTGAGTTAGAAAAAATTGGTCGCATCATCAAACGTGTCGTACCAGAAGCCCCTCATGAAACCTTCCTAGCTTTGGATGCTTCAACAGGGCAAAACGCTCTCGTACAAGCTAAAGAGTTTTCAAAAATTACTCCTGTTACAGGGATTGTATTGACTAAGATTGATGGAACTGCCCGAGGTGGTGTTGTTTTGGCTATCCGTGAAGAACTCAATATCCCTGTTAAATTGATTGGTTTTGGTGAAAAAATCGATGATATCGGGGAATTCAATTCTGAGAACTTTATGAAGGGCCTTCTAGAAGGTTTGATATAAAAGAAAATCCTGCAAGAATTCTTGCAGGATTGTTTTTGATTATTCTAGTCGACCATTCTTACGATAGGCGATGTCAGGTTGCAGGTGCGATCGTAGCTGTAGCGGCGGTTGAACGCAATACAACAAAGATCGTCTGAAAGTTGGCTGAAATTGGTTGGGAATCAGACGGCCTGATAGGATATTGGAACAAAAAAACGCATGCATACCCTTCGCACCCAGTACACAGGTTACGGCCTGTTATTCACTCTAGTTAATTGATTATATTTACGTAATTTGGCTGTATCTGTCCTTGTTTTTATCATTTCAATACAATTAAATTGTATTTTATATTCTTCTTCATAATACATATCAAGCTGTTCATAACCTGTTTCGTAATACATAATATCAATTGTTTCAATTACTTTATCACTACAATTTATAATAAAAAAATTAATTCATTTTTTTATTTACGAAATCATATAGATATGATAATCCTATCATGGTATTTTTGTGTAAATATAGCCACGTTATCTGAAAAAAATCCTCTGTGTCAGGAATAATTTCATTTAATATATTCAACGTTTTTTTTAATCTTATCAGGAGAAATTTCTTTGTTTATACTAATATAAAAAAACATTCTATCTAGCAACTCAGTACATAAGGAAAAATATGGTTCTTTAGTTACTCTTTTTAATATGATTTTTCTTCTAAAAAAATATCAAAATCTTCTATAAAATGTAAAATTCTATCGATGCAACATGCTCCAAAAAGTAATCTTTGTGTATTTGTTAAATTGTCTAATTCCTTTTTTACTTTTTCCTCATATTTTTCCATATTAGCACCTTTCTATGTTACGTCTTTTTCCGATACCAATCCGGCCACATTGCGGATGATGTGCAAGCAACCCAGCACGCTCCAGCACTCGCCGAGCCAGCCTATCCCGCATTAGTCGGAATAAAAGCTGCGGCTCCATACTTGCCGAGGAGGAATGCATCAGCGATCTGGCTGGTTTGGTGGTAGTGTGGGAAAGTATGCTTTTGTGGCTGGGCATGACTAGTTTGTCACCGTTGGTACGGTTGGTTTTGTTTCAGACACTTTAACCAGAATCCCAACTCAATCTCTGCTTGCTGATTGTTTTATTTGAAAATAAATGATACATATAAATTTTGATTATTTTTAAAGTTATCTAAATATTTTCTGGTTTTTATAATACTATCACTTTGAATATTTCCTTCATAATACCAATTATCATAAGTATGTTCAAATTTATTATTATTTTTTTATATAAGTCTCCTCCTAAAATAAAAAGAATTTAAATTTTTCTAAAAATATCTATAATATCATTAGATAATTCTATAGGTATAATTACAGTATTTTCTCCTTGTTCAAATAAACTGACTCCATTATTAATATAAATGCTAATTAATTTATTCATAAATATACTCCAGTGGTTATTTATTAGGTTTAAATAAACGGTGATAATGTTGCCATTTGACTCTTTTATATATTCAAAAACCCCTTCTTTTCCTTTATATATATCTTCCAGGTATTTCTAGTTTTTGTCGTGTTATTCCATCATCACCTTTAATTTTTGATACTTTACTATATCTTGAAAAACTATCAACAACCTTAGGGCAACTATGATAATCTCCTGATGAAGCCTGTTTTTAACTTTTTCTGTGTATCTTGTCCCTTTAAAGAAATTTTTTGCTTGACACTTGCCAACACATAATTTTGCTGCTTTGCCTAAAACAGGATCTGTTATCGCACCGATACCAGATCCAAGTGCCACACTTCCATAATCAATATCATTCCATTCTTTACCATTAATTACATTAGAAGCGACTTGCATACCTGCATCTGTTGCAGCACCTGAAAGTGTAACCACTCCCATCGCAATTAGAATCGGTATAAAAGCTATATTTACACTTGGATCTATCCAACTTTGAGTATTCGGCGCAAATCGGAAAAAGTTAAATCCACCTCACAACCCAATCGGATCCTGATTGGTGAATCTTCCGTAGTCAGGCTCATAGTACCTGAAGAAGTTGTAGTGGTGCTCTGTCTCACGGTCAGCATATTGGTTTTGCAATCGGAAGGACTTGTATGCGTTATCCGTTACTCTGGTTTCTTCTTTCAGATGCCCCCAGGTGGTGTATTCGCCTTACATAAGAGATTACTGTGAATGTCAGTCATCTATTTCGGGATGCCGATTTGGTCGCAGTGGAAGTAGTGGGTTTGTTGGTGGCTTTTTCCGTCTTCGTTGGTCCGGTTGTGTATCTGTGCCAAAGGTTCGTAGCTGTCGGGATCGGTGTAGTTATAGGTATACTTGCTGTCCGGGTGTACTTCCTGTAGCAAATGGCTGCCGTCCCAAACGAAGAGGGTTGGGGTTTCGAGACCGTCTGAAAAGGTTTAGGATAGTGTTTTCAGACGGCATGGTATTATTTTTGTTAGATTTTCTAAATAATAAATATTTTTAAAATTGGTTGTTCAGAATTTTTTAAATTTCCTCTAGTTTTTCTTTCATCAAGTTTTCTAGCCAGTCTTCAAATTTTTTTCAAATTCAGTATCCTCTTCCCACTCTTCAGGAGGAATATCAGAAAAACACCAAAATTTTCATTTTCTTTTGTAAGAAGGAAACCAGCTTGCTCGCCAGTTCTTGGAATGGAAATAGTAATTAAGATATTAGGGAATAAATTACAATCAGTTCCTTCAAAAACTTGTTGTGACCAATCATAAAGCTCGTTAGGAGCTAAAAAATCGAATCCAGGTAGTAACTCATCTTGAAACAAAGTACAAGATCCTACTGTTAGAAGAAATTCTCTATATATTTTAGGGAATTTGACTTTATATTTTTTTCAAAAATCATTTATCTCATCTAAAGAAACATCATATCTTTTTTTAAAAAAATAAAATTTGATTTTCCATAATTAATTAAGCTTCCATTACTAGATTTGATTAAATCTTGTATATCTACAAGAATCTTTTTGAAATTATCCATAAATTAATATCCTTCATTCAAATTTTATATCTATTATCTAGGAACAATCTAGTTAATTATTCCTGTTGGGGTGCTATATGGCAAATGTTTTCGTAGGGCAACCCCAGTACCGTGTATAGCTCCAGTATGGGCGTGTTTCACAGAAGTTAGATTCCACCATGTATTTGTATTAGAAATAAAACTATACAAATTGCTCCCACCTAATAGTAAGATAGAATCCTGATTCACAAACCGCCCGGCCTCAGGTTCGTAATAACTCAACAAGTTATAATGCAGTCTGGTCTCTTCATCGTAATACTGGTTCTACAATTTCAACGGCTGGTGTGCCGTTCCCGTCACATTCGTCTCCCCTTTCAGACGGCACCAGCCGGTATAGTCACCAAACCAAACCAGATTGCCGTCCTTATCGGTCATTTCTCTCAGGATGTCGATTTGGTCGCAGTGGAAGTAGTGGGTTTGTTGGCGACTTTTTTGATTTCGGCGCGGACGAGTTGGTTTTCGAGATCGTATAGGTAGTACTGGTTTTCGACATTGGGTAGCTGACGGTAGATCAGGTTGCTCAGTACGTCGTAGGTATAGTGATGGCTGAACACGTTACAACAAAGGTCGTCTGAAAAACAGAAACCGCGTGCGTGTGTACCGCACACACCCTACGTCAAGACTGAAAGTTTTTTGTGGGCTACGGATTACTTAATAAATTTATTGAATATTCTAATTAAAAATACTTAAATGGATAAACATTAAACAAATTATTGCTTATACTATTTACTGAATATATAAACTCAGTTTTTATATTTTCCGTAAGTGTCTCTCCTTCATCTAATAGGTATTCTAAATCTCGGTATAAGAAAGCCAACTGGATAAATTGTGAGAAATCTATCCCTAAATTTGTAAATCCAGATTTGGTATATTCTCCAGTATCATGATTATAATAAAAAATGGTATTATCTATTTTATTTAAAAACCATCCATCTCCCTGTCCTGCTTGTCCAATACTCCAAAAAAACACCTTGATATTTCGGGATAATGAGACTCTAAGTATCTATTTTCATTTAAAGTCATTTCATAATTAAAAAAGAAATATCAGGTATTATCTCTATCTCCTGATAGTTAGCAATAAATAACAAATAGTTATTATCCAGTTTAGGAAGTTTATCTAACTTTTTTTAATTTCTACTTTACGCTTAATACATAGATTAAAAAAATCCTCGGGAAATAATTTTAATTTGAACACAAAAGTATCCTCCATAAATTTTTTGATAGAAGCATATTTCCTTCAATACCATATCGTTAAGATTAGGGGTTTCATGCATGCTATAGCCCACCAAGATTGATTTATAATTTATTTTTTATTAACGTTTTTTAAAATTATTTAATAGTTTTACTATCTTCTCTTTATTTTCGCTGGATGAGTTAATTGCAATTCTAACGGCATCTTCTCCAAATTCATTTTGTCTATTTTTATCAGATCCATTGTCAAGGAGTAATCTCACCATTTCTATATTTCCAAACATGCATGCATAATGTAGGGGGGTATTTCCTAAGTCTCCTTTAAGATCGATCAATGCCCCATTTTGAAGAAATACAAGAGCATCATTTAAAGAATTATTTCTGGCTGCAATATGTAAAACTGTATCATCCATACCGCCTACTTGATTTACATCTTCAATAGTGTCACCCAAAAAATCAGGATGCGTTTCATATTTTTTTAAAATACATAATAATTCTTTTTTCATTAACAATACCTATAGTTCTAAGTTGATAAATTTAATATCTGGATTTTATTTAATACTCGTGACACAATTTTCTTTATGCTCTTTTTTAGATGGTTTAATCTGTTTTTACGTTCTTGTATTTTTTTAGTATGACAGTCTTGGCCGTATTCGTAGGCGATTTTGGCTTAGATTGTTATGGAAGAAATATTTCAGACAACCTCAGCCCGGTGTAGTTGCCGAACCACAAGAGGTTGGCGTCTTTATCGGTTAACTCTTGGGATGCCGATTTGGTCGCAGTGGAAGTAGTGGGCTATGCCTAGCTGCACACACCCTAAGTCGAGAATGAAGGATTTATGCGAGCTATGGCTTGTTACACTTACTATATGTACACGACGCTCCGCCAGTTTATCAATCATCAGGATTTTCTTCTAAATAATTTAAAAACTCCTCAAATGATTTCGCAATAATAATTGAATTTTTTTTAAAATTAGCTTCTCTTGATATATTTTCACTCCATACGTCCCTTACATAATAAATAATTTGCCAACTATTTTTTTCTAAACAGAGGTAATTTCCTCCCCAATCAAAAGCAAAAGGAATCAGATTTATAGGTAACTCATTAAGTTCCCATTCATTTATAGCTCTTCCTTCCAATGTGAAATCTGGATCATCCTCAAACTGCTTAGAATATTTCATTGGAATGAAGTCGCGAATTTCAATATAGTCATAATCGATATTATCATTGACAAAACATGAAAGATTGGGAGTACCTCCATTCCATTTGAAGTAATGTGACTTGAATGAAGCTGGAAAAGATACTTCTAAATTTTTTTCAATCTCATTGAAATCATTTTCAGATAAATTTTTATCGCAATCATAAAAAAACTAAGCATAACAACCTCCTTTAACAATTAAACAAGCAGCAGTTTTTTTCTTCTCCCTTCACTTTTGGAGCGGTTTTCTTACCTCAATGTTATTTTTATAAATTTTGATCAGATTTCCCATCTCATCATATTCATAAACAAAATCCATTTTTTTATTATCATTACTATATTTCTCAAATTTAATTAATTTTTCCATCTTTAAAAAACCCAATGTAATAAGATATAGTCTCTTTGCTTTTTCTGATATTGTCTCCCTTATCTAAATTGATTTCATCATACAATTTTTGCAGGATGGTTATACTTAGGAAAAAGTCATTCCTAAAAAAAGTATCTAACAGTCAAATCATTATATTGAGTATTTTTTTAAGTGGTTGTGACATTTTTAAAAGCTCCTGTCAAAAGTAAAAATAGTTCCAATCATTCCAATCAGTAATTTTTTTCATTTTACTTGCTCCAATTTTAAACCGTATTTTACAAAGATATACTCTATAGTGTTTAAATCTTTATTAAATCAACATTTCTAAAGGAAATATAGTTGTAAAAAATTATATTTATCGTATTTTTAAACCAAAACATCACCAACAGTTAATGTTTCAGAGCTTATAACATTAAGAAAGTTGTCTCAAGTATTTGGGCTTTTTTTATTGTTTTTTTGTAACAAAGTGACGTAGTCACTTTTAGTATGGAATAGGTGAGATAAAAAAATAGTGTTTCGTTTTTGGTCAATGAAGTAAAGCAAAACATATTGGTCTATAATTTTTCCTCGTGAGGGATACTTGCTGTTGATCTTTACTCCGATTCTCTCATCAGCGTCAAAGCCTGCTTCAGGAAAAATCTCTAAACTTTTTAAGCTGTCTAAGATTTTAGCCACAGTATTTTTGGCGGATTGAGGGGATAGAAGTACCGTAGCTATATAGTTGTGTATATTATCGATAGCCTCCTCGACCTCTTTTGAAGCAATCACTTTATAAACCATAACGTACCCTCATATCGTCTAGGGAAGTTCCTTCGCCTGCCTCGTATTCTCTCAAGGCACGCTCAGATTGGGCTTGTAATTCTTCAATCAACTGTTCTCTATGTAAATCTTCGGCCGTCTTAATAGGCAAATCTTGCTCCAGGACTATTTGCTCCACAAATAAAGAAATAGCATCTGTCATTGTCATTCCCTTTTCCTTGATAATACTTCGAGCTTGTTCCATAGTAGCTTCATTCAGTTTAAAATTGTATTGTTTCGATAAAGTTATAGCCATGATATATCTCCAATCTATACGTTATAGATTGATTATATACTAGATATAGACTTTAATCAAGAAAAAAAGTTCTGTTTGATGACAGAACCAAGTTATTTCAATAGAAGTCGTAGTGCTTTAGTTGACTGACGCACTGAGCGATCAAGAAAGCGTAATACAGAAAATGCAAGCATCCAACCAAAAAGTGTTTTTCTCATAGCGTTACCTCATCACTAAATAGTATACTACAGCTTATTTTTTAGCTACGATTTCCTCGACGGTCTTCTTTTTGAAAAAGTCGATTTTTTCAATCGGAGTCATATGCGATTTGTTTTGATAAAATCACGATAAATCAGATACTTTTTATCAGGATCAAGTAAGTTATGAAAGAGGTTAATAACTAGCTCCAGTTTTAAAGGCATCAATATCCTCAATAAGAAGAATATAAGGCGATTTTTGTATTAGATGGATGTTATAGTTATTCTTGAGACGAATTTTTATAAGGGCCTCTTGGGATATGCGTTCTTATAAACCAGCTCATCTTTTTCAGATGACCCCAGGCGGTATATTCGCCGAACCACAAGAGGTTGCCGTCTTTATCGGTCATCTCGCGCGGTATGCCGATTTGGTCGCAGTGGAAGTAGTGGATTTGGTGCTGGCTTTCGCCTTCTTCGTTGATGTGATTTAGACAGCTAAACCGCATTCGTGCGTACCGCACTCACGCTAAGGCGGAATTGGAGGTTTCATGCAGGCTACGGCTTGCTATTTTATCTAGGATTGCTCAAAAATTTTATGAAATCATTTATTTCATCTTCATTAAAGCCATTTTCAAGATATTCTTTCTCATAAAAAATAAAATCTAATAAATATTTTCTTGAACAATCATCTAAATTATTTTTTTAATTTTCTCAACTTGCATAAAAAAATTTATTGGGTTCTATTAATTTTGTTATTAGTACATTTAACTCAAGATCACAATTTTTTTGCTTAAAAATATTTAGATTTTGAAAAAAATCAAATCAGCAATTTCCTGTTTTTTTGTAGGTCATTAAAGTTGAGTATAGATATTGCTCTCAGAAAAATCAGAGATGCTTTTGAACTACTATAAATTTATTATTGGATAATATATATTTAATAAATTTAAATTCATTCTCAGTAATTTCTATTTTATTTGGGAATATTTCTGATAATAAATACAATGCTCTGTGTATATTTTTAGATGGTAGCGAATCTAGTAGTATAATTATTTGGCTGACATCTTCTTGTTCTAAAGAAGCTTCAATCATATTTTGTATATAAAAATCACTATTGCTCATAACTATCATGCTCCTATATCAATATTAAACTTCACATTGCTCCTACGAGACTTCCTCCTACCACAAAAGCACCACATACTCCCGCCGTTGAATATATATAAACACTAACTAGCACAACAGTTCCAACAAGGGCGATTGCTGTTAAAGCATCATTATTAGTAGATGGTTTCTCTTCAGTGGAGCAATTAGTGCATTTAGTTACGGGAGAAGAAGGAGGAAGTGGTTTGTCGCAACCATTATCCACCCACTCTTTTTCGGCTGTAGCTAGTTTACTATACGCAGCATTCAGTAGCTCTACATGACCTCGGACAGTATCTCTAAGAGCTTCTCCTAGACCAATTCGACACGGTAAATTATTTGGATTACTCTCAAGTGCGTGAATACGTTTTACGTATATTTCGTATTTAAGATTTTCTATTCTAGCTGCAATTGATGCACATTTCTGAGCATTATATAGACCAAAAATATCAACCCATCCCTGCACGTTCGGCGCAAACTGATATAGATTCTCCCCACCCAACAACCCAATCGGATCCTGATTCACAAATCGACCCGTATCAGGCTCATAGTACCTGAAGAAGTTGTAGTGGAACTCTGTCTCATGGTCAGCATACTGGTTCTGCAGACGGAAAGGTTGGTGTGCGACATACGTTACCTTAGTTTCCTTTTTCAGATGACCCCAACCAGTGTAGTTGCCAAACCACAAGAGGTTGCCGTTTCATCGGTCATTTCTCTCGGGATGCCGATTTTGTCGCAGTGGAAGTAGTGGGCTTGTTGGACGCCTTCTCCGTCTTCGGTTGTCCAATCGCGGATTTTCGCTAAAGGCTCGTAGGAATCCGGGTCGGTATAGATATAAGTATACCTGCCGTCCGGGTGGATTTCTTGCAGCAAATGGCTGTCGTCCTAAACGAAACCAGTTTTCTCTTTGAGGCTGTCTGAGAAGCAAAACCGCGTGCGTACCGCGAAGACTTTACGTCGGGATTGGAACTTTCATACGGGCTACGGCTTGCTTTGAAATCTATTTTTGAACGTAAGAAATTTATCATATGAATTTAGTTGTTCAGCAGAATAATTTTCCATAATTTCAGCATTATCACTATCTACAATAGAAACAAAAAATATGACATTCTTTGTTTTTTTCTTATCTATATTTTCTATTGCTTTTTTAAATCCTTCTATAATTGAATCATATACTTCCGCCTGATATTGCTCAAAATTACCTTCTGATATTAATGTATTTGCATCATTAAGAATATTTTGAATCTCATTATTGAATACACTATCTATTTTCTCAGGAACCTCTCCAAGTCCTATTGCAAATTGAGGGTAATACCATTTAATAAAAGGCTGATCTTCTTTTGGGTAGTTTACTTTTTCTATTTCGTAGTGAGAAATAGTATTTGCAGCCCAACCCAGACATGAACAATAGTCATCAATATATAATGTATAGGCAAACTTCATTAGAATTATATCTTTCTAATACAAATTTAAATGTCTCTGTAACTCCTTTAGATACATTCTGTATTAAATCTTGAATTATATAATTACTTAAAATACTCATTTTTATTTTCCTTTTATAAATTTTTGTTATCAATCAGTTTCTATGCACATTTACTACGTGATCCGTATTTTCCAAAAACCTTACTACCAATTCTAGTTAATTGCTTGCTCATATATCTATCTGCTTGATCTTTGTTCATTAGACGTAATTTTATCCATCTTGTTACCCTCTTATCAGTCTTCTCCAACGGGAGAGGGAGTAGATGTTGGGAAGGAAAAAAAGTTCATCCAACACTTCTTTGATTTATATTAATCCCAAAAAAAGTCTGAATTATTTAATTCCTTCCACTCTTCTAAAGAATAAAGAAAAAGGCAAAGAAAAAGTTTTTCCAATATTTTTTCTTTTAAATTTTCTGACACCATGAATGATCCTGAATAATTATAATTGGTAGACAATAAAAATATCTTTATCTGAATTAGTAAATGCCTCCAGTGAAAAATTATCTTCATCTAATGCTAAATCTGGGTAAACAATTTCATCCTCAATTTCCCAATCAACTATTCTTACTAAATAATAGACTTCGTTCGTCAATAACTCCCCTTTTGTATTGACAATAATTATCTGGCTCATACCAAAATCATGATCAAACCCGTATTTTTTAATAAATTCCAAAAAACGCGCTGACATGATAAAGAAATCATTATATGGAAGAAAATCAAAAGTAACACCTCGGGCTTTTTTTAAGCATACATACACCTGTTCAGGCATTGGAGGAATTTCTTGTCCCTTTACGAACCAACTCCATGGAAAGTCAAAATCAGGATGCGTTTTTTTAGGGTTAAACTTCTCTGATATACCTAGAACACCACTGCCTACACGTGGTAACCCCATTTTTCCCGCTTTATCCATGCTTTGTAGGGCATATCCCCATACTAGTAATTTTTTCATAATATACTCCTAATCTAATCGTTTTGGTGAGTTGATAGATAAACATCCTCCAACAGATATGGACTTACTCAAACGTTTTTTTAACCTTTCTTGTAAATCTCGTACACGCTATCGCGCTTGTGCCTGTAATCGACCATGATATGGTTGCGGTAGGTGAAACCGCTAGTTTTTTGCTGTCACGTCCATAAACGGCAGTCAAATCGCCGTAGTATAGTTAATTTCCTATTCTGTTTAAAATGAGACTACTGCATCAGAAATTTTATGTAATTTATATTTTTCCCAATGCATATTGATAATATCCGCTTCTGAGGCATTAACTATCTTAGATTCAATAGAATATTCCATAAATTTATTTCTTTGTTGATTTAAGTCATTTTCATTTTCCCAGCAACTCATACACTCATCGCAACAGAAAAAAATAACTTATTAAAGTTAATGTTTTTTTAATAATTAATCTTCCTTGTCCATCACATATAGGACATTCTTTAAACCAAAAAAATAATCAGTTTTTTTATCATATTGGGTATCCTGTAATAATCTTATTAGTGCCTTTAATTACAATAATTTTAAATTTTGTGAGAATAGCTCCTGTATCTCTATTATAACCGATTGGTTGATTTATTCCTACATTATATGTATCCGTATCATTATCTGACACCCTATGTCGGGATTATAGACAGCTTACTTGATCCTCATCCAGAAGTTATAGGTTTGTAGCGATAATCTGATCAAACTTATTAATTGATATTTATTAGTAATTTTAATTCTTCTGGTAGTTTGGCACCATTTCTATGTGCCTTATTAGCCCAAAATATGGCTTTTTCTTTATTGCCTTGTGTGAAAAATAAATCAGCTAAATTGAATTGGGCAATTGGATGTCCATTTTTTGCCGCGATCTCTAGCCATTTAAATTCCAAATCTTGATCTAAAGATACAAACATATGATATTGGTACAATTTAAATGCTGAGTTTTTATCTCCATTAGTGGCCTTCTCTTCGAGAATATGAATTTCTTCATCTGAAATCCAATAAATACTACCTGTTGACATGCAATTAGTCATTTTCTCATTCCTTTCTAGATGTTGTTTACATGATATTAAAGGTGTTGATTCTAATTCATTGTCCAAGAGGGTTGGCTTCTTATCCTGTATTACAGGATAAGATCTCAACCATCATATCTGATTTATAGTTAAGATCTTTTTTAATTCTCGATGCTAATTTTTTAGCATCTAATCTTTCACCTGTAGCCCCATCTACCATCAATGAAGGATTACCATGCTCTCCTACCTGGAAAGTATTCGGTTTATTGGTAACTTTTTGAGCATAAGAGTGTGTGTCTTCATTACTTGGAAATAAATTCATATTAACTCCAGCTAAACATAACCAATCGCCCCATACTTGGGTATTAGGCGCAAGCGCATATAGATTCTAACCCAATCGGGTCCTGATTCACAAACCGACCCGCATCAGGCTCTTAATACCTGAAGAAGTTGTAGTGGAACTATGTCTCACGGTCAGCATATTGGTTTTGCAGGCGGAAGGCTGGTATGCGCTATCCCTTACCTTGGTTTCCTCTTTCAGACGTCCTTGTGATCTACTGCAAGAATAGGCTCTAGCTTATGTTGTCAAGTAAATAATCAAATAGCTGATTTGCAATAAGTTCAGAGTGAGTATTTATAACAGGAAATTCAAAGTAATAATATTGGGATTCATATCGTTCTGTTATATAGTCAGGGATTAAAAAAAATTTATTATAGCAAGAGGATATTTCTTTTATGGAGTTAGAAACTTCTTCTAATTTATTGCTTATATTAGTTATATCAAAAAAATATTTCATTAAAATTCCTATCAATATTATTAATTGTAATAAATGGATATTTATTTTGATTGCATAATTCCCAGTGACTGGTAATATCAGAAGCATTTTTGTAAATGAATTTATTCATAAAACCCTCTTTTTTAAATTTATAATCAGTAACATGTGTTATTTTTCCAGCTTTATCGAATTTTGCCATATAGTGAATAGTAACCCCGTCTATTTTTTCTTCCATTTTATTCCAAATTTTCCCTGCATGACATCAATCGCCAATTTGGTCCGCCCTAATTATCACATTTCCTTTTTCAAATCGCTTTTTGACTTGGTCCATAATTTTTCTTTCAAGAGCATTCCGAGGATTAATTCTACCCGTTGATTTAGTAGATACAAATTTAGGTTTACGAGAAGAGGCTATCTTTTTAAGCCCAAGAGGGTCAATCCACTACGTGATATTCGATGCAAATTGATAAAAGTTCTCCCCTCCCAACAACCCAATCGGTTCCTGATTTACAAACCGCCTCACTTCAGGCTCATAGTACCTGAAGAAGTTGTAATGTAGCCCCGTCTCATGGTCAGCAAACCGGTTTTGCAGGCGGAAGGGTTGGTGAGCAGTTCCGGATATGTTGGTTTCCTCTTTCAGACGACTTCTATGTTAACTTATTTGCCAATTTGAGTGAAGTGGTAGATCTAGTTCGTTTAACAGTATTCCTCAATAAATAAATATAAATCATTTATTAAATTTTCTAAAGTATCAAATTCCTTTCTTTCTAAACAAATTATCTTTTCTGTCTCATAATCAATCCACTCCTTCACTATACTCAAATCATTCCAAATGGTAAGCTCTCCAATCTTATCGGGTAAAGAACATATTAAAGTAATAGAAATCATCTCACTATTAAAATAATTCTTTTGTACACTAAAACGAGAATAATCTAATTTTAAAGCTTCCAAATTATCAATAACTATCTGTAGCATTTTGTTTCTTAACTCCCTATATTTAAAACGAAGATTGATGCTATCTCTCTGAATCTACTCCATTGTTAATACACACCAACTTTCGCCCCGGTGGATTTAAACCCTTCAAATCCAAAGCACCACCGTTGCCTCTCCCTCCCCCGTAGCGGCCGATGAAGCGGAGCAGTATAGATTTCCTCCCCACCTTCCAACCCAATCGGATCTTAATTAACAAACCGACACGCATCAGGATCATAATACCAGAAGAAGTTGTAATGCAGTCCCGTTTCACGGTCGGCATACTGGTTTTGCAACCTGAATGGTTGGTGCGTGGTTTGCGTTATGTTGGTTTCCTATTTCAGACGACCTCCAGCCGGTGTAGTTGCCGAACCAAATCAGATTGCCTTCGTAATCGGTTATCTCTCTTGGAATGTCGATTTCGGTCGTAGTGGAAGTAGTGGGTTTGTTGGCTGTTTTCTCCGTCTTCGTTGATATGATTTAGACAGGCAAAACCACGTGCGTACCGTACATATCCTACGTCAGAACTGAAGGTTTTGTGTAGGCTGCGACTTGCTAGACCAGACCTACGCTTGTTGTTAGTTTTGCATAAATTAATGAGCAATATAAAACGTCTAAATAGTTGAAAGATGTAGATTTTAGCTTTTTCTGTATTTGAAAAAAGGGGACCTTACGGGGAAGGCTCGGCCTAATCACGTTTATTTTTATGAGACTGAAAATTTAGAGATACTTACACCATCTAATTCAAATGTGAAAATAATAGAAACTCCTCCTTCAGTTTTTATCTCACACTCATGTTCCCACTCTTCCCTTGATACAAATTCCCATTTAATATCGGCCAAAAAAACAAATATTTTACAAACTTTTCAATAGTTAATTTCCTATTAATTTTATATTTTTTTTAGCAATAGTTACACCTTTAAAAATAAGGATCTATTGATAGTAAATAAATAACTTCATCCCTAAAACCAATTTCTAATCCCTTCCAAAAAAATAGAAAAAAACCACTTTCTATATTATCGTCATCGTATAACCATTTAGATGAATGTTTGAATTGTTTCAACTTTTGAAAATTACTATATGACATACCTACAGACAAATCTTTTAAATCTACCTGTTTTTTTAAGAATGATGTGATATCCATAATTACCTCATTAACATTTTTCCTAAATTTTTTTCAATTTCTCTTTTAGCTATATCCTTACTTCTAGTGTACTTTTTGGGTCATTTAAATCACCTTCAAAATCAGTCAGAGTCTTTTTAAGATGATTTTTTGCTAATGACATAATTTGTGAGTTGTCTTTCAGTTCAGAAATTAATTTATCAGCAGCTTTCAATTCTTTGGAAGTAGTACTTTTCATATCACCAAAACGTTTCCATACTAATCCTCGTTTATCATCTAAGGTTAAAAGGGCTTCTGTTACTTTTTTATTTCCTACAAAAATATCAACATGAGTTCCTTTTACGCTAACATCCGAAAATCTATATGGTTGCATTTTTGTAGTTGTTTTTCAAGCAAGGCCTAATGGGTTCACCCACGCCTTCGTATTCAGTCCAAAACCATATAAATTGTCTCCACTTTCCAACCCAACCGTAATAATCCCCAAACTAAACCAGATTGCAGTTCTTATCGGCCATCTCTCTTTGGATGCCGATTTGGTCGCAGTGGAAGTAGTGGGTTTGTTGACGGTTTACTTTTTTTCATTCAAAAGAAACTTTTAACATTTTTGATAACCGATTTATATAATATAGAATTGCCAAATGTTCATCTTGGTAACAATATTCTTCGGTTCTCAATCCTCTTTCAGAATAGAATATATGCCATTTTTTATTTTCTTCAATAATACATAATGATTCATCATTTACTTCATTGATTGAGTAACTATCTTCTGGTACTCCTTTACTTTTAAGATATGAATTCAATTCATTAATTTTTAGCATTTTCCTATTTTACCTCTTTTAGATGCCCAGCTTCTATATATGATTTAACAGATTTTGGCAATTCATACTGTGTCCCTAATTCAATCTCTCCGAACCACGGCATAACTTTACATGCAGCTACATTATTAATTGGTTTCAGTACCCTATATATGATATAAGGCTTTTGGTTAGAACCAGGAGGTAAGGCTCTCATAGGGTATGGTGTCCCTACTGGAGACACAAAAATTCCTCCTGGATAACCATACCTATCAACAAGAGTGCCAACTGGAAGTGTAATGCTCCACACTTCACCTAAAGCGCCTCTATTAGGAGGCCAATATGGTGCGGGCAGATTTTTATTTAAACCTGGGAGCTCAAGCCACTTATTTGTATTAAGCGCAAACGCACACAGATTCGCTCCACCCAACGTTTCATACAGGCTACGGCTTGCTAAGTTGAAACAGAAGGTTTTATGTTAATTATTAAGTGTTTTGAATAAAGAAAATGCCTGCTTGACTTCCAGATAGAAGTTTTTTCTTAACATTTTGGTCATAATAAAAATAACCAATACCATTCTGAAAAATATGTAACTTTTTATCTATATCTTCTTCTAACAATTGCAAGCAAAAATTAAACTTAGGAGAAGGATATATTATATCTTGCTCAAAATAAGGATTGCCAAAAATTTTGGATACATCCAATCCCATCCCATTATCTTCAAAGAATAAATGTTCATCCTCATTGTATTTTGCATCAGCTTCTTTATCAATTTCATCAAGCCTTTCAAAAAATTTTCTTTCCAAAGAAATACTTCCTAAATCTTGCTTGTTGATATCTTGTTCCCTTTCATAAAGGACAGCACAACTAAAACCATCATTTAGTAAAATTAAATCATCCTGACAATTAACAGTATATTTGGATGAAATAGAGTCTTTTGCTCCTCCCAATGCATGCTCCTCTATTGAAATAAAAACAGAGATATAATAATTTCTACGAGGGAATACATTTTCAGGTAAAAAGTCAGAATAAAGAGTAAACAGATGTGTTTGATAGGTATCAGAATTTGGAACTTTAGGCCATAATTCTAACGGAATATGTTCGGCTCCTCCTCCAATATAACCAATACTATGTGGCGTTTTAGAAGAAGTAAAAAGTAATTTTGACATTTAAATTTCCTCAATAACATTTATTTTTTTTAGCAAATTTTATTGCTTGTTTGCGCATTTGTCTTAATTGGTTTTGTGTAATATCTTTTTTATTTTCAACTAAGAGCTCCTGTATTGTTCTATACATAATTCTAATTTCGTCTTTACCACGTTTAAAATAATCCTTCCTTCCCATTCCTTTTGTAGCCCTTAGCCGAGCTTCTGCATTATGAACCGCTCTATGTAGATCTTTTGTAAGCCCCATTGCCGGATTACCTTTAATTCCTTATTGTCGTTAAATGGCTATCATTAAGAAAGGCATTTCGTAATATTTCATGAGCATCAAGATTGTCCCCTACATGTCTTTTTGAACCATAGGGTGCAACACCCCCCAAGTTTAACTAAACCCCATAGATCAACCCAAGTCTGCACATTTGGTGCAAACGAATACAGATTTTCCCACCCCATTAACCCAATCGGATTCTGATTCACAAACCGACCGACCTTTTTCAGACGACCCCAACCGATGTAGTTACCAAACCAGATTACCTTCGCTATTGGTCATCTCTCTCGGGATGCCGATTTGGTAGCAGTGGAAGTAGTAGGTTTGTTGACGGCCATGGGGGGCTCCTGTTGAGGGGATAGGGTTATCTAAAAATGTATTTCAGATAACCCTTTTACATTTTACAGGGGTTATTGGAGTTTGATTCCGTCTAGGCTAGTTATACCATATGATTCTCCTTGTAGAGCCAAAAGTAACTTTGCTAATATTTTTGCTAATAATAATTCTTTTGTCTAATTTACCAGCATAGTTTGATCCTGCTAGTTTCTGAAATAAAATAATATTTAATTCATTGTCATTGTAAATAGTAGTTTCCATACTTGATATTCCCATAGCATTATTACCAAGTAAACCTGTCAAATGAGCTTCTCTATTTTCTTGAGCTTCAGTAATAGTAATTTTAAAATTCCAAATGTCATTAATATCAATTTCATTATTAGTTAACGAACAACCAGATGATATTATACTCATTAGAAAAGGGATAATTGCTTTAATTTTCATAATGAACTTCCTGATGGATTTAATGATGAAGAACCTGAAGATCTATCACTTGAACTAAAGGAGGTGATACTATTTTTTCTAGGTAAAGCAGTTATTGCATTTGCTACTCTTCCATTGGTTTTTATGATAGATTCTTTAAGAGTGGTAGGATTGCTGATGAGGTTTAACCCATCAACTATATTAGAGTTAATGTCTTCTTTAGTTCCCGCTTTCCATGCATCTCTAGCAAAGCTAGAACAAGGCCCGCCTAGTGTCCAAGCATCTTATCCTTTCTTTTTATATTAATCAATTTTGTTCATTAGTCGTTTTTCTGCTGGATCGTCAAGGTGCATTGAACGAGTTGTATCTGCCCCTCTACCTTGCTCAAGATTGGTAAATAATCCATTATTTCCCTGTTGGATTGTTTCCCTATGTGCCATAAGTAGTAGTTTTTCCACTTCCATCAGGAGTATAGCTAATCCATGCGTGCCCATCTACTAAACTAGAGCCACTTGAGTTAATTGTTAGAGTACCAGATAAACCATTAATATCTATCCATAAGGTTATATTAAATACAAATTGATATAAATTAGTTTCCCCCACAACCCAATCGGATCCTGATTCACAAACCGTCCTGTATCAGGATCGTAATACCTGAAGAAGTTGTAATGCAGCCCCGTTTCGAGGTCGGCATACTGGTTTTCAGACTACTTCAAAGAGGTATCGAGACCGTCTGAAATGGTTTGAGTTTAAATAGTTTACTAAATTTGTTTTTTAAGAATTTTCTCTAAATAATCTGAAAAATTAGCTGCTAAAGTTAGCAATTCATCAGTGTCTTGATTGTAAATCATTACTGTTTTAGATTGGGAAATATAAATAGGATTTCCCCAGCCATCGGTGCCAATTATTAAATTATTTTTGCCATCTTTAAGATAATCGGAAAATTCTTTATTTAAATCAATAATTGTATCTTCCCCAAGAAATTCGGAATTATGTATTCCATATATTTGAGCATCCCTAACGACACACCCACCAAATCTCATTGTAAATTCTTTAAAATCCTCATCTAACTTAACATTAAGTGATTTCTCTACATTGAGGACCTCATCATCAGTTGTTGGCTTTCCTTGAGCGACTGGATTTTTTTGAAAGAAAGTAATTAACTGCTCTAAAACAAATTTGTTTAACATAAATACTCCTTATTAAACTAATAAGACTTACCTGCTTTTAGGTCTCTACGTCTTAACTCTTTTCTGGCTCTATATTCCAATATTCTCTACGGCAATATCAAAATCATGTCTGACACTGTCATTTCCTACACTTTACCTTTTTGATTACCTTTATGTTAGTTAACTTTTACATTTGTAGTGATTTTCCCAGCCGGTGTAGTTGCCGAACTACAACAAATTGCCGTCCTTATCGGTTATCTCTCTTAGGATGCCGATTTGGCCGCAGTGGAAGTAGTGGGTTTGTTGGCGGTTTTCGTCGTCTTCGCTGATGTGGTTTAGACTGGCGAAACCGAGTGCGTGCGGTCCGCTCATACCCTACGTCGGGATTGGAGGTTTTGTGCAGACTACAGCTTACTAATTTTAGTTCGATTCCTGGTATTTTGTTATATCAGAAATAGTGATATCTTCATTATTAAACATATCATCCCAAATTTGCTTATAAAGTTCTTTTGCGGTCATTTGTTGAGGTATTTCAAAGGCTGCGTCGGTACTAGGAAATTGATCATGTAGTCGTTCTTCTGTCCAGAAATTTAATCCAAATCTCAAACTTTCTTTAATTCTGAATTGGGTTGATATTGTAAAATTTTGATACTCGGGGTACAGATATTCTTTGACTAATCTCTTTACGCTATCTCGATTAACCAAATTCAGACCTGATAAGTCTTCAAGTTTGCTATCTATACCTTCGTGTAATAGTCCAAGAAAAAGTCTGATATATTCAGGACTGACTTTATACTTTTTATTCATTTAAATTTCCCCCGAATTGAAACTAATTGACCAACTTTATTGAATATGGCTTGTATTTGAGATGTTTGGATTAATGGTCCTCTTCGTTGGTCCAGTTGTGTACCTGTGCCAAGGGTTCGTGCGTACCACACATGCCCTACTTCAGGATTGGAGGTATCGTACGGGCTACGGCTTGCTATTTTGAATGGGTTATTTTTTCTATTCTCCCATCTTTTTTAGAAATAACTATATGGAAATTACCACCTAGTGCTTTTGGAGGGGCTCCATTAATAATCCAGACATCTTTCTCTTCAATAATACGGTATGGTTTTTGATTTATTGAAACGGTATTTCCATATACGTTTTTTATGTATATTTCAGCAAGGTCAAGCGCCATATTTTTTGAACTGACTAACATATTGCTCTCCTTTTTGTCTAAATTTCTTTTGCAAAAGCTGAAGTAAAACAAAGAAATACTAATATAGTAAAGAGACGGATTTTGTTCATCATTCTTTCCTTAATACCAAAATTTAAAAATCGATTGTGCTTGTGTAGGTAATGCAGTACTGCGCACACCCTACGTCGGGATTGAAAGTTATATAATGACTACTGCTTGTTACTGATAAAAATTATATTATTGATCAATTAAGAATATTGCCAAAATCCAGCTATTACATCAATATTACCCTTCTTATCTTTTTTTCTTTATAATATATATATAATTTTTCCATAATCAAACGGGTAATTACCATTAAGAAGATTATCTGGGTAATAATCTTCGTCTATACTCATCAAGTACAAATATCCATCTTCTTCTAGATTTTTTTATAAAAAAATAATCTTCTTCTTGAATTAGTTGCAATTCTCCTCCTACTGTTACTAAACCTGATAAATCATCACTATTTGCTTTTTCTATACGGTTCAAAAATAAATCCTATTTAAGTCCATATTTGTAAATGAAGTAATTTTACTTTCCTCAGATTTTTGGATGAGTAAAAACTTTTATTGCACAATTAGGATAGATATTATTATCAAGCATAATATCATGATTTTTAGGCAAGAAAATAGATAATATAAAATTAGTTTTTAATGGATGTTCAAAACATCCATAAAACATCATTTCTGAAATACAATCTTGTTTATCATCAAAATATTTAGGAATATTTCCTCCTATTCGATTAAGGCTAATCTCCTTAATCTCGTTCAAAAATAACTTTTTCTTGAATAGCTTTTAGTCATTTTTAATTCCTTTCTTGTATTAAACTTATAAGTTGTTTTTTCTAGCAAAATTTATTGCTGAAGCTCTTAAATTTGAAGCAAGTTTGGTTGCATAAGCACGAGCAGATGATTTTTCCCATCCTCTTCTTAACAAGCCTATATAGATTCCATATCTAGTTAAATTTGTATTTAACTCAATATTATCCATTGCCGATTCTAGAAACCTAGGCTCATGTATTCGATTAACAAAATAATAAGTAGATTTAGGAATTACTTATTAACTTTTCGAGATATTCAATACTTCTAAATAAATAATGTTCACCTATTTGCTGTATCAAATTTGATGAGCTCCCAAATAATATTTTTTTCTAAATATTTTTTTAAGAATTATCAGCTCATCTTTTTTTAAGAGATTTAAAAGCATGAATAATGTTTTTCTGCGGTAGGTATATTTATAATAAATTCTTCTATATTTACTGGAATATCATCATTTCTAATGCCATTGCTGATGCTATCAAAAATTTTAGGCATTAAATAATTTATTCCTTCTGGTGAAAAAAAGATGAATGGCACTAAATTATGTTCATCAATGATAATTTTCTCTATTGGGGTATATTCGTAATACTTAAATTCATCTTTAAATTCCTCTATTTTATAGATATTTTCTCGATAAAGGTTTTTGAACAATCCTTCTTTAGGATAATCTCTATAGGGAATTTTCAGGAAGGGCATATTTATCTCCATTATGTTAGATAACTTTTACATTTATAGTGATTTTTCCATGCGGTGTATTCGCCGTACCACAAGAGGATGCCGTCTTTATCGGGTAACTCTTGGGATGCCGATTTGGTCGTAGTGGAAGTAGTGGGGTTGTTGGCGGTTTTCTCTGTCTTTGTCGGTCCGGTTATGTACCTGTGCCAAGGGTTCGCGCGCACCGTACACGCCCCACGTCAGGACTGAAGGTTTCATACTGGCTACGGCTTGCTTCAGATTATTACAAATTCTATATTTGTACAGAATTTAATTGTCTTTTTTCCGTTTTATTTCTTAAGATACTTTTCTATATATCTGTATTGCTCTTGCGTACATTTAACTGAAAAAATTATTTTTCCACTTATAATACTTTGAGCAGAAAAAATATCTTTCTCATATCTGAATTTTATTTTACTTAACGGGATCATTCCTTTTTCATTTTCTTTCCCACAAAAAAGCTTATATTGTAACTCATTTTTACTTATCCCTATATCTCCGCAAGTTTTTTTGACTATTATATTCTGATACAACTATATTTAACCAGCCATGTTGAAAAATCATAAGAGTAATGTGAAACATAAGGTAATTTAGAAGAAGGAGGTACTATTAGAGATAAAATTGAACTTAAAATTGATTTCATAATTTATTTACCATTTAATTTATTAATTTTCTTAGCTAACAAAGCAGGAGTACCCAACCAGACATTTTCATTTCCCAGCAACTCATACACTCATCGCAACAGAAAAATAACTTATTAAAGTTAATGTTTTTTTAATAATTAATCTTCCTTGTCCATCACATAGTCTTAAAATTCCTACTACGTAAACAATGCTAGAATTTTCTAAATATTACGATATTTCGCAAGTTATAGCTTGTACAAATTATTGTGCCAAATACCCTGTATCATAATCTAAGTCGTCAGTTTCCACAAACTCATCTAAGAAAATATAGATTTCTTCTATATCTACTTGAATGGGTATGTTTATTGAATAGAAATTGACATTAAATGCTTCAAACTCACATCCAAGATCTTTTAGTTTCGTTAATATTTTATCTTTAAATTTCTGATTTTCATTAAAGAAAACAATCCGCAATGTACTATTTTTGACTATGAATGATGGTTTTATCATATAATAAGTAATTTTCTTCCGTTTGTATTCCGCTAACAATATCACCAAAAGAGATTTCTTTGCTATAAAAAGGAATATTATTTATTTTAAAATAGCCTTCCTCAGTCACTTCTGCCCAAATGCTTTCCATAGATACTGGAGGATAACCATCAATTACTTCTAGATTTAAAAAAAGCTTTTTCATTTTAATTACCTTAAATAACCTTGCTACCTACTGTAGGATCTTGATGTAACAATTCGCACTTGCTTCAGTTAAACTTTAGTAATATTCTTTATAGAATCATACATTTATTCTTCCAAATAACGAATAGTTTCATGGCAAATATTTATTTCTTTGCCTTTGAAAAAAGAAAATCCTCTTGAGTCAGATATGTCAACCATTCCTTTTGAATTCACTCGATTTATAAATAACTCTAAACCTATTTTATCATTATCATCGTATACAAGAATATTTTTACTTTAAAAAGTAGGCTGAATACAATTTTTTTAAAACCAGGTTGTTTTTAAATAAATCTCTAAATCCGCTTTAAGAATTTTATCATTTGAAGCTTGTGTTTCTCTTATTTTTGTAAAATGTTCAATGCGTATTCGATGCAAGTTGATATAGGTTGAAGCCCCCTAGCAACCTAATCAGGTCTTGGTCTGATTGGACGGGGGAGTCTTTTACTGAACTTGCTGTTCATAAAGAACATACCGCCGGCACGAACGATATAGAGTTTGGTGGCGACCAACAGAAATCGGGTACGGTAAAGACGACCTTGAAGTCACTGCTTTTACGGGCGATTTTTTTGAATGCCATGGAGAGTCTATGCTGAAATAATAATATATAAAAACGCGTGCGTGCTGCTGGAACGTACCATACATATTAAACCGGCATATTATACAGGCTGCAGTTTGCTAAAAAGGTGAAACGCATACAATCAGCACTACACCTTATCTATAAAATGAGTGTTTTAGGCTATAGTTCGTTATAGTATTTAAATGAATGAATTAAAAAAGAAATATCATATGCTTCGTACAAATACGTTTGGATTTTATACAAGCAATTTTTATGAGTAAATTTTACTTCTATACTATCTTCTTTATCTTTAAAAGTAAAAGCACTATCAAATATAACCCATTCAACATCATTAATGAAAATTGATGTTTCTTCTAATGGCTGATATTTATGATGACCATCCACTATATTTTTTATATGAGTATCAATGTGTGATTCATCATTAATCCAATAAGCTCTGAATATAAAAATCTCACTAGTGTCTAGTTTGTGTACTGCAAAAGTTGGTAAAGGTTCGTCTCCTAAAATAATAGTTTGTACACCTTCTACAGCTAAAACAGATAAATAGTTATGCTGAGAGCAAGCTAAAGAATAATGCTCTTCTGGTTTTAAATCTACACAGCCCTGCCATATATTGGCATCCGATTTTGGTAACATAACTAATGGACCACCATAAGTGTCAATATTATGTGTTTTAAAAAAATTCATTGCAAAACCTTTCTGTATAAAAAATCTAAATTTTAGCTAACTAAAGTTACTTCAAGAAAAAACTATAGTTGATATTAAAAGGCAGCAATCAACATACACTTGGAGCTTCAGAGTTTGCTGCTTCTTCTTGTGCTTTTTTAATAAAGATAAGTAGTGACCTCTAGGATGGATACCTAGCTTTTTAGCTTGCCGCTTAATTTTCCCCACTACCCCTCCTTGTATTTGACTACATTTTAAACATTGAGGATACAGATCTTGAGACTCATTTCCTCGTAGCAAGCCAGTATTAGGTTGGTGTTCTCCTACAAAATTTCAAGTTTTAGCTCCAGGATTGGTGGCGGTGGGGAAAGTATGCCCTTTACAGCTGGGAAGTTATAAATAAAGTTGAATCGTACTTGTTATTTTTTTTTGTGTTTCAACACTAATTTCCTGGTTAAAATTTTGGATTAATTCTAAAAAATCAATAATTAAGTTGATTTGACTAGTGTTAAATATCGTACTTTGGTTTCTTAGGGCAATATATAAAAAGTCAACAACGTAACCATATAAATAAAATTTAGATAAATTAGAAAAAATATATTTTAAACAGCAAGGAGTAAAATATAATAAAGCCTTATTAGTAAAAAGCTTGCCACTCTAGTGATTCAAGTATTGAGAGAAAATCATCGTATGTTATCTCAATCCAAGTTTTAGTAGATAGTTGCATCATAGAATATATATAAGAGTTATCACTATCATCAAAAATTTATGATGTTATTTTTTTATCAACTTTGAAAAACTGGAAAAAGTAGACTCAATTTTTTTCCTCTATATAATTTCTTTCTTGTATATATTTTTACCTCCATAAGAAATTTTTCAAATTCACAATATAGTCCTAAGTCTTTGACAAATTTGGAGATATATTCTAAAAAAATCATAAATTATATTAATTTCATTTTTGGTTAAAGATTGTAGTAAATTAAATAGTTCACTTACTTCTCCTTGGGATATGTTAGAATAATAGCTAAATAATTCTATGAAACAATCATTATCTATACTAGGATTTTTCTATCGAGCTTAGTAAAAAGTGTATTTAAATGTAAAGCATTTTCATTTTTTTGTTTATCTGACATTTGATTTTTTTAATCAATAAAATTAGATTGTTTTTCATGTCTTACTTTCTACATTTTAAGGTATGGCAACATTTGCAGGAACACTTTCCTTAATTAACAAATCTGCATCTGACGCAGTGGCATTTTCGTGAAAAATGGAGTTCCCAAAGAAGCTGTTTTTTTACAACGTGTTATTTAATCAAATTGGTTTTCAAATCGCATAAAAAAACATCCTTTATATATATTTAATGAAAGAATATTATCATTATTTTTCAATAATATATTTTTTTCATATAGAAAAATTTGGAAAGTCAGCCAATACATCTGTAACTGCACTATCTATTGCTTCATACTCATTATCTGTCAGTGGTGAATCAATATATACATAAAGAGCAAATGTTTCTTCGGTCATATCAAATGCAATAAGTCTGACTTTGTTACAAATTGCCCCAAGAAAAGCCCTTTGCATACTTAAAATAATTTCTTGTTTTTTTCATAATTAATTTCTCCAATAAAAATATAGAATTTATGTTATATCAGGCAATGCAGGAACAATAAGAGCTTCTTTTTGGGATGAATGAATTATTCCCCATTCTGTCGGAGTCTCATCTCTCTTTGGATGCCGATTTGGTCGCAGTGGAAGTAGTGGGTTTTCACGGCGGTTTGGGCATAGCCCGCCGCTACTTTGGTTTTGCCTTTACCGCTTTCCATCAAATCATTTCAGACAACCATGTAGGTTAGAAATTTATTGTAACTATTTTTTCATGATTATTTTCTTCCCAGTATTGTTTGTAGAAAGATAATGCATCATGTATTAAAATGATATAACTCACTATTTCTATCCTTTAGTTTATTAATATTATTAAAAATTCAAAAATAATTTCTTTCTCTTGAATCCAACTCAAATCTCTCATGCATTCGTCTAAAGCATCTAGATTTGATCCAAAAATAGCTTGGAAAAATTAAGTTCTTGATTTAATATATTTAAAAAAATTTTTGTTTTGTTTTAAATTTTTAATAAATTTATATCTATGATTTTTGGTATTCATAATGCAACCTCTCTATGCTCCCTACTAAATAGGTTCAAATATTTGCAGAATTGGTACGATTTTTTTCCATTTTCCAAGGTAGTAGAATCCGTTATAAAGAAACATTGTGAAAAAAATTTTTGTCAAAAAAATATAAGAATACTCATAGAAACATAGAGAGTCTAGATCTTCTAAATCACTTAAAATTTGTGAGCTTGGTGCTAAAAAAATACAGGAGTTGTTTGATCTTTTATAATTATAGTGTCGAAGTATATATAGTTCATCTACAGGAAATAAATCACATATTTTGATTGGTGTGCATAGGTTGCCTTCTCCTAGATGAAAAGGTCTTTTGAATATAAAGTAGGTTTTATCTTTTAGATTTCCATTTACCATTATTTTCTTTTTTCTAATGTTGCCTTTAAAAAAAGTATATATTAAACGTCGTACGATTCTTTTAGATTGTTTTTCATCCAAAAAATTTTCATAACAGAATTCTTTCATAAATTAATCCTCCTTCCTTCCTTCCTTCCTTCCTTTCTTTCTTTCTTTCTTTCTTTCTTTCTTTCTTTCTTTCTTTCTTTCTTTCTGAAGAGCCGTTAGTGCATCTTTCAATCCTTGCATTCCTGGGCGGAGAGTCGATAGGTCAGTTGCACGTTGTACAGTCTGTCCCGTGATTCGATTGAATTGATTCAATCCAAGTGGATCAATCCACATTTGAGAGCTAGAAGCAAATTGATACAGATACTCCCCACAAAACAACCCAATCGGATCCTGATTGATAAATCTTCCGCAGACAGGTTCATAATACCTGAAGAAGTTGTAGTGCAGCTCGTCTTACAGTCGGCATACTGGTTTTGCAGGCGGAAGGGTTGGTATGCGTTTTCCGTTACCTTGGTTTCTTCTTTCAGGCGACCCCAGCCGGTATAGTTGCCGAACCACAGTAAATTACCGTCTTTGTCTGTCATCTCTCGCGGGATACCGATTTGGTCGCAGTGGAAGTAACGGGTTTGTTGACGGTTGTGCGAGTAGTCTTACTGACTTTGAAGACGAAGGCAGGCTTGCGGTTAAGGCGGACGTCAAGAAACTATTTAAATTTTTCTAATAATTTTTTTCTCAATTCCGCAAATTCATCCGACAGATTATTTTTAAGTTCAGTATAAATTTCATCATCAATTTTACTTTGAGTGAATAGTGTCTTTTTTTAACATAAGGGATAACTTTTTTTAGAATTAATTGAAATTAAAAAAATGCAATAATTTCATTGTAAATATAGGATTTTTTTCACTAAATTGGCTTAGTTTATGTATTAGTAAATTTTCAATTGATTCTGATTTATATTGTTTTTTTCTTTCAATCCATATAATATCCATGAGATAATTTTTGTGATGTTTGCTGTTTAAATTTTTTTTATTAGATATTCTTTTATATAAGTTCTTTTTTTGGGAAATATGCGGAACTAAATGCAATAGAAATAATTATAGAATATCTATTCATATTCCAAATAGAACTAATATTATTTTCCACAGTACGAAATTCTTCTTCTCCTAGATTATATTTTTCTAAATAGATGTCCTAAGGAAGATATTGCAGATGATTTTACTTTAATACTTTTTATCATTTTTGAATAGAGTGAATTAATATGGAGAAAATCTCTTTCAATTCCGTGGTGCTAAGTTTTTCTTGTATTTGTCCCAAAATAAAAATTGCAATTTCTCTATGTTTACTATATCGATTTGTTAAGAGAATATTTCTGACTATATCAATAATCTCTTTATACTGAAAAAAATTGTAGTCTTTTTGCTGCTTCATATTGAATAATAGTATTAGAATGTAGTATTTTCTCCAACAAGTCATTGATTGATAGATCTTTACATTCTAAAAAAGCGTCAAAACTTGAAATTCTGTTATTTGCCATATTATTTTTCCTGTTACTCCTATCTTTCGAATGCTGAGAATGGCGAAATTTCCAAGCTTATTGTCATGATTTATCTTTTTGTCATTGAAAGCAGGAAGGGGTTTGTACTAATTAAACGTTTTACTAAATTAATTTCAGTAAAATTTAATTTCCAAATATTTTTTTCATTTTGTATAGAATAACTTCCAATCCCTCTTTTTAAAAAAACTTTTTAAATTAATATTTTCAGCTTGCTTATGATTTAGAATATTAAATTCGTAAATATCTTTAATGAACCCTTTTTCAGCTAATGAATCCTTTGTCAAAAGCATTTCATTCCATATTTTTTCTGAGAGTAATGGTATATTTCTGCTTGAAAATATTGTAGATTTAATCTGAGAGCCTTCAAGCGTTTGGCTTTCTAGTAGACTCATGCCATAACCATAATCCCAGTTATCAAGATCAATATTTTTTTAGTAATGAAATCCAATAATACCTCCTTATATTCATATGGACACATAATTACAAATCTTGCTTCATATGTATTATTGTAATTTAACTCTTCCTGATTCAAAAAGGGATTATCGTATATAATTAAAAACCCTATCTATTTTTTTCGTTTGTGCTTGAAAAGAATGATAAATTTTGTTGTTTAATTTTATTTAAAGCATTTTCTATTGAACTAAAATGATATTTTCCAAAAATTTATATCAATATCATCTAGTCTTAAATTAAATTTATTTAGATATAATTCATTAATTAAAATTATATTCTCCTGAAACCAATTGCTTATATTTAAATAACTATGAATGTCATTTCGTACTAAAAGAGTTATGGAGAAATATTTAAAATTTTGTCTATTTGGTAGTTTTTTAAAAAACATATTATTTCCTTCTTAATAGTTTATGTAACCGGACTGCAAGCATAGAAACTTTTGTAGGTTTACGTTTTATTTTTCCTCTTTGGAAATTATCATTTCTTGCTTTTAATTTGTCACATTTATCTGTTTTTTTCATGTACTTTGAAAATACTCATTTATTTTTTCATAAACTTGATTAGCAACCCCAGTATCGACTTAATTTTCATTTGCTGCCACCATTACTGTATCAAGAGCTTTTTTCCCTTTTTCATAAATAATACCTATACCTAAAGTTACAAGGGCAGCTTTACCTAACGCAATCAATTAAGAGGTATTGCAAAAACTGCCAAGCCTTTAGGGTCGATCCATTCCTGCACATTGGGCTAGAATAGATAAATTCTCATCTCCAAGTAACCCAATTTGATCCTGATTCACAAACCGACCCGCATCAGGTTCGTAATACCTAAAGAAGTTGTAATGCAGCCCCGTTTCACGGTCGGCATATTGGTTTTGCAGGCGGAAGGGCTGATAAGCGATATCCGTTACCTTGGTTTCTTCTTTCAGACGACCCCAGCCGGTGTAGTTGCTAAACCACAGTAAATTGCCGTCCTTATCGGTCATCTCACGCGGGATGCCGATTTGGTCGCAGTGGAAGTAGTGGGGGTGTTGTCGGTTTTCGCCTTCTTCGTTGATCCAGTTGTGTACCTGTGCCAAGGATTTGCGCGTACCGCACACACCTTATGTCGGGATTGGAGGTTTCATACGGACTAGGGCTTGCTAACTTAATCTAGTTCTATTTGTTGGCCATTTTTACTATTGTTATCATTGCGGTTGCGGATCTCAATATTTTTTTTATGTGCGAATAATAAATCTAAAATTTTAGATATATTCTTTGAGTCAGAGAATTTTTTTGGATTTTTTATGTTTAAGAAATTATTAATTTCCAAGTTGTGTAAATGACTTATTAGTATAATTGTAGATAGTGGGTATTTATATGAGGAAGGATTTTTTTAAAAATATCCTCTATTGCTAAATTACTTCCAAAATAATAATTTTTTTCATTGGTAATACATAATTATCGAATATGGCAATAATTATCTCATTTATTTCATTTTCGGATGTTTCTGGATATAAAGAGATAATGCCAAAAATCTTTAAAAAAATAGAATCAAATTTTTCCAAGTTCTGAACCATGTACTTTAAAAATTACTTGGTGTGTCATTCTCATCAAAAAAATATCGTTTATTTCAGGATAAAATTTTGGGATAGTTGTACTTAATTCTATAAATTTTTGGTCTAGAATATTTTTTTCTCATTTATATAAGAAACGATAGAAAAATGAGCATAATGCCCCAATTTTTACATGCTTACCTTTTTTAAATTGGAAATTAATTTTTCCAAAAAAAATGTCATTAAAAAAAAGTGAAATAATACAATCGTGTTTTTTAAATGAAATATGGTTAGCTTCCAAATATGAGCAGAAGCTATTTAATATTTTTTTCTTCATTTTTTATACCTCAATAAAATAAATGTTATGTTTCTTCCATTTACATTAACAACTTTGCCTTTAGAAGTTAAAATAGTTCTGCACTTCGCCGTCTGCCAGTTCGCGGTGGATGAGGTTGCCGAAGTGGTCGTAGTAAGCGGTGGCTGGTGAACTTATGGTCAAAATCGCTTTCAGCAATCAATCGGTCGAGGACGTCGTAAGTAAAGCAGTAGCGCGCCCCGTTATCATTACTGATGGCTGACCGACATTTTCCCGGACATACCTCGGTCAGTATTTTTTGGATAAAAATTATAGGGAAGGTCATCTGAGAATTGATTTCAGACGACATTGATGTTTTTTGGGGGTCTCGATCCAACCTACGGTCTAAAAATGGTCTTAAAGAGGCTTGTTACCTTTAAATACATTAAATCTTGATAGTTTTGCACCTTTTGATTGAATATGTCTTATAGCTAATTCAAATTCATTAAATTCATTGAATTCTTCTATCTCATAATCTTCAGCCTGATCCAATTTATTTTTGGGTACTGTATAGTAATATGTAATATAAATTCCATTACTTTTCTTAATAGCAAACACTTGATAAACAACTTCTCCATTAATTTCAATAAGTTCATCATATCCTTTTGTTTGTAAGTTAGATAAATTTAACATATCTATTCTCCTATAACATCAATACGCACTTTTTTTCCATCCAGATGTCTAATATTTATATTCGGGTACTTTCCATGTCCTGTCCCTTGTGGATCATCATGTCCTTTACAACATCCTGTTGCTTTATCCATAGCATAATCTTTTCCTGATCCACAAACCGACCCGCATCAGGCTCGTAATACCTGAAGAAGTTGTAATGCAACCCGGTTCTTTATCAAAGTATTGGTTTTGAAGTCGGAACGGCTGATGCGTGTCCTTGTAAACCCTTTTATCCTTTTTCAACGACCTCAAAGAAGATAGTGAGGTCGTCCTTACGTAATTTAGATTCTAAATAGGGTTATCTTGTAGAAAGGAGTACCACATATCATCTATATCAGCACCATCAAATATATATTTATATCTACTTCCAAATATATATTCCTCAATAAATGAAGAGAAAAGAATACTTTTTCTACTATCAACATTAAATGTTACTTGAACATTGAGCCTATTTAAAAAAATTGGTTCATATAAAACTTGTCCTATTTCATAAGTATAGTCTTGTAAATTTTTTTGGTACTCTATATTGTCTATCCAATATCTCTTCTGTACTCCATAATTCTATATCTCCAAAAGAACCTCCATTACATAATAATAAAAATTGTTTATGTTCAGGTGCCAAAAATTGCTCTAGTTGTTCACTTATTCTATCCGCACCTTGAGGAATATTTCCGTATAAAGGAGCATCAGGTAAGTCAGACAAACAATTTCTATAATGTTTAATTATTTGAGATAAGTTCATAACAATTTCCAATCATAAATGTGATTACTATTCTACAGAATACGTATTTTTATAGGAGACCCCTACAGGTAAATACCTTATTTGAGGCCAAATTTGTATATTCGGTGCAAACCTGTACAGATTTTCTCCACCGTTTAACCCAATCGAGTCCTGATTCACAAACCGACTCGCATCAGGTTCGTAATACCTGAAGAAGTTGTAATGCAGCCCCGTCTCACGGTCGCAATACTGGTTCTGCAGGCGGAAGGGTTGATGTGCGCTATCCGTTACCTTGGTTTCCTCTTTCAGACGGCCCCAGCCGGTGTAGTTGCCGAACCACAACAAATTGCCGTCCTTGTCGGTCATCTCTCTTGGGATACCGATTTGGTCGCAGTGGAAGTAGTGGGTTTGTCGGCCGCTTTCTCCGTATTAGTTGATCCAGTTGCGTACTTGTGCCAAGGATTCGTGCGTACTGCACATGCCCTATGTCAGGATTGGAGGTTTTGTGCGGGCTACGGCTTGCTACACACGCCACGTCAAAATTGGAAGTTTCACACAGGCTAAAACCAGCAAGTTGCTAGGACTGCACCATTCGAAATATCAACTTCCCAAGTATCTGAAATCAATCCTTTGTAATTGGACTCAACAATAAAATGTTCGTCATCTATCCAACGGAAATTCAACCGATAGCCCATAGCCAAGAAAGAAGGTTCTTCTGAAAATAGAGATCCTTCGTGAAGGATTGCCCCTTTCTTATCAGATACTACCCAATTAATTTTAAAATGATAGAGATCACAATATGCAAATATGGACAAATACTGTTTTCTATTCGGACTCATTTTGCGTTTTTTAATTTGAGTACTTAAGATGAGATTAGCATCTAAGCATGCTTGATATGCTATTTCAAATGGTTCTGTATTCCACCCCTGTTCGACTGCAATTCCCAACATTCCTTGATGGACTGCTTCTAATTGCATCATTTTTTTCTCAGCATCAGAAGACACAAAATATTTATCAAAATTAAAATACAGATAGAAATCTGCAAATCCTTTTATATTCGGTTTTTCTGGGAAATCATCATGAGGATACAAAACAATCAAACAGGTATGAATCTGTTTTGATTCAAATTTAGGCAGAGATTTAGCATATAGCGTTGGAATGGCGTAGGCTTGTCTACTAAAATCCGCAAATATTGGATTTATATTATATTCACTTTGTAAGTCTATAACTTTAATCATAAATTTCTCCTAATCAACTATAGGTCGTTTTTGCCTTGGAGGCTGGGAGCCATATTTTAGTTTATGTAATCGTACCTGTGCCTCTTTCCACGCTAAAGCTGCTTCTCTATTTAGCAGTCCATCAATCATTACCGAGCCTGCATAATTAGGATCGCCACCATACTTAACCCTCAATTTGCTTCGGATCCTCGGCGAATTATTTTCTGTTTTAAAGGAATCTGCCTTTGTTCTAGTTGCTCCGCTGATACCATATTCCATTATTTGTCCCGTTCTTTTATCGTAAATTTTATATCCGTGCTGAGGCTTTTTTGAACTTTTACAGTTTCCATGACAAGAGCCTGCCTTTACCGCTACCCTTGACTGTGCTTTAGCCTGACTTTTCTCTTTTGAAGTATCACCACTTAGACTTAAAACTGCTCCAATACCAATTGCTGTTAGTGCAGCTTGCCCTAAAGCAGTTAAAACAGCATCTATTTCTGGTAAGAAAACTAATGCCATAGCTATAAAACTAGAGGGATCAGTCCATCCTGGCGCATTAGGTGCAAACCGATAAAGGTTACTACCACCCCACAACCCAATCGGATCCTGATTCACAAACCTACCGGCCTCAGGTTCATAATAGCGCATCAAGTTGTAATGCAGTCCGGTCTCTTCATCATAATACTGGTTTTGCAGTCTGAACGGCTGGTGCGCGTTCCGATAAACGCGTTCATCCTTTTTCAGACGACCCCAAGCGGTGTATTCGCCGTACCACAGAAGATTGCCTTCTCCATCGATCATCTCTCTTGGGATGCCGATTTGGTCGAAGTGGAAGTAGTGGGTTTGTTACGCTTACCTTATAACGTTTAATATTTAGAACATAGATTCATTGTAGATTTTACTAACTTTCTAGAATTTTCATCTGGACTAATTATTTTTGTAAGTAGAAATATTTTCTTATTAAATTTGTTGTAGTAGAGATTTAATCCATTTTGAAGAAAAACGACAAGCTCATCATCATTTTGATATATAGAATGTATATCCCCATTTAATTTGCTTAATTGCAAATTTTCAAATGTCAATATAGAAGATATACTTTTACTCTTAATTTTTTTTATGGTTAGAGATTTCTATTTGCTCTCCCTTAAGTATTCCTTTACTTTCATCGTATATAAAAGATATATCATATCCCTTAAAATAAAAGTAATACATCACTATATCCTTTCCGAATGACTCATTACAGTTCTCTTTTAGGAAGCATGATCTATTTTCGGTTGAGAAATCCTTTAAAAAAGTACCGTTTTTAAAAAAATCTCTTATTTTAAAAATTTTAGCTGCCATCTTATCCTCCTAATGCTTTTAAAGTAGTAGAGAAATCTCTCGTGTTATTTGGAAAATTTTGGACAGTTGCTTCAGCAACATCTTTCAATTTGAGTTTATTTTTTGGATTTTGTACAAAATCATCAACAGATTCTATGCTTTTCTTTCATTGGGAAGGGCTGGTGTACGCTATCCGTTACTCTTGTTTCTTCTTTCAGACGACCTCAGCCCGTATAGTGGAAGAACTACAAGAGATTGCCTTCTCCATCGGTCATCTTTCTTGGGATGCCGATTTGGTCGAAGTGGAAGTAGTGGGTTTGTTGGTCGATTTCTCCGTCTTCGTTGGTCCAGTTGTGTACCTGTTCCAAGGATTTGCGCGTACCGCACACACTTTACGTCGGGATTGGAGGTTTCATGCTGGCTACAGTTTGCTAATTACTTGAATTTAGATATGTATAGAATGCCATTTCCCATCATAACTATCAAATTCTTTTACATTATCTAATTTCCAGAGACCTGCCTGTTTTTTGAATTTATAAAGTCTTTGTGATTCCATTCCAGCGTAAAGCACATCACTTTTTACAGTTATAGAGCTACCTTTTTCTTCTATTTCAATGATTTTCTCGTTATTTGGATTGAATGTTGGAGGGTAGTTGACAGTCATACATTCTAACTTTCCCATTTTTCTTGGTTTATCTGTTAGGTATTTATCGTATATTTCCTTTAGTGTTTGTTTCAATATCTCATCAGGAATATCTGTGCCTGCATCAATATGCTTATTAGCATTGTCTTCCCATTTATACATTTCCATCAGGAAACTATTTAATACTGTTTCAATACTTTCATTCATAATTCAATCCTTTTTAGTTTTGTTTAAGTCGTTTGTACGAAGAATAATCCACCAGATAGATCTCGCTCTATAAAAAAATATCCTATGTTCTCAGTTAGATAAAAAAATTTTCATTTACTTTTTCAGGTAGGTCCATTCCTAAGATTTGACCTATGAAAATGTATTTTTTTCTAGAAAAATCATCATTCTCTTGTTGTAAATATTCAGGTTGTCCTCCTAAAAAACTCATTTCATCTGAATTCTCAATAGGATTAATTGGATAAAATTTATCTAGGTTAAACTTGAACTGATTTTTATCTCCGATGATAACTTTCGTATATCCTTGAATAGCATCGTCAATTTCAGTAATGTAGTCAAGAAAAATAATCTTCTTTATAATAATAAGAAAAAAACGTAAATTACTTTATCTTTATACTCCTTATCCTGAAAATCTGTTTTAAATTGAGGTGCAATAGTCAATAAATTTTCAATTGGCATAAAAGAAATCAATGCTAACTCATGACCATCTGGGGCTATCACTTTATTTGAGTAGTCTAAATCTAACCCAACTAATATACTATTTATATTGGGTTTACTATCTAAAAAGTTAAAATTAACGTATCCATTTTTGTTCATTTAAATTCTCCTAAAAATTTAAGGGCGTTTCTTACCTGCTTTTTTCAATTTTCTAAGAAATTTCTTGGTTTCTTTTCTTAATCGTTTTATTAGAGCTTTAGTTTCTTAATCCTCCTTTAGCAATATCAATCTCTCGATGTATATCAGTGAGTAGGTTAGTAATAGACATCCCATTTTTTTGAGCAAGTAGAGCCCATTTTTCCGCTTCGTCTAATTTGTTTTTGTCTTTACTGTCTTGGTAATGATCAAAGAATATATAGGCCAAATCATATTGTGCTTGAGTATTACCTAATTCGGCTGATCGAATTAACCAAAATATATATTTATTATTGTTAAATTCATAAAAAAAGCAAAAATAATTAGCTAATTTTGATGCTGCTTGACTATTGCCAGAGGAAGCATCAATTTTTAACTTTTCCAGTTCAGTTTTAGAAATATACATACTGTCATTTATTGAAATGTTGGTATTAGATTTCATGTCTCTATCCTTACTGTATGAGTTATTATAAGACGTTAGAAAAATACTTTAAAAAAATAAATTTAAGGATTTTATGGCTTAAATGTAACATATTTACCTCCATTTAATACTTCTCCTGTAACTGCACTAACATTTTCTGTTACACCACGTACAGGTGCTTTTAATTCATTAGCCAATTTTTGAGCAAATAAATTGTCCCCTTTTCCTGTTTGACAAGCAACTAATGTTACTGGTTTCCCTTTGCACAAGGTTTATGTCTACTCCAGTTTTTGAACAATTATCACATTTGTTCATTAGTCCTAATGGATCATTCCATTTCGTTGTATTAGGTGCAAACCAATACAAATTCTCCCCACCCAACAACCCAATAGGATCCTGATTCACAAACTGACCCACATCAGGCTCGTAATACCTGAAGAAGTTGTAATGCAGGCCTTAATCATCTGTCGTTTCTCTCGGGATGCCGATTTCGGTCGCAGTGGAAGTAGTGGGTTTGTTGCCGGCTTTGTTATAGGTATAGTGGCGGTTGAACGCAATACAACAAAGATCGTCTGAAAACCTTGCGTTGGATTCAATGATTTATATAGATGGCAATTATCATGTTTTTTATTTAAGCATAGTTTAATTTAAAAACGACAAGCTTCCCCTCAGGATATTTACCTTCCCATCCACAAGGCCAAAACCCTTTAAAATAAGTATCTTCTATCATATTCCAAAAAGGATGATTTTTCTTATATTTGTTATTTAAATAACAATTAAATAAATCAGCATCTACATCACTAAATAAACTATCTTTTAATCCCTCCTCTAAGTTCAAGGAATTTAATTTTTTTTCAATTGCAGGAACAGCATATTCATCCCAAAAATTGTCATCTTCATCTGTAGATAGCTTTAAAATTAGTGAGTTTGATTCACGCGAATCCACCCAAACAGTCTCTAAATCATACTGCTGATATGCATATCTTTGTGCTACTGAAATATCTTGAATAATTTTCCATCGGCTGTTTTGAAAATTACCTGATACTTCTAATAAATTATTTTTTATAAATTCTAACATTATATTCATAATGCTACTCCTTATTATGTTAAACAATTAATCCAATCTTGTTTTGTTGTCGATTTATATAAAGACATACTTCCTGACTTGAGTTCCTTATGAATTTTAGATTGTAATGATTGAATTTTTCTAGCCTTTTCTCTATCACATTTAGAATTTTTTTATCAATATTATCTACTATATCCATAATTACTTGGTTATATCCTCTATGATAGCCCTTATGTATAGAACGGGTAAGTCCCTTTAGATAGAGTTTCCGGTAACATAATTCTGTTACCTTTTCCATTAAGTTTAAATAATCCTTGATTTTCTAGGCGTTGTAACAGTGGAGAATTATTAAACACCTCTAAGGAATTTTATGATGCGCTTGACGACCAGACCACCGAGTAGATTTAGTAATTGCTTCTCCCAACAGCTGAGAATTATTTTTAAGCCCCCAAACATCAACCCACTCCTGCTCATTCGCCGCAAAAGCATACAAATTATCTCCACCCAACAATCCAATCGGATCCTGATTCACAAACCGACCCGCTTCAGGCTCGTAGTATCTGAAGAAGTTGTAATGCAGCCCCGTCTCACGGTCGGCATACTGGTTCTGCAGGCGGAAGGGGTGGTATGCGCTATCCGTTACCTTTCAGACAACCTTACTGGAACATTGGGTCTCAACTCACCCTAGGACGACTATTTGAATTTCTGTTTAATTAGAATGAATTAATATTCAAGGCCTAATTAAATTTATTGATCAAATGCGGTTGGATCAAAAACAGAGATATATTTTATATTCATTTTGATAGCTTCTTCGAACGGAGGGTCATCTTCAGAAACTTCCAGTGCAATTCCTTCAATAATTTTTGAAAAAAAAGCTTCTTCACATTCATCGTAATAGAAACCTAAATTAGAATTTAAGATATCATTAATAGGCATTCCTATTTTAATAGTTCTGAATTTGCCTTGATATCCTTCTAATGCAGAAATTTTATAAATTTCTCCTGAAGTAATATCTACGTTAATTTCAATTGGAATATCAGTAAATATATATCTGCATGAATAAGTATTAGTTTGAAAAAAATTCTAATTTTCCATTTAAATTATATTTATTAATGATACTGGAGTAATTTTTTTAATATTGTCTTTTTAATCTGATTCCCCTAAACTCTTCATGGGGATAATTTCATCATAAATATTCATTATCAACCTTTCGTATTAATCTGAAGGAAATCTTTGTGTTCCACCTTTACCAGAAGATACTTTCCAATAATATGCTACCTCATAATGCCTAGGGCTCTCTGGGTGGTATTGAATGTAACGATCAGTAAATTCATTACCTCGTGAATTTTATTCTCTTAATGTAAATCTTTTTATTGCCTCCACGAGTTTTACGCATTACGTCTTGCTGTATAGTTTTTTTCATTTGAGGATCAAATTTGTTGTGAACCATCAAAATTTGTATCTAACCCATCTATATATTTCTCAAAATCAAGGTTATATAGTTTTTTTAAATTTCTAATCCAGATAACAAATTCAAAGAAAATCTCAATATTTTCATCTGTTATTTCAAATATCCCGTTGTCTTGGTGAGACTCTTGTATAGCTGAGATAATTCTCTTAAATATTTCTTTATTTTTTTCTAATTTCATCAATAGGTAACGTTTGTAATCTATCAATAAAAAAATAATTCATCTTCAATACTTAAGATAGAAGGTAAGTTTTCTAGTTTTTTTCTAATAATTCTTTCATGGTAAACCCCTTTAAGTTATACAAAGCGAAGGATTGCTTCTGCTGGAATAGTTTATTTATTTTTTTAAAGTTAAGCGTTCAGTCCAATAGAAATAGATAACACATCTTCCTCATTGTTGAGTATAGATATATCGATAACTTTATCTATTTTATGACTAAATAATTTTTAAACAATAAAAAAATTAGGTTTGTTTATTAATTCTAGCCAATTGCTAATATTTTTTTTATTTTGATAATAAACAAGGGAATAATTCTATTGGCATTTCAGCCGAATCATTTATTCCTCCATAAAAAGTATACATAAGCAATATCATTTTCCTCTGGTGCAAAAAAATTTAATATTTCATTTTTTTATCGATAAACTAAAATTTTCTTTTGATAATTCTATATTTCTATAGGGGGTAAAAAGTACGATTTATTATTTCACATGAGAGTGGATATGGAATAATGTTTTTCAGAATCTAAAAATTAAATTATTTAAAAAATGAATCTCTTTCATTTTTTTCACTAAATGATTCTGTTTTACAGTAAAGATTTTATCTTCTAAAGTTGTCATGATACTATTTCCTATGTTGTTCGGTTACATTATCTTTGTAGGACTTCCAAGAAAATGTACCATTCCCATTATTTCTTTTTTGAATAAGATTTCTTCCATTTTGGTAGTAGCTACATGCCAGTGCGGACAAGGATATTTTGCAGTCGGAAGGGTTGATGCGCATTCTTGTAAACCGCTCATCTTTTTTCAGACGACCCTGATATTTTGTTGGGTCTTGACCCAACCTACGCTTGCTAGAAACATTTACAGTTATTTGGATTTTGATTAGCTTTATATAGTTTGAAGGATTTAAAATCAGCAAATTATAAAAGAATTCAGATTTAAAATGAATGTATTTAAATCTCTCTTCCATAACTTAATGCTCTTAGAAAAAGTATAATGATATAGCTGGCTCTTCAGATAAAAAAACATGCATAACTTTTTTTCGATTGGTAAAACTTCCAAGTCATCCATTCCTTCAAATGCTAGAGTACAAGTTTTTGTTTGGTTGGTATCTATGACGAATAGTCCAATATTCTGATATATCTAAATCATTTCCTTCTGATTCTTTCAAAACAATCCAGTTATGGTTATGTAATTGGTCTCTTAAATCTTCAATATGATATTTCATAGTATATTTCCCTCTAGTTATACTACATCCGGGTCGTAGGCGTAGCAGCGGTTAAGTACGGTACCAAAAAGGTCGTCTGAATATATCGAATCTTACTTTTTTTATTTTTTTCTTAGGATTTAATTCTTCTTTACGTTGCTTATAAAATTGCCAATATTTTTTTTGTCTTCTATGCTAAATGGATAATACCCGGCATCATTATAAGCAATATCGAAATATTTATAAGCATCATCATATTTTTCAATATCATAATAAAAAAGACCGCCTAATAGGTATGTTCCTGCATTAGTTGTTCCTAAATCAGCAACACTTAAAGCAATAATCAGCCATTCTTCAGCCTGTTCATATTTCTGATTTTTTTATAATATAAGTCGAATAAGGCAATCGCAACCATTGTAGTTGGATGCGCCCATTGAGTTACTGGCTTGGGTATTAGCTCAAATGCTTCTTTTTAGTAATTTTTTTCTTGTTCCAAAAAAAGATTTATTATAAGTTTCGCAAACTAAATCATTAATTTTTTTGATTCTAATTCTGGGTTAACTGCATCTAAATTCATAGCATACACCTCCTCAATAAAGTTAAACGATAATAAATGTAAATTTTTCTATGTCAATTATGACCATAATCAGATTTCGGTCGTAGTGGAAGTAGTGGGTTTGTTGGCTGTTTTCTCCGTATTCGTTGATATGATTTAGACAGGCGAAACCACGTGCGTACCGTACATATCCTACGTCAGAACTGAAGGTTTTGTGTAGGCTGCGACTTGCTAGACCAGACCTACGCTTGTTGTTAGTTTTGCATAAATTAATAAGCAATATAAAACGTCTAAATAGTTGAAAGATGTAGATTTTAGCTTTTTCTGTATTTGAAAAAAGGGGACCTTACGGGGAAGGCTCGGCCTAATCACGTTTATTTTTATGAGACTGAAAATTTAGAGATACTTACACCATCTAATTCAAATGTGAAAAATAATAGAAACTCCTCCTTCTGTTTTTTTATCTCACACTCATGTTCCCACTCTTCCCTTGATACAAATTCCCATTTAATATCGGCCAAAAACAAATATTTTTACAAACTTTTCAATAGTTAATTTCCTATTAATTTTATATTTTTTTAGCAATAGTTACACCTTTAAAAATAAGGATCTATTGATAGTAAATAAATAACTTCATCCCTAAAACCAATTTCTAATCCCTTCCAAAAAAATAGAAAAAAACCACTTTCTATATTATCGTCATCGTATAACCATTTAGATGAATGTTTGAATTGTTTCAACTTTTTGAAAATTACTATATGACATACCTACAGACAAATCTTTAAATCTACCTGTTTTTTTAAGAATGATGTGATATCCATAATTACCTCATTAACATTTTTCCTAAATTTTTTTCAATTTCTCTTTTAGCTATATCCTTACTTCTAGTGTACTTTTTTTGGGTCATTTAAATCACCTTCAAAAATCAGTCAGAGTCTTTTTAAGATGATCTTTTGCTAATGACATAATTTGTGAGTTGTCTTTCAGTTCAGAAATTAATTTATCAGCAGCTTTCAATTCTTTGGAAGTAGTACTTTTCATATCACCAAAACGTTTCCATACTAATCCTCGTTTATCATCTAAGGTTAAAAGGGCTTCTGTTACTTTTTTTTATTTCCTACAAAAAAATATCAACATGAGTTCCTTTTTACGCTAACATCCGAAAAATCTATATGGTTGCATTTTTTTGTAGTTGTTTTTTTGAAGCAAGGCCTAATGGGTTCACCCACGCCTTCGTATTCAGTCCAAAACCATATAAATTGTCTCCACTTTCCAACCCAACCGTAATAATCCCCAAACTAAACCAGATTGCAGTTCTTATCGGCCATCTCTCTTGGGATGCCGATTTGGTCGCAGTGGAAGTAACGGATTTGTTGACGGTTTACTTTTTTTCATTCAAAAGAAAATTTTAACATTTTTGATAACCGATTTATATAATATAGAATTGCCAAATGTTCATCTTGGTAACAATATTCTTCGGTTCTCAATCCTCTTTCAGAATAGAATATATGCCATTTTTTATTTTCTTCAATAATACATAATGATTCATCATTTACTTCATTGATTGAGTAACTATCTTCTGGTACTCCTTTACTTTGAAGATATGAATTCAATTCATTAATTTTTAACATTTTCCTATTTTACCTCTTTTAGATGCCCAGCTTCTATATATGCTTTAACAGATTTTGGCAATTCATACTGTGTCCCTAATTCAATCTCTCCGAACCACGGCATAACTTTACATGCAGCTACATTATTAATTGGTTTCAGCACCCTATATATGGTATAAGGCTTTTGATTAGAACTAGGAGGAAGGCTCTCATAGGGTATGGTGTTCCTACTGGAGACACAAAAGTTCCTCCTTGATAACCATACCTATCAACAAGGGTGCCAACTGGAAGTGTAATGCTCCTCACTTCACCTAAAGCGCCTCTATTGGGAGGCCAATATGGTGTGGGCAGATTTTTATTTAAACCTAGGACATCAAGCCACTTATTTGTATTAGGCGCAAACGCATACAGATTCGCCCCACCTATCAACCCAATCGGATTCTGATTCACACACCCTACGGCATGCAGGCTACGCTTGCTACCCATGTAGGCTACGCTTCGTCTGAAAGGTAGAACCCGTGTGTGTGCATACCGCACACCTTACGTCGGGATTGGAAGTTTCATGTGGTCTACGGCTTGCTTGGGCTACTTTACAGTTGATAATTAAATTTAGAAAATTATGTCTAATACTCTATTTTTTAAAATAAATTCTTTTTTTAAATGTTCTAAAATATTATCTAACTCTTCCTTGCTTAAAATTTGGTTGGTCTTAGTAAATTTTGCTGTTTTCGCATATAGGGAAAAGTGAAACTCATTATTTGGAAAGAACATTTCTCCTTCAAATGAAATTTCATGTCCATTTAAAGAAACAATTAACATACCTCTTGAAATTTTTTCAATTACGAAATCATCCATAGTAATTACCTTTGAAATATAACAGTTGAAATCTTTGTTTTAGGATCTATATTAGGATTGTTCTTCAAAGCGGGTAATTCTCTATTTTTCCCATATATTTCCTGGTCGCATATCTTTTGCCAATAACGCCTGTTACAGTACCAGAAGCGCATGTTGCATACTCTGATGAAATATCTTCCCATGCTTTAATGCTTGCTTGGTAATTTTGATCCCACGTAGGCATGATAATTTTTCTAGCTTCAATTAACATTTCTGATGTTGTTCCTCCATTAGATTTGGCAATATCGGCAGCAATATGTTGTCCACCAATACCATCTGTTCTACCTGACCAAAAAAATGCTGTGTTTGGTTCTGTTTTAACTTTGCTATTTTCACATCATTTATCCAAACCTAAAGGATCTAGCCAATCTTGCCCATTAAGCGCAAACCAATAAAGATTCTCCCACCTATCAATCCAATCGGCTCCTGATTGACAAACCGACCCTCATTAGGCTCGTAATACCTGAAGAAGTTGTAATGCAGCCCGTCTCGAGGTCGGCATACTGGTTTTCAGACTACTTCAAAGAGGTATCGAGACCGTCTGAAATGGTCTGAGTTTAAATAGTTTACTAAATTTGTTTTTTAAGAATTTTCTCTAAATAATCTGAAAAATTAGCTGCTAGAGTTAGCAATTCATCAGTGTCTTGATTGTAAATCATTACCGTTTTAGATGGGGAAATATAAATAGGATTTCCCCAGCCATCAGTGCCAATTATTAAATTACTTTTGCCATCTTTAAGATAATCGGAAAATTCTTTATTTAAATCAATAATTGTATCTTCCCCAAGAAATTCGGAATTATGTATTCCATATATTTGAGCATCCCTAACGACACACCCACCAAATCTCATTGTAAATTCTTTAAATCCTCATCTAACTTAACATTAAGTGATTTCTCTACATTGAGGACCTCATCATCAGTTGTTGGCTTTCCTTGAGCGACTGGATTTTTTTGAAAGAAAGCAATTAACTGCTCTAAAACAAATTTGTTTAACATAAATCCTCCTTATTAAACTAATAAGACTTACCTGCTTTTAGGTCTCTACGTCTTAACTTTTTTCTTGCTCTATATTTCCAATATTCTCTAAGGCAATTTCAAAAATCCTGTCTGACACTGTCATTTCCTACACATTTACCTTTTTGATTACCATTATGTTAGATAACTTTTACATTTATAGTGATTTTTCCATGCGGTGTATTCGCCGAACCACAAGAGGTTGCCGTCTTTATCGGTCATCTCTCTTGGGATGCCGGTTTGGTCGCAGTAAAAGTAGTGGGTTTGTTGGCGTCTTTCGTCTTCTTCGTTGATCCGGTTGTGTACCTGTGCGTACCGCGCACACTTTACATCGAGATTGGAGGTTTCATACGGGCTACGGCTTGCTTTGAAATCTGTTTTTGAACGTAATGAACTTTTCATATGAATTCAATTGCTCAGCAGAATAATTTTCCATAATTTCAGCATTATCACTATCTGCAAGAGAAACATAAAATATTATATTTTTTTATCTTATTTTTTTATCCATCTCAGTTAATGCTAATTTAAATCCTTCGATAATAGCATCATATACATTTGCTTGAACAACTTCAAAAATCTTCATCTAATAATTTTTTTGAATATTATCTAAAAATTTCTTGAATATTTTGGTTAAATATTTTATCAATTTCTTCAGGGGACTTCACCTGAGCCTATTTCAAATTCTGAATAATACCATTTTACAAAAGAATGTTCTTCAACTGGCAGATTCTTCTTTAATTCTTTGTAATGAGAAATAGTGTTAGCAGCCCACCCCAGATATGAACAATAGTCATCAATATATAATGTATAGGCAAAAAAACTTCATTAGAATTATATCTTTCTGATACAAATTTAAATGTCTCTGTAACTCCTTTAGATACATTCTGGATTAAATCTTGAATTATATAATTACTTAAAAATACTCATTTTAATTTTTCCTTTTATAAATTTTTTTGTTATCAATCAGTTTCTATTCACATTTACTACGTGATCCGTATTTTTCCAAAAAAACCTTACCACCAATTCTAGTTAATTGCTTACTCATGTATCTATCTGTTTGAGCTTTGTTATACTTAATTTACTATTTTTTTAATTAATATGGAAGTCCTTTGGTTATGCTGTTTACAGCATAGCCTTGAGTTATATTTGTTCATATAAAGTTAAATTCTTTTTCTGTGCTTTTTATATATATCTGTATAGAAATAAATTCTATTACCTTTTTATCTCTTTCAGATAAACCAAGTCTTCGATACCACCAATATACTCAATTGATAAATCATCTAAATTTAATATTGCAAGCCTAAATCCAACAACCAAAAAAATCGTCTAATGAAAACTGGAATATATTTTTTTCTATTGAAATACAACAAAGGCCCTCCAAAAACCCTGTTCTTGAATAATAACTTGACCGTTAATGGACAAACTTCCAACTAAGGGAGAACCTTGATTAACTTCCATCAAATCAAGGTAACTGACTTCCCATTTGTCAAACAAAAAAATTTTTCTTGAAAAATCTAAAGGAGTTTCATTCAAAAATTTTTTTAACTTAGACATTTTTATATTTTTTTCTTGTCAAAGAATTGAAATCTTCTTCTATTTCTACAAGGAGTTTACCAACTTCATTATTAAATGGCCAAGAATCAATTACTATCCGAGACAATAAAAAAATTCTTTTTCCTTTTTTTTGTTGAAAAAAATACTTTCTGATTTTAGATAGTTAATCATGTCATATAGTTCATTTTTTTATAGAAATCAACTGCTGTTTATTTGTATAACTATATTCATCACAATTATTAATCATTTTATCAATTTCGACTAAAACTATATTAATCTTTTTTATAAATTGCTCCTGATTCATTGTCTTATTAACCTTTCTAAGTCATTAATATATTTTTGTATTTGTCCACCAGGCAACCCCGCACCTTGAGGTATAGCATGTCGTACTGCGCATCGCGCCAGTCGGTTTCGGGCAAACCGTTTTTGGGCGTTCTCTTCCTTGCTCGGCACCTTCCATTGGTGCTGGGCGATGAGTTAGCCGTTTTTCGTTGTGGTTGAAGCAGGGTAAGGGTAAGCGTATAGGGAAAGGTCGTCTGAAGGTTATTTCAGACGATCTTGCGATAGCTACTATGACTACTTCATTCAAGTCCATAATCAGGAATAGATAATTGAAATGGAGACAATATTAAAGACTCTCCGCTTTTAATATTTTTTACATGAAACAGTACAAGACCCATTGTCCAGCGTTTATCAGTTTGAATATCTAAATCACACTGTTCCTGTTCATTAATTGAAAAAAATAAATTCCCTGTTTATTTTTCAAACTGAATTAATCCATTTACTAGAATACCAACAATAGCAAAAAGGTGGTATCCACATTGCTTGTATAGCGTAGGAGTCAGTATCAGATAATTCAAAATGAAAAATTATCTAATATTCTAATATTTTTTTATTCTTTCAATAATAAATTTTTCATACTCTATATAATTTTCTATTATATCATAAGGGTTTCTCATAAAATCAAGACAATCAATAAACTCATATGAATAAGCAAAAAAATTTCTAATATCTTGTGGTTTATAAGGTAAATTCATTATATTTCTTCCTTGTTTTTTTACTAATTTCATCAATAGGTAACGTTTGTAATCTATCAATAAAAAAATAATTCATATTCAATATTTAAGATAGAAGGTAAGTTTTCTAGTTTTTTTCTAATAATTCTTTCATGATAACCACCTTTAAGTTATACAAAGCAAAGGAGTGCTTCTGCTGGAATAGTTTATTTATTTGCGTTCACTCCAATAGAAATAGATAACACATCTTCCTCATTGCCGAGTAGAGATATATCGATAACTTTATCTATTTTATGACTAAAGAATTTTTAAACAATAAAAAAATTAGGTTTGTTTATTAATTCTAGCCAATTGCTAATATTTTTTTATTTTGATAATAAACAAGGGGAATAATTCTATTGGTGTTTCAGCCGAATCATTTATTCCTCCATAAAAAGTATACATAAGCAATATCATTTTCCTCTGATGCTAAAAAAATTTAATAGTTCATTTTTTTATCGATAAACTAAAAATTTTTCTTTTTGATAATTCTATATTTCTATAGGGGATAAAAAGTACGATTTATTATTTCACATGAGAGTGGATATAGAATAATTTTTTTCAGAATCTGAAATTAAATTATTTAAAAAAATGCATTTCTTTTCATTTTTTTGATTAAATGATTCTGTTTTAAAGTAAAGATCTTATTTTCTAAAGTTGTCATGATACTATTTCCTATGTTGTTCGGTTACATTATCTTTGTAGGACTTCCAAGAAAATGTACCATTCCCATTATTTCTTTTTTGAATAAGATTTCTTCCATTTTGGTAGTAGCTACATGCCAGTGCGGACAAGGATATTTTGCAATCGGAAGGGTTGGTGCGCGGCATCCCGATTTGGTCGTAGTGGAAGTAGTGGGTTTGTTGGTGGCTTTCTCCTGTTGGGCATGGGTCGTCTGAAAGCTGGGTGAGTGAGGGTTTAGGAGTTCATAAAACATTAATGTATGCGTTAGGAGGAGGCTAATTCTATTTACGCTTGTTTTAAATATCCTCCTTTTTTAATAAAAATATTCTAAAAATTTCATGGCCAAAACCGTCATCAAATTTAGAGTAAACAATGTTAAAAATGTCTTTATAATTAAAAATCAGATGAATATTCATGTAACCATGAGAAATTTTCTAAATTTAAGACTGGATAATTTTTAAATGTATTTTCATATTTCGATCTATAAATACAGATGTTAGGTATATAAAAAAACTATATAGATTATGTAATTCAGAACTTATATCCGGGTATGTTATACATATTGATAAATCGTTATCTATCAAAATATCTTTTGCCATTAAATTTATATTATTAATGTAAAATATCGCAGTATTTAAAAAGAACAAATTCAACTGTTTTGGGGATAGCATTTTCAAAAATGGTTTTTCTCTTCCAGTTCTAGTAATCAAAGGAATTTCCTCAAATTCAACAGGATGCTTAAGTAATTTAATTATTTCATCATACTGATATGATTTTTCAGTTTTTGCTAACTTTGTTAATAGTTTTAAGTATTCCATTATGTTTTCCATCCTTGGCAAAATAAGAAATCTCTATCATCTTTGGAGAATGGGAGGATTCTTCGATGCTTATCGTGAATAGTTCCATCTAGATTTAGTGCCACATCATTATAAACTCGATTATCCTTTTTCAGACGCCCCCATGCGGTGTATTCGCCGTACTACAACAGATTGCCGTTTATGTCGGTTTTCTCACGCGGTATACCGACTTGATCGGAGTGGAAGTAGTGGGTTTTCTGGCAGCTCCCGCTTAAATCATGCGGGAATGACATTCCTGAAACTTCTCCATCTTTCAGAGAACCTTTGCCTATCCTTCTGTCCAAAGCGTCGTAGGTATAGGCCCAAGTCTCTTTGCTGCCGTCTTTTTTAAAGATATGGGCTTTAACCAATTTGTTGAGGTTCGTCTCAATCTACAGCTTGCTAATTATTGATAATAGATTTTTTAGCTATATGTATTAGATCTTTATAATTCTCCATAAAAGGTTCTTCTAATGTGGATTCTAATAAGCATTCTAAGTCATATAGTATTTTTTGCTCAGCTTCATCAATAATTTCATTATTTTCAACGAACTTAACAAGCCATTCAAAAAAACTAAGGCTTCATGGTTGTTTAATTTAATAATATAGTCGTTAGACTCTTTTTTAATTTCCATAATATTATAATGCTCCTCGAGAAACTACATATTGTAACTGACTGGTAACGAGATTGTTAAAGAACCCATATTTCAGACGACCTTAAAGAGGATAGTGAGGTCGTCTGAAAAACAGAAGCTACGTGCGTACCGCGCACACTTACGTCGGGATTGGAGGTTTCGTACGGGCTACGACTTGCTTTGAAATCTGTTTTTGAACGTAATGAACTTTTCATATGAATTCAATTGCTCAGCAGAATAATTTTCCATAATTTCTGTATTATCACTATCTGCAATAGAAACAAAAAATATTGCATTTTTTGTTTTTTCCTTATCTACACTTGTTATCGCTTTTTTAAATCCTTCTATAATTGAGTCATATACTTCCGCCTGATATTGCTCAAAATTATTTTCTGTTATTGATGCATTTGCATCATTAAGAATATTTTGAATCTCATTATTGAATATACTATCTATTTTCTCAGGAACCTCTCCAAGCCCTATTGCAAATTGAGGGTAATACCATTTAATAAAAGGATGTTCTTCTTTTGGGTAGTTTAGTCTTTCTATTTCGTAGTGAGAAATAGTGTTAGCAGCCCAACCTAGATATGAGCAATAGTCATCAATATATAATGAGTAAGCAAAAACATCATTAGAATTATTTCTCTCTAATACATAGTTAAATGTCTCTGTAACTCCTTTATATACATTCTGAATTAAATCTTGAATTATAGAATTACTTAAAATATTCATTTTGATTTTCCTTTCATTGAAATTTTGATATCAATCATTCTCTATTAACATTAATGTTTTTAACATCATAGTTTAATGGGATATTATATTTATTTGCTATGCCTCTTGAACGAATAAATGCTGCGTTCATACTAGGAGAGTGTTCAAATGATCCTTTAAAAATAATATGGTGGCAATGCACATTGATAATATGAGATTTCTGAGTTACTCCATGATTTTTTGGAATATTCATCTAGTACAATCTTAAAGGATCTATCCAATTATTTGCATTAGGTGTTAGATGATATAGGTTATCTCCACCCAACAACCCAAGCGGTATATTCGTCGTATCACAGGAGATTACCATGAATGTCGGTCATCTCTCTTGAGATGCCGATTTGGTGGCAGTGGAAGTAGTGGGTTTGTTGGCGACTTTATCTGTCTTCGGTTGTTCAATCGCGAACTTGTGCTAAAGGCTCATAGGAGTCTGGGTCGGTGTAGATAGAGGTGTAGTTGCCGTCCCAAGCGACCTTCACGCTGACTAGTGATGAGATTTTTAAAGAACGAATATTTCAGACGGCCTCAAAAGCGATATTGAGGCCGTCTGAAAATATAAAATTACTTGTTCGCACCACGAATTTTTTTCAAGCCATTCTCCAAAATAGTAACTTTCTCGGGAGGAGTTCCCCTATCCAAAGCATTCCACCAATTATTTACTGGTTTAACAAATAATTGGAATCCTTCATCGGTTACATTGGATTTTCGGATAATCAAATCTTCTTTGATAGAGCCATCCTCATTAAAGGGTTCAATATCAACAAGTAAGTTATTGTTTTTGAGAAACGTCATAAGTGCAATAGACATTCTGATAGTATCTTCACGATAATCTTCATCAGCATTTGCTTCCCAAAATGTCCGAAAATTAAATAGTGTTATATCCATGATAATCTCCTATGGTGATCGGATAATTTCAAATAATTATTCTTCTTCTAAGACCATACGATTAAAACAGTCATACAAATCTTCTCCGACTAAATACATATTTTGCATCTTTACTTCTTCAGGCATTTGTACACCAAATTCATCCAAATAATCTTCTTCATCCCATTCATTTTCATGGTACCAATAAAAAATTTTTCCTATTTTTTCCCCTTTTATACAAAGACATATCCTATCTCCGTAGTTATTCTCAGCAATAGGTAAAAAATTTGTAGGAATCCTATTTTCCATTTTTTTTATAGCTTCGCTCAATGAATAGCCAGTTTGATACGATTCCCCTTCTCCATAGAAACAACCAAATTCCCCTTTCTTTATTACAACATTTTCTATCGGTGAATCAGGGGGATAACAATAGTTTGGTAGCCCATTGTCATACATGGTTAATTTATAAAATACTTCATTTAGATATGTCTCTCCTCCAAAACACGTCAAATAATCTAAATAATCAGAAAATTCTTTTCTATCAATATCTAGAAATTTTGACATTATTTCTAGTGATAAAGGAGCGAAAGGCTTTGCTCCGACCCTTACAACTCCACCCATTTTTTCTATTAAAGTTTGCATTCTTGTGCTCATAATGTTTACTCCAGTTAAAGTTTATGGACATGTTCTTCCGATTTTCTTCTTATTACGCATGACACTTGCAGGACCAGTATGCCTAATGACACTATGTAAATCTCTCAGTATTATTTGCGCCGTATTTCTACTATAATGATGCAAAATCAGATTATTTCATGGAGCGCAATATATAAGGTTGTCTGAAATACAAAACAGTATGCGTGCGTACCGCACATTCCCTGCGTCAGGATTGGAGGTTTTGTGTAGGCTGCGGCTTACTCTACATCGGAATTAGAAGTTTCATTGGCTACAGTTCGATTAAACCTCGATAAAACATTCAAAAAAATCAAAGTGATTTTTATCGAATGCAATTAATAACTTACCTTCAGGAATTTTTTTCCCTGTCATACCTCCTATGCAAATTCCGAGATTCTTAAAAAGAATATATTTTTTTCCTTCGATAAATTCTGAATCGATGGCTTTAAGAATTTCGATTGAATTTTTAAATATTTCAATATCTCCTAATATGGGATTAGAATCTTTTAAGCAATACCCATAAACCAATTTATTATTTTCATAAACTAACTCACAAGCATTCCTATATTCCACCTTATTATTCATAATATTATCTTCAACCATTCTTGCTGGTTTTCCATATTTTTCTTGTACCTCCTCAAGAGAAGTACCAAATACAAAATCACCAATTGATTCAAATGGCTTAATCAAGTAGGTCATATTAACCCTTTCCAATATATTCACATTAATAAAATTAGGAACATTTACGAATAATTCTAGGAAACATTGCTGCCTGTTTCCTAGAAATAAATTTCTGCCGTTTGGTTTCTTAAATCATTCTCCCACATGGTTTTATATACGCCTTATATTCTATTTCAAAGGCAGCAGTATGATATAAAAACCCTTTCGTGCGCATATTTTTGACGAAATAAGATGAAGGTCATCTGAAAAGCAGAAACTGCGTACCGCACACCTTACGTCGGGATTGGAAGTTTCATGTGGTCTACGGCTTGCTTGGGCTACTTTACAGTTGATAATTAAATTTAGAAAATTATGTCTAATACTCTATTTTTTTAAAAATAAATTCTTTTTTTAAATGTTCTAAAAATATTATCTAACTCTTCCTTGCTTAAAATTTGGTTGGTCTTAGTAAATTTTGCTGTTTTCGCATATAGGGAAAAAGTGAAACTCATTATTTGGAAAAGAACATTTCTCCTTCAAATGAAATTTCATGTCCATTTAAAGAAACAATTAACATACCTCTTGAAATTTTTTCAATTACGAAATCATCCATAGTAATCACCTTTGAAATATAACAGTTGAAATCTTTGTTTTAGGATCTATTATTACTATTTTTGTTATATTAGGATTGTTCTTCAAAGCGGGTACGTCTCTATTTTTCCATATATTTCCTGGTCGCAGATCTTTGCCAATAACGCCTGTTACAGTACCAGAAGCGCATGTTGCATACTCTGATGAAATATCTTCCCATGCTTTAATGCTTGCTTGGTCATTTTGATCCCACGTAGGCATGATAATTTTTCTAGCTTCAATTAACATTTCTAATGTTGTTCCTCCATTAGATTTGGCAATATCGGCAGCAATATGTTGTCCACCAATACCATCTGTTCTACCTGACCCAAAAAATGCTGTGTTTGGTTCTGTTTTAACTTTGCTATTTTCACAGCAATTATTCAAACCTAGAGGATCAACCCACACCTGAGCATTAGGCGCAAAAGCATAAAAATTCTCCCCACCCAAAAGCCCAATCGGATCCTGATTCAAAAACCACCCGGCTTCAGGCTCGTAATAACGCATCAGGTTGTAATGCAGTCCGGTTTCTTCATCGAAGTACTGGTTTTGCAGTCGAAACGGCTGATGCCGCCTTCCTGAATGCGTCCGCTTTTGTCATAAACGTAATGGAGGACGTCGCTTCTTTGATCAGTGCTTTGAATCAGGTTGCCATGTCCATTGGGCTCCGTATTTTTCAAGTAAATCAAAACTGGCTTGGGGTCCCATGCTACCAGCCTTGTAGTCATGAAGGGGGGCACCATTTTCAGCCCAAAGTTTTTCAATGCGGTCAATCAACTCCCAAGAAGCGCTAACCTCTTCCCAGTGGCTAAAGTTAGTTGAGTTGTTATTTAAAACGTCGTAGATGAGCTTTTCATATGGATCTGGTGAAGCACCTGTTGCAGTTGCATCTGTTCTGTAATCAAGTGAAATAGGTGCAAGTTTGAACTCTTCTCCAACCTCTTTCCCATTAAGGCTAAGTGAAAATCCTTCTGTTGGTTGGATGTAGATTGTCAAAATATTCGGTGCTAGGGGTTCTCCAAAAATGGAATCCATTTGTTTGAAGACAATATTCACGTGAGTTCCTTTTTCAGTGAGACGTTTACCTGTACGGAAAGAAAGGGACATCACGGAAACGATCGGTATCAACAAAGAAAGCACCTGAAGCAAAGGTTTCTGTCATGGATTCAGGGATAACATTTGGTTCGCTGCGGTAAGAAATGTATTTCATGCCATCGACTTTACCAGAACGATATTGACCTCGGATAAAGTGTTCTTTTAGTTCTTCATCTGAAGGATGGTAAAGGTTCTTAAAGACCTTGATTTTCTCCGCACGAATGTCATCCTTTGTAAAGCTGGCTGGCTTGTCCATAGCAAGGAGTGATAGAAGTTGGAGGGTATGATTCTGAACCATGTCACGAAGAGCGCCTGATTCATCATAGTAGCCACCACGCTCTTCAACACCTAGACGTTCTGCAAAGGTGATCTGAACATTATCGATATGCTCACGATTCCAAACATTTTCAAAAATCATATTGGCAAAGCGAATAGCAAAGATGCTTTGAATCATTTCCTTACCAAGATAATGGTCGATACGGAAAATTTGTTCTTCGTCAAATGTTGCTAGGAGTTCTTCATTTAGTTTGCTTGCAGTAGCATAGTCTGTACCGAAAGGTTTTTCAACAATCAAACGTTCAAAGCCTTTACCATCAACGATTTGCTCTGACTTGAGGTGTTTAGCGATGGTACCAAAAAATTGTGGTGCCATTGAGAGGAAGAAGAGCTTGTTGTGGTCAGCTTGATATTTTTCATTTAACTCAGCTTGAAGCTTGCGTAATTCGATATAGTGTTCGGTATCATTAACGTCGTGACTTTGATAGTAAAAATGACTAGCAAACGCTTGAGCCTCTTCAGCGCTATCTGCTAAGTCTAAAATGGATTCGACTACAACAGACTCAAAATATTCCTTACTCCAAGGTCTACGTGCAGTTCCAATAACAGCAAAATGATCAGACAAATTACCTGATTTGTAAAGTCTAAAAAGTGAAGGGTAAAGCTTGCGTTTAGCCAAATCTCCACTAGCACCGAAAATTGTAATAATAACTTTAGATGACATCCAGCTACCTAATTTCTATTTTGTTTCCTAGTCAAACTAGGCATGAGGAATCCCTCATTTTCATACCCTCTATTTTATCATAATTTTCTAAAAAATCCAAAATTCCAATATAAGCAACAAAAAAAGCAGCAAGGGAAACCTTGCAGCTTTTTTTAGGCATTGAGGACCTTGTCTAAGAATTCTTTTAGACGAGGATGTTGTGGGTTATCAAAGATTTGATCAGGTGTCCCATCTTCTAGGAATTCACCGTCTGCCGTAAAGATAACTCGATTGGCAACCTTACGAGCAAATCCCATTTCGTGGGTTACGATGATCATGGTCATGCCTTGTTCAGCCAACTCTTTCATAACATTCAGAACATCGCCGACCATCTCAGGGTCAAGGGCAGAAGTTGGTTCGTCAAAGAGCATAATATCAGGATTCATTGCTAAACCGCGAGCGATAGCCACACGTTGTTTTTGTCCACCGGATAAGCTTTCAGGATTTGCATTAGCTTTATCAGCCAATCCAACTTTTTCAAGGAGTTCCATACCCAATTTTTCAGCTTCAGCCTTGGTCATTAACTTATGTTCTACAGGAGCAAAAGTGATATTTTCCAAAACAGTCATATGTGGGAAGAGATTAAAGTGTTGAAATACCATTCCGATATTTTCACGAACATGGTCCACGTTGGTTGCTTTATCCGTCAAATCATAGCCATTAACTGTGATGCTTCCTTTTGTTCCTTCTTCGAGGAGATTTAAGCTACGCAAGAAAGTTGACTTACCTGAACCAGAAGGTCCAATGATACAAACAACATCTCCTTCATAGAATTTCGCTGAAATTCCTTTAAGGACTTTGTTTTTACCATATTGTTTATGTAAGTTATGAACGTCAATTTTTAATTTTGCCATTATTGAATCCTCTTTTCTAAGCGTTTTGCAAGTCTAGTAAGAAGAGTGATAATCACAAGATAGAAGACTGCGAGAATTGCATACATATTGAAACTTTGGTAGTTACGGGCGATGATAATCTTACCAGTCTGGAAGAGTTCGACCAGACCAATAGCAGATACGATTGTTGTATCTTTAAGAGCGATCACAAATTGGTTGACGAAGTTAGGAAGCATGAGTTTGGTTGCTTGTGGCAAGACAATCTTACGCATGGTTTTGCCGTATGAAATCCCAAGACTTCGGCTAGCTTCCATTTGTCCAACAGGAACGGCCCTAATACCACCACGAACAATTTCAGCAATGTAGGCAGCTGAGTTTAGGGAAAGTGCGATGGTACCAGAGACAAAGTCGTTAATGGGACTTTGTTGTCCTGTGAGGGATTCGATAAAGTTAGGAATTCCCCAGAAAATGAAGGCTGCGAGAATCATGAGTGGAATACCACGGATAACGTCAACGAAAATCTCTGAAATCAAACGGAGTGATTTATAAGGGCTGACACTAAACATACCGAAGATAATTCCAATGAAAATCGCAATTACAAATGAAATCAGTGCTAATGAGAGGGTAATTCCAAGTCCGCTGAGAAGTTGTTTGTAGTTGTTTTTCAACAAGCCCCAGATAGTTGTTTCGTCAGCGGTTGAACTTGTAGTAGTAGAATCGCTAGCTAGATACTTATCAAGGATTTTTTGGAATTCTCCATTTGCTTTAAGATTTGCGAGTCCTTTGTTGAATTTCTCTAACAATTCTGGATTGCTTCCTTTTTTTACTGCAAAAGCAGTTTCACCAATTGGAGTACCTGCAATTGGTGTTTTTAACTTTTGTCCTTGACTAATAGAGTATTTAATAACAGGTTCGTCGTCCATAACGGCATCAATTGAACCAGTGTTTAAGCTATCATACATAGATGCAGCATCGGAAAAAGTTTTGATCTTGTAACCGTACTTGCTTTGATTCTCTGTTAGGAAGGTTTGTGAAGCAGTACCATTTTTCACACCTACAGTCTTACCGTTCAAATCTTCATAAGAAGAAACGGTACTTGATTCTTTAACACCAAGAATAGTATTTGCTGTATAGTAAGAATCAGAGAAATCAAACGTTTCTTTACGAGCATCAGTCACTGACATACCTGCAATGATACCGTCAGCTTGTCCAGATTGGACTGCGTTAATAGCAGCATCAAAACCAGGATTGGTGATCTCAATTTCAAAACCTTGGTCTTCAGCAATTGCCTTGATGAGATCCATATCGATTCCAGTGTATTGATTGCTTGAGTCTTGGAAAACAAATGGCGCAAAAGATGAGTCACTGGCGATAACATACTTGGTTTTTTCTGTGTCAGCTTTTGCTATTCCTAGTGAAAGAATAGGAAATAAAATTAGCAAACAAGCTAGAATTTTTTTCTTCATGTGATGTCTCCTTTCAAGATATTTTCAAATTATATCAAAAAAGTTGAAAAACGGCAAGTATTTTATATTTCTATGTAAGAAGATATAACATAGAATAAAATGAGGTAGTCTGTTGAGAAACAGAAACTCTTTCCTTTTTATGGTAAAATAGAAGGATAGAAAATGTGTATGAGGCTATTATGATAAATCGAATTACAGACAACAAATTTAAACTTGTCTCCAAATACCAACCTTCTGGGGATCAACCGCAAGCTATTGAACAGTTAGTAGATAATATCGAGGGTGGAGAAAAGGCTCAAATCCTGATGGGGGCGACTGGTACAGGGAAGACCTATACCATGAGCCAGGTCATTGCCCAAGTCAATAAGCCGACCCTGGTCATCGCCCACAATAAAACTCTTGCAGGTCAGCTCTATGGGGAGTTTAAGGAATTTTTCCCTGAAAATGCGGTTGAGTACTTCGTATCTTACTATGATTATTACCAGCCAGAAGCCTATGTGCCATCAAGCGATACCTATATCGAAAAAGATAGCTCGGTCAATGATGAGATTGACAAGCTTCGTCACTCAGCAACCTCAGCCCTCTTAGAGCGCAATGATGTTATCATTGTTGCATCTGTTTCTTGTATCTATGGATTGGGTTCCCCTAAGGAATACGCTGATAGCGTCGTAAGTCTACGACCAGGCCTTGAGATTTCTCGAGATAAACTGCTCAATGATTTGGTGGATATTCAGTTCGAACGCAATGACATTGATTTCCAACGGGGAAGATTTCGTGTACGTGGGGATGTGGTGGAAATTTTCCCCGCCTCTCGTGATGAGCATGCCTTTCGTGTAGAGTTTTTCGGGGACGAAATTGACCGCATCCGTGAAGTTGAAGCTCTAACGGGGCAAGTTCTGGGCGAAGTGGATCATTTGGCGATTTTCCCAGCTACTCACTTTGTGACCAATGACGACCACATGGAAGTAGCTATTGCTAAGATTGAGGCCGAGTTGGAGGAGCAGTTAGCTGTCTTTGAGAAGGAAGGTAAACTGCTGGAAGCCCAGCGTTTGAAACAGCGTACAGAGTACGATATCGAGATGCTTCGTGAGATGGGCTATACAAACGGCGTTGAAAACTATTCACGCCACATGGATGGACGCAGCGAAGGAGAGCCTCCTTATACTCTTCTGGACTTTTTCCCAGATGATTTCTTGATTATGATTGATGAGAGCCACATGACCATGGGGCAAATTAAGGGCATGTACAATGGTGACCGCTCTCGTAAGGAGATGTTGGTTAATTATGGTTTCCGTTTGCCATCTGCCTTGGATAATCGTCCTCTTCGTCGTGAAGAGTTTGAAAGCCATGTCCACCAGATCGTCTATGTTTCAGCGACACCTGGTGATTATGAACACGAGCAGACTGATACCGTTATTGAGCAAATCATTCGTCCGACTGGTCTTTTGGATCCAGAAGTGGAAGTACGCCCAACTATGGGACAAATTGATGACCTCTTAGGTGAAATCAATGTCCGAGTTGAAAAGAACGAACGGACCTTTATTACAACCTTGACCAAGAAAATGGCTGAAGACTTGACTGACTATTTCAAAGAAATGGGCATCAAGGTCAAATACATGCACTCAGATATCAAGACTTTAGAGCGAACAGAGATTATCCGTGACCTGCGTTTAGGAGTCTTTGATGTCTTAGTTGGGATTAACCTCCTTCGTGAAGGGATTGATGTTCCAGAGGTGAGTCTAGTTGCTATTCTCGATGCCGACAAGGAAGGTTTCCTTCGTAATGAGCGTGGACTTATTCAGACCATCGGTCGTGCTGCCCGTAATAGTGAGGGGCATGTGATCATGTATGCGGACACCATGACCCAGTCTATGCAACGTGCCATTGATGAAACGGCTCGCCGTCGTAAAATCCAGATGGCCTATAATGAAGAACATGGTATTGTACCTCAGACAATCAAGAAAGAAATCCGTGACCTGATTTCTGTCACAAAAGCTGTGGCTAAGGAAGAGGATAAGGAAGTCGATATCAATAGCCTCAATAAACAAGAACGTAAAGACCTTGTCAAGAAACTAGAAAAACAAATGCAAGAAGCCGTCGAAGTGCTTGATTTCGAGTTAGCAGCTCAAATACGTGATATGATGTTGGAAGTCAAGGCGTTGGATTGAGGAATAAATATGATCGATTTAAGAAAACTAATTGAAGAAGATTTGGTGTCTTTGTGGGAAATTGCTTATTCACAATCTAATCCAATTTGGAAGCAGTATGATGCTCCCTATTATGACGATTATCAGCATTTTCCTAATTTTCAAGAATTTAAACTACAAAAATCAGAATTTACTCTAAACAACTCAAATCGCCTTGGTATTTTTGTTGATGATAAATTAGTTGGGACTGTTTCGCGCTACTGGGTATGTAAACAAACAAGATGGATGGAATTGGGAATTTGTATTTATGATAACAAATTTTGGAACTCTGGAATTGGAAAAGCTGCTATGCTACAGTGGATAGATCGGACATTTCAGGATTACTTGGAGTTGGAGCATCTTGGTTTGACAACTTGGTCAGGAAATTTTGGTATGATGAAATTGGCTGAGAAATTAAGAATGAAAAAAGAAGCTCATATTCCAAAAGTTCGTTATTATCAAGGCAAATATTTGATAGTATTAAATATGGCATTTTGAGAGAAGAATGGGAGGAAGTAAATGGTCATCACTGTCAAACAGATGGAAACTCCTGAAGAGATAGAAGGTAAGTCCCTTGTTCACTGGCAAACGTGGAGAGAGGCTTATGACGATCTTTTGCCTCCAGAATTTCAGGAGACTATGACATTAGATAGATGTCGTTTTTTTAGTCAAAAGTATCCAGAAAATACCTTGATTGCTATGGATGGAAAGCAGGTCGTTTGATTTATCAGCTATGGAAATTTTCGTGATGAGGCCATTCAAACTGGTGAAATCATAGCATTATATGTTTTAAAAGATTACTATGGAAAAGGTGTGAGTGAACAGTTAATGCATGCTGCATTTATTGCTCTCGATCATTTTTCTGAAATTTATTTATGGGTATTGAAAGATAATAAGCGAGCCATTGCTTTCTATCAAAAAATGGGTTTTACAGTTGATGGCCCAGAAAAAATACTTGAACTTGGAAAACCTGTTAAGGAATTGCGGATGGTGTGTTCTTCAAATAAAAATTCCTAAAAGACGTATCTATCAATCTTTGAACTATTATCAATTAATCAAGTGTATAGAGTGAAAGAGATAGAATGAAACAAAGAGATGAAGGTGAGAACGAATGAAAATTTTAGTCATCAATGGGCATCCAGATCCAGAGAGTTTTTGTCAGGCAATTTTTCAAACTATTGTCGAGACTATTGACTCAGGTCGCCATGAACTTGAAGTCATCAACCTTAATGAAGAGGACTTTGATCCTGTCCTTCGCTACGGCTATCGAAAACGTATGGAAGAAGATTCTTTTATCCTTCGTTCTCAGGAATTAATAAAGTGGGCAGATCATTTCATATTTGTTTATCCTATCTGGTGGAGTAGTATGCCTAGCCTTATGAAAGGCTGGATTGATCGGATCTTTACACCTGGAATTGCTTACTCTGCTAATGATCAGGGGAGTTTTATCTGGAATTACCTTAGAGGCAAGCAGTTTAAAAAGTTATTAAAAGGGAAAACAGCCAGTATTTACGCAACCTCCATGGCGCCTACTTGGTGGTACAAAATCTTTTCGGGTCCTATCAACATTCCAGATAGCTATGGCATCTCTGTTTTGAAAAATGCGGTCTTGAATCACTGTGGAATTAAAACTAAGCGAGTCTGCATTTTAGGAGAAGTCGGCCGGGATGTGAATACCGCTAGTATGCGGGAACAGCATCTCCAAAAAGTAGCAGAAGAAGTTAAAAAACTATCATGAAACAAGATAATAAAAAAGAGAAAAAATCAAAAAAACACTATATGCCAAATCGAAAAATGAGCTGGCTAGATAAAGTAAAATTGTGGTTGCTACAGCATTCAAAAATAGCTTTTCTATTAGATAGTAGTATATTTTTTCTTTCAGCTTTTGGGGTATTCTATTTGTTGTTTGGAACAACTGTTATTCCAAAACCCTATCAAAACTTTAATTATCTTTTTCCAATCTTTATGAATCTTGTATTCTTAGTGAACATGCTTTATCACGGTGTTTTTAGAGATACTTTTGATGGAGTGCTGACAGTACATGATTTTGTAGAACCATTCTTGTACCTAAATGGAGTAGGTCTGTTGTTTCACTTGTTTTTTGGAATATCGAGTCGAAACAGAAAGAGTATTCCTTCCTTGCTAACCTTAGATCATCGCTATATTTGGTTCCCAATTCTTACTTATATAACCTTCTTTCTAGTGGCTGCTTTGATCATTTTAATTTCCAAATATGTTAAAAAGAAAAGGAGTTAATCATGCTAAAATATCTAACTATATTTAGGATTCTTTACCTTATGTTTCTTGTATTTGTCTTGATTCATTTTATCTTAGGCTTGTTCGGTTTTGCTTTTACACCTATTGTGTGGAACATCTGGTTATTTAGTCTTTGCCTTACTTTATTTATTCATCCATGGACTATCTTCTATAAAACTAGAATCTTTCAATGGCATCATCTAATTTTTCAGACTCTCAGTGGTTTTTTCGCTCTTTTAATCTGGTTAGTGATATTCTTTTTCCTATCTTTTATTCCAGACTCATCCATGCCGATCAGTATAGACTATCAAGTCAATAGTAAAGACAAAGAGATAAGGATTAATAGGGGTTCTCTTCTTGATGATACTCGTGAATATCACGACTTGATTAATCCTTTGATTATGAAGTCTAAAGTTAAGTACATGATAGAAAATAACCCTTAGAAAGTGAATCCTATGTCTCGAGCACAATTAACGATTTTAACAAATATATGTTTGATTGAAGACCTTGAAAAGCAGCGCGTGGTTATGCAGTATCGTTCACCCGAAACCAACCACTGGTCTGGATACGCTTTTCCAGGTGGTCATGTTGAAGATGGAGAGGCCTTTACCGAGTCTGTGATTCGTGAAATCTATGAAGAAACAGGTCTAACTATCAGAAATCCTCAACTAGTTGGTATTAAAAATTGGCCACTGGATACAGGTGAGCGTTATATTGTCTTTTGTTATAAGGCTACTGAGTTCTCTGGTACCCTTCGTTCTTCAGATGAAGGAGAAGTTTCCTGGGTACAAAAAGACCAGATTCCAAATTTGGATCTGGCCTATGATATGTTATCTTTGATGGAGATGATGGAAGCTCCAGATAAGTCAGAATTTTTCTATCGTCATCGTACAGAAGATGGATGGGAAAAGAAGATATTCTAATCCTTTACTAAATAACCTAACTTGTCCAAGGCCTTCTCGATATAGAGGAGGTCTTGTTCGTTTTCAGCTTCGACTAGGTGATAATGGACGCCATCTGTTAATTCAGAAAGTGCTCTAAAGTCAGACCGTTCGACTTGCTCTAAAAAATGCTGAACATCACGGCGACAAGAGAGTTTGAGCAAGGTTTCAATTTCCCCGTAGACAGGATGATCAATCAAGGTATTCTGAACACGTCCCCCATTATCGACGATAGCTAGAAGTTCTTGACCGATTTCTTCCATCTCGTGCTTTACTTTAAACAGCTTGTGAACATACGGATTGGTTTTGCTTTCTTTATAAATATAGCCACGATTGGTTGATAAGATAGGAGCACCGTCTGCACGAAGAACTGCAATGTCCTGAACGATAATCTGGCGAGTGACACGAAAATGTTCTGCTAAGCTTTTTCCGTTTATAGGTTTTTGAGCTTCTTTTAAGAGTTGTAGAAGTGCTTCTTTTCGATTTTTTGTCATATTCTTCTTTCTTAACCCTTAACGGCGTTTTTTCAATGCTTTATAAACAGCTAATGCTAAGTAATAGTCTACCATACTATGAATAATTGTACCAATACCGACCAAGACAAATAAGACATAGAACATATTTTCTACATTTGTTCCAGTTCCTGCATAAAAGATAATACATGCAAAAACTTCGGCGATGGCATGAACCAAACCTAGGATAAAGTTAAAAATCAAAGAGGATTTAGGATTATCTAAGGTTTGAGGATGTTTTTGAAGATAGAAGGCTCCCAAAGTGCCGAAAGATATGGGAGAAAGCTCGAAGTACAATGACAATTGGATAACCAGCCATGAGGAATCCTAGGCTAGAAGCTATAATGACAAAGATTGCCATCCAAGGAGAAAGGAACATAGCAATAAAGATTGCAACGTGGCTTCCTAGAGTGTAAGAAGCGGGTGGAATAACAATCTTGAAGGGCATTATTAAGGGGATCAGGATTGCGATTGCAGTCAGCAGTGCTGTCAAAGTCATAAATTGTGTTTTCTTATGTGTATTCATAATAACTCCTTTTTAAGTGTATATACAGTTGTATAGTACAATAAATAAACAGACATGTCAAGTATAAAAACTCTTGTCACATGTACATTTCAATCTAAAATAAAAAAGAAATTTTTTTTAAAAAAACAGGAGAAAACTCTTGCTTTATATTCTCAAGTATGTTAAACTAATAAACGGTTTGAAAAAACTGCCTAAGACAGTAGGGGAGCAAGACTCATAAATATCCTACCGAGGACAAAACGTATCATGTAAAAAGAAGCGTATTGTACTTTCGTGTCTAGGTTTGGGCGCGTTTTTCTTTTGGAAAAATTCCCCAAGCAAAATAATTACGGAGGTGAACACACTAATGAGTGAAGCAATTATTGCTAAGAAAGCGGAACTAGTTGACGTAGTAGCTGAGAAAATGAAAGCTGCTGCATCAATCGTCGTTGTAGACGCTCGTGGTTTGACAGTTGAACAAGATACAGTTCTTCGTCGTGAGCTTCGTGGAAGCGAAGTTGAGTATAAAGTTATCAAAAACTCAATCTTACGTCGTGCAGCTGAAAAAGCTGGTCTTGAAGATCTTGCATCTGTTTTTGTTGGACCATCTGCAGTAGCATTTTCTAACGAAGATGTTATCGCACCAGCGAAAATCTTGAACGACTTTTCTAAAAACGCTGAAGCACTTGAAATCAAAGGTGGTGCAATCGAAGGCGCTGTCGCATCAAAAGAAGAGATCGTTGCTCTTGCAACTCTTCCAAGTCGCGAAGGACTTCTTTCTATGCTCCTTTCTGTACTTCAAGCGCCAGTGCGCAACGTTGCTCTTGCAGTCAAAGCGGTTGCAGACAACAAAGAAGACGCAGCTTAATCATAAGCTACGCAGCGTAGCCTAGCTACAAAAAAATAACAAAATTAAATTTTAAACTTATTTGGAGGAAATAACAATGGCATTGAACATTGAAAACATTATTGCTGAAATTAAAGAAGCTTCAATCCTTGAATTGAACGACCTTGTAAAAGCTATCGAAGAAGAATTTGGTGTAACTGCAGCTGCTCCTGTAGCTGTTGCTGCAGCTGGTGCTGCTGACGCTGGTGCTGCTAAAGACTCATTTGACGTTGAATTGACAGCTGCTGGTGACAAAAAGTTGGCGTTATCAAAGTTGTACGTGAAATCACTGGTCTTGGACTTAAAGAAGCTAAAGAACTTGTTGACGGTGCACCAGCACTTGTTAAAGAAGGCGTTGCAACTGCAGAAGCTGAAGAAATCAAAGCTAAATTGGAAGAAGCTGGAGCTTCAGTTACTCTTAAATAAGAGGCATATACCAATTAGAATTCGGAATACTATAGTATCAGCCTTTTAGAATCGTGAACACATTTTAGAAACTGATAAATTAATTTAGTTTCCTGCCAAAAACCCTACCAAAAATTAATTTGGCAGGGTTTTTCTTTTTAATAAAATTATTTTGGAGAACAGTTGAATATTGTTCTCCTTTTTTTATTTTCTGGAGGGAAAATGACAAAAGAATTACAATCATCACGCTATATTGTCATTTCATTTTTAGTACGTGAAATGGGAATTGACATTGTTGAAGCCATATCTCTTATGGCTGAATTAGAAAAAAGTGGCTTGGTTCGATTGGAATCAAATGGAGATTTAATACTCAAAGAACTTGGAGGAGAGCTATGAAACGAATTACCGCAAATCAATACCAAACTTCAGAACGGTATTATAAATTACCTAAAATTCTTTTTGAAGATGAGAAATATATGGATATGAAACTAGAAGTAAAGGTGGCTTATTCTATTTTAAAGATCGTTTAGAATTATCTCTCAATCGTGGTTGGATAGATGAAGAAGGCGCGGTTTATTTAGTATTTTCTAATTCTAAACTGATGAGGCTGTTAGGTTGTTCGAAGTCAAAATTACTGTCCATCAAAAAAACTCTTAAAGAATATGACTTAATTGATGAAGTTCAACAGTCTTCAAGTGAGAAAGGAAGACTAGCTAATAAGATTTATTTAGGAGAATTATCTTCTACCCCAGTAGGTAATTCAAACAGGCCTAGTGTTAATAAAAGACTAGGGCAGGTTGAAAATGAAACGGCCCCCGTCTCATATTCAGCCCCTAGTGAGACTGAAGTTAGTGAGACTAAATATAGTGAGACTGATTCTTTATTTACTGAGGATGAGGAGGATAGGAATACTCATCCTATCTTGAAAAGAAAAGTAGAAAAGGTCACAAAATATGATCGAGATTATATTTGGGGATTGGTACAAGATCAATTTAGACGAGAAGGTTTTTCTGAAACAGCCAGTGAAATTGCTATGACTGATTTTGAGAGAATCTATCAGTATGCTCTTGACAATGTTCGCTTTGTTCGACGAGCGGAAGCACTTGCTGAATTTGTGTTTAACGGCTTGTATTCTGTTTGGAATAACCGTGTTAGAAAAGGAGGTGGTTAAATGTCGCCAATCGAGTGGATATTAGTTATGCTCATTTTAATTTCAAGTGGTATAACTCTTTGGACATTGATTGTCGATCAGAAAGGGGTGATCAAGAAATGAGATTTATTGATTTATTTTCAGGTATAGGTGGATTTCGGCTTGGAATGGAAAGTGTTGGACACGAGTGTATTGGATTTTGTGAGATTGATAAATTTGCTAGAGAATCTTATAAGTCCATTTTTCAAACGGAAGGAGAAATTGAATTTCATGACATACGAGATGTTTCAGATGACGAATTTAAAAAACTTAGAGGGAAAGTCGATATCATCTGTGGGGGATTCCCTTGTCAAGCATTTTCAATCGCAGGAAGACGATTGGGATTTGAAGATACTAGAGGAACTTTGTTCTTTGAAATTGCTCGGGCGGCCAAACAAATCCAACCACGTTTTCTTTTTCTTGAAAATGTTAAAGGCCTACTCAATCACGATAAGGGACGGACGTTCACCACAATCCTTACCACACTTGATGAGTTGGGGTTTGATGTTGAGTGGCAGGTGCTTAACAGTAAGGATTTTGGCGTTCCCCAAAACAGAGAGAGGGTGTTTATTATCGGACATTCTAGAAAGAAAGGTACCAGACTCTTATTTCCTTTCAGACGAGAAGGTCAAGCAACTAACACTGAGACTTTAAAAACATTAGGAAATTTGAATCCATCAAAAAGTGGAATGAGCGGTAAAGTTTATTATTCAGAAGGTCTTGCGCCAACCTTAGTTCGTGGAAAAGGAGAAGGATTTAAAGTTGCGATTCCTTGTATGACACCAGACAGATTAGAAAAAAGACAAAATGGTAGACGTTTTAAGGATAATCAAGAGCCAATGTTTACTTTAAATACTCAAGATCGCCATGGTATTGTCGTTGTTGGAGATTTACCAACTAGCTTTAAGGAAACTGGTCGAGTTTATGGAAGTGAGGGTTTATCTCCAACACTGACTACAATGCAAGGTGGAGATAAAATTCCCAAAATACTAATTCCAGAACCAATCAAATTTCTAAAAGTACGGGAAGCAACGAAAAAAGGATACGCTCAAGCAGAAATAGGAGATTCAATTAATTTGGAAAGACCAAGTTCTCAGTATCGTCGTGGTAGAGTTGGAAAAGGTATAGCTAATACGTTAACAACTAGTGGACAAATGGGAGTAGTAGTTGCTAGTTATGAAGGAGAAGATAAACAAGTTTATCATGTAGCCGGTGTATTAATAGATGGACAGTTTTACCGTCTGAGGATACGACGAATCACTCCTAAAGAGTGTTTTCGCTTGCAGGGCTTTCCTGATTGGGCTTTTGAAGCTGCTAGAAAAGTCTCTAGTAATAGTCAGCTCTATAAACAAGCTGGTAATAGTGTAACCGTTCCTGTGATTGCCGCAATCGCAAAGAAATTAAAAGAAATAGAGGAAAAAGATGAAAGCATTAAATAAAGAATCAATACTAGATTGTGATGAATTAGAAACAGAATTACATGATGCAGAAATCAAACAGCTGGATGAACAATTATTTTTGATACCCAATTATCCATGTGAGTTTGAAGTAACATTTTTAGATGATTACCATAAAAAACACAACTACCCACTATTTTATGAGTCCTATCTTCAAAACGTTATGGAATTCCTTGAAAGTCAAGACATAAAGAATGGGGTTGATGCCTTTGTAGATGATCATCAAAATCTCGTTTATTTTATATGGACAAGGCTATCGAGCCGAGGGAAAAGAGGGAATACTTACAACCCAAGTAACTGTAAAAGCTTCTGATGAAGATAAGAATCCGATTAACTTCTCAAATTTGTTAGATTCCTTAATTGTATCAGAATATCAAATGGAACCGAATCTTTTGGAGGTCTCCCATGATTGATCTCTATCTAAGTAAAAATTGTCATAGAAATCAACTTCTTTTGGATTTCTTTCAAAAGTATGGCATAGAGGTATCTTGTCATTCAGTTTCTGAAATGACAAAGGACAAATTAATTGAGATGATGAGCTATTCTTCAGATTGTTTTGAGTTTTTATCTCCCAATTTATTACGATTTAAGAATCGAGATAACCTCAGATTAACAGATTTCATCGAAATGATATTAAAAAATCCTGAACTAACCATCAGACTTCCTCTTGCGGTTTCAAATAAGCGAGTTTATCCAAATCTGAATCTGGAAGAGGCTAGAGCTTTATTGCCAAGAGATACGAAACAATTGATTTACATGGCACAAACACATTATTTATCTAACTAAAGGAGAAACAATATGGCTGAACGATTTTGGGAGAACTTGTCCATTATTTTGGCTGAAAGAAATATCAGCTGGATTGAGTTAACCAGAAAAATGTTTACGGGAGAGTTTCACTATCCAAGTGAATTGAATCGTCTGTATCAAAAGATTCGCCACTATAAGATGGAACAACGAATGCCTCAAAGTCCATGGGTAGAAAGGATTGTGCAGGTATTAGATTTAGATTATGAAGATTTATTTCGGAGGTAACTATGAAAAGAATAATTCCAGTTTATATATTCCAACAAGTAAATGTCCTATTGGTATCCCTATACTTACTGAAATTTCTTTGTATCGGTGAGTTAACTATACTACAGATTCTCTATGGAGCGTCGCTCATTTCTTTTTTATGGATGTATGGTCAACGAAAACAAGTGGTCAAGGTCAATATGAAAACTAGGATGAAATGGCTTGGTATTGGATTCGTTAGCCTACTGATTATAAGTCTATGTTTTAGTCTGATTCATGCTCAAGGAAGCACGAATCAAGCAAACTTAATTGGGCTTCAACATCAAGTTCCTTGGTTTTCATTTTTATTGTTCTTAATCAATGCGAGTATGGTTGAAGAATTTTTGTATCGAGAAATTTTATGGAACTTGGCTAGAAAATTAGATATTCGAGTTGCTTTGACAAGTGTTTTATTTGCCTTAGCACATCATCCAGGAACCATTCTAGGTTGGTGTTTGTATGTTTCACTTGGGATGTTTTTAGGGCTTGTACGCTATAAATCTGACTTATGGGGCAGTATGGGTCTACATTTAGTGTGGAACCTATCAGTCTATGTCTTATTTTTTCTTTAATAATAGCTGGTCTGTCTTACGTATGGATTAATTTTGAAATAAAAAAACTAAATGAATTGATTTCAAAGAAATAAAATGCTAACATATATAGTAGATGTTAGTATTTTATTTCTAAGAAAGGAGAATGATATGGTTGATAAAAGAGAGAAACTGATGAACTCTTTCAATCAGTATGGTTTTTTAACTTTTAAACAAGTAATAGATGAAAATTTACACTACAAAACCTTATTAAAAATGGTTGCAGAAGGAAAAATCGTTGCTGAAGAAAAAGGGTTATATCGCTTACCTGATATTTATTTAGATGAGTGGTTTGTCCTTCAGTATCGATTTCCAAAGGGAATCTTTTCTTTGGAGACAGCACTTTGGTTACATGGTTTATCTTTGACTATCCCTTTTAACATGACGATGAGTTTTCCTTATGGTACGAATACCAAAAACATTAAGGAAGCAGATATATGTCCTATTATTTTACGCTCTCACTATAGTGAAGGAATTATTGAAATAGAGCGCCTTCCTGGTCAATTTATTAAAGTTTATGAAGTTGAACGAGTTTTGGTTGAATGTCTAAGATCAGTTCATCAGGTGGATCTTCAAATTATTGCACCAGCGTTTAAAAAATATTTTCAACAAAATAAAATTCATTTACACAAATTATTTTATTATGCCCAGCTATTTAAAGTAACTGATAAGTTACAATCTTATACGGAGGTACTATCTTAATGTTTTCAAATGCGAATAGCTTTAAAGCAAAAATCAAAAACATTTCAAAAGATAAGGGAATTCCAGCTCAACAAGTACAACAACATTATTTAATTGAGCAAGTATTAAAGCTGATTTCTACTAGTTCTTATAGAGATTACTTCATTGTAAAAGGAGGGTATCTAATAGGTCAAATGATTGGACTAGATAAGCGAACCACAATGGATTTAGATGTCACTCTGAAGGGAACCGAAATGAGCAAAGAAAATTTGATTCATATCTTTGAAGAGATTCTTTGTTCTAAAACTGATGGATTTTCATTTTCAGTAGATAAGCTAGAACCTATTCGCCAAGATGATGAATATGGAGGATTTTCATTAAAATTAAATGCAACTTTTGATACATTAAAAGAGGTTGTTTTTATTGATATTACTACTGGTGATAAGATCACACCAAGAGAAATTACTTATTCAATGACTTCTATCTTTACTAATGAAAGCATCAAGATATGGACATATAATCTAGAGACTGTACTTGCTGAAAAGTTAGAAACGATCATTAGTAGGGGATTAGCTTCGACACGCCCACGTGATCGATATGATCTTTTCACCTTGTATAAACTTAGAAAAGAAGAGATTAATCTCGAAGTATTAAAAAATGCACTTGAGAATACGGCAGAAAAACGTAAAAGTAAAGATACTATTTATAATTGGGAAGAACAAGTGAGAGGAATTGAAATTTCTGATTATCAGAAAGAGCTATGGATTCGTTATCAACGCCAATTTAAGTATGCTAAAGATATCTCATTTGATAACTCTGTTCAGGTTATTAGGGAAATTATGCAACAAATATTTTAGTGAAAAAAAGTAACTCATTCGTAAAGCAGTGAGTTGCTTTTTTTATTCCAACAATCTCAAAAATGTGATAAAAATTTCAACTACTCTTATCTATAATAAAGCTACCTGTTCTTTGAAAATTGAATCCACTCCGTCTTGATTAGCGTGCCTGTGTAAGTAGGGACTGAGAGTATTTCCCTGTGAAGGGCAACTGGCACAAGACGTGTGTGAGAATTTTCTAACAGACACGGAGTTTATCGTTACCAGACTTAAACGATGCGACAAACTAGATAAAGGAGTTAATCATGAAGGTAGTAAACTTGTATGATTTGAAACAAATGGGAAATAAAGGTGGTTGTACCATCCAATTGATTCATCACTTTCCCTTTGGTATGGGCTTAGGACATCTCAAAAAAGACTACATTGAATTTAAACGTGTTGGTATCGTTGATGGGAAAGCAGTAGAAGTTACTCTTCGAGAACCTTATTCGAGAGATCTACTGCAGGTTGTCAAGTCGATTAAGCAACGTCAGAAATTGATAGCTTATCGTTATAAAGAAGGAAAGCTGCTATTTGTGAAGAAGGAGGCATCAGATGTCCTCTGAACAACAGGAACGAATGGCAGTTCAATATGCTGAGCGTAGTCTTTTATTCACTGTCAAAAGTCTTTTAAAGATTCTAGAATGGTCTAGACGTCAGGCTTTAGCACAGGATTCCGCCTATAAGATAGGGGTGCAGAAATTAGAAGAATTGCTACAATCTCCTTATTCGATTGATACAATTAATCTGAAGAAAGATTTTTTAGACAAACCAATTGATATAGAGAAATTTAAAGCTTTTTTAGAAAAAGAAGAGATTCCTTTAGCCATCGCTTGGCAAGGGGATTCTCTGCATTTCTACACGAAAGACCGTTCGATTCTAGACAATCATTTAGACCATCTGTTAGAAAAAATGGTTAATGATCCGGAGAAATTAGCTGATTTTACCATGGATAAGTCATTAGACGATGCAATTGATGAGGCTAAATCCCAAATTACCTTAGACAAGAAGGAGCCGTCAAACAGAAAGAGATGGTGAGATGATGTACAGTGGAAAGAAATTCCTACTATTCTCACTGTTAGGTATCTTACTAGGCTATCTTTTTCATCGTTTGACGCTTTTGTATGATTCCTATACTGGAAATACATTAGATAAATGGACTCATCTCCTGATGGAAGGTCAAGATGAAGTTCTTCAGTCGCCATGGAATGTTTCTTTTACTGGAAAATCAAGTGCTTTTTTTCTACTAGGCTTTGTGATGATGTTGCTGGTTTATCTCTATCTAGAGACTGGTAAAAAACAATACCGAGAAGGAGTAGAATACGGGAGCGCCCGTTTTGGAACTCTAAAAGAAAAGAAGCTCTTTTACGGTAAGGAATTTTCTCATGATACGATCTTAGCACAAGATGTTCGTTTGACATTATTAGATAAAAAACCACCCCAATATGATAGAAATAAGAATATTGCGGTGATAGGAGGTTCAGGAAGTGGGAAGACATTTCGCTTTGTAAAACCCAATCTGATTCAGATGAATAGTTCCAATATTGTCGTGGATCCTAAAGATCACTTAGCTGAGAAAACAGGAAGACTCTTTTTGGAACATGGCTACCAAGTAAAGGTGCTAGATTTAGTCAATATGATGAACTCAGATGGCTTCAATCCTTTTCGCTATATAGAGACAGAAAATGATTTGAATCGTATGCTGACGGTTTATTTTAATAACACCAAAGGCTCTGGCTCCCGTAGTGATCCATTTTGGGATGAAGCTTCTATGACTTTGGTACGAGCTTTAGCCTCCTACTTGGTCGATTTCTATAACCCACCCAAAACAAGAGAACAGCTCATAGAAGAAAGTCGTTTGAGTCAAACAGAATACCAAAACTTGTTGAAACGTCAAAAAAAAGAAGTGGAAGAGCGAAAAAAACGAGGGCGTTATCCAAGTTTTGCTGAAATCTCAAAACTCATTAAACACTTATCCAAGGGTGAAAATCAAGAAAAAAGTGTCTTAGAAATTCTTTTTGAAAATTATGCTAAAAAGTATGGGGCTGAAAATTTTACCATGCGAAATTGGGCAGATTTTCAAAATTATAAGGATAAGACTCTGGATTCTGTTATAGCTGTAACCACTGCTAAATTTGCCCTCTTCAATATTCAAAGTGTCATGGATTTGACCAAAAGAGATACCCTCGATATGAAGACATGGGGCCAGGAAAAATCAATGGTTTACTTAGTTATCCCAGATAACGATAGTACCTTTCGCTTTCTTTCAGCCCTCTTTTTTTCAACCGCATTTCAAACCCTAACAAGACAAGCAGATATTGATTTTAAGGGTCAATTGCCTCTTCATGTGAGAGTTTACTTAGATGAGTTCGCAAATATCGGAGAAATCCCAGATTTTGCTGAACAAACCTCAACAGTCCGTTCTCGAAATATGAGTCTCGTTCCCATTCTTCAAAATATTGCCCAACTTCAAGGGCTCTATAAAGAAAAAGAAGCTTGGAAAACCATTTTGGGGAATTGTGATAGCTTAGTCTACTTAGGTGGTAATGATGAAGATACCTTTAAATTTATGAGTGGCTTACTCGGTAAACAAACCATTGATGTTCGAAATACGAGTCGTTCCTTTGGCCAAACAGGTTCAGGATCCCTTTCACATCAAAAGATTGCTCGTGATTTAATGACACCCGATGAGGTTGGAAATATGAAACGGCATGAATGCTTGGTCCGAATTGCCAATATGCCTGTCTTTAAAAGTAAAAAGTACAATTCCATTAAGCATCCAAACTGGAAATACCTAGCCAATAAAGAAACCGATGAACGGTGGTGGAACTATCAAATCAATCCTTTGAATCAAAGACAAGAAAATCGTCTTGAAGGCCTTAGAATTCGTGATTTAACTTTTGAATCTAGTTTAAAATAAAAATAGAAAAGAGGAAATAGATGATTACGCATTTTAAAGGTTTTGTTTATGGAGTAGACGCAAGTGCTATGTTTGCACAAGCTATGTCTTTGTTACAGAAGGGATTGATTGCGGTTGGTGCCTTTCTCGTTGTTGTTGGGATTGTCAATCTTGCAACCAACATTAAAGACGGTGGACCAGGTGTTCGGAATGCCATTCTTGAAATTGTCGGTGGTGTTATGGTAGGGGCTGCTGGAGCCTTTGTAACCCAGATTTCAATTTAGGAGGATAAACAATGACATGAATCTTAGTTTAGTCTCACCCTTTGTTTACCTTGCATCTGAAAAAATATCAGCTGAAAATTTATTTGAAGGATTTAATGTGGATTTACAATCTACGGTAGATCTGATTAAATCCCTATCTAGCTACAATCCAACAGTTTGGACTTATATGTCTAGTATTACTAAAAGTGTCATGCAGCCTCTTGGAGTTGCGATTTTATCAGTTGTTCTCATCTTAGAATTTTCGAAGATGGCAAAGAAAATTGCTAACTCAGGAGGTGCGATGACCTTTGAAGCATTAGCGCCGATGTTGATTAGTTATATCATGGTCGCAGTTGTAATTACCAATACAACCGTGATTGTAGAAGCCATCATCGGGATTGCGAGTCATGCCATTGAACAAGTAGCTTCGATTGTGGCTCACGGTGGGGCAAAGTATGATACAATCTCTGGATTAAAAGGTTCAGGATTTATTGGCCGGATGATTGTGGGCTTTTTCGCCCTCCTCATTTGGCTAGTTCGGATAGTAAGTGCAGCCATGGTTAATCTTTTGGTATCTATTCGATTTATTCAACTCTACCTTATGATTCCATTTGCCCCTCTTACGATTCCAACATTTTTAAGTGATGAGTGGAAGTCTATTGGTATTGGCTATTTAAAAAATATTATGGTTTATGCGGTACAAGGGGTTCTCATTTTTCTGATTGTTTCTCTTGTTCCTTTGTTTGAATCTGCTGGGAAAATAGCTGTTTCAAATGGTGCAGGAGTCTTGCAATCACTTGCAATTATGTTTGGTAGTTTGGTACAAGCTATCTTACTGATTATTGCCCTCGTTGGTTCTCAACGTACGGCTCGCTCAATCTTAGGTATGTAATTAGATAAAGGCTAGGAAGTGATTGCTTCTTAGCCTTTTTAGAAAGGAAAGTCATGAATACACGTGTCTTTAAAGACATCTCAAAATACCAACACAGGGCTTGGTTAGGTTTCACCACAAGACAAATCATCTTTGTTTTACCAGCCTTTATTGTCACAATTATTGTTTTGGGCTTGAATCTCTTTTTCTGGCAATTTGGAGATTGGTTTGTTTACGGTTTTGTGTTTGCTTTTACCATCCCCCTCATGCTATTTGGAGTCTATAAACCCAATGATTTATATTTTGAACATTATTTGAAATACCGTCTTCATTTTGAATTAACGGTTCCCCTACGCACAATTACAGGAAAGAAAGGACCTGAACATGAAAAGAAAATCAAATACATTAAAGAAACAAAAAACTTCAATGACTAATAAAAAGGAAGAAGCTAAAGGGAAAAAAGAGGAAGTGTTACCTTCAACGGCTAATACTCTTTCCTATCAAGCCCTGTATCAAAATGGTCTGATGCAGGTGAAAGAAGATTATTTCTCACAAAGCTATTTACTTGGTGATGTCAATTACCAAACCGTTGGTTTAGAAGATAAGGGGGCAATCATTGAGAAGTATTCTGATTTGATTAACTCTTTAGACGACCAAACCAACTTCCAATTGACTATCTTTAATAAAAGATTGAATTTAGAAAAGTTTAGACAAAGTGTTTTGTATGAGGAAAAAGAAGATGGATATGATACCTATCGTAAAGAATTGAATCGGATGATGAATCAAAATTTAGATAGTGGTGAAAATAACTTTTCGGCTGTGAAACTGATTAGTTTTGGTAGAAAGGATTCTAATCCCAAACAAGCTTATCGTTCCTTGTCTCAAATAGGCGAATATTTCAAGAGTGGTTTCTCAGAAATTGATGCTCGATTTGGATCCTTGACTGGAGAAGAACGGGTGAACTTGTTGGCAGATATGCTTAGAGGAGAACACCATCTTCCTTTTTCTTATCGTGATTTAACGAGATCTGGCCAGACAACTCGTCACTTCATAGCACCTAATCTCTTGGATTTTAAAAACAAGAATTACCTACAAATCAATGACCGCTTATTACAGATTGTCTATGTGAGAGACTACGGTATGGAATTAGGGGATCAGTTTATCCGAGACCTTATGCAAGGAGATCTGGAATTGATTGTAAGCCTTCATGCTCAAAGTTCGACCAAGGCAGATGCCATGAAGAAACTACGAACAAAGAAAACCTTAATGGAATCCCAAAAGATTGGAGAACAACAAAAACTAGCTCGTACAGGTATCTATTTGGAAAAAGTAGGTCATGTATTAGAAAGCAATATCGATGAAGCTGAAGAACTCTTAAAAACCATGACCGAGACAGGAGATAAACTATTTCAAACGGTCTTCTTGATTGGGGTCTTTGGTCAGGATGAAGAAGAACTCAAACAAGCCCTAGACATTATCCAACAAGTGGCCGGCTCAAATGATCTAATGATTGATAAACTTCCATATATGCAAGAAGCAGCCTTTAATAGTTTGCTGCCATTTGGTTGTGATTTTAGAGGGAGTATCACGGAGTTTATTAACGTCCAATATAGCAGTGAACTCACCTTGGACTTCAGTAGACTTACAAGATCGTAGTGGGAAATATTATGGTATCAATCAAATCTCAAGCAATATTATTACCATTGATCGCAGCCTATTAAATACACCGTCTGGTCTGATTTTAGGAACATCTGGAGCTGGGAAAGGGATGGCAACTAAGCATGAAATTATCACGACCAAAATCAAGGAATCTGGTGAAAATACTGAAATTATCATCGTGGATCCAGAAGCAGAATACAGTGTCATTGGACGAGCTTTTGGGGGAGAAATGATTGATATTGCGCCCGATTCCCAAACTTATCTCAATGTCCTTGACTTGTCTGAGGAAAATATGGATGAGGATCCTGTAAAGGTAAAATCAGAATTTCTTTTATCTTTTATTGGCAAGTTATTGGATAGAAAAATGGATGGGAGAGAAAAATCGATTATAGACCGAGTCACCAGACTCACCTATCAGTCATTTAAAGAACCTTCTTTGGAAGAATGGGTCTTTGTCTTGAGCCAACAACCAGAAGAAGAAGCGCAGAATTTGGCACTTGATATGGAACTGTATGTTGAAGGTTCTCTTGATATTTTTTCTCATAAGACCAATATTCAGACAGGATCTAACTTCTTAATCTATAACGTTAAAAAGTTAGGAGATGAGCTGAAACAAATCGCTCTTATGGTTGTTTTTGATCAGATATGGAATCGTGTCGTTCGGAACCAAAAATTAGGGAAGAAGACTTGGATTTATTTTGATGAAATGCAGCTTCTTTTATTAGATAAATATGCCAGTGATTTCTTCTTTAAATTGTGGAGTCGTGTCAGAAAATATGGAGCCAGTCCGACTGGGATAACCCAAAATGTCGAAACCTTATTGTTAGATCCAAATGGTAGACGGATTATTGCAAATAGTGAATTTATGATTCTCCTCAAGCAAGCAAAAAATGACCGAGAAGAATTGGTTCAACTCTTAGGCTTGTCAAAAGAACTTGAAAAATACCTAGTCAATCCAGAAAAAGGTGCAGGACTGATAAAAGCTGGTTCCGTTGTAGTTCCCTTTAAAAATAAGATTCCTCAAGGTACTCAATTGTTTGATATCATGAGTACAGATCCTGATAAAATGGCTTCTAATTAAGGAGAAGGTAAATGAAGGATAAAAGAGAAATCATACGTGCCCGAAAGGCATTTAGAAGAAGTCTAAAAGATGAGAAGAAATTCTTGAAAAAAGGAAAGAAGGAGGTGAAGAAACAGAAAAAAAATTCCGCTGTACTGGATGAAAAAGCATGGAAAAAAGAGATAAAGGAAAGCTGGAGGAGATGAGAGAAGCTTCAAAGGCTAGAGTAAAACAAGCAAATGAAGACTACAATCATATTCTTCAAAATAGTCCTCCATCTCTTTTAAATCGCAAAGAATTAAGAGACAGACGGTTGCCTCATGCTAGGAAACGATTGAAAATAGCCAAGAATCAATTTAAGGAAGCAAAGGTAGAAGCAAAAGAAGAAAGAAAAGAGAGTCGTAAAGAAAGAAAAACCAATCAAAAATTTTTCTACGGTCAGGAATCGAAACATAAATCTAATTTTTTCTTTCAAGGGAAGAGTTTAGAAGAATTAAAAGCTAAGAAAGAAGTCAAGGCCGCAAAAGAGAATCTAAAATCTACTAAACAAGCCTATAAGTCCAAAAAAGTCAGTAGGAAAGCCAAAACTTTTCTTTATGTCCTTGGACGTGAAGGTGGAGAGTTAGCTTCAGAAAATGAAGATTTAGAAGGTTATCACACACTTCAAGAGACAATTAGAAAAGGAAAACGCTACAGTCGCCTTTCTTATAACCTTGGAAAAGCTAGTGTCAAAACAGGACAAGCAACAGGTCGTTTTACCAAGAAAAGACTGACCAACACAAAAGAGCGATACCATCATTTTAAGGATGGAAAAGGATGGAAACTAGCGAAAGATAACCCAAGTTCTTTTAAAAATCGGTTTCGAAAATTAAAGAAACAAGGTCTTACAAGTGTCCGAAATATCTATCAAAAACTAAAAGCAGCCTTTTCCTTCTTTACATTTGCGGCTGGAAATCCTGTAACCTGGATAGTTGGAGGAATAGTCTTTCTTCTTTTACTTATAATGAGCTTCTTTTTAGGATTTTCATCTGCTAGTTTGATTCAACAAGATGAATTTGAATTAACAAAAGCTTATACCCACCTAACTTGGGAAGATGCAGAACATACTCGCACAAATGACAAAGGAATTACTTATTACACAAAAGTTGATGATGTGATGGGGTATATGAACTTTAAATTCCATGACTATGAGTTACACAAACCAGTTCACTTATTTAGTTCAGAATCTTACAAGGATTATCTGTCTACTTTGTGGTATGATTTAAACGATGGGGATGATTTGAAATCCATGCAAGACCTTTATGAAACTCCTAAGTATAAACTATCGAAAGACGATCAAGAGGAAATAAAGGAACTAAAAGAAGAGGGTGTGTATGCTTCCATGCAGGAATTGGACAATCCATTTGAAGGGAAAAGTAACGAAGATAGTTTAACCATGACTTATCGGTACGGATACTATGATTTAGATGGGAAACCTACTCTTCAGGAATACATTCTACTAGAAGCAAAGGCTCACCAAACGATTATCGCACCAATGGATGGAGTTGTATCTCTAGATGGTGACAATGTTATTCTCACTAACGGAAAAGGAGAGAATGAGAGTCGATTGACCTTGTATTCTATTCATAATGGCCGTGCGATTGAGGGTACAAGAGTCCTAACGGGTGATGTTATTGGTGAGACACCAGACGATACAGGTTTGAAAGTTTCCTATCAAAAGTATAAGAACAAGAAAGAAAAATTGGTGTATGTCAATCCGCAATTTTATTTTCCAAAGGTCATTCAACTTCAGACCACTATCTTACCTGCCATTGGTCAGTTTGGTGGAGATGAGTTTGAACGAGCAAAACATATTTATGAGTTTTTGAAATCTCAAGGGGCAAGTCCCCAAGCCATTGCGGCAATTTTAGGAAATTGGTCGGTAGAGTCTTCTATTAATCCTAAACGTGCTGAAGGAGATTATTTATCTCCTCCTGTTGGAGCTACCGATTCCTCATGGGATGATGAAAGCTGGTTAGCAATTGGAGGGCCAGCCATTTATAGTGGTGCTTATCCTAATATTCTTCATAGAGGTCTAGGTTTAGGGCAATGGACAGATACCGCAGATGGGTCAACACGGCATACAGCTTTATTGAATTATGCACATAGCAAAAATAAGAAGTGGTATGATTTAGAGCTCCAACTTGATTTTATGCTTCATGGGGATAGTCCTTACTATCAAAGTTGGTTAAAGGATTTCTTTGGAAATACGGGCAGTGCAGCCAATCTGGCCCAACTCTTCCTTACCTATTGGGAGGGAAATTCTGGTGATAAACTACTAGAAAGACAAACCAGAGCAACGGAATGGTATTACCAAATTGAAAAAGGTTTTAGCCAAACAAATGGAGGACAGGCAAAGAGTGATCCACAGTCCCTTGAAGGGGTTCGTGGAGACTTGTATGAGCATTCTGTTCCTGGTGGTGGAGATGGTATGGCCTATGCCTATGGACAATGTACATGGGGGGTTGCGGCTCGTATGAACCAATTAGGCTTAAAATTAAAAGGAAGTAATGGAGAGAAGATTTCAATCATTAATACCATGGGAAATGGTCAGGACTGGGTTGCGACAGCTTCAAGTCTTGGAGGAGAAACAGGTTCCACACCAAAAGCAGGCGCTATTGTTTCTTTTGTAGGAGGTACACATGGGACACCAGCAGACTATGGTCATGTGGCTTTTGTAGAGAAGGTCTATGATGATGGTTCTTTTCTAGTTTCTGAAACCAACTATGGTGGCAACCCTAACTATACCTTTAGAAAAATCTCTCAAGCAGATAGTGCAATAAGTTTTGCCTATACGACGAAATAAAAGAATCATGTCATCAGTTTAGGTGACATGATTCTTATTTTTTATAGAGTGACATATTTAATGCCATAGGCTGATAAGTTACTTGATGATCGTCTTTAATCAATTGACTGTAAGCAACAAATCCGAACTGTTCATAAAATTGAATGACTTTAGGATGATTGATACTATCTAAAAATACCATCTGAGTTCCTACAATTGCACGAAATTCTTCAATTTTTTGAATTACAATTTCAAATAACTCTTGTCCTGATAGTTTATTTAACTTTGTGTTTTTGCCGAATTGACCGATAAGTAACACAGGGAGATAATCAATATTTTTGGGACTTTTCCCTTTTAGGACGAGTTTCTTTTTTAAGGATTTCTCTAAATCAGAAATATCAACAACTTTGAGAGATAAACTAAAGAATCCTATGATGTTATTTGTTTCAGTTTCTTCAACGATAAAATTACGAGAACGATGTTGTTTTTCAAAATTGGGGGCTTTATCAGATAGATAAGTCAACATCTCTTCATTACCGTTGAAATCAACATTTTCTAAAATGATAGTTTTAAATAGATCCTGAACTTGTTTCTCAGTTTTATCAGGAGCTAGCACTTGAATATTTTCAAGATATTGCTTAAGTGGTGTTACTTGAATTGTCATCTTACAGATACTTTGAAATGAGTTTATTTTTCGTTGGAGCGGTAGCGTCTTGTGATTCAATAGATTTCAAGACTGCTTGTAGCTTTTTAGATGGTTTATGATTAAGAATTTTTAGAGCATCTTCGTTTGTTAGTTTTATGTCACGTGTTAAACTGATTGTAGCCATTTGTTCTACCTCCTGTTTCTACTTAAATTCATTATAGCTTATTTTGAAAAAAAGTTCAATCTAAAGATAGTGTATGTTTTCTATAGTGTATAAATCCAAAATAAGTTTTTCTCTTGTATTTGTAGCTCATATTCGTTAGAATAATGGTGTAGATGAGTGGTCGGCTCATGGTCAATCTGATAGTAATCTTGGACATAAGGGCCAAGCGGTGGCGGACACCAGAACGAAATCCGATAGCAATCTTGGACGTAAGGGCCATGCGGTGGCAGACACCAGAATAAACCGACTGACTAGGTGGCTTACAGGTTCAGTAAGCCATCTATTTTTTATTATTACAATAGTTTATTTGAAAAAAATTTTCTGATTTACTTAAAATTAATTGACATATAATTAATTGACATATAATAGTAAAAATGGTATCATTGTTTTATAAAGAAACCGATTTCAAAAAAAGAGAGAGGAGGATTTATTTTGTCGCATTGTTACTCAGGGTGTGCTTTGTTTGAAAGGAGAAATAAAATGAAAACGAAAAAAAATAGATTACTCGCTCTAGCTCTTATTTCAAGCTTTACATTAATGGGAGCTGTATCTGCCGCAGTGCAGTATCCTGATGGTGGTGTTTGGACCTATGGTGAGGGTTCTGGAGGAGGATGGGCTTTTTCAAATTACTACCATGGTAAAAAATACCATTATTCATCTATCGTGAGCAGATGGGATAGTGATTCTGATAAAGGAGAAGCTCCTGCTGGAAAAACTTCCTACGCATGGATTTGGACCAAATGGGGAGAACAAGTATCATTTTACTATGATTATGACTAATCGTTCATTGGTTTAAATCGTTCCCCTTGTACGAGCTACAAGGGGAATCATTTTTTTATAAGGAGTCTACTATGAAGAAACTATTTATTTGCTTGTCTACTATTTTTCTCAGTTGCTTCTTCATTTGGATTATTATCTTACGTGCCCCTCAGTATCTCTATACTAGTTATGACTCCGTTACCCTGCTACGTGTTAAAAAGGGGGCACAAGAGCCGACTCGTGAGGAGTTTGAGCGAGAGTTGGAGAAGTTTGCAAGCTCGGAGCAGAGTTTGATTGCCAGACGGATAGTAGAGCCGAGTAAGGATGGAAGCACCAACTTCACCTATGCGACCTATGGTCAGGGAAGCTTGCCAAAAGAGTTTCAAGTGGCCAGCCAAGAAAGCCGAGAACGGAGCGATCCTCTCAATAGCTACCTTCTCTTATCTGGTTCATTGACCAAGGAAAAATTAGCTGCAAAATTAGATGATTTAGGTTATAAAGCGATTGCAGACCGCAAAACTCCTCCGTATCTTTTAGCTTTTTGGATTGCTTTAAATCCGTTGTTGTTGATTAGTTTAGCTATATTTGGATTAGCTTTCTTTGCTATGGTGATTATCACTCGGATTAAGGAGATGCGGGCTGCAGGGCTTCAGCTCTTTTCAGGACAGACCCTCTTGTCCATTATAGGAAGCGCCTTATACGATGACGTCAAGTGGCTTTGCTTAGCTGGGGGGGGATCCCTTATAGTGGGAGGTGCTGTACTCCTCGGCCAAGGGCTCTTTTATTCCGTTCTTTTAGCAACCTTTAGTATCGGAGTGGGGCTTTATCTTCTCTTTTTATTGGGAATTTCGCTCGTACTGAGCCTGCTCTACTTGATGAGCTTGAGCTACAAGGCTTTGGTTCCTGTGTTAAAAGGACGTTTGCCCCTCAAACGTTTGATGACCTTGACCTTGCTATGTCAGTTGGTTGCTGTCTTTACAGTAGGTTATGCAGTCAAGACTGGCTTGACTTCTTACCAGCGTTTACAGGAACTCCAGCTATCCAAGCAAGCTTGGGAAGATCGAGCAGATTATTACCAAATTTCCTTTGGGATCGGTGATAGAGGAAAAAATGCGGAAAATCAGAGCAAGTGGTATGCCTTTGCCAAGGAAGCAATCGAAGAAGAACAAGCCCTTTATGTAAAGGATAATCTGTTCCATTTTGCCAATCCACAAGGAAAAAATGAACAGGGAGAGACATTGGATACCTATAGTCCGGATGCTAATACGCTCTATGTTAGTCCCAGTTATTTGGAGAAGGAAAAGGTCGTGGTAGATGCTGAGACCAAACAGAAGTTAGCCCATCTCCAAAAAGGTGAGTTTATTCTCTTGCTCCCAGAACATTTGCGCTCTCGAGAAGCAGAACTAAAAAAAATCTTTGAAGAAAGATTGAGTTATTATGGAAAATCTGGTGAGGAGGCAAGTGCTTCTTTGGATTATGAGATGAAAGCGCACGTTAGTTATCTTTCAATGGGAGAAAAGCGGTTTGTTTATAATAACGGTGAGAATCCCGTATCCACTCAGTATTTGACTGATCCGATTTTAGTGGTATTCACGCCGACTTCTACAGGTGATAGTTTTACATCCTTATCTAGTTGGTCTATCAATGCTGGTAAGAATATTTTTGTCAAAGGATATGAAGATGGGATTAAACTCTTGAAATGCAGAAATTTATGATCAAGTCTCCTATCTCAAGGAGGGACGAAGTGTTTACCTCGCACGTTACTATGAGGTTCAAACAGAAACTCTAACCCTTATTTTAGGAGCTATTATTGGAATCGCGAGTTCTTTGCTTCTCTTTTATTCTGTGAATCTTCTTTATTTTGAACAATTCCGTCGTGAGATTTTGATTAAACGAATTTCTGGTTTGCGATTTTTTGAAACACACGCTCAGTATATGATTAGTCAATTTGCTAGTTTTGTATTCGGTGCGAGTCTCTTTATTTGGCGTAGTCGGGATTTGATGATTGGACTGGTAACTTTATCAATCTTCCTCGTTATTGCTATACTGACTCTCTACCGTCAAGCACAGAAAGAATCTCGTGTTTCTATGACCATTATGAAAGGAAAATAGGATGATTGAACTAAAGAATATATCTAAAAAATTTGGAAGCCGTCAGCTATTTTCAGATATTAATCTTCATTTTGAAGGTGGGAAAATTTATGCCTTAATCGGTACAAGTGGCTGTGGTAAGACAACACTCTTGAATATGATTGGACGATTAGAGCCATATGACAAAGGGCAAATCATCTATGATGGCACCTCTCTTAAAGACATTAAGCCCTCTGTTTTCTTTAGAGATTACTTGGGATATTTATTTCAAGATTTTGGCTTAATTGAAAGCCAAACCGTCAAAGAGAATCTCAATCTGGGTTTAGTTGGTAAAAAGTTGAAAGAAAAAGAGAAACTCTCTTTGATGAAACAAGCTCTAAACCGTGTAAACCTCTCTTATTTGGATTTAAAGCAACCTATATTTGAGTTATCAGGAGGAGAAGCACAACGTGTTGCACTAGCGAAGATAATTTTAAAGGATCCGCCTTTGATTCTTGCAGATGAACCAACCGCTTCGCTAGACCCCAAAAACTCTGAGGAATTACTCTCTATCCTAGAATCTTTAAAAAATCCGAATCGAACCATTATTATTGCGACCCACAATCCTCTTATTTGGGAGCAAGTGGACCAAGTCATTCGAGTTACCGATTTATCACATAGATGATATGGCAAGATTCAGCAATAAGAAAGTTTTTGATTATATACAGCATAAATTTCGAAAATCTGGAGTACTTGTTTATAATCACAATATTATTTGAGAACGCAGTTTTGGCTCGTTCTCTTTTTTTGTTGTGATACTTCTTTCAAGGAATATTTGGTAGGATTGGAGTGAAAAAAGATTAACTAGGAAAGAAGGAAGTATATGGAAGACATTTATCAACGTGATTCGGATCAAGATGGACTAACTGATGCTCAAGAATTGGCGCTAGGAACCAATCCTCTTAGCGCGGATTCTGATGGTGATGGACGTTCAGATTTAGTGGAAATAGAAGAAGGAACCAATCCCTTAGAAAAGGATTTACAAGACATAGACCAAACAAGTATCACTGAACCGTCCTCAGTATTTATGGAAATGAAACAAAAGATTTCAGATATGATGGAGAGTCACTACAAGGAATTTATACAGGCTCTGATTAGTATTGAAACAGGGATTGAAAACCAACAAGACCTAGAAGACTTATATACTTACTACATGAGAACGGATGCCGTTTCTCTTTTGTCTAGTGATTTAGAAACCAGTCCTCAAGAGGTTGAAATGGAGATAGAGTTGTAGGGGAATCATGTGATTCTCCTATTTTCGTATAGATGAAAGGAGCAATAATGGAAGTAATGCAATTATTGGCTATGTTTCGTGGAACAATTCCAAAAGATAGAGAGAAAATGGACTTATTTCTTCGTTATCAAGCGCAACATTTTGATGAGAAATGGCAGGATTTGGTAGAGAGTTTTTTGACTGAAGAGGGCAAGATAGAAGAGATACCTCATGTCTATTCGTTTCATCAAGATATTATTTCTTTCCTAGAGGCCAGTTCTGAAAATAATGACCAAGATTTAGAAAGTTACACAAGAAATTTTGGACAAGCAGGTCTAAGTAAATTATCTCAATTAAGCAATTGGGAGAAAAACTTGGTGCTAGAAGTCGCAACCTATAATCTTTTCACTCGATTTTACATCCAATCTGAAAAAGAGAAGCTAACACCATTAAGTGAGCTTGTATTTCATCAGAATCAGGATGTCAATTTAGTCAATGTCTATCGGGTTGCGAATAATCTATCTGACCGCATTAGTAGAGATATAGAGGAGTTTCTTCTAATGGTTGATTCCAAAGAACTAAAAAAAGAAGTTCTTGAGATTCATTTTGAAGAAAAAGAAGGAGATGTTCTAGCCTATTTGGGTTCAGAATTGATGGCTACTTTAGATATCGTTACGGATCTTGTCCATCATGAAGAAAACTACACACAACTCCCACTGACACAAAAGCTGAAAATTATTACTTATTTTGATGAAGTAAAGGCTATAAGAGAAAAGTCTAAGCAAGTAGAGGAAGCAGTCTTACCTTTAGATAATATTGACCAGGTAGAAGAAAATGTGGAAGTTCATTCCCTATCTAAAGTAGATAAAATTGTAGAAGAAGCTTTGAGGGTATATCCGATTGGTTCACAAGTAAGTTATAAAGGACAAGTATTTCAGTTGGTTTCAATTGAAATGCACAGTTAAATGGCTTAGTTCGCCTAGAGCTATTCAATGATTCCAACCAGTTATTTGAAGAAAAACCTATCTTATACTTGAACAGTTTAGAAGAGATTGAACAAGTATTGTCTCATGTAGAACTTGAAAAAGAAGATTCAGAGATTGAGATGGATTCATCAAGTGAAAGTCAGGAAATAGATTTGTATTCCTATCTGGAAGAAGAAAAGGAAAAGGATAATGAAACAGAATCAACACCACTTATTTCAAGTATAGAAGAGTTGGATATTCCTGTTCAAGATTTTGTTTTTCCAGATGATTTAGAGAACTTTTATCCTAAGACAAATCGAGAAAAGATTGAAACGAATATCGCCGCAATTGAACTTGTTAAAAGATTAGAAAAAGAGGGACGACAAGCGAATCCAGAAGAACAAGAGCTACTAGCCAAGTATGTCGGCTGGGGTGGTCTTGCCAATGAATTTTTCGATGAACTCAATCCTAAGTATGAAACAGAACGTTTAACTCTTAAGAGTTTAGTAAGTAAATCAGAATACTCGACCATGAAACAAAGTTCTCTTACAGCCTATTATACAGACCCAATGATCATTCACCAGATTTGGCAAAAATTACTGGATGATGGTTTTGAGGGAGGAAGGATATTAGATCCTTCTATGGGGACTGGGAACTTCTTTGCGGCTATGCCTAGAAGTATACGAGATAAATCAGAACTCTATGGGGTTGAATTAGACAGTGTGACAGGCGCAATCGCAAAACAACTCCACCCCAATACCCATATTGAAGTGCGAGGATTTGAAGAAGTTCCCTATCAAAATAATAGTTTTGATTTAGTCTTAACGAATGTTCCTTTTGGAAATTTTCGCATTGCCGATAAAAACTATGATAAACCTTATATGATTCATGATTACTTTGTCAAACACTCACTTGATTTAGTAAGAGACGGAGGACAAGTGTCGATTATCTCATCTATTGGGACAATGGATAAGCGGACAGATAATGTCTTACAAGAGATTAAAACCAACACTCATTTTTTTAGGGGGAGTTCGGTTTGCCGGATACGGCTTTTAAAAAAAGATTGCAGGTACTCGAGTGACTACAGATCTCCTCTTTTTTTCCAAAAAGGATCAAGCAAAGAATCTTAATGAGGAGGAACTTGTTTTTAGTGGCTCTATTCCCTTTGAGGAGGATAAGCGTGTCTGGATCAATCCTTATTTTGATGGGAAATACAATACACAAGTTTTGGGTGAATATGAGGTACGTAATTTTAATGGAGGTACTCTCAATGTTAAGGGGTATCAGAAACATTATCTACTGACATAATGAAAGCATTAGATAATGTGGAAGCACCTAAACAAATTGACAATTCTTTTGAAAGCACCTGTTTTTTTATTCAAGAAGAGGTGGATAATTCTATCCCAAGTCGTATACGTGAGAACTTAGCGCTCTATTCTTTTGGATATGAGGGCAATCAAATTTATTACCGAGATACGCATGGCATTCGGAAAAGTTCAAAAGTAGACGAAATTAGTTACTATGTAGACGAGAAGGGAGAGTTTAAAGCCTGGGACAGTTCTTTGTCTGAACATAAAATAGACCGATTCGTGCAACTTCATTTGACAGATGAGGAAGCACTAGATGTTTACAAGTCAGAAGAAGCGAGTAAAAGAGGGAAATATAAGGGACTGTTCAAAAAAACGGTCTTTTATGAAAGTCCCTTATCGGATAAGGATATTAGTCGTATTAAGGGCATGGTTGATTTGAGAGAGACCTATCAAGCCTTAATTGAAATTCAACGTCATCCAGATTATAGTCGGGATAATTTTCAGGAATTGCTTGGCAAATTGAATCGTGACTATGACCGCTTTGTAAGTCAATTTGGATACTTGAATGCCTCCGTTAATCGAAACTTATTTGATAGTGACGATAAGTATTCCTTACTAGCAAGTTTAGAAGATGAATACATTGATTCTAAAGACCAGAAAGTAAAATATAAAAAATCTTTAGCCTTTGAAAAAGCATTGGTTAGGCCGGAGAGAGTGATTACAAGAGTTTCAACGGCTTTAGATGCCTTAAACTCCAGTTTATCGGATGGTAGAGGGGTTGATTTAGACTATATGGTATCAATTTATCTTGAACATAGCCAAGCAGCTATTTTAGATGAGTTGGGTGACCAGATCTTAATGGATCCAGAAAGCTATTTAAGAGGGGAAAGAAAATATCTTTCTAAGAACCAGTTTTTGTCAGGAGATATTCTCAACAAGATAGAAGTAGTTCAACTATTAGTAGAGGAAAACAATCAAGAATGTGACTGGTCTCATGCTTTAGATTTGTTAGAATCTGTTCGCCCTCCAAGGATTCATCTGGCAGATATTGAGTTTAAAATAGGGTCACGTTGGATTCCTCAATCCGTTTATGGTAAATTTGCCTTTGAATGTTTTACCAATCGTGAATTTGAATTGTCTTCGCCTGATGTTGAACAAGTCATTGAAGTGAATCCTGTCGATGGGCAGGTTCATTTAAGGACATCATTTGCTTATCGCTATCCAAGTGCCAAAGATAGTAGTCTTGGAGTCAGTGGCTCACGTTATGATACAGGAAGAAAGATTTTTGAGAATTTACTTAATTCAAACCAACCGACGATTACTATGACTGTTACGGAAGGGGAAAAGAAAAAGACCATCACAAATTTGGAAAAAACCTCTGTTCTAAGAGCAAAAGAGCAGCATTTACAAGAACTCTTTCAAGACTTTGTCTCACGGTATCCAGAAGTTCAACAAGTCATTGAAGAAAGTTACAATCGTCTTTATAATCGAACGGTTAGTCGAGAGTATGACGGTAGCCATTTAGTCATTGATGGCTTGGCACAAAACATCAGTCTTCGTCCTCATCAAGAGAATGCCATTCAAAGAATTGTAGAAGAAAAAAGAGCCTTGTTAGCTCATGAGGTAGGTTCAGGAAAGACCTTGACCATGCTTGGTGCTGGCTTTAAATTAAAGGAGTTGGGGATGGTTCATAAGCCCTTGTATGTGGTGCCCTCTAGTTTATCTGCTCAATTTGGCCAAGAAATCATGAAATTTTTCCCTACTAAAAAGGTCTTTGTGACTACTAAGAAAGATTTTGTGAAGGCAAGAAGAAAACAGTTTGTGTCACGTATTATTACAGGAGATTACGATGCCATTGTCATTGGGGATTCTCAATTTGAAAAGATCCCTGTCAGTAAAGAAAGACAGATGAATTATATCGAGGATAAACTTAATGAACTACGAGAGATTAAAACACATTCTGAAAATAAGTATACTGTTAAAGAAGCAGAACAATCAATAAGTGGTCTAGAGAAACAATTGGAAGAACTCCAACGCTTTAATCGTGATAGTTTTATTGATTTTGAGAACTTAGGAATTGATTTTCTCTTTGTGGATGAAGCACATCACTTTAAAAATATACGTCCCATTACTGGACTTGGAAATGTAGCAGGGATTACCAATACAACTTCTAAGAAGAATGTGGATATGGAAATGAAGGTTCGACAGATTCAGGAAGAACATGATTTTAAAAATATTGTCTTTGCGACAGGAACACCTGTTTCAAATTCTATTAGTGAGTTATACACTATGATGAACTATATTCAACCAGATATCTTAAAACGCTATCAAGTTGATTACTTTGACTCTTGGGTAGGTGCTTTTGGAGAAATTCAAAACTCTATGGAATTAGCTCCTACAGGGGATAAGTACCAACCTAAGAAACGATTTAAAAAGTTTGTCAATCTACCTGAGTTGATGAAAATCTATAAAGAAACAGCCGACATTCAAACACAAGATATGTTGGATTTACCTGTTCCAGAAGCTCATATTATCCCTATTGAGAGTGAGTTAACTGAAAACCAGAAACTCTATTTAGAAGAATTAGTTATGAGGTCAGATGCTGTCAAATGTGGAACAGTTGATCCGAGCCAGGATAACATGTTAAAAATTACGGGTGAGGCGCGAAAACTAGCAATTGATATGCGTTTATTGGACTCTAGTTATAGTCTAGCAGACAATCATAAACTGCTTCAGGTAGTGGATAATGTTGAGAGAATTTATCGTGAGGGAATTGAAAATAAGGCTACTCAGATGATTTTTTCAGATATTGGCACACCTAAGAAAAAGGATAATGGCTTTGATGTTTATTCTGAAATAAAGGCTTTATTAGTTGATAGAGGAATCCCTAGTAAGGAAATTGCCTTTGTACATGATGCCAATAGTGATGAAAAGAAGAATAGTTTGTCTCGAAAGGTCAATGCAGGAGAAGTGCGGATTCTCCTTGCCTCAACTGAAAAAGGAGGAACAGGTTTAAATGTTCAGAGCAAGATGAAAGCAGTTCATCACCTGGATGTACCGTGGAGACCAAGTGACATTCAGCAACGCAATGGACGTATTATCCGACAAGGAAATGAAAACAAGGAAGTGGATATTTACCACTATATTACCAAAGGTTCGTTTGATAATTATCTATGGGCAACTCAGGAGAACAAACTCCGTTATATTAAGCAGATTATGACTTCTAAGGAGCCGATTCGTGCTGCGGAAGACATTGATGAACAGACTATGACAGCTTCTGATTTTAAGGCACTAGCAACAGGTAATCCTTATCTCAAATATAAGATGGAACTAGAGAATGATCTAACTCTATTAGAAATCAAAGACGCGCCTTTCAACGCAGCAAGGATCACTATCGTCATACAATCTCTTACTGTGAAGAACATATACCCATTCTTGAGAAACGATTAAGCAAGTATGATGGAGATATTCAACAGTCTGAAATGTCGAAAGATCAGGCATTTACTATGACAGTAGGTAAGCAAGCTTTTGAGAAACGAGCAGAAGCAGGTGAATCCCTACACCGTCTTATCCGTCATAATCAATCTGACAGCAAAGAATTCCGTACCCTAGCCAGTTATCGAGGATTTGACATTAAAATGCTTAGTCTTCCAACAAATCAACCTCTTCCTGAAACTTTCTCTGTTAAGATTGTAGGAGAAAATCAGTATTCTGTCAGTTTAGATTTGTATTCTCCTTTGGGGACAATTCAAAGACTCCAACATACGATAGACCACATTAAAGATGACCAAGTGAAAACTCAGAACTTATTGGATGAATTAAAGGATAAATGGACTACTGCTAAGGTAGAAATTGAGAAAAATTTTCCAAAGGAAGAGGATTATCGAACTAAAAAGGCCGAATACGATGTACTCGCGCCATTGATTGAAACAGAAACGGATTTAGATATTATTGATCAGGCCTTACGACAATTCCACGAAAAAGGAAAAGAAAAGCAAGAACAACTTTCTTTTGAATTGGATTAAAAAATAGATATAAATAGCGGACAAGAAAAGAAAAGCGCGGTAGAATAAAGATAGAAAGAAACGAGGTAACGATTATGATGGAAGATACCTATTATCAATTAGAAGAGGCTTTGGTACAGGGATTTCAAACACCTGAAGAATACCAAGCCTACAAGGAGCTAAAGGAACATTATGAGGAAGTGACAGGCGATTACAGCTTTTCCAAACGAGAACTCACTAGTCAATTGGAAATCGCTCTTCAGAATCACCGAGGTATGGACTTTGAAGATCATGAGAAAGAGGAGTATTTGGACTTAGTTCAAAGCTAGAGGAATTTGATTCCTCTCTTGCCACCGATTACCGTCAGTTGATTAATTAGGAAGGAACAAGTCATGAATGATTTACTCCTTATCCCGGTAATTTTTATAGCAGTAGGAGGAATTCTCATTCTTTTATGGAGACTCTTTCTTATTGCCAGTGGACTTTTCCTTATGGGTTTTATCAGTTTTCTTATTTTCGTGGAGGTCTATGGAATTTATTTGTTCTTTACTGAACCTACTTTATATTTTGATGATATCAGACAACATGGTTTAACTAGTTTTACGGCTGTGTACCTTTTCATCAATCTGATGTTGGTTCTAGGATTTAGTTGGCGCTTCATTAACTTCATAAATAAGAAAAAAATGTGAACTTTTTAGATAGTCAAAAGACTTTATCTGAATCTAAATTCGGATAAGGTTTTTTATTTGCCTTGATTCTTTCATATACTTCATAGCTAAATTGGAGTAATAATTTATGAAAATCATTATCCTCACTATTATTACCTGTATTTATGGCTTGTCTATGTCGTTCAATATGAGAAAGAGCTCTTCTCAAATTTTCTTCTTTTAATTTGTTCATATTTATATCACAAGCTGAAGACAGCTAGTTTTGATATTTTTCTCTGAACTGTACGATTTTGCTCCTGAAATGAAGGAATCACCTTTCGTTGTGGTGTGATAAAACTTACAAGTTCTTTTTGTTATTCTTGACCTAGTTTTTATAGAAAGAAGGTCTAAGATGTTAAATAAAGTCAAAACTAAAGCCTTAATTAGTGTTGGAGCAGTGGCTGCAACTAGCTTTATTCTCATGATGGGATATACTGTTGGTCAACATTCTACTGCTAAACAAAGTCGTAAAGAGATTGAATTGGCTGCAGCTAAACTTGTAGAGGATAAACAAGCAGAAGATAAAACCAGCATTTTGTCATCGGATACAGTAAAAGAATTTTTGACTCAGTACTATACGAAAGAAAAGCTAGGGGAAAATAATACACGTATTCAACCTTATATGACTGAATCGGCTTATTCTCAAGAATTGTCAAGTCAAAATGATGCCATGAACCAAGTGTATAAGGATTATATTTTAGATTATCATTTTGAAAAAGCTGATATCTTTGTCAATCAGACTACGAATCAAGCCATTGCCATGGTCTCTTATAATGTAACCTATGTATCCGATTTAAAGAATGCCAACCAATCAAAGACCAATCAGACAGAAACCAGAACGGTTAAATTGTCCTATTCTAAACTACCTGGTAAGTTATTGGTCAATCAAGTACAGGTTTGGAAATCTGGGTTAGATGATTTAGATAAGACCACTCCCAAAGCTTTGGAAGAATCCTCATCTGTTCCATCACTGCCAAATACTACGACAAAATGATGATGTTTTATGAATATAGAAGAAAGTAAGCAAATTTCAATTCTTGATGTAGCAAGTCGTTTGGGTATCTCCTTTAAACAAGTTTCTAGCAGTGTCTATGAACATCCTGAACACGATTCATTCCGAATTTTTTCGAATACCAATACTTTTAAATGGTTTTCAAGAGATATTCAAGGTGATGTCATTGATTTTGTTCGACTTGTTAAGGGAACTTCCTTTAAAGAAGCTCTAACTTTTCTTTCTGAAGAACCTTTTCAAAAAGAAGCTGTTCAAGAAAATAGAGATAGACCATTTTATTATCCTTTAAAGAGAATAGAAGATTCTAGCTGTAGTCTGGCTAGATATTATTTAACAGAATGTAGAGGAATCTCAGAAGAAATCGTACAAAAGATGATTCAACAAGGTTTGATAGCACAAGCCAGTTGGAAAACAAATGAAACTGTTGAACCTGTTATTGTTTTTAAAAGTTTTGATCATCGTCACAAACTGCAGGCAGCAAGCTTACAAGGGATTTATAAGAATTACTCTCTTCCTAGAGAGAGGTTAAAAACGATTCTAAAAGGAAGTCATGGACATGTTGGAATATCCTTTGACATTGGTAAACCAAATAGACTGGTCTTTTGTGAATCCTTCATCGACTTGATGAGCTATTACGAACTTCATCAACAAAGTCTATCAGATGTTCGCTTGGTATCTATGGAAGGATTAAAAAGGTCTGTTGTTGCTTATCAAACTTTACGACTGATAGCTGAAGAAAATCAGAAGTTGGAATTTTTGGATACAGTAATACCTTCAAAGTTATTGCCTTTAATCAATACAATTCGTGATACCACCAACTATTTTGATAATCATCCTGATTTATTGACACTTGCGGTAGATTGTGATGATGCAGGAAAGAATTTTCTGATAAGTTATCTCAATCAGGATTTCCTGTTTTCCTGGATTTCCCTGATAATGAATCTGGGAAAGAAAAAGTAGACTGGAATGATGTCCTTATAGAAAAGAAATCAGATTTACAATTGATGCTTGAGTCTGCAAAAGAGACATTGGGGAATCAACCAGTAAGACAAACCTCTCAATGTTTAGAATTGTGATAACAAAATCAAGATGTTTTAGCTAATATTAGAATGAAGGAGGATCGTATATGACCATTATTGAACGCTTAGAAGAAAAGGTCACTAGGCAAGAAAGTAAGGTAGCAAGAGAAACAGAAAAACTCGCTGCTTACAAAGAGCAACTGGAAACAGCGATGTTTGCGACGTTCAAAAGGCGTCAAAGCATCAGTCACATGAGTTTTGAAGAAGCTCTTGATCATGCCTTCGGTAGAGAAAGACAATTCGATGATTCTGAATTTAGAAAGGATGAAATGAGTGAATGACAAAAGATTGGAATTTTAATCAACCATTAGAAAGTAAATCAGAAAATCAAGAAGATCCAGATAAAATTGCGGCCTTATTTGGAAATCATCAAGGAGGTAATGATGTAAATTATGAAGCAGCTTTTCAAAAGCGCAAACAAGTACCTGTGACGGAATCAAATTCTAGTTCTAAACCCAAAGTTACAAAGGTTATAACAGGAAAAGAGACAGATATCACTACAAGTTATCAGCAACATCTTAAAAGGTTGATTGCGGATAACAATAGTGATATTCAAAGTAGTCAAAATAAAATTGAAGAGCTACATACTTTGATTGACACAAAGAATAAAGACAATAAGAAATTGCAGTCCATTTATGATGCGATTTCCGAATTACACTAAGCAGTCCTAATAGGCTGCTTTTTTTGAGAGGTTATAGATGTTTACAACATTTTTTAAGAAAAATCAAGACAATAGTGATGTATTTAAGAAACTAATTCATCGACTATCTGATATGTCTGTCCAAGATCTTGAAAAAATAGACCGACTGCTAGATATCATTTTCACTTCAAATCAAGGATCAGAACAACTAAAAACAGAATCAACTTATAGAGAAGAAACCTTGGACGACATATTAAAGGAAGCTAAAAATCAACTTCATAAGGAACAATTGGAGAAGAATTTAGAGAGATTTAGGAAAGACGGAAGGAAGTAAATATTTTGGAGTTGACTACCAAGCAGGAAAAGCAACTGGGTCAGACGCAGTGGTTTCATGCTACATTATAGAGACATTTAGAATCCTTGAAAAAAGAAATCGATATTAAATTTAATTTGGGAAGTGAGCTAGACTTTGGACCTTGCAAAATAGACTCATTTTTCAAATTTTAGTAACTTTTTTGTAACTGAAGATAAATCTCAATTTGATGTTGATAACACTAAAAGTTTCATATAAATAGTTGATTTAACTGCATAATAACATTAAGTATTAATATTATTAGAGGCGATTGGTATCAATACATTAAAGTTTGGTTTATTTAGTCAGCCTTTTCCCAAAAGAGCGCAAATTGTATTGCCAAGTCTGCGATTCGGTCCTTACTATCTAAGTCCGAATGACAAGATAAGGTTCTGATATCCCATTTTTCTTCCGAGAGGTGGTCCGCCGCGTAGAAGAAATGGCAGAGTTCAAAGCCCCTAAAGGCTGCTAATGCCGCCACGGCAGAGCACTCCATATCGACGCAGATAGCTCCTGATTCCTTTCGACGCTTCATCTTGCCGATGGTTTCCCGATAGGGAGCATCGGTCGTCCAAACTTTTCCTTTTTGATACGAAACCTTGTGACTATCCAGAAAAGATTGGAAGAGAGGAATGATTCCCTTGTTTACTTCCACTTCATCACTTGCTGGAAGATAGTGGTAACTAGTCCCCTCGTCTCGAAGGGCGGATGTTGGAATGATGATGGAGGTCGCCTCAATATCTTGGTCCAAAACCCCACAAGTCCCAAAGAGAACGAGTTTTTCCATCCCAAATTGAATCAAATCCTCTATAATTCCCACACAGGAGGCAGCCCCAACTGGCGCATTAAAGACAGCAATCTGTTGGTCTCCAATAGTAATCCCATAGACAATGACTTCAAAGTTAGCCATAGATGTTCTTGTAATTTCGTCATGTTCGTAATTCTCAAGTAGGCGCGCAAAAGTTACTCTTGAAAAGCACGATATGACTACTTTGGGAAATCCTTCAATCGGTTTGTGTAAGTCTTGTGGATTAATGATAGCCTGTCGATTAGGGTCAAATTCTTCTAAAATCATCTCATATATCTCTTTTCATTTAAATTATAGTCCTATATTATATCACAATTATATTCTAGATATCTTTTTAAACCCACAAAAATAAAATTCCATTGAAAAAAACACCCATTGTAAAGATGGGTGTTTTTTTGGAGTTCTAAATATATAGACATCAATCTGCATTAAAAATAATCATAAACCTCTTTAAAGAGAGTTTGCAATATTTCTTGCTCTTCTTCATCTAAATTATTTTCAGAGACTATCTCATCCAAATACTTAGGTACAGTAGAATGGTTTTTAATAGTCGATTTAGCATATCTTCCTTTCAAATGAGTCTTTTATAAAAGTTAATTTCAATATTTTATTCAGTGCAATTCCTTTTCTAGTTCATTTAGAAAGGTGATTAAAAATTGATGGCGACTTTCTGCCATTTGTTTGGCAGTCTCCGTGTTCATTTCATCTTTTAAGAGGAGCAACTTGTCATGGAAATGTTGGATGGTATCAGTAAGGGGTCTCTCTTTGTGGCCACCATAGGAAAAAGTTCGCGCAATTCCTACAGCTCCTATCGCATCCAGGCGGTCTGCATCCTGGACAATCTTGCTTTCTATGGTTTCTGGATGTTTACCGCGATTTTTGCTGAAAGAAACAGCATTGATAACCTGGCAAATCCGGTCGATTTGGTTTTGAGGAATACAAATCTCTTCTAGAAACGTGCGAGCATTCGCATTATTCTCTGTTTTAAATAATTTATAATCATCAGCATCGTGAAGAAGAGCTGACAAGCTCACTATCTCCATATCACATGGGCCTTCTGCTTGTGCGATTCTCATAGCATTGGTATAGACGCGAAGGGTATGCTCTACATCATGGCCATCCGCTCGATCAGCAAATAAAGTTTTAACATACTGCTTTGTAGCATGGATTCGTTCTTCTATCATCATTTTTCTCCTTTGTAAATCTTACTTCAATCAATTTTTATAGACTTTTTCCCTTTAGAAACCTTTAATATTTTTACTTTGGGTTCTCCTAACATAGCCTGTAAACTTAGTGCATGCATCAAATAGCTGTGTTCTCAATCGGTTATAGTATCTTGAACATACATATAAATATTTTTCATAATGCTTACTCCTCTTTGATAAATGATCGAACTATTAATTGTTTTTATTGTATCATTTTTTGTGTTTCGCTGTAATACCAATATTTTTTACTTCATCAGTAAAATAGCGACTTTTAAATATTGAACAACCTACGGAGGCTCACCGTAGGTTTGTATTTATGTTATCAACTTTCCCACAATCTAGCTTTTAGTATGAGAAAAGCGCGTGAAATCAGTGGAAATTCGTCTTAGACTAATTTCCACTGGTTTTCTTTTTCTTGATATATAAGGGTTCAAAAGCGAAAAGACTCAGAAAAAAGTGCACGACAAATAGCTCTAAAACAGAGTCGTCTTAGAGTAAATTCCAGTTGCTAGCGTTTAGTGTGAGACTTTTCGAATCAAACAAACTATTGTATAACAAATAAAAAAATGGTATAATTAAAGCGCTTTCTAAAGTAAATATATTAGTGAAGTGAAAACCATGAAGAATTAGCAAAAGTTGTTATATTGGCTAGTTTATTATCAATTGGTCTTTTCAATCCAGTGTATCTGTTGTGATAGTCACTAAAAGTTATCGGTATGATTGTAACACCTACTATAAGTCTAGTATGAATTACCACAGACATAGCTATATTAACATCTCGTCGTGATCTCATTATGAAATATAAAGTTTGTTCTGACGGAATTTATATCGTTATGAGATCATAATCTACTATAGCGGAGACTTTTAATCCTTAAAGAGTGAGAAAAGGAGGGTTTGATATGTTAAGGCTTAATCATGTTACCTTAAAAACGCGACAAGTCATCTTACAAAATGTAGATTTCACCTTTGAGAAAGGTAGGATTTATGGAGTTCTTGCTATCAATGGATCTGGAAAGACGACACTGTTTCGCGCCCTTAGCAACTTAATTCCCATAAGTAGTGGAAATTTCGCAGTCCCTCCTTCTTTATTTTATTATGAAAGTGTTGAATGGCTGGATGGTAACCTAAGTGGGATGGACTACCTTCGTCTTATAAAAAACATCTGGAAGTCAGACCTGAATTTGAGGGATGAAATCGCCTACTGGGAAATGTCTGATTATATCAGCCTTCCCATTCGCAAGTATTCCTTAGGCATGAAGCAACGCTTGGTGATTGCCATGTATTTTCTCAGTCAGGCGAAATGTTGGCTCATGGATGAGATTACAAATGGCTTAGATGAGTATTATCGACAGAAATTTTTTGATAGGCTAGTACAAATCGATAGACAAGAGCAACTGGTTCTTTTAAGTTCCCACTACAAAGAGGAACTAGTTGATGTCTGCGATAGAATAGTAACCATTCGTCAGGGACAGATAGAAGAGGTTTAGTTTATGAAAGATGTTAGTCTATTTTTATTGAAAAAAGTTTTCAAAAGTCGCTTAAACTGGATTATCTTAGCTTTATTTGTATCTGTACTCGGTGTCACCTTTTATTTCAATAGTCGGACTGCAAACTCAGTTAGCTTGGAGGGAGAGTTGGAAACTCGTCTTGTAGCAATTGAGAGAGTCATCAATGAATATGAAGAGAAACTCTCCCAAATATCTGACACCAGCTCGGAGGAATACCAAATTGCTAAAAATAATTTAGACGTGCAAAAAAATCATTTGACTCAAAAGACAGAAATTCTGACTTTATTAAAAGAAGGGCGATGGAAAGAAGCCTACTATTTGCAGTGGCAAGATGAAGAGAAGAATTATGAAAGGATATCAAATACCCCGACTTCTAGCTCTGAACTAAAAATGGGGGTTGACCGCGAGCGAAAGATTTACCAAGCCTTATATCCCTTGAACATAAAAGCGCACAATTTAGATTATCCGACCCACGGGATTGATCAGATTGTCTGGATTTTAGAGGTTATCATCCCAAGCTTGTTTGTGATTGCTATTATTTTTATGCTAACACAACTATTTGCAGAAAGATATCAAAATCATCTGGACACAGCTCAGTTATATCCTTTTTCAAAAGTGATATTTGCAATGTCCTCTCTTGGAGTTGGAGTGGGCTATGTAACTGTGCTGTTTATCGGAATCAGCGGATTTTCTTTTCTAGTGGGAAGTCTGATAAGTGGCTTTGGACAGTTAAATTATCCCTACCCGATTTATAGCTTAGTGAATCAAGAGGTAACTATTGGAAAGATACAAGATGTGTTATTTCCTAGCTTGCTCTTAACTTTCTTGGCTTTTATCGTTATTGTGGAAGTCGTTTACTTGATTGCTTACTTTTTCAAGCAAAAATGCCTGTCCTCTTTATTTCCTTAATTGGGATAGTTGGCTTATTGTTTGGTATCCAAACCATTCAGCCTCTTCAGAGGATTGCGCATCTGATTCCCTTTACTTACTTGCGTTCAGTGGAGATTTTGTCTGGAAGATTACCTAAGCAGATTGATAATGTCAATCTAAATTGGGGCATGGGGGTGGTCTTACTGCCTTGCACTATAATTCTTTTACTAGTGGGGGTTCTATTTATTGAAAGATGGGGAAGTTCACAGAAAAAAGAATTTTTTAATAGATCCTAGCTTTCCTATAGGGAAAATAAGTATAAACTAACATAGAGAGGGAATCAACTTGATTCTCTCTTTTTGATTCGAAAACCAAGCCAAAATACAAACACAAACTTTTCAAAAAAAATTTAGAAAGTCCTATTCTTTTAAACAATTATCCATTCCCAACCAATCTTTTTGTAATATAATGCAAATAGAGAAGATTTATCAATCAAAAAAACAGGAGAGGAGTTACAAAAAAATAGCAGTAGTATCATTAGAAAATAATATAAAACTATATAGTTCAGAATTATTTCATGCATTATTAAAAGCCTCCAATTATAAATTGGATGAGCGTATTGCTCAGACTGTTGCAGAAGGCTATGCTCGTAATCTAGATTATTCTGATCCAGAACTGATGCATGTTGGTGTAACTTCGGTTGCTAACAATCTGCTTACAAAAATTAAACAAGAGTATTTTAATGTATAGTATTTTGAGAAAAGCCACCTAAAAAGAAATAACTCTTTAGGTGGCTTTTATAGAAGGAAAGTTTAGATAGAAAAACAAGAAATAACGCACCAATTTTGGTGCGTTCTGCTTTTTTATGCTATAATGGAATTATAAAAATAAAGGAGTTTACCATGATTGGAAAGAACATAAAATCCTTACGTAAATCACATGACTTAACACAACCCGAATTTGCACGGATTGTAGGTATTTCTCGAAATAGCTTGAGCCGTTATGAAAATGGAACGAGTTCAGTCTCTACAGAATTAATAGACATCATTTGTCAGAAGTTTAATGTATCTTATGTCGATATTGTAGGAGAAGATAAAATGCTCAATCCTGTTGAAGATTATGAATTGACTTTAAAAATTGAAATTGTGAAAGAAAGAGGTGCTAATCTACTATCTCGACTCTATCGTTATCAAGATAGTCAGGGAATTAGCATTGATGATGAATTTAATCCTTGGATTTTAATGAGTGATGATCTATCTGACTTGATTCATACGAATATCTATTTAGTAGAAACTTTTGATGAAATAGAGAGATATAGCGGTTATTTGGATGGAATTGAACGTATGTTAGAGATATCTGAAAAACGGATGGTAGCCTAATGGAAATCCAAGATTATACCGATAGTGAATTCAAACATGCTTTAGAGCGGAACCTTCGCTCACTGACAAGAGGAAAAAAGTCCAGTAAGCAACCTATAGCGATTTTGCTTGGAGGGCAAAGTGGTGCCGGTAAGACTACAATTCATCGTATTAAACAGAAAGAATTTCAAGGAAATATTGTTATCATAGATGGTGATAGTTTTCGTTCTCAGCATCCACACTATTTAGAACTGCAGCAAGAATATGGCAAAGACAGTGTAGAATACACCAAAGATTTTGCAGGAAAAATGGTAGAGTCTTTAGTAACAAAATTGAGTCATTTGGGATACAATCTTTTGATAGAGGGAACTTTACGAACAGTTGATGTTCCAAAGAAAACGGCACAACTCTTGAAAAATAAGGGATATGAAGTACAATTAACCTTGATTGCGACAAAGCCTAAGCTGTCCTATCTGAGCACTCTTATCCGATACGAAGAACTGTATGCTATCAATCCAAATCAAGCACGCGCAACTTCAAAAGAACATCATGATTTCATTGTAAATCATCTAGTTGATAATACACGGCAATTGGAAGAACTAGCTATCTTTGAAAGAATTCAAATTTATCAACGAGATAGAAGTTGTGTATATGATTCAAAAGAAGGTAAGACTTCAGCAGCAGATATTCTTCAAGACTTACTGTTTGGCAAGTGGAGTCAGGTAGAGAAAGAGATGTTGAAGGTGGGGGAAAAGAGACTTAATGAATTACTTGAAAAATAAACAATTTATATTTTTAGGAGAGTAGAAGTGAGAGGGTTTAATAACAAGATAAAGTCTGTTTATCAAGAACTAACAAATTCCAAAGAGAAATTCGGTAGCTTTCACAAGACTTTAATTCATTTGCATACACCTGTTTCTTATGATTACAAGCTATTTTCTAATTGGACTGCAACGAAATATAGAAAAAAATTACTGAAGATGAACTATATGATATTTTTTTTGAAAAATAAGAAAAATAAAAAGTTGATAAGACAATTTTTTTAGTAATTTTTGATAAGGTTGTTTTTTTCTAGTTCAAAAAGAATATATTAGTTTTTCTTATGTTAGCAGAGGCAATCATAAAAAATGGAATAGAAATAGTTGTAGTAACTGATCATAATACTACCAAAGGTATTAAAAAGTTGCAAAAGGCAGTCTCAATCATAATGCAAACTTATCCGAATTATGATATACATCCTCATATTTTTACATGGAGTAGAAATTAGTGCAGCGGATAAATTGCATATTGTATGTATATATGATTATGAACAAGAGTCATGGGTTAATCAATGGTTAAGTGAAAATATTATAAGTGAGAAAGATGGAAGTTATCAACATTCACTGACTATAATGAAGGATTTCAATAATCAAAAAAATAGTTAACTATATTGCTCATTTCAATAGTTATGACATTTTTGAAAAAAAGGTTCTCACTTATCAGGTGCATATAAACGAAAAAAATTTTTTTCTAAAGAAAAATACACGATTTATTGGAGTTAAAAAAATATAAATTCTATTGAAGGTTCTAGAAAAAAACTATTAGCAGATTTTTAATTGTGAGCCCAACTTTCTATTAGATAATGATTCTCACGAAATTGATTCACTCGGGAAGAACAATCTGTGGTTGAAAGGTGGAAAAATTTCTTTCAAGATGTTTCAAGAAGCATTGTTTGATTATAACGTATCAGTTAGTTTATGTGAGCCAAGCTTTAAACAAAAGTCTTATATAAAAGGATTATATATAGAAAATCGTGGGGGAAATAGAAGCTTTCTTGCAGGTGATAAATTAAAAAAAGATAAAGACTTCTTTTTAACATTTTCACCATCTATGAATTGTTTAATTGGAGGGAGAGGTACAGGGAAAAGCACATTAATTGATATGCTACAATTTGTACTTTCTCAAGATTGTGATAAGCAAAGCAAATTGGAATTTCTATGTAACCATGCAAATGCTTTTGTACTCTATGTTTTAGAAGAAACTGAATATATTATTGAAGTTAGTTTGCCAGATGTCAAACAAGAAAATAAGGATAATATTTTACAATATTATGGGCAAAATCGAGAGAATAGGTTTGGCTATTCTTATAGATTTAATTCTGACTCTATTAAAGAATGGACACGGTCTCAGTACACAAAAGTTTATAAAGTTGAAGGTAACTATTTTAGATTAGTTGATAAAACTAGAATTTTAGAGAAAAATGTTTGATAGGAGATATTCTGTTAATGAGTTAGTTAGAACAGCTGACGGTGAAAAAAATTACAGAATTTATTTCTAATTTAATGATAAAAAATAAAAAATTACCGAGACCAGACTATGGGCTAAGAACTCAGACACTCGAATCGTTTGAAGTAAAATTAAAGGAACTTGATGAATATTTAAAACAGCGGAAGCAATTAATACTCGAAATTATTGAGGATTTTAATGAAACTCAGATTGGTAAGTTAAGAATTTGTTATGAGCAAATTGATAGATGGGAAGAACCGCATTTCGAAAGTTATCTTTTCAAGAATAGTCGTTCTTCGTTTGATAATTATAGAATTAGTATGCAAGATGTAGCAGACGTTTTATATCTTATCTATCGGGAATTAGGAATGAAAGAATTTGTTAAAGTCATTGTAAGACAAAAATATCCCTAATAAGTATTTTATGCTTTTTAAAAAAAGTATCTCTGAAGATAATTTTTGCAAAAACAAGAAAAATAATTGGAGAGATAAATCTGAAATTAATGAATACAACATTACGCATTTAAAAAACGAGTATCTACTCTTTAATTGAGAATAGTAGTTTATTAAATGAGTTTAAAAGAGTTTTAAAAGCGCATGTAGCTAATGAAAGGTTATTTTTGGAATTTAATATTAACTCCAAAGAAACCTCACACCAACTTGATATTCTCTATAAAGAAGTTGGTGTATTAAGTTTGGGACAAAAAGTTGTAGCCATGCTTGATTTTCTATTAGCGTATAGTGATTATTCTAAAGACTTCAGACCATTGATTATTGATCAGCCTGAAGATAATCTAGACAATCGTTATATTTACAGGCATTTAGTTCAGCAGTTTAGAGATGTGAAAGCTCAACGTCAAATTATTTTAGCAACACATAATGCTACAATTGTAACAAATTCTATGACAGATCAAGTTGTTATTATGGAGTCAGATGGAGTTAACGGATGGATTGAATCACAGGGATATGTTAGTGAAAAATATATAAAAAATCATATCATCAATCAATTAGAGGGAGGGAAAGATTCCTTCAAGCATAAAATGTCTATATATGAGACGGCTTTATCAGAGTAGAACCAGAAAAAGTAGGTTAGAAATTTAGCCTACTTTTTTCTTTGTTCGACAGGCATAGTGTACATCTGAGGTCCAAGTCCTCTGTGGATATCTGCTGCAGATGAAACCAATAGCGACTCCTAAGGGTGAATATCGTGGGGTAGGGGGGAGAGGAAGGAATTAGCGGAATCGAGGCTCTATAAACGGAATCGTGACTTGAAGCCATATATCGGATGAGGAACTCTAAAATCCAAATAGGTGTCGTAACCTATATACGTAAATTACGAGAGTAAACTAGGAAAGATGTACGGCTTATTCCGTGAGCGTTTAGACGTAGTACAACGAATCATGGGAGTCAGCTGAACCCATAGCATTGAAGAAATTTCTGTAATGGAAATGGAGCGAAGGGTGAATAACTAAATGAATATCTCTCTAATTAAATTTGTCAATCCTAATTCCTGGCCTGAAAAGACAGTGAACTGAAAACGTAAATGATGGAAGCTGATTATAAATATAGGACGGCACTGATAGAACGAATTGTAAAATGAGAAGATGAGTGAGAATAATGCTTTCGTTAAAACTTAGTTGGCCCGCTGTGTGCCGAACGGTACGCACAGTGGTGTGAGAGGGGCTAGAGATTAGTCCCTAATCGATCTGTGATAACTTCTTCAAATAATCCTTGTTATCCTAATACTATTCCTAAGAAAATCAATTTTTGATTTTCTATGGGGGTTTGGGGGCGAAGTCACCAAGTTATCTTATCGTTGGCTGTCAAAACTAGAAGGTTTTGATAGGCTGGCGATATGATTTTTGGGATATTGTGGACACAATATCTGAGCTCGCAAAGCCTTACAGAATGCTGAATTTTGATTTTGCAAGTTTCCCGTGATTGACACGGAGTCGGGGATCGTACGACCATGCATGAAAGTGAGGAAATAGTATGCCAGAACAATACAGAGACATTCGTAAAGAGGTTAATTTGACCGCAAATGAATTAGAAATGATTGACGTAATGATGAAAAATAAAGGATTTGAACACTTTTCTTCATTTGCCAGAAACAAGTTACTGGAGGATGAGTTAGAAATGACTGCTGAAAAGTGGTTCACCTTCTGGCAATCTCAAAAGTTGGAACAAATCAGTCGTGATGTTTATGAGATTTTAATCTTATCAAGGGCAAAAAATCAAGTCACCCAAGAACATGTATCCATTCTCTTAACCTGTGTGCAGGAATTGATTCAAGAAATAGGGAACTCCATTCCTCTCAGTCAAGACTTCCGTAAAAAATACATGAGGTAGGCACATGGAAAATCGTTACCGAAACAATCTAAAGAAAGTTTCCTGTCTGATAGCGAATTGGATCAGTTGAAACATTGTATCGACCAAAGCGGTTGTCAATCTTTTTCAGAATATGCTCGACGAACCCTACTCGATCCTGGTATGAATTTCATCACCATTGATACAACTGGTTATCAAGATTTGGTGTTTGAGTTGAAGAGGATTGGCAACAATATTAATCAGATTGCCCGAAGTGTAAACCAATCTCAGTTAATTTCAAATGATGAATTGCAGAACTTGAAAAAAGGAATCTCCGAATTGATAAGAGAGGTAGAGAAAGAGTTTAGTATTCAAGCTAAAAAGTTGAGGAAGTTTCATGGTCATCACTAAACATTTTACCGTTCACGGAAAGAGTTATCGCAAAAAAATCATCAAGTATATTCTTAATCCTGAGAAGACCAAGAATCTTGCATTGGTATCGGACTATGGTATGAGGAATTTTCTGGATTTTCCTAGCTATGAGGAGATGGTGCAGATGTATCATGAAAATTTTATCAACAATGACACGCTTTACGATTTTCGACACGATAGGCTGGAGGAGAAACAACGACAAATCCATGCTCACCATATTATTCAGTCCTTTTCGCCAGAGGACAATCTCACTCCTGAACAAATCAATCAGATTGGTTATGAGACCATGAAAGAATTGACTGGTGGAAAGTTTCGCTTTATCGTTACGACCCACGTTGATAAAAACCATCTGCATAATCACATCATTATAAACTCGGTTGACAGCAATTCTGACAAAAAACTTAAGTGGGATTATAAAGTGGAGAGAAATCTTCGAATGATTTCAGATAGATTTTCTAAAATTGCAGGGGCGAAAATTATAGAGAATCGCTATTCTCACCAGCAGTATGAAGTTTATCGCAAGACCAATCACAAGTATGAACTCAAGCAGCGACTCTATTTTTTGATGGAACATTCTAGAGACTTTGAGGATTTCAAAAAGAATGCTCCACTACTACATGTAGAAATGGATTTTAGCCACAAGCATGCGACCTTTCTTATGACGGACTCATCCATGAAACAGGTGGTGCGTGGCAATAAACTCAATCGCAAGCAACCTTATACAGAAGAATTTTTTAAGAATTACTTTGCCAAAAGGGAAATGGAAGAACTCATGGAATTTCTCTTATCAAAGGCTGAGAATATAGATGACTTGATTGAAACTGCGAAACTTTTTGATCTAACTATCATTCCCAAACAAAAGCATGTGTATTTCCAGTTGGCAGGAGTGGAGGTGAAAGAGACAGAACTAGACCAGAAAAATCTTTATGGTGTAGAATTTTTCCAAGATTATTTTGAGAGTAGAAAAGATTGGCAAAATCCAGAAATTGAGGATTTGGTTCAATTTTATCAAGAAGAAAAATTTTCCAAAGAAAAAGAACTCCCAAGAGATGAGAAGTTCTGGGAATCCTATCAAGAGTTCAAGAGCAACAGAGATGCCGTTCATGAGTTTGAGGTAGAGTTGTCACTCAATCAAATTGAAAAAGTAGTAGATGATGGTATTTACATCAAGGTCAAGTTTGGTATTCGTCAGGAGGGGCTTATCTTTGTGCCGAATATGCAGCTCGATATTGAAGAGGAGAAGGTGAAAGTTTTTATTAGAGAAACTAGCTCCTACTATGTCTATCATAAAGACGATCCTGAGAAGAATCGCTACATGAAAGGTCGAACCTTGATTAGACAGTTCAGCTCTGAAATCAAACGATTCCATTCCGCAGAAAAACGACAGTCGATATGATTAAAGAGAAGATTGAGGAAGTGTATACTTTACTTGAGCTGGATATGGATAAGCACTCTTATATTACAATTAAAGATGATTTAATTCATGAATTGGCAGCTTCAGAATTGAGAATCAATGCTTTGCAAGAACGAGTGACAACCTTAAATCAAGTAGCAGAATATTTACTGGCTTCAGTTGAAAATAAGCAAAAAATGAAATTGAATCTTTCAAAATTGAATATAACTGATAAAATTGGCATTGATGTTGTTGAGAAGGAATTGAATGAGTTAGGTATCCAGATAGAATTAGAGAGCAATAGATATGAAAATATCGTATTTAAAGTGAATAAGTTTATCAATCGTTTGAGTAAGAAAATTTCAAAAGAAGAAGGGATATGTTTTCAAAAATAGGAACCCAGACAACCATTATATAAAAATGTGTATCTTTTATAAAAACATATTTGGAATTATGATAATTTTTATTGCATCAGTCGTAGATTTAGTTATCACATACGATACAAAAAAATCATTATTTTGAGCAAATATCTCCTTATATTTATTCACTTGTTTCCTTACTAGTTTTTTTATTGATTTGTTGGATAAATTCAACTGCTCAATGGTTTTATCTTATCGTTTACTCTTATTTATCATTTTTTTCTTTTCAATCTCTTTGCCAAGATGAACCTGACTTCAACTATCAAACTGGAGCAGGTGGAGAAAGAAATCGAAGAAAAATCAAAGATTTATGACTAAATGGATAGATGATTATGAATATAAGGTTAGGAGATTAGAGAATTTTATCAATATACTTGATAACACAAGAAATCAAAATGTTACCAAATTAGAACGGGAAACAAAATCAGTATAGTTATTTGAGATACCATGGAAAAACTATAAGGCTGATAGTATTAATTTCACTATCAGCCTTACAGGTTATTTAACGTTTCAGAAAAACTATAATGTCAAGATTAACTAAACAGTATCTAATTCTTTCAAATAATTTTCTATCTTCATCAACATTAAAGGATCGTTATAAATCTTACATAACTCTTTTGCTTCTATATAATAATTTTTGACTTGTTCTTTGTCTAGAAATTTGGCTCCAGCATTTCCTACAAGAATAAGTAGGGGAGCCAGTTGGTAACTTGTCTGTCTTTGTTTACAGAGTTCAATCGTCTCAAGAGCTTCTTGGATGGCTTCGTTATATTTTTCCTTTGACACTAGGTAGTGAGCGCAGTTGTAACGAACTCTGATGTAGCCAAATAAAAACTCTTGATGCTCAAAATTTTTTGTCTGATATAACTCCATTAAATGAGAGTAGTTTGCCTCATATTCTTGTTCACGACCCACTAAGGAATAGAAATTAGATAGAGTATTCAATACCTTTAAATAAATCAGAGTATTTGAGGAGACTTTTAATAATATATTTTCCAATGAAGAAATAGCCTCACACTTACTGTCATATTGATAGAAGTCAATAATAGCTTTGATCCATTCAAGGTAAGTTCGGTCTTCTAGTGTTAGAAAAGTACTTCGTTCAATCTCTATTCTATAAATATATTCCAAATCATCATAATTTCTGTCATCTAATAGGCGAGCAGATAATTGCTTGAAATTAGAGAGGTTAGATTTAATTTCAATTTGTTCATTAAAAAAATAATCTAATGGTACTTCAAGTCGTTGTGAGAGTTTGAACAAAAGGTCTGCAGAGGGAATGAAATGCCCTCTCTCAATTTTACTAATCTGGCTTTGTTCACAAATTCCTTCTGCAAGAGTTTGTTGGGAGAGTCCTAGCTCTTTTCTTTTTAATCTGAATTTCTCTGCGAGTGTATTCATTAAAGATAATAAACCTTCCTATTTGCTTAATTTCATTATAAAATTTTTTTAGTTCAAAAATAGCAAATTAAAGGAATATAATATTCTTTATGGTAATAAAAATTAAAAAAAGTTCAATAAACAATAAAAAAATTGGCTAAATAAAAATATATATGTTAGAATAAAAACAAGGAAACAGAAAGGGGTTTCATTGTATGAGAAAAAAACGTGGAATTAAAAAATTAGTTACATTTGCATTACTAGGTGTTTTTATGTTTAGTAATACAATTCCTTACCAACAGTTTATTCAGAAGAATAAACAATTGGAGATTCGAGTGCAATCACAAAAAAATCGAATGGTCTTGATGTTGGGAAGACTGATTGATTTCGTATTACTTTAAAATTCAACTATTTAGAGAAAGGTATTTTGATGAGAGCTTGTAACAATACCAGATAAATATAAGAATGGAGATGTTTGATAAAATGCTTTTATAGCTAACCAACTGTTGAAAATTATGAGTTACAAAAATCTAAAGTATTTAAGATTGGTTTATAAAAAAATTTAAGAAGATTCTTTTATCAATAGTTTAGTAAGCTTGTTAGTTTATAGAAGGCAGGGGTATTTTTGCCCTCTATTTTAGAATAAGGAGTGCACTATGAAAAAATTATTTATACTCATATCCAACCTGCTTGCTAGTTTGTTCTTTGTTTGGGTATTTACCATTTGGACTGATACATATGTCTCCCATTATTACCCCAACGTTGTTGTACGTGATTCTTCCCCTGAAACAACTTTTCAGCATGTTGCTACACGCTTGGAAAAACTAGCAGAAGAAACGGATAGCTTTATTGCGATTCAACACCAAGATCCTAACTCAGAAGGTACTACAGTTTTTTCTTATACGACCTTTGGGAACGGAAAGTTACCTGATGGGCTTCAGGAAAAAAAACTAGAAGATGCTCAAAGTAGTAGTGTTGAAACAAACTATTTTGTATTCGATGGACACCTAGATATTCACTTGCTAAAGGAGGAGCTAAGTCAACTTGGCTTGACTAACATGCACCTGACAATTCCATCTAAACTATCTACGTTAATGGCTATCTTTAGTAACGGATTTCAGTTAATCAGTCTATTGATTTTCATCTTAACCTTTGGAGCACTGACTTTAATTAGTCAAATTAGCCAATTACGGTCGTCGGGCATTCGCCTCATTTCAGGAGAGAAACGGTGGTCCATTTTCCTTAGACCAGTTGGTGAGGATTTGAAAGGGATAGCTGTTGGTTTCAGTTTAGCTGGTGTGCTCGCCATTCTTATGCAAAAAATTCTGTCGCTTCCAACGCAATCCCTAATGACCATAGGAGAAGGCTTGCTCAGTTATAATCTCATCTTGTTGTCAATCTCCCTGTTTTTCGCTCAACTCTTCGCAGTTGGGATAAAAAAGATACACCTGATGCAGATTATAAAAGGGCAAGTGCCTGTCAGAGGAATCATTAGTTTAATTTTAATCGGTCAACTATTAGCGATTATTATTGTAACGCTGGGAATAGGGAGTAGTTTAAAGTATTCCCAAGCCTGGCAACAGCATCGGATTGGACAAGAGGTTTGGAGTCAGGAAAGGCAACTGACTATCCTATCAATCAGCCGTGAAGGAACGAGTCCTGGTTTTGATGAACAAGCTCAAAGGAAATTCAGAACTTGGTATCAATTGATGGATCTGGCTGTTTCAGAACAAAAGGCTTTCTTATCTAGACACCAGTTAATTGACCGTACTTTGCAAAATGGCATGGCTTCCTCCAAAAACTTGACAACCTCTACAGAATGGTACGATTACAGCCCGAATGGCAATGTCCTTATCGTCACACCGCAATACTTGGAGCGTCAAAACATTCCTGTAGATACAACTATTAAGCAAAAGATGAATCACCTTGATGTAGGGGAGTTTGTCTTATTGCTGCCTGAACACCTCCGTTCAGAGGAAGAACATTATAAATCTGTTTTTGAAGACGACTTAACCAGTCGCATGTCTAGTCGAGATGAACGACAGCAAATGACTGCTACGGTAGGTTATTTGGAATCAGGTCAGGATCGTTTTGTGTATAATACGACCCCTATTTCTTACCAGCAGTTTTTGAAAGATCCAATCATCATTGTTATAACACCCCAATCAACTGGTCCACAGTCCATTTTGTTTTGGGTAGACGCAGTACAGAACTACGTTCTCTTTAATCAATTGTCTGATGCCCAGGAGCTTATCCAGAGACAAGGCATTGAAAATTGGGTCTCAGAAATGCAAACAGGTTACCACAACTACATCACATTATTGGATAATATCCAGAGGGAACGTTGGGTAATGCTAGCAGGAGCTGTGCTTGGGATTGCAACTTCAATCTTGTTGTTTAACACTATGAATAGGCTCTACTTTGAAGAATTTAGACGTGCCATTTTTATCAAACGCATTGCAGGTCTCAGGTTCTTAGAAATCCATCGCACTTATATCTTTGCTCAACTGGGTGTGTTTTTACTGGGATTTGTTGCGAGTGTATTTCTTATGGTAGAGATACTAGTTGCTTTCTTAGTCTCGTTACTCTTTACTGGTCTATCTCTTTTACAGTTACATGTCCAAATGCAGAAAGAAAACAAGATGTCCATGCTTGTTTTGAAGGGAGGTTAATATGATTGAACTTAAACAGGTGAGTAAATCTTTTGGAGAACGAGAGTTATTTTCGAATCTTTCAATGACATTTGAGGCTGGAAAAGTCTATGCCTTAATTGGTTCAAGTGGTAGCGGAAAAACAACCTTGATGAACATGATTGGGAAATTAGAATCTTATGATGGGACGATTTTTTACCGAGGTAAAGACTTGGCCAATTATAAATCGAGTGATTTTTTCCGTCACGAATTGGGCTACCTCTTCCAGAACTTTGGCTTAATTGAAAACCAAAGTATTGAAGAAAACCTTAAGCTAGGTCTCATTGGTCAAAAGTTGAGTCGGGCGGAACAGCGGTTGAGGCAGAAGCAGGCTTTAGAACAGGTCGGCCTGGCTTATCTTGACCTAGATAAGCGCATCTTTGAGTTATCGGGCGGAGAATCGCAACGGGTTGCCTTGGCAAAAGTTATCTTAAAGAATCCACCCTTTATTCTGGCAGATGAGCCAACAGCTTCAATAGACCCAGCAACCTCTCAGTTGATTATGGAGATTTTGCTATCTCTTCGAGATGATAATAGGCTAATCATTATCGCAACACATAATCCGGCAATTTGGGAGATGGCTGATGAAGTGATCACGATGGATCATCTGAAATAAAAATCCTTGTTTAATTGCACGATGAGTTACTGAAATATTATCATGAATCAATAATTGGAGTTAATTTAGAATTGTACTTTATTAATATTGAGGTAACTTTTTTTCTTGATAAAGGAAGAAAAAAAGTATAGAAATAAGTCTTGAAAAAAACTGCATTTGAAGAATTATTTTTGATTATATTGTTTCGGATGACAATTGCTATTGAAGATTCGTACTCAGGGATACAGGTATCAACTAGTGCTGGTATTGATATTGGATATTACGATTACCCATTGCCTTTATTTAATGCTAAGGCAAATTGGAAGGCTGGAAGTATGCAAGAAGTATTGAACGTAATTCAATCACAACATGAGTTTTTAAAAACGTCTAGACGTACTTAGAAAAAAATAAAAAAAGCGATAGAGCAATTTTGCTCTTTCGCTTTTTTTATTTTTTTCTAAAAACAGCAGTAAAAAAATACATGATTTTTTTCACTCTTAATAGTGAAGTCTAAAAAAATTGAGAGAGTTTTTATGAAAAAAATCGTTCACCGCCATTTCCTACCTTATCAAATTTATATAAGGAGGAATAAAATGGTGTATTTTATCTATGTGAATGGGTTAAAAAGTCCCTGTTTCCAAAAGAAGCTCTTGTATGATTAATTTGTGAACATTTTCCTATAATTTTGTAATATTTTTTTGAGACTATAATATATTAGATAAACATGTCTTTTTGTGTTTCACTTTATTTTACAATAAGACTAATTTTTGAAGTCAGTAATTTTAAATAGTTGATAAAATATTTGCTCTCAGACGGTTAATAGATATGCTTATGAGAAGCGTTTAATAAATTAATTTTAGTTCAAAATGTCCAGTTTGGACACTTTGAAAGATTTCCTAGTTTTATATATTATACTTTTCTCAGGAGAAAGCTAGATGTACAGACGTTTGAGAGATTTGAGGGAAGATCACGATTTGACCCAAAAACAAATAGCTAAAATACTTTCGTTTACAAACTCAGCTTATGCTAAAATTGAACGGGGTGAGCATGCCTTGACGGCAGATGTATTGGTAACTCTCTCAAACTTTTACGATGTCAGTACAGACTATCTATTGGGATTGACAGATTTTCCTGATAAAATTCGCTTTAAAAAATAATCTCCTCAATTTCATAGAGTGTGAAAATGAGGAGATTTTTTATTTGTTCTTTGACAATTGAATAGTCCAAAATGGTACTTTCCTCATTTGTGGAGCAGATTTGAATGGCTCGCCATGATAAGAGCGATTTTAAAACCATCAATAAAATAGAGCGATACTTTATATGCCATGATACAAATGATATACAATGATACTTCTGACCGTTCAGGCTGCCACCGTAAAAGAGCAGTAAGTGAAATTCTTATGATGACTTCATCAGTCATGCCATGGAGGTGAAAAAATCTAAGAAAGGAAGTAATAATATCATGGAAACAGTAAACTATAAAGATTTAGTTGCGATTGGTTTTCCAGAGCACACATCAAGAAATATTATTAGACAAGCAAAAAAGATTGCTGTAAAAAAGTTTGAAGAAGCTAGAAAAAATGATAAGAATGCGGTACAATTAGGATGTTCACCTTTCGATAATAAAAGGTTAGGCATTGCTCCTAAAAAAATATTGTAGAAAATTTAATTGGTATTTCTTTTTTTCAGATATAGAAGGTGAGAAAAAAATGGTTATATCAAAGACAAAGAAATATAAAGGTGTATACAAAGATTCAAAAAGGAAAAAAATTTATTTTCAAATTGAATTAGGAGTTGATCCAATAACTGGGAAAAAGAATTCAAAAAGAAAGGAAGGAAAAAAATCAACAGGGACTACCGTTTAATTCTTTTTAAGGAAGCATATGAAGAGATACTTCGTTTAAAAACATGAATTTGTGAACTCTACTATTAATAATAATAGTTTTTCTAACTTTTAGAGGGTTTATGGAAGAGATTTATTTAAAAATATTATCAACAAAAAGTTCAATTTGTAACTTATCAGACCGCTTTACCACATCATCAGTTTTTTATTAAGCAATTTGGTAGTAAAAAATTATCAGATATTAGTACTATTGACTGTGAAAGATTTCGCTTAGCTATTATAGACAAGTATTCTAGTAACTATGCTAAAAAAATATGTGGTCTAGATTTAAAAGCATGTCTGGGCTATGCAGAAAGATTGGGTTATATTGATAGAGTTCCTTTTAAAGGATTAGATAATCCTAGAGGAAAGCACCCTGATACAAAATTTTGGACATTTGATGAATTTAAGAAGATAATAAACTCTTTTGATATTAGTGAGTATGAGGGACTCCATAATTACATGACGATCTGGTTATATTTTATGACTGGCTTAAGAGTTAGTGAGGGTATTGCTCTTAAATGGGAAGATATTGATTTTGAACGTAAATGGATTCATGTTCATTCGACAATTGAGAAAGACAAAAACGGTGTATGGTATGCTAAACAACAAACAAAGACAGTAGCAGGGAATCGTAAAATTGATTTAGATGATTTTACGATTACAATACTTAAAAAATGGCGAGAAGTTCAAATCAAGAATGATGATAAAAATTATGTAATATCACGTTTTGGTGCCCCCTTGTGTAAGTCTACAATTTCTAGGATAATAAAAAGGCATGCTAGGGTTACTGGTGTACCAGAAATTACGGGGAAAGGTTTAAGACATAGTCACGCTTCCTACCTTATAAATGTATTGCATAAGGATACCTTATATGTTTCATATCGATTAGGACATGCTGATAAGTCAACCACGTTGAATACATATAGTCACTGGTATTATTCAGGTGATTCAACAATTTCAGAAGAGATTACAAACAGTTTAGATAATCTTGGATTATCAATTTACCTACCAAATTCCTGCCAAAGTTAAAAATGGAGGAATTAACCCACTAATACTGGGAGAAAATAAGATTAGCAAATTGTTACTCTTAAATAATAGAGCGACTACTTTAGTAGCTTAAAAACATGATTAAACCGCTAGTCTTAGGAGTAGCGGTTTTTCTTTTTGTTCAAAAAGAAGCAAAAAAGGGGCAAACTATTTGTAAATTTTATCCAGGACATCAACAACTCTTGACTTGATGTTCTTGGTGACATGGGTGTAAATTTCCATTGTCGTCTTTCCGTTGTCTTTATGTCCGACTCTTTGGGTGATGGCTTTTAAGGGGATATTGTTTTCTGCAAGTGTGCTGATAAGAGTGTGTCGTAGAATATGAGGATGCAGCGGTTTATTGATCGGATTCTTTAGAGTAGCATTAGCATTCTTCATTAACTTACCAATGCTTGATTTATGAATTGGAATACCGCTAGATGAAACGAATATAAATCCCATATCTTTATAGTCTGGATTCGTATTTTTTCTTAATTCATGCAGTTCTATAAATTCTTCAATGATTTCAATTTCTTTATTGGTTAAATCAACCACTCTGACAGATGATAAGGTTTTAGGAGTTGTTTTGATACCTTCTGAACCTTTACGGGTTGGATCTAGAGTTCCGTTGATAGTGATAGTACGGTTTTTCTTATCGTAATTTTCAAATTTAAGCGCACCAGCTTCACCGATTCGGCAACCATTCAAAGCCATAAATTCAGCCATACGAGCAACATGATACCCTCTATTGTATTTTTTCATGGCTTTTAAGAGTCGCTTTAATACGCTTTGTTCAAGGAACTTATCTTCAATCCGTTCCATATTTTCGTACGTTACGACTTGTTTTGGCAGCCTGACACGTTGAATAGGATTGCTATCAATCAACTCTAAATCTTGAGCGTACTTGAATACCATACTTAGTACGGATTTATGTTTTTTTAATTTGATATGATTTTCTTCTGAGTCCGTGAAATATTGTTGAGCGTATTTAGCAGTGATATTTTTTATTTTAATCCCTGGAGCAAAATTTTCTTTTACCTCATCAACAGCGTATGCCATTGTTTTTATCGTAGAAGCTTTGATGGATTTTTTATGAAGTTCCCACCAGTCGTTTAGCACGTCATCGAAAAGCATATCAGTAGTAGTCAAGCTTTGCAGTTTTTCAGCTATCTTTTCATCCAGTTGCTTCTGTGCTTCCTTCTTTGCTCTACTTGATCCTGAATCGAGAGTTACAGAAACTCTTTGCCATTTTTCAGTATATGGGTCTTTATAACGTTCAAAAAATTTAAATTTTCCATTGGAAAGTTCTTCCATCCACATTGATTTTACCTCACTTTTTTGTTAAAATGGGTATAAGAAAACAACCTTTTGAATGGTTGTTTCTTATATAGGATATCCTCACACTCAAAGTTTGGTCATGGAGAGTGTGGGGATTTTTTTAATAGTGTAACCAGATAATATCTTCAGGATGATTACCAAAATCTTTGTCGTGACTGACGATTTTAATTTTCCCTTTTGTCATCTTAGTATAGAGAAGGTCGTTGTAATCATTCATTTGATGGTAATCATTTAAACTTTTGCGAATATGCCATAATTTGATCGGAGATATCTTGCTATATTTCAAAATATCATTTTTTACACTTTCGCAAGCTAATTGATAGTAGTGATAGAAATCTGTGGTTTGTTGATAATCACGTTTGAACTTAAATCTATTTTTAGTCAATCCATTAGCTTTTAGATACTTTTCATGAGCTGTTCTACAAATAACATTGATGTACTCTGAAATAATTTGCGAGTTAATAAATAACTTGCAATTTTTATTTTGAGCTTCTGATAAAAAAATTTTTGATACCCGAAGTCATTGGTTGAAAAACAGGGGAGAAAAAGATATATCCAGACATTTGTATCAACAATAAAACTTTCTCCTGGACTTATGGTATAAGTGTTTAAATCTTTACTAATAGCCATCCTGCATTACCTCATCTTGCAAATCGGCTAATTCTTGTCTTTTTTCTTTGCTATTTGTTAGAACAAGACCAATCTTTTGTAAATGAGAATTGCTGACTGATGATTTTTTTATCTTTACTAACTTTGTTAGTTGGTCTGTTGGTTTTAAGTCATAAAGCTGGCCAATTGCAAGATTTAGAAAAGCTGTGGTCAGTGTTTCAATTCCTGTGAAATCTAGTGTCACCGGTTCATCTTTTTCAACGTATTCTTTAATTTTTTGGAAAACAATTTCTCCAGTGTCAGATAGGATAGCTGATTTATTGTTGATAAGCTCAGCAATATTTAGTGTTTTCATGTTTGCTCCTTTATATAAACCATTCTTCTAGTAATCCTGATAAGTCTATTGTATCAGAAAGGGAAGTGGTTTGACAATCATCAATGAAAATAGTAATGATAGCAAGTGTTCCAGAGATGTTAAACGGGAACTCTAAAAAGGTAATATAACCTGTTCTATCGATGTGATAGTATCCGTTATTTGATACTATTTTTATTTCCCCTTTTCCGTGGAGTTTTTTCTTAAATAAATACAATCCGACACCACTGTCATAATTTTCCTTTGTAGAAGTTCCTTTATCGAAGGCCCACTCGAAGTAATCAACTGTTTCGGAAAAGGAATGCCCTTTATTTTTTATATTTTCTACCATTCCAATACCATTATCTGTGATAGCAAAGGATATAGTACCATTTTGACTCCATTTAGGTTTCCGTGGATAGTGTTGACCACACATATAAAGAACATCTGAATGAGAATGATCTCGAACGTTATGGATGATTTCTAACAAGGCTTCTTTTATCTCTCCTAAAAAATCCTCAGAAGTTTTAGTCCGAATCTGCCTTAACAATTCATCATCTATATATTCGTCAATTTCTTCGATATTTTCTATATTTGTTCTAAAAAATGGAATGGTGGTGTTATAGGTATCATCTAACTCATATTTAAGACCGAAATGTTTTAAAAATCCATTTTTTAAAAGGATTTCCTTTGATTTTAGGGAAAAATTATCTAATAAAGCATATACGATCGCTCCTTTAGCAGTCACTACACTAAACATCATCCCTAAAAAAACAGTCATTTCAGCATTTATCCAACGGACTTTTCCAAAGTTAAAAACAACACTATCTTTTTCTTCTAGAACTGGAAGAATATTATCTATTTGTTGATAGAGTTCAAGTAGAGCGGAATAGTCGTTATTCAGAGTTTGGGGTAAAAAAATTTCATATTCTGCCATCTTCACGCCCCCACAATATTCTTAAACTCTTCCTGAATCATATCTTCACCCCAGGTTGTTGAGATTTTGTGTCTTTCGGCAAACTGGAGCCAGTTGAAGTCTGATACTTCGTACTGTGCGAGTTCTTCAGAGATGAGATGTCGAATCATGAAGCGGTCTGCTTCGTTCTCATATTTGTATAGCAGCCGTTTGTAATTGGCTGGGTCGTGGCTTATGTGCCCTAATTCATGCAGAATGACCTCTTCTCGTTCCTCTATGGATAAATCCCTATTAACGTAAATGATGCGCTCATCGGGGAAATAGAAGCCTCTACGCTCCCACATAGTCTCAGGGAAGAGATAGAGTGTGACCTGGTATTCATCCAGCAACTCATTCACTTTCAATATCGGACACCCCCAAAGAGAGTTTAATGATCTGCGCAATCTTGTCTACATCTTCATCTGATAGTGGTTTCCCATCAAATAAGACCACACGTTCACGAAGATTAGACAAGTCAACAGTACGGCCGTCAGCAGTAGTGACAAGGTCGCTTGAAATAGCAGGATTGTCAGTACGACCTAGAAGATAATCAGTGGATACGTTGAAGTAGTCAGCAATCATTGAAACTCGTTCAACATTTGGTGTTGATTTCTTCATGTTATAAATTGTATTTCTGCTAAAACCTAGTTTTTCTTCAAGTTTATTTAATGAAATACCTTGTTTGTCAGCCAATTCTTTTATTTTTTCAAACGTGAAAAACATTGATACATCAACCTTTCTAAGGCATGAAAAAAAATATTTAATAAATTTACTACAAAACTGTTGACATAGCTTAATAAATTTACTACAATATATTTTGTAAGCTAAAGAGTTAGCGAAACAGACAACTAAAAAAATAAAAACCTAAAAAACCGATTGCCGTCCGTTTTGAATAGGTAAACCTTACTTTTTAGTAGGTCTTTTCTCTATGCTTTGATTTTAATAAATTTATTTATCAATGTCAAGAAATTCGCTAACTTTTTAGGTAATTTTTTAAAAAGGAGGTTGGAGATGAGGTCTTTAGAATATCTAACTGAAGAAACGTGGCAAAAATAAAAAAAGAACTTTTGCAAGTTCTTCGTAGTCATGATTTAAACAGTGGGCTTGCTAAGGCGGTTCTTACTGAAACTATTGAGATGATTGCGAACTACTCACAGTTGCCAGAATAATTATTTAAGGCTTTTGATAATAGCCTCAGCCGTGTTTTTTAAAAGTTTTCTTGTTTTATGAGTATCACTACTACCAATCCATAAGACTTTTGATGTTGCATCAGTTTTTACTAGGTATTCTTCATCATATGTTTTGCCTGTTTGGTTCTTATAAATGATGTTAACAGCAATGGTCTCTTTAAAGTCATTGGCTAGAATGTGCATAAATTTTTGTGATGGAGCCATGGAATAACCGATTAGGGAAGACATATTAAAGCCTAGTGTGTCAACATCTTTTGAAAATTTCAAATCTAGGATAGTTGCAGAAGTGTTCCCAAAGTTTTTGATAACGAGATACTTATGGAAATCATTGATTTCTATAGTATCTAAATAAGCAACAATAACAGGACGATTTGCTTCTTCAGTTATCTCTGCTGTAAGTTTATTAGCATCACTGGCTATTTTGACAGCTTTCTGTGAATAGTAAATCGATACAATACTGACTGATGTAGAAGCAATGATTGAAATAATATTAATAATATTGCTAAGCATACATAACCTCAAATTTTTATTTTAATTATACCAAATTTAGAAAGGAAAATATATGAGCCAACAACATCAAAAATGGATTCAGATTGTCAAAGACAAATTGAATTCAGAAGGAATGACACAAACACACCTCGCTCGTGCTTGTGGAGTAAAGAAGCCAACCATTTCAGAATTGCTGAAATATGGTAAAGGTAGTGACAGATTAAAAAATCGAGTGTGCGATATCCTAGACATCGATGAAAGCTGGGTTGATTTAGGAGAATAGGAGGGAAGAAAATGAGACCAAAAAGGTATCCGTATAATTATAAACCAAATCAAGTGAATATTTTAGATAGTCGTTTCTATACACGGCAAATTGTTGAAACAGAGGATGGAGCAAAAAAATAGCAGAAGTCACACTAGATGATGTAACTTCTGCTACAGGATATGTTGTAAGGCTAAGACCAAATTATGACTAACCTTTAGGAGGGAATGGGTCTTTACCGTGGCTGTCACGGCTTTGAATTCTCCCATCTTTGCCATGAATGATTAGTTCGGAACCTTGATTCCGTGAAATCTGTCTAGCAATATTTGTAGCTTCACTCTTTGTAGTAGAATGAACAGTTGCTCTTGAATTGCCAGCACCTTTCACGTTCCAACCACCATTTTTAGCAGGGACAACATGCTGATTTTTACCCATGATTGTATCTCCTTTCTGTTAATTTTTTGACTAAAACAGTGAGAGGTCCTAGTCAAAATATATTATATGATAAAAAGTGATGTTTGTCAATATATTGTGTAAATAAAGAAGGAAAATCTAAAAAGGACACAATATATAGTGCAATAGAATATATAAGCATAAAAAGTATAAAAATAAAACTAGATAAGGAGAAAACGGATATGATTTGGGAAAAAATATCTGAAAAACTTCCGGAAAGAAATTGGACAGTTTATAAACTTTGCTTAAAAGCAGGTATCGGACCTGCTGGAATCTATCGTTTAAGAGATGGAGAAGTGAAAGATTTGTATTTTGACACAGTTAAGAAAATTGCTGATGCACTGGAAGTCAACTTGGATGAATTTAGATAACAAAAAAGCACTTGACTGTAATCAGGCACTTAGAAAAATATTCAAGAAAGTTATATCACAGAAAGAGAGGAAAATCCATGCCTAAAATAGAAATTACTTACAAACCTGTGAATGTCAACGAAAAGGCCACACATGGCGACTACAAACACCTCTGTCAGATGTGGGAAGGACTAACTCCAGTAACTGCTAAAGTCTGGGCAACTGAGATGAGAGAACACCCAGATTTTAAACAATTTATTGATAATCCAACACATAAAATTGTATTCATCAATTACGAAGGTTTTCAATTGTTTGTTAAATGGAAAAGCAGAAATCGTTACCGTGCTAAAAAAGAAACTCTGGCAGAAATGCTAGAAAATCTTAAAAAAGAAAAACAATTGGGAGTTTTAACATGAAAAGAATTATAGAGCGACTAGATTTGTAGCTTAAAAACATGATTAAACCGCTATTCTTAGGAGTAGCGGTTTTTCTTTTTCTTCGTGAAGAGGCAAAAATTAGAAATTTTTGTCCTATCAATCAATTAGTTAGTCGAGATTCATTATAAAAAAATTTACTTTTTAAATGAATTTTGTTATAATAGACAACAAGAAAGAATATCTTATCGGTAAATCCTAAGCGAGCTTGAGATAGTGAGAGTCAGGTGGTTGAGAGATAGGTGTGGCGCTTTTGGTAATTTTATTGAAAATAATGAAGTAATAAATTAGGGTGGAACCGCGTTTTTGACGCCCCTAGGTCACTTGACTTAGGGGAAAAGACACGGTTCTTTTTGTATTCTAGGTCGCAAGAAATTATAGAAAAAGGAGTAAAACATGTCTAAAAAATTGACTTTCCAGGAGATCATCCTTACTTTGCAACAATACTGGAATGACCAGGGTTGTATGCTCATGCAGGCTTATGATAATGAAAAGGGTGCAGGTACAATGAGTCCTTATACTTTTCTCCGTGCTATTGGTCCTGAGCCATGGAATGCGGCTTATGTAGAGCCATCTCGTCGTCCTGCTGACGGTCGTTACGGAGAAAACCCAAACCGTCTTTACCAACACCACCAATTCCAAGTGGTGATGAAACCATCACCTTCAAACATTCAAGAGCTTTACCTTGAGTCGTTGGAAAAATTGGGTATCAATCCATTGGAACACGATATCCGTTTCGTAGAAGATAACTGGGAAAATCCATCAACTGGATCTGCAGGTCTTGGTTGGGAAGTTTGGCTTGACGGTATGGAAATCACTCAGTTTACCTACTTCCAACAGGTCGGTGGTTTGGCAACTGGTCCTGTTACCGCTGAGGTGACTTATGGATTGGAACGTTTGGCTTCTTATATCCAAGAAGTAGACTCAGTTTACGATATTGAGTGGGCTCCAGGTGTTAAATATGGAGAAATCTTCCTTCAACCAGAATATGAGCACTCAAAATACAGCTTTGAAGTCTCAGACCAAGATATGCTTCTTGAAAACTTCGAAAAATTTGAAAAAGAAGCAGGACGTGCCTTGGAATTGGGTCTTGTTCACCCAGCCTACGACTACGTATTGAAATGTTCACACACCTTTAACTTGCTTGATGCTCGCGGAGCTGTGTCTGTTACAGAACGCGCCGGCTACATTGCCCGCATTCGTAACTTGGCCCGTGTCGTAGCTAAGACCTTCGTCGCAGAACGTAAAAAACTTGGTTACCCACTGCTAGATGAAGCTACACGCGCCAAACTCCTAGCAGAAGAGGAAGAATAGACAGAATTACAGGAATAAATGACTGAAAGTCGACCGTAGGTCGCTAAATAAAACAAGACCGCTGTAGTGAAAGTCGGATAAGAAGTTTCTTATCCGACTGGGGAACTGACGAGACTTAAGGCTTGGCAGTTAGCAATGAAACCGAAGGTTTGCTTGCGTCCCCCACTACTAAAGGTCTTGTTGAAGAAAATTAATTTTGTAAAGGAAAAAACATGACAAAAAACTTATTAGTAGAACTAGGACTTGAAGAGTTACCTGCCTACGTTGTCACACCAAGTGAAAAACAACTGGGTGAAAAAATGGCAGCTTTCTTGAACGAGAACCGCCTTTCATACGAAGGAATTCAAACTTTCTCAACACCACGTCGTTTAGCTGTTCGCGTACTTGGGTTGGCGGACCAACAAACAGATTTGACTGAAGATTTTAAAGGACCTTCTAAGAAAATTGCTTTGGATGCAGAAGGAAATTTCTCTAAAGCTGCCCAAGGATTTGTCCGTGGAAAAGGCTTGACGGTAGATGACATTGAATTCCGTGAAATTAAAGGTGAAGAATATGTCTACGTAACCAAACATGAAGCTGGAAAACCAGCCGAGGAAGTTTTAGCTGGAATTCCAGAAGTTTTAGCTAGTTTAAGTTTTCCTGTCAGCATGCACTGGGCAAACAATACTTTTGAATACATCCGTCCAGTTCATACTTTGACGGTGCTTTTGGATGATGAAGCTCTTGATATGGATTTCTTGGATATTCACTCTGGACGAGTTAGCCGAGGACATCGCTTCCTTGGACATGAAATCGAAATCCGTCATGCTGATAGTTATGAAGAAGACTTACGAAAGGTCTATGTCATTGCTGATAGCATTGAACGTGAAAATATGATTCGTGAACAAATCAAGGCTATCGAAGCAGAACAAGGCGTTCAAGTACAGATTGATGAAGGACTTTTGAATGAAGTCTTGAATCTTGTTGAATACCCAACGGCCTTTATTGGTAATTTTGATCCTAAATACCTAGAAGTTCCAGAAGAAGTTTTGGTGACTTCAATGGAAACTCACCAACGCTACTTTGTTGTACGTGACCTTGAAGGAAATCTTAAACCAAACTTCATTTCTGTCCGCAATGGGAATGCTGAATATTTGGAAAATGTCATTCGAGGAAATGAGAAAGTTTTGGTTGCTCGTTTGGAAGATGGAGAATTCTTCTGGCGTGAAGACCAAAAGTTGAAGATTGAAGATTTAGTTGCTAAACTGTCTCACGTAACCTTCCATGAAAAAATTGGTTCACTACGTGAACACATGATTCGTACTGGGCAAATTGCTATCCTCTTGGCTGAAAAAGCTGGTTTATCAGTTGATGAAACACGTGACCTTGCTCGTGCTGCAGCCATCTATAAATTTGACCTCTTAACTGGTATGGTTGGTGAGTTTGATGAGCTTCAAGGAATCATGGGTGAGAAGTACGCTCTTCTTGCAGGCGAAAATGCTGCAGTGGCGCAAGCTATTCGTGAGCACTATCTTCCAGATTCAGCTGAGGGAGCTCTTCCTGAATCTAAAGTTGGAGCTATTCTTGCACTAGCTGATAAATTAGATACTCTCTTATCTTTCTTCTCTGTCGGTTTGATTCCATCTGGTTCAAACGACCCTTATGCCCTCCGTCGTGCAACACAAGGGATTGTTCGTATCTTAGAAGAATTTGGTTGGAATATTCCAATGGACGAGTTGATTGCAAGTCTTTATGCCTTATCGTTTGATAGTTTAACCTACGATAACCAAGAAGAAGTGCTTAACTTCATCAAAGCTCGTGTTGATAAGATGATGGGGTCTACTGCAAAAGATATTAAAGAAGCTGTTCTAGCAAGTTCAAACTTTGTTGTTTCTGATATGATTGAAGCTGCAGAAGCTTTAACTGAAGCTGCAAAATCTGAAGATTACAAATCATCAGTTGAGTCTCTATCTCGTGCCTTTAACCTAGCAGAAAAGGCAGAAGGTTCAGTTAAAGTTGATGCCAGTCTCTTTGATAATGAACAAGAAAAAGAACTAGCTCAAGCAATAGAAAATCTTGAATTGAAAGGTTCGGCTAGCGATAAATTAGCTCAACTATTTGCTCTTAGTCCTGTTATTGACGCATTCTTTGACAATACCATGGTTATGGCAGAGGATATTGATGTTAAGAATAATCGTTTGGCTATTCTTGCTGAACTTGTGAATAAAGCAAAAACAGTAGCTGCTTTTAATCTTCTTAATACAAAATAAAAATTAAAAAAATAAATTGGAGGTTCAAACATGACACCAGAAAAAATCGCTCGTATTAATGAGCTTGCTAAAAAGAAAAAAACGGAAGGTTTGACTGCAGAAGAAAAAGTAGAACAAGCTAAACTTCGTGAAGAGTATATCGAAGGCTATCGTCGTGCAGTTCGTCACCACGTTGAAGGAATCAAAATCGTCGATGAAGATGGTAATGATGTGACTCCTGAAAAACTTCGTCAAGTACAACGTGAAAAAGGTTTACACGGCCGTAGTCTTGATGATCCGAATTCATAAATAAAAAATTCTCGGTTTGTGTGTGCGAACCGAGATTTCTATTATAAAAAGGAACCATTTTGGGTTCCTTTTTGTTAGTTATTAGTTACTTGCACCAGAAGTAGCGTCAGCAGCTCCGTGGCCACCATCACCATGTCCTCCAGCGTCAGATGCACCAGAAGTAGCATCGGCATCTCCGTGACCTCCAGCAGCAGGAGCAAAAGGTCCGCTACCGCCTACCAAACGTTGACCAGTTTCTTTCAAGTACCAGTCAAGCCATGGTTGGAAGTTAAAGACAATTTCGTTGATACCAGCATATGAACCATCTGGATAGTACATTGCTTGATAGTTGTGAGTGTTAATAACACCAGCAGGAGAACCTGGAACAATTGTACGTACGTAATCTTGATTACCGTTACGAAGTGTTCCGATAACCCACTCAACGTTTTTCATACGTGCTGGCGGAAGTGATCCGTGAACGGTTGACATACGGCTACCAGATTGAGATGGAACACGTTTCGCAAACATAGTGTTAGGATCTTGGTGAGCGTTGTTGTAGTAGAGGAATTGATTGTTATCATCAGCATATGTCAATTCAAAAGGCATAGCTTTCAAGAACATATCAATTTGGTTAACAGTCAAGATACCATGGTCAAGTTTAACATATGTATCACCGGAAACAGCACCTGTAATTTCTGCAACTTTTTCTACCCATTCTGGATCATCAGGGTCAACCTCTGTAATCGTTGTAGCGATTGGTTTTCCACAATCCAAGTCTTCTGGTTCAATTGGTTTTGGTTTTTTTCAATTTCGAAACGACTCCTACGTATTTGACAAAGTTATCTAAGCAAGTTTCAAGGAACTTAACGGTTCCTTCATTAATAATATCTCCATTTGCATCAAAAGCTTCTTTAGCTTTTCCAAGGAGGAATTCATTACCAGGTAATGTGTAGGCATTAACGCCTGGTGCATCAAGAATCTTACGAAGGTGAACTTGAGCACGTGAAGTTCCTTGGTCATAGTATGAAGCACCCACAATCATGACTGGTTTGTTTTCAAATGGATGTACTTCGTATGAAAGCCATTCAAGTACAGACTTAAGCGAAGCTGAAATAGTGTGGTTATGCTCAGGAGTAGCAATAATGACACCATCTGCACGAGTAATTTTGTTGTAAAGTAGGCGCAACTGGAAGCTGTCGTCCCATTTTTCATCTTGGTTAAACATTGGAACTTCATCGATTTCCAAAACCTCAAGTTCAAATTTAATTTTAAACTGACGGCGGATGAATTCCAAAGTTTGCGGTTATATGATTGATCGTAGTTTGATCCAACAAGTCCAACAAATTTCATTCTATTTTGTCTCCTATCTTACAAGTTTTCCCAGTCAAATTCTTCTGCATCTTTGCGAAGAAGCTCTTGTGCGTTACGCAATTTCTCAGTAACTTTAACAAAGATACGGAAGTCATCAAAGATGGCATCTAATTTATTAATAACATCAAGATCTACCAAATCACCATTCTTATCAAATGCTTGAAGAGAATGAGAAAGCAAGAATTCGTCAGGTAGAACTGTCGCTTTAATCTCTGGCGCATTCAAAATTTGACGAAGTTGCAATTGAGCACGTGAAGAACCAAGAGTACCATATGAAGCACCAGTAATCATGACTGGTTTATTCAAAAGTGGGAATACTCCGTAAGAAATCCAAGCAAGGGCGCTCATAAGTACAGCTGGAATTGAGTGGTCGTATTCTGGAGTACCGATAATAACACCATCAGCTGCTTCGATTTTAGCTACGATTTCTATAGCTTCAACCGGAATTTGTTTGTCGGCTGGTTTGTTAAATACAGGTAGGTCTTTGATTTCTACCAATTCGATTTCTGCTTTATCAGCAAAGTGTTTCTGCATATATTGAAGCAGTTGACGGTTTGTGGAACGTTTTGAGTTAGTTCCTACAATAGCAATAAGTTTAAGCATGGGCTTTCCTTTCTCTTTTGCGTTATTAATTATTTACTGTTGGATACCAGATGAACAAAAAACGTGTCCATCTTTGTCAATGAGGATGGCTTCGATACCTTCCATATTTTCGACTTGCCACATAATAGAAGCGCTACGTTCGCCAAATAATCGTGTGGTCCATATCTCCCCGTCAACTGAACGGTCAGATATTATGGTTAAACTCGCTAAATCCGTTTCGATTGGATAGCCTGTTTCACTATCGAAATGTGATGATAATCCTTGCCATTGATTTCAAGATGCCGTTCATAAATTCCAGAAGTAACAACTGATTTTCCAGTAATGGATAAGGTCATCAGGTGATTACCTCGTGGGTGAGTTGGATCTTGAATACCGATTTGCCACGGACGTCCATCTTTTGATTGGTTGTTCCCAATTGTGAGGATGTTTCCTCCAAGATTGATAAGAGCAGAAGTGACACCGTTTTCTTTTAAGAAAGCTGCAACCTTATCTGCACTGTACCCCTTTGCTAAACACCCCAAGTCAATTTTCATCCCCTTTTTTTCAAGGTAGACAGTTGAATCAACTGAATCGAGTTTAATCATACGAGGGTCGATTAGTGGTAAGACTGAAGCGATTTCTTCAGGGCTTGCAACCTTTGCATCGGAAAAACCAATACGCCAGGTTTGAGCCAAAGGCCCTATACTAATATTGAGATGACTTTTAGGCGCTAGACTGTGTTCTAGACCTAATGAAATCAGTTCAAACAAATCAGGGTGGACTTTAACTGGGGCAATACCTGCCTGATAGTTAATTTCCATTAATTCAGATTCAGTACTGTTAGCATTGAAGCGGAATTCAAGTTCCTTGAGCAAATCAAAAGCTTGACGGAGAAGATTATCGGCTTGTTCATGTACTAAGGAAATAGTAATCGTAGTTCCCATTAATCGCTCAGATGATGAACTAAGAGGCAAAGAATCAACTCCCTTCAAATCACTCGGAAATAGCTACAAATCTTGAATGAATAAGAAATTTAAAATTTATAATTTATTTCCATATAAATAGAATATCATAAAGTCAGCGTTTTTCACAAATCATTTTTTTACAAAAAGTCAAGAAATATGCTTAAAAAATTAAAAACAGCTCCAAATCAATGAGGACTCTTTGAAAAAAATTGATATATCTTTCAAAAACTTTCTTAAATGACACCAAACGGGTCAAAAGTCTTGAAAACGTTCACAGATAATGGTATACTTGAGAGGTAAATAAAAAAATAAAGGTAGGATTTATCTTATGAGTAAAATCGTAGTCGTGGGTGCTAACCACGCTGGAACTGCATGTATCAACACTATGTTGGACAACTTTGGAAACGAAAACGAAATCGTTGTATTTGACCAAAACTCAAACATTTCATTCCTTGGATGTGGAATGGCTCTTTGGATTGGTGAACAAATCGACGGACCTGAAGGATTGTTCTACTCTGATAAAGAAAAATTGGAAGCAAAAGGTGCTAAAGTTTACATGAACTCACCAGTTCTTTCAATTGACTATGACAATAAAGTTGTTACTGCTGAAGTTGACGGTAAAGAACACAAAGAATCATATGATAAATTGATTTTCGCTACTGGTTCAACTCCAATCTTGCCACCAATCGAAGGTGTTGAAATTGTCAAAGGTAACCGTGAGTTCAAAGCAACTCTTGAAAACGTACAATTCGTTAAATTGTACCAAAATGCTGAAGAAGTTATCAACAAGCTTGCTGATAAGAGCAAACACCTTGAACGTATCGCTGTTGTCGGTGGTGGATACATCGGTGTTGAGCTTGCTGAAGCTTTCGAACGTCTTGGAAAAGAAGTTGTCCTAGTTGATATCGTAGACACTGTCTTGAACGGATACTATGACAAAGACTTCACACAAATGATGGCTAAACTTGGAAGACCACAACATCCGTTTGGCACTTGGACAAACTGTTAAGGCTATCGAAGGTGACGGTAAAGTAGAACGCTTGGTAACTGACAAAGAAACATTTGATGTGGATATGGTTGTTCTTGCAGTTGGATTCCGTCCAAACACAGCTCTTGCTGACGGTAAGATTGAACTCTTCCGTAACGGTGCCTTCCTTGTAGACAAGAAACAAGAAACTTCAATTCCAGGTGTATACGCTGTTGGTGACTGTGCGACTGTTTATGACAATGCTCGTAAAGACACTAGCTACATCGCACTTGCTTCAAACGCTGTACGTACAGGTATCGTAGGTGCTTTCAATGCTTGTGGACATGAGCTTGAAGGAATCGGTGTTCAAGGATCAAATGGTATTTCTATCTATGGTCTTCACATGGTTTCAACTGGTTTGACACTTGAAAAAGCAAAAGCTGCTGGTTACAATGCAACTGAAACTGGTTTCAACGATCTTCAAAAACCAGAATTTATGAAGCATGACAACTATGAAGTAGCTATCAAGATTGTCTTTGATAAAGACAGCCGTGAAATCCTTGGTGCACAAATGGTATCTCGTGATTCAGCAATTAGCATGGGAATTCACATGTTCTCACTTGCTATCCAAGAACACGTTACAATTGATAAATTGGCATTGACAGACCTATTCTTCTTGCCACACTTCAACAAACCATACAACTACATCACAATGGCTGCACTTACAGCAGAAAAATAATTGATGATATGACAATAAAAAAGTAACTTCAACGATTGAAGTTACTTTTTTTATTTTAAGATTAAGAAACCTCGTCTCTTGCTGGGAAAGTAAACCCTTCTCCAAGGATTTCGTGAGCTTCCGTGATAGTGATAAAGGCCATCGGATCAACTGTATGAATCATTTCTTTCATCTTGACAATTTCATTTCTTGCGACAATACAGTAAATAATCTTTAAGTCCTTTTGGCTATAGTAGCCTTGTCCTGAGATAAAGGTAACACCACGACCGAGTTCTTCATTAATTTTATCAGCTAATTCCATCGGTTTGAGTGATAATCATAAATCCTTTACCAGCATATCCACCCTCACCGATTAGGTCAATGACTCTTGAAACGATAAAGTCAAATAAGAGAGTATAGGTTACGAGGCGTAGGTCTTGGAAGATGATTAAAATCAGCATCAGAATGAGAAAATCAAGTCCAAAAAGCAATTTACCAACTGAAATATGGGTGTATTTATTTAGGATACGAGCGACAATATCAGTTCCACCAGTTGTTCCCCCTGCGTTGAAAATAATACCGAGTCCAACTCCTAGGAGGACACCGGCCACTAAAGCCACCACTACGAGATCTCCTTCAAGGTTAATCTGAAGAGGAATTTTCTCAAAGATAGCTAACCAGATAGATAGGGAAATCGTTCCAAGTAGACTAGAGTATAGTGATCTTAGTCCAAATATTCTCCAAGCTAGTAAAAAGAGTGGGATATTTATCAAGAGGTTCATCAGTGAGATTGGGATATTAAAGAGATAGTAGGTAATCAAGGTTATCCCCGTTGCTCCACCTTCGAACAAGTGATGTGGAACAACAAAATAAGTCAGTCCGAAGGCGAAGATAGCAGCTCCGAATATAATAGTTAAAGTTGATTTAATATGCCGTAGCATTGAGCTCCCCTCCTTATTTTTACATAAAAGTGAAGTAGTAAGAGTTTTAGAATAGTACCAAAATCATATTTTCATAGATTGAATTTTCTCAGAATCCGGGGTAACACGTAAGGTTTTTTGTCCCGTATAGGTGACAAAACCAGGTTTTCCACCGGTTGGTTTGTTGAGTTTTTTCACCTCAATCATATCTACTTGAACGAGATTTGAAAGGCGCCCTTTCGAAAAGTAGGCAGCAAGTTCTGCCGCATCTGTCTTGACTTCATCAGAAGGATTCAGGTTACCTGAGATGACGACGTGACTTCCAGGTATATCCTTAGCATGGAACCAAAGTTCTTCTTTCCGTGCGATCTTAAAGGTCAATTCTTCGTTTTGAAGATTGTTTCGTCCAACGAGAATAATCGTTTTACCATCACTGGCCAGATATTTCTCTGGCTTTTTACGTTTTTGAATTTTTTCTCGCTGGCGTCTTCTAATGAAACCAGTTTGAATTAATTCTTCACGAATTTCAGCAATTTCATCTAATCCAGCTTGGTTGAGAACTGTCTCCACGCTTTCCAGATAAAGAATAGTAGATTTTGTTTCTTCGATTAATTCTGTTAGATATTTAACAGCTTCTTTTAACTTCTGATATCGTTTAAAGTATTTTTGAGCATTTTGGCTAGGTGTTAAGGCTTTATCAAGAGCGATTGTAATTGGCTGATTGGTGTAATAATTGTCTAAGACGACTTGGTCTTGGTCATTGGGAACTTGATGAAGAAAAGTCGTTAGTAACTCGCCTTTTTGTCGGAATTCTTCAGCATTTTCGGTAGCAAGCAGTTCTTTTTCTTGCTTCTTCAGCTTCTGACGATTTTTATGCAGTTCATTTTCAACTCGGCGAATGAGTTCGCTAGCTTGTTGCTTCACCCGATCACGTTCGGCTTTGTCTTTGTAATAGACATCAAGTAGTTGAGAAAGGCTTGAAAAATGGTCGTCTAACTTATTGGAAAATGGCACACAAGAGAACGATTTATCTGTTAAGCAAGGGTTGGTTTCTTGCTTAAAAAAGTTTCGGAAATTAGATAGTTTATCACTAAGCAGTTGTTTTTCTAACTCGGTTGACGTATCACGGCCTAGCCCTTGAAAAATTTTTTGAAGGTTTTTAGCTGACAATTCTTGTGTTTGTAGGATTTCAAACAATTTTTCATCCTTGATGGTAAAAGGATTGAGAGCCTCTGTTTTTGGTGGGGCGATATAAGTTGCACCAGGTAGGAGGGTCCGGTAACTATTTTGAGAGAAACCGATATGTTTAATCACCTCAAGAATTTGTTGCTAGACTTGTCTATGAGAAGAATATTACTATGTTTTCCCATAATCTCAATGATTAGTGTTGCCTGAATATCATCACCAATCTCGTTCTTGTTAGAAACAGTGATTTCAACGATTCTATCATTTTCAATCTGCTCAATAGATTCAATTACCGCACCCTGTAAATATTTCCTTAAAACCATGATAAAGGTAGAAGGTTGAGCAGGATTTTCAAAGGTCGTATCTGTTAACTGGATGCGTCCAAATACAGGATGCGCAGAAAGGAGCAAGCGATGACTTTGACGGTTGCTACGGATTTGTAGGACCAATTCTTGGTCAAAAGGTTGATTAATTTTTTGGATACGGCCATTTAGCAGTTCTGTCCGTAATTCCTCAACCATGTGGTGTAAAAAAAATCCATCAAATGACATTGTTTTCTCCTCTTGAATGTATTCCATAGTATTATATCAAAAAGGTAGAATAAAATCATAGAAATATGGTATAATAAAGCCAAGTAAAGAGAATCGAGAAACGCATGTATATTGAAATGGTAGATGAAACTGGTCAGGTTTCTAAAGAAATTCTAAAGCAAACAAAAGAAATTTTGGAATTTGCTGCGAAAAAGATTGGAAAAGAAGACAAGGAGATGGCAGTCACTTTTGTGACCAATGAACGGAGTCATGAACTCAATCTAGAGTTTCGTGATACTGACCGTCCAACAGACGTTATCAGCCTTGAATATAAACCTGAATTACAGATCACCTTTGATGAAGAAGATTTGGCGGAAGATCCTGACTTAGCAGAAATGATGTCAGAATTTGATTCTTATATCGGTGAGCTATTCATTTCAATCGATAAGGCCCATGAGCAAGCCGAAGACTACGGTCATAGTTTTGAACGTGAGATGGGCTTCTTAGCAGTTCACGGTTTTTTACATATCAACGGTTATGATCACTACACTCCGGAAGAAGAAGCGGAGATGTTCGGTTTACAAGAAGAAATTTTAACAGCCTATGGACTCACAAGAAAATAAACGAAAATGGAAAAATCGTGACTTGCTTTCAAGTTTAGATTTTGCCCTGACTGGTATTTTTACTGCCATAAAAGAAGAGCGTAATATGAGAAAGCATGCAGTAACCTCTCTCTTGGTTGTTCTTGCAGGCTTTGTTTTTCAAGTTTCTAGAATTGAATGGCTCTTTCTCTTATTAAGCATTTTCTTAGTCATTGCTTTTGAGATTTTGAATTCTGCTATTGAAAACGTAGTTGATTTAGCTAGCCATTATCACTTTTCTATGTTGGCAAAGAAAGCTAAGGACATGGCAGCTGGTGCAGTACTTGTTGTGTCTTTATTTGCTGCAGTGACTGGACTTATCATTTTCATCCCTAGAATTTGGGATTTGCTATTTTAAACTTTAATAGAGGTAACTATGACATTTAAATCAGGCTTTGTAGCCATTTTAGGACGTCCCAACGTTGGGAAGTCAACGTTTTTGAATCACGTCATGGGGCAAAAGATTGCCATCATGAGTGATAAGGCGCAAACAACGCGCAACAAGATTATGGGAATCTACACGACCGATAAGGAACAAATCATCTTTATCGATACACCGGGAATTCATAAGCCTAAGACAGCCCTTGGAGACTTCATGGTAGAGTCAGCTTATAGTACCCTACGTGAAGTAGATACTGTTCTTTTTATGGTGCCTGCAGATGAGCCTCGCGGAAAAGGGGACGATATGATTATCGAACGGCTCAAGGCTTCTAAAGTACCAGTCATTCTCGTGGTCAACAAGATTGATAAGGTTCATCCAGACCAACTCTTGGCCCAAATTGATGACTTCCGTAATCAGATGGACTTTAAGGAAATTGTACCGATTTCAGCTCTACAAGGAAATAATGTTTCGCGTTTGATTGATATTTTGAGCGAAAACTTAGAAGAAGGTTTCCAATATTTCCCAGCTGATCAAATCACAGACCACCCAGAGCGTTTCTTGGTCTCTGAAATGATTCGTGAAAAGGTCTTGCACTTAACTCGTGAAGAAATTCCACACTCAGTTGCGGTGGTGGTAGACTCTATGAAACGAGATGAGGAGACCGATAAAGTTCATATCCGAGCAACCATCATGGTTGAGCGTGATAGCCAAAAGGGAATTATCATCGGTAAAGGTGGTGCCATGCTCAAGAAAATTGGAACTCTTGCCCGTAAAGATATCGAACTCATGCTAGGAGACAAGGTCTTCCTAGAAACATGGGTTAAGGTTAAGAAAAATTGGCGCGATAAGAAATTAGATCTTGCCGATTTTGGTTACAACGAAAAAGAATATTAAGAAGAGGTGGGCAGAAGCCTGCTTCTTGTTTTTAGAGAAGGAGGAGCTATGCCTGAATTACCTGAGGTAGAAACAGTTCGACGTGGTTTGGAAAAATTGATTCTTGGCAAGAAGATTTCAACGATTGATATCCGTTATCCCAAGATGATTAAAACTGATTTGGATGAATTTCGGAGGGAATTGCCTGATCAGGTTATTCAAACAATGGGACGTCGTGGCAAGTATCTACTTTTCTATTTATCCGACAAAGTTTTAATTTCACATTTGAGAATGGAAGGGAAGTATTTTTATTACCCAGACCAAGTGCCAGAACGCAAACATGCTCATGTGTTGATTCATTTTGAAGATGGTGGGACTTTAGTCTATGAGGATGTCCGTAAATTTGGAACCATGGAGTTGCTAGCTCCTGAACTTTTAGAAGCTTACTTTTTGTCCAAGAAACTTGGTCCGGAACCGACTGAGCAAGATTTTGATTTAGGGAGTTTTAAACTAGCCTTGAAAAAATCTAAAAAACCTATCAAATCTCATCTTCTCGATCAGACTTTGGTTGCCGGATTAGGTAATATCTATGTTGATGAAGTACTTTGGAGGGCGAAAGTTCATCCAGCTAGGATTTCTCAAAGTTTAACACCACAAGAGGCTAGGAAAGTCCATGATGAAACAATCAATGTTTTAGGACAGGCTGTTGAAAAGGGTGGTTCAACAATTCGCACTTATACCAATGCATTTGGAGAAGATGGCACCATGCAGGAATTCCACCAAGTATACGACAAGGCAAGTCAAGCTTGTTCGCGTTGTGAAACCATCATCGAAAAAATTCAACTAGGTGGCCGTGGAACTCACTTTTGTCCAAAATGTCAAAGGAGAAAGTGATGGGAAAAATAATCGGAATTACTGGTGGTATTGCGTCAGGTAAGTCCACTGTCACAGAATTTTTAAGACAAAAAGGGTTTCAAGTTGTAGATGCAGATACAGTCGTCCACCAACTACAAAAACCTGGTGGACGATTATTTCAGGTTTTAGTGGAGCATTTTGGGGAGAAGGTCCTTCTTGAAAATGGTGAACTGAATCGTCCCTTACTTGCTAGCCTTATTTTTTCAAATCCTGAAGAGCAAGAATGGTCTAAGAGAACCCAGGGTGAGATTATTCGTGAGGAGTTAGCTGCATTACGTAATCAGTTGGCTCAGACAGAAGCTCTCTTTTTCATGGATATTCCCCTGCTTTTTGAGCAGAACTATGCTTCATGGTTTGACGAAACTTGGCTAGTCTATGTAAATCGTGATGTTCAATTGGAGCGATTAATGAAACGGGACCAAATTTCAAAAGAAGCAGCTGAATCCCGTTTAAACTCTCAATGGCCTTTAGAAGGAAAAATTAGTCTGGCTAGTCACAGTTTAGATAATAATGGAAATCAAGAACAGTTGATAGCTCAAGTAGTTCAGTTGCTTGATGATATATGTCTATAAATTAACATTGTTAGGAAGGAGAATTTTGGTATTGTTTGTTCAAATCATCTTAGATTGAAATAGTATCAAATACAAAAAATCTAGTGCGTGTAAAAATTAATCTAAAATGCTCCTCTTGTGGCAGCATGAATTATCTAACCAGTAAGAACTCCAAAACACATCCAGATAAGATTGAAGTCTTAAAGTATTGTCCCAAAGAAAGAAAAGTGACTCTACATCTTGAATCTAAGTAGAAATTATGGTAGAATAATAGGGATTTTAAGGAGTTTGATATGTATAACCTATTATTAACCATTTTATTAGTATTATCTGTTGTGATTGTGATTGCAATTTTTATGCAACCAACTAAAAATCAGTCTAGCAATGTATTTGATGCCAGCTCTGGTGACTTGTTTGAACGTAGCAAAGCGCGTGGTTTTGAAGCCGTAATGCAACGTTTGACAGGAATCTTAGTCTTTTTCTGGCTAGCCATTGCCTTAGCATTGACGGTATTATCAAGTAGATAAGAAAATAATGGGCGGGACTAGGTCTTTGCCTATTTTTATTTTTGAAAGAAATAAGGTTTTACACAAAAAAATTTAACAATCTAGAAAGAAAACATGAAAGATAGAATAAAAGAATATTTAAAAGAAAAGGGACGAGTCACAGTTAATGACTTGGCTCAAGCTCTAGGAAAGGATAGATCCAAGGATTTTCGTGAGTTAATCAAAACTCTTTCCTTGATGGAGAGAAAGCACCAAATTCGCTTTGAAGAAGATGGTAGTCTTACCTTGGACCAAAAGAAGAAACACGAGATTACTCTTAAAGGAATTTTTCATGCCCATAAAAATGGCTTCGGCTTTGTTAGTCTTGAAGGCGAGGAAGACGATCTTTTTGTAGGGAAAAATGATGTTAACTATGCCATTGATGGCGATACTGTTGAAATTGTAATCAAGAAGGTTGCGGATCGTCAAAAAGGAACTGCAGCTGAAGCAAAGATTATCGATATTTTAGAACACAGTTTGACGACGGTTGTTGGTCAAATCGTTCTTGATGAGGAAAAACCCAAGTATGCAGGTTACATCCGTTCAAAAATCAAAAGATTAGTCAACCAATCTACGTTAAGAAGCCAGCTATTCAATTAGACGGTACAGAAGTTCTCAAGGTCTTTATCGATAAGTACCCAAGTAAGAAACACGATTTCTTTGTCGCTAGTGTATTAGATGTTGTTGGACATTCTACAGATGTAGGGATTGATGTCCTCGAGGTCTTGGAGTCAATGGATATTGTATCTGAGTTTCCAGAGGCTGTTCTCAAAGAGGCAGAAAATGTGCCAGATGTGCCATCAGAGAAAGATCTGGAAGGTCGTCTAGACTTAAGAGATGAAATTACCTTTACCATTGATGGAGCGGATGCAAAAGACTTGGATGATGCTGTTCATATCAAACCATTAAAAAATGGAAATATCGAACTAGGTGTTCACATTGCCGATGTCTCCTACTATGTGACCGAGGGTTCTGCTCTTGACAAGGAAGCCCTCAATCGTGCGACCTCTGTCTATGTGACAGACCGTGTAGTTCCAATGCTGCCAGAGCGCCTCTCAAACGGAATCTGTTCTCTTAACCCTCAAGTGGACCGCTTGACCCAGTCTGCTATTATGGAGATTGATAAAAATGGTCGTGTTCGTAATTATACGATTACGCAGACCGTTATCAAAACAAGTTTCCGTATGACTTATAGTGATGTCAATGACATCCTAGCAGGTGATGAGGAGAAGAGACAAGACTATAAGAAAATTGTTCCTAGTATCGAACTTATGGCCAAGCTCCATGAGACTTTGGAAAGTATGCGAATTAAGCGTGGTGCTTTAAATTTTGATACCAATGAAGCTAAGATTTTGGTAGATAAAAAAGGGAAACCTGTCGATATCGTACTTCGTCATCGTGGTGTTGCTGAACGTATGATTGAGTCCTTTATGTTGATTGCCAACGAAACAGTTGCCGAGCAATTCAGCAAGCTGGAACTTCCTTTATTTATCGAATTCACGAGGAACCTAAAGCTGAGAAAGTTCAGAAATTTATTGATTACGCTTCAAGTTTTGGATTACGAATCTATGGGACTGCCAGTGAGATAAGTCAGGAAGCCCTCCAAGACATCATGAGTGCTGTTGAAGGAGAGCCATATGCGGATGTATTATCCATGATGTTGCTTCGTTCGATGCAGCAGGCTCGTTATTCTGAGCATAATCATGGTCACTATGGTCTAGCCGCGGACTATTACACGCACTTTACCAGTCCGATTCGTCGTTATCCTGACCTTCTTGTTCACCGTATGATTCGTGACTATGGACGTTCTAAGGATGTAGCAGATCATTTTGAACAGGTCATTCCTGAGATTGCCACCCAGTCTTCAAACCGTGAGCGCCGTGCCATAGAGGCAGAGCGCGAAGTTGAAGCTATGAAAAAAGCTGAGTACATGGAAGAGTATGTTGGCGAAGAGTATGATGCAGTTGTTTCAAGTATCGTTAAATTTGGTATTTTTGTTGAATTGCCAAATACAGTTGAGGGATTGATTCACATTACCAATCTACCTGAATTTTACCATTTTAATGAACGCGATTTAACCCTCCGTGGGGAGAAATCAGGAATTACTTTCCGAGTGGGACAGCAGATCCGTATTCGTGTCGAAAGAGCGGATAAGATGACTGGTGAGATCGATTTTTCCTTCATTCCAAGTGAATTTGATGTCATTGAGAAAGGTTTGAAACAGTCTGGCCGTAAGGATAGAGGGCATCGTTCAGATAAGAAAGAAGACAAGAGAAAATCTGGTCGTTTAGGTGATAAACGCAAGCATTCTCCAAAAGACAAGAAGAAAAAAAGCAAGAAACCTTTTTACAAAGAAGTAGCAAAGAAAGGAGCCAAGTATGGCAAAGGGCGAGGGAAAGGTCGTCGCGCAAAATAAAAAGGCGCACCACGACTATACAATCGTAGATACGCTAGAAGCAGGAATGGTCCTGACAGGAACTGAAATCAAGAGTGTTCGAGCAGCCCGCATCAATCTGAAAGACGGTTTTGCCCAAGTGAAAAATGGGGAAGTTTGGCTGAGCAATGTTCATATCGCTCCTTATGAAGAGGGCAATATCTGGAACCAAGAACCAGAACGTCGTCGTAAACTCCTCCTTCATAAAAAGCAAATCCAGAAATTAGAGCAAGAAACCAAAGGGACAGGGATGACCTTGGTTCCTCTTAAAGTCTACATAAAAGATGGATACGCAAAGTTACTCTTAGGACTTGCAAAAGGGAAACACGACTATGACAAACGAGAGTCTATCAAACGTCGTGAGCAAGATCGTGATATTGCGCGTGTCATGAAAGCTGTCAACCATCGATAGAAGGGTTATATAAAATGGAAAAACTAGTTGCTTACAAACGCATGCCGGTCTGGAATAAAGACACCATGCCAGAAGTTGTTCAAAGAAAACACAATACTAAGGTCGGAACCTGGGGCAAGATTACCGTATTAAAGGGACTTTAAAGTTTATTGAGTTGACTGAGGAGGGAGAAATTATAGCTGAGCATCTCTTTGAAGCAGGTGCTGATAATCCTATGGCGCAACCTCAAGCCTGGCACAAAGTAGAAGCTGCCACAGAAGATGTGGAATGGTACTTGGAATTCTATTGTAAAGCAGAGGATTACTTCCCCAAGAAATACAATACTAACCCAGTTCATTCGGAAGTTTTAGAAGCTATGGATACAGTAAAACCATGTAAGGCACTAGACCTAGGATGTGGTCAAGGAAGAAATGCCCTCTTTCTAGCTCAACATGGTTTTGATGTCACAGCTGTAGATCAAAATGAGCTATCTCTTGAAATCTTGCAAAGCATTGTAGAGCAAGAAGATTTAGAAATGCCTGTTGGGCTTTACGATATTAATTCAGCTAGCATTGGACAAACTTATGATTTTATCGTATCGACTGTTGTTCTCATGTTTTTACAAGCAGATCGGATTCCGGCTATTATCAAAAATATGCAGGAACAAACTTCTATCGGTGGCTATAATTTGATTGTGTGTGCTATGGATACAGAGGATTATCCTTGCTCAGTCAACTTCCCATTTACCTTCAAAGAGGGTGAGTTGGCAAATTACTACAAGGACTGGGAATTGATCAAGTACAATGAAAATCCAGGTCATTTGCACCGTCGTGATGAAAACGGAAATCGTATCCAACTACGTTTTGCGACCATGTTGGCTAAAAAAGTAAAATAAATGAATAAAAGGAATAGAGAGCGGTCGTTTTCTATTCCTTATTTGTTACCCTAATAAGAAAGGGAAATATCAATTTATGCTATACTAGAAGTAGGAGAAGTCGATGAAATTAAACAGAATTGTGATAGTTTTAAAACGATTCTGATCGACCACTATTCTTTCAGACTTTTTTGTCTAGGAGGTCTTAAGATGACTAGTCTTTTAATTGAACTATACGATCGTCATACCATTGAGAAAAATGTCTACCAAGCTTTTGTCAGTGATTGTGATGAGATTTTATACCTTTCTACAAGAAAAATTGCTGAGGAAGAAAAGCTATCCTTGAAGCATTTTCTAATGGAACAAGTTCCACACTTAAAACAAGTACATTTTCGACAATTCCACCTAGAAAAAATCTGTCAGGAATTGGACGTATTTATCAATGATTTTGAGACGGTGACCATCGATGTTTTTGGTGGAGATAATCTATTAGCAATAGTTCTATATCAGTATGGTTTGGAGAAAGGTATTCCCATTATTGCTATGGATGTTGAACAAGGAAAGCAGTATGCCTGGGAAAGGGCTAAGATTTATGATAAAAAGTTAGAGATTCCTAGTTTATCCATTGAACAATTGATAGCTTTACGTGGTGGAAAAGTCCTTAAATCAAGAAGGCCTCAGCATTCTAATAAGCAAGTGCTAGCTATAAAAAAATTGGCCAAATATGCTATCGAAAATCCTGAAAAATGGTATCAGATTACCCAATTCTTTGCACTGGCAAAAACAAATGATTTTCACGCTGAAACAGCAAAAGTTTTGGAGAGTAATGGAAAAATTTATTCTTACCCCAGTAGCTTGATTCCTTTGTTCACAAAAGCTAATTTATTGAAAGTAGAAGAGGAAACAACAGATACTGTCACTTATACATTCCCAACACCAGAAGCACATCTGTTATGTCGAACTAAAGGGCATATTTTAGAATTGTATATCTATTTACTAGCCCTCGAGTCGGAGTATTTTGATGAATGTATGATTGGTACTGAAATTGACTGGAATGGGATTTTCCCTGAGGCTGACAATGTTCAAAATGAGATTGATGTTATTCTTCGTAAAGGTCACTCTGTAGTTTTCATTTCTTGTAAAATGACGGATCTAGCAGTTGAAGCTATTAACGAACTTGAAGTTTATGCCAATCATTTTGCAGGTGATAATTGTTTGAAAATGATTGTTTGCTCTGGAAAAATCAATCCTGTTTATAGTCATCGTTGTCAGGAATATGGTGTAATGGTGATAAAGCAGGATCAAATACAGAATCTTATTCCCATGTTACAGAAATATATGAAGAACAAACGTAAATGATACTAAAAGTTATAGTGAAGAAGAGTCTGGGATAATAGTCCTAGCCTTTCAATTGTCTTTGGATTGTCGAGCAAGACGCAGTGGTTGAGTGGGCTCTACTACGCTGATTTCATCAGCTTTTATAGCCCTACTCAACTGTGCGGAGGTGGGACGACGAAATCGAATTCTAACAAATTACCGATTTCTGTCCCACCCTCTTTTCTTATCCTTTTCGAATAAAGTAGAAAAGGGGGATATATGTTTATAGCTAGAGATAAAAAAGGTCATTTAATCAACGCGTTAGAGAATGAGGTAAAGAAACAAGCTTATTATTGTCCAGCTTGCGGAACGAGTGTTCGCTTGAAAAAAGGAAAAAATGTAAGAACTCATTTTGCGCATGAAAGTTTAAAAAGTTGTGATTTTTATCATGAGAACGAAGGACCAGAACATTTAGAGAATAAGGGTGCACTTTTTAATTGGGCTAAGAAAGATGCTGAAGTAGAAATGGAATGTCCGATTCCTGAACTTAAGCAAATCGCAGATATCCTCATCAATAAGCAATTAGCGCTGGAAGTTCAGTGTAGTCCTATTTCTTGCGAACTTTTACGGGAGAGAAGCAATGGTTATCGAAGTTTGGGAATTCAAGTTCTTTGGCTATTGGGAGAAAAGCTCTGGCTAAAAGAGCGACTAACTAAACTTCAAAGAGATTTTCTTTATTTTAGTCATAATATGGGATTTTATCTTTGGGAGTTAGACCATAAAAAACAAGTTTTGAGGCTCAAGTACCTCCTTCACCAAGATTTAAAAGGGAAACTCCATTATCAGCTCAAGGAATTTTCTTATGGCAAAGGAAATCTCTTAGAAATTTTACGTAGTCCTTATCAGCAACAGACTCTTATCACTTTTTCAGTTGAGCAAGACATAGATATTTGTCATTACATTCAAAAACAGCTCTACTATCAAAACCCCTATTGGATGAAACAACAAGCCCAAGCTTACTTAAGAGGAGAAAATCTTTTAAATCTAAAAAAACAGGACTGGTATCCTCAAGTAAGGCCGATAGAACATGGTCATTTTTGTCAGATAAGTCAAAATCTATATGATTATTACCGCAACTTTCAGGCTTATTATGAACTGAATCCACAAAATCAGCAACAAAAGCTCTATCCACCTGCCTTTTATCAGCATTATTTCTCGAAAAATATGGTAAAATAGAAAGGATGGAGGAAATTTATGGTATTACAACGAAATGAAATCAATGAAAAAGATACATGGGATCTATCAACGATCTTTGAAACAGACCAAAAATGGGAAGAAGAATTAGCCCTATTAACCGAGGACACAAAAGAAGCAACTAGACTTGAAGGGCATCTTTTGGATAGCGCAGAAAGCCTATTAAATATTACAGAGCGTTATTTGGATTTGAGCCGTCGTCTTGAAAAACTCTATGTCTACGCTCATATGAAAAACGACCAGGATACACGAGTTGCTAAATATCAAGAATACTATGCAAAGGCAATGACTCTTTATAGTCAACTCGACCAGGTATTCTCTTTCTATGAGCCAGAATTTATGACGATTACTGAAGAGCAGTATCAAAACTTTTTAGCAGAAGAACCAAAACTTCAGCCTTATAAACACTTCTTTGATAAACTCTTGCAAAATAAGGAACATGTCCTTTCACAACGTGAAGAAGAGTTGTTAGCAGGTGCTGGTGAAATCTTTGGTGCTGCTAGTGAAACCTTTGCTATCTTAGATAATGCAGATATCGTCTTTCCATTTGTTAAAGATGAAGATGGAAATGAAGTGCAGTTGTCACATGGTGTCTATATGCGCTTAGTAGAATCTAAGAACCGTGAAGTTCGTCGTGGTGCATATGAAGCACTATACTCTACCTATGAGCAATACCAGCACACTTACGCTAAAACCCTGCAGACAAATGTAAAGTACAAAACTACCGGGCAAAAGTTCGGAACTACAAGAGTGCGCGAGAAGCTGCTCTTGCGGCCAACTTTGTTCCAGAAAGTGTCTATGACAACTTAGTATCTGCTGTTCGTAAGCATTTGCCATTATTGCATCGTTATCTCTCACTTCGTTCAAAAATCTTGGGTATTCCAGACCTTAAAATGTACGATGTCTATACACCATTGTCTTCAGTAGAATATAGCTTTACTTATGAGGAAGCCTTGAAGAAGGCAGAGGATGCTTTAGCTGTTCTTGGTGAGGATTACTTGAGTCGTGTTAAACGCGCCTTTAGCGAACGTTGGATCGATGTGTATGAAAATCAAGGTAAGCGTTCAGGTGCATACTCTGGTGGTTCTTACGATACTAATGCCTTCATGCTTCTTAACTGGCAAGATAACCTAGACAATCTCTTTACTCTTGTACATGAGACAGGTCATAGTATGCATTCTAGCTACACGCGTGAAACACAACCTTATGTATACGGAGATTACTCAATCTTCTTGGCAGAAATTGCTTCAACAACCAATGAAAATATCCTAACAGAAAAACTGCTAGAGGAAGTTCAAGATGATGCAACTCGCTTTGCCATTCTTAACAACTTCCTAGACGGCTTCCGTGGTACAGTCTTCCGTCAAACTCAGTTCGCTGAATTTGAACACGCTATCCACCAAGCTGACCAAAATGGTGAAGTCTTGACAAGTGAGTTCCTAAACAATCTCTATGCTGACTTGAACCAAGAGTATTATGGTTTGAGCAAAGAAGACAATCCTCAAATCCAGTATGAATGGGCTCGTATTCCTCATTTCTACTATAACTACTATGTGTATCAATATTCAACAGGTTTTGCGGCAGCTTCAGCTTTGGCTGAAAGATTGTTCATGGTAGTCAAGAAGATCGTGATCGTTATATTGAATACCTCAAGGCTGGTAAATCAGACTATCCACTTAATATCATGCGCAAAGCTGGTGTTGACATGGAAAAAGAAGATTATCTCAATGATGCCTTTGCTGTCTTTGAACGACGTTTGGACGAGTTTGAAGCCCTAGTTGACAAATTAGGACTGGCATAAGATGGTTGAGTCATACAGTAAAAATGCCAATCATAACATGCGACGTCCTGTTGTAAAGGAAGAAATCGTTGAATTCATGCGTCATAGACAAAAGCAAGTAACGGGGGCCTTGAAAGAACTAGAATCCTTTGCTCGCAAGGAGAATATTCCAATCATCCCTCATGAGACTGTCGCTTATTTTCGTTTCCTAATGGAAACAATTCAACCAAAAAATATTTTAGAGATTGGGACGGCGATTGGCTTTTCGGCACTTTTGATGGCTCAACATGCCCCAAATGCTAAAATAACAACCATAGACAGAAATCCTGAAATGATTGGTTTTGCCAAGGAAAATTTTGCAAAATTTGATAGTCGTAAACAAATCACCCTCTTAGAAGGTGATGCGGTAGACGTTTTGTCAACATTGACAGAGACCTATGATTTTGTTTTTATGGATTCTGCAAAATCCAAATACATCGTATTTTTGCCAGAAATCCTAAAACACCTTGAGGTTGGTGGAGTAGTTGTCTTGGATGATATTTTCCAAGGTGGAGACATTGCTAAGGATATTATGGAAGTCCGACGCGGGCAACGGACAATTTATCGTGGTTTGCAAAGACTATTCGATGCAACTTTAGACAATCCAGGTTTAACAGCTAGTCTAGTTCCTCTTGGGGATGGAATCTTGATGCTGAGAAAAATCAAGCAGAAGTAGAACTGCCTGATGTTAACTAATTTTAGAAATTTTTAAGACAATTTAGTAAAATAGATAAGGTAAACATTTATCTAGTGAACAAAAAGGAGTAAACATGAAGAAAAAATTATTGGCTGGTGCCATCACTTTGTTATCGGTAGCTACTTTGGCTGCTTGTTCAAATGGCTCTCAAGGAGCTGACCTCATTACTATGAAGGGTGATGTCATCACTGAGCACCAATTCTATGAAGAAGTGAAAAACAACTCAACTGCACAACAAATCTTGCTTAATATGACAATTCAGAAAGTCTTTGAAAAGCAATATGGATCTGAAGTGAGTGATAAAGAAGTAGATGATGCTGTGGCTGAAGAGCAAAAAAAATACGGTGATAGTTATCAAATCGTGCTTTCTCGTGCAGGTATGACAGCTGAAAGTCGTAAAGCTCAAATTCGCACAAGTAAATTAGTTGAATACGCTGTTAAGAAAGCAGCAGAAGCTGAATTAACAGATGAAAACTACAAGAAAGCATACGATGAGTACACACCAGATGTTACAGCTCAAGTTATTAAACTTGACAGTGAAGATAAGGCTAAAGAAGTACTAGCCAAAGCAAAAGAATCTGGAGCTGACTTTGCCCAATTGGCTAAGGATAATTCAACAGACGAAAAGACAAAAGCAAATGGTGGAGAAATCACCTTTGACTCTGCTTCAACAGAATTACCAGACGTAGTTAAAAAAGCAGCTTTTGCACTTAATGTTGATGGAATCTCAGATGTGATTACAGCTCCAGGTACACAAGCTTATTCAAACAGCTTCTATATTGTAAAATTAATTAAGAAGACAGAAAAATCTTCTAACTGGGAAGATTATAAAGAAAAATTGAAGACAGTTATCCTGACTCAAAAACAAAATGATGCTACTTTTGTCCAAGGTGTCATTAGTAAAGAGTTGCAGGCAGCAAATATCAAGGTCAAAGACCCAGCATTCCAAAAAATCTTTACTCAGTACATCCAAAGTGATACATCAAGCGAAACTACAACAACATCAGCAGCGACTGAAACTACAACAACAGCCACTGAGACTACAACAACATCTTCAAATTAAAGATGAATACTCTATCTTTCAACTCTTGAAAGGTAGAGTTTTTTTGAGGTTTTCATTGTTAAAAGTTGAAATTACAACGAAATGGTTTGTGAATTATCAAATCTGAAATTCGAGTCTTAAAGGGTAAGAGTTTTTTTCTAGTCTAAAAAATGGTATAATAGCTAGTAAAACTAGAATTATAGAAAATTAAAGATTTAGTAGATGGTGAAATATGAAAATTAGTAAAAGGCACCTGTTGAATTATTCCATTTTAGTGCCCTATATTCTCTTATCCGTTCTGGGTTTGATAGTGGTCTATTCGACAACAAGTGCATCCTTGATTCAAGAGGGGACGAGCGCCTTTCAATTAGTGCGAAATCAGGCCTTGTTTTGGTTCGTTAGTTTATTACTGATTGCAGTAATCTATAAGTTGAAGCTAGGATTTCTTCGCAACGAGCGATTGTTATTCGTCGTTATGTTTGCTGAGCTCATTTTACTAGCTTTAGCTCGTTTGATTGGGATTCCTATTAATGGAGCCTACGGTTGGATCAAGGTAGGACCGATTACCGTTCAACCTGCAGAGTACTTGAAAATTATCATTATTTGGTACTTGGCGCAACGTTTTTCAAAACAACAAGAAGAGATTGGCGTTTATGATTTCCAAGTTTTAACTCAAAACCAATGGTTCCCTAGATCCTTTAATGACTGGCGTTTTGTACTTCTGGTTATGATTGGTAGCTTGGCTATTTTCCCTGACCTTGGAAATGCTACTATCCTATTTTTGGTATCATTACTGATGTACTCAATTAGTGGAATAGCGCATCGATGGTTTGCAACGATTCTTGCTATACTTACAACTCTAGCCACTGTGACACTGACAACTATTAAAGTGATTGGTGTTGATAAGGTTTCTAAAATTCCAGTATTTGGATATGTAGCTAAGCGATTCAGTGCGTTCTTTAACCCATTTGACGATGTTGCTGGTGCAGGACACCAGTTAGCCAATTCATACTACGCTATGGTTAATGGAGGATGGTTTGGTCTAGGATTAGGGAACTCTATCGAAAAACGAGGATATCTACCTGAGGCGCATACGGACTTTGTTTTCTCCATCGTCATCGAAGAATTTGGCTTTGTTGGCGCAAGTCTTATTTTAGCTCTCGTGTTCTTCCTAATCCTTCGCATCATCTTGGTGGGGGTTCGAGCAAAGGATCCATTTAACTCAATGGTAGCCATTGGTATCGGTGGAATGATCTTAATTCAGGTATTCGTCAACATCGGGGGAATCTCAGGATTGATCCCTTCAACAGGTGTAACCTTCCCATTCCTTTCTCAAGGGGGAAATAGTCTCCTAGTTCTTTCTGTAGCCATCGCCTTTGTGTTAAATATTGATGCTAGCGAAAAACGAGCAAAACTCTATAGTGAATACGAATCACAGCTTTAAGAAAAAGTGATAAGGAGAAAAACATGTCTCTTCAAAAACTAGAAAATAATAGGAATAAAACTGTCGTCCAGGAAGAAGTTCAAATCTTGACAGATTTACTTGAAGATATTACGAAAAATATGCTTCCTTCTGAGACTTTTGACAAGATTATTCAGTTGAAGGAGTTGTCATCAAAATTAGACTATCAAGGGCTCGATAAAGTAGTTGCGAGTCTTACAAATGATGAAATGGTCTACATCTCTAGATATTTCTCTATTTTGCCACTTTTGATTAACATTTCTGAAGACGTTGACTTGGCATACGAGATTAACCATCTAAACAATATTGACCAAGATTACCTTGGTAAATTGTCAACAACCATTAAAATGGTGGCTGAAAAAGAAAATGCTGCTGAGATTCTTGAACATCTAAATGTGGTGCCAGTTTTGACAGCCCACCCAACTCAGGTTCAACGTAAGAGTATGTTGGACTTGACCAATCATATTCATAATTTGCTACGTAAATATCGTGATGTGAGAATGGGTCTGATTAATAAAGAAAAATGGTACAACGACCTTCGCCGTTATATTGAGATTATCATGCAGACGGATATGATTCGGGAAAAGAAACTTAAAGTAACGAATGAAATCACAAACGTGATGGAATACTACAATAGCTCCTTCCTTCAGGCTGTACCAAACTTGATGTTAGAGTATAAACGCCTTGCAAAAGAACAAGGCATTGATTTAAAACAAGCAAAACCAATTACCATGGGAATGTGGATTGGTGGAGACCGAGATGGAAACCCATTTGTAACTGCTGAAACACTCATGCTCTCGGCTACCATTCAAAGTGAAGTGATTTTGAACTACTATATCAGCAAGATTTCTAGTCTCTATCGTACTTTCTCTCTTTCTACCAATTTATCTAAGACAAGCAAGGCAGTTGAAGAAATGGCAGCTCAATCTCGTGATACATCTGTCTTCCGTGAGAAAGAACCTTATCGGCGTGCCTTCCATTTGATCCAATCAAAATTGATTCAAACTCTCTTAAATTTGAAAGAGTGGGCTCTTGTTGGGTCATCAGCTGATGAACGTCATCATATTGAACGACTTTTTGGCGCTCAGGGACATCAACAAGGAGTGGTTACTGACTATATTAGTAATCGTCTTTCAGGAGCCATTCAAGAATTAGCTGAAGATCGTCCTCCTTACTACGAAACAGTTGAAGAGTTCAAGCAAGACCTAGCTATCATTAAGGATTCATTACTTGAGAATAAGGCAGAGTCTTTACTGACCGGCGAATTTGCTGAGCTTTTGGAAGCAGTAGAAGTCTTTGGTTTCTTCTTGGCTTCTATCGATATGCGCCAAGATTCCAGTGTGCATGAAGCCTGTGTTGCTGAGTTGTTAGCATCTGCCGGAATTAATGATCACTACAGCGATTTATCAGAAGATGAAAAATGTGAGTTACTTTTACATGAATTGTTAGAGGACCCTCGAATCTTGTCTGCGACTCACGCTGAGAAGTCTGAACTTCTTGAGAAAGAATTGGCTATTTTCCAAACGGCTCGTGAATTAAAAGATCGTTTGGGAGAAGATGTCATTCGTCAAACCATTATTTCTCATGCAACTAGCGTGTCTGATATGCTAGAATTGGCCATTATGCTAAAAGAAGTTGGACTGGTTGATAATGAAAAAGCACGTGTTCAAATCGTTCCACTCTTTGAGACGATTGAGGACTTGGATCATTCTGAAGAAACAATGAGAAAGTATTTCTCTCTACCACTTGCTAAGAAGTGGATTGCTTCTAAAAATAACTACCAAGAAATTATGCTTGGATACTCTGATAGTAACAAGGATGGTGGCTATCTATCATCTTGTTGGACACTCTATAAGGCACAAAAACAATTGACGGCTATCGGCGATGAATTTGGCGTTAAAGTAACCTTCTTCCACGGCCGCGGAGGTACTGTTGGTCGTGGTGGTGGTCCGACTTATGATGCCATTGCTTCTCAACCGCTTAAGTCTATCAAGGATCGAATCCGCTTGACTGAACAAGGTGAAGTTATCGGAAACAAATACGGAAACAAGGATGCAGCCTACTATAATCTTGAAATGTTGGTATCTGCGGCTATTAATCGTATGATTACACAGAAGAAGAGCGATACCAATACTTCAAACCGTTATGAAGCTATCATGGACCAAGTAGTAGAACGTAGTTACGATATTTACCGTGAACTCGTATTTGGAAATGAGCTTTTCTATGATTATTTCTTTGAATCTAGTCCAATCAAAGCTATTTCAAGTTTCAATATCGGTTCTCGTCCCGCAGCCCGTAAAACGATTACTGAAATCAGTGGTTTGCGTGCTATTCCTTGGGTATTCTCATGGTCACAAAGCCGTGTGATGTTTCCAGGATGGTATGGTGTTGGTTCAAGTTTCAAGGAATTTATTGATCAAGATCCTAAAAATATTGATATACTTAGAGACATGTATAAGAACTGGCCTTTCTTCCAGTCGCTTCTTTCCAACGTAGATATGGTCTTGTCAAATCAAATATGAATATTGCTTTCGAGTACGCTAAACTTTGCGAAAGTGAAGAAGTGCAGGCGATTTACTACACCATCCTAGATGAATGGCAATTGACCAAGAACGTTATCTTGGCTATTGAAGGTCATGAGGAGCTTTTGGCAGAAAACACCTATTTGAAAGAAAGTCTGAAAAATCGCATGCCTTATTTCAACATCCTGAACTATATTCAATTGGAGTTGATCAAGCGTCAACGCCGTGGCGAGCTTTCTTCAGATGAAGAAAGATTGATTCATACAACTATTAACGGAATTGCTACAGGATTACGTAATTCAGGTTAATTCAGGTAAGATTTTCCAAAAACCGTAGGAATTTTCATAATTTTTTAAAATAATTCATGAAAATCCTTGACAAGTTTTAGTAAAATGATATAATTTAAGCATTCAGAAAGTAATCATTGAATTTTTTTAGCGAGTCTGTGGTTGGTGAAAACAGATAATTGAAGATGATGAAATTGGGCTGGATGTTATTAAGGATTTGAAATCATAAGAATTCGGTGTGCACACCTTATAGTGCGACTCGTGAAGCGAGATTGAGAGATAGGGGGATACCCTATAATTGAGGTGGCACCGCGCATCGACGTCCTCACACAAGTTTTTTGTGTGAGGACTTTTTCTATGGGGAGGATAAATGATGGAATTCAAACGATGGCGACGCTTGGTTAAGCAATTTAAAATGTAAAATTAGAAGAAAGAATTGAAAAATAAGGAGAAATAAATATGAATAAACGTTTAATTGGTATTATCGCAGCATTAGCACTTGTAGTCGGTGTGAGTTTGATTTATTCTAGCTTCACAAAACAAGAGACAAAAACACAACCAGAAAATAAGACGGCTAAGGTTGGTGTTCTACAGTTCGTTAGCCACCCATCACTCGACTTGATTTATCAAGGAATCCAAGATGGACTTGCTGAAGAAGGCTATAAAGGTGATCAAGTTAAAATCGACTTTATGAATTCAGAAGGTGACCAAAGTAAGGTTGCCACAATGAGTAAACAATTGGTGTCAAATGGAAATGATGTTGTTGTCGGAATTGCGACACCTGCAGCTCAGGGTCTAGCAAGTGCAACAAAAGACCTTCCTGTTATCATGGCAGCTATTACAGACCCAGTTGGAGCTAACCTTGTACAAAACTTGGAAAAACCAGGTGGAAACATCACAGGGGTATCTGACCATAACCCTGCTGAACAACAGGTTGAATTGATTAAAACATTGACTCCTGATGTCAAGACAGTAGGAGCTCTTTACTCAAGTAGCGAAGATAACTCAAAATCACAAGTAGAAGAGTTCAAAGCTTACGCTGAAAAAGCTGGCTTGAAAGTCGAAACTTTTGCAGTTCCATCAACTAACGAAATTGCTTCAACAGTTAACGTTATGACTGGTAAAGTGGATGCAATCTGGGTTCCAATTGACAACACAATCGCATCTGCGTTCTCAACTGTAGTATCAAGCAACCAAACAGCTAAAAAACCAATCTACCCAAGTGCAACTGCAATGGTAGAAGCTGGTGGTTTGGCATCAGTTGTTGTGGATCAACATGATCTTGGTGTTGCTACTGGTAAGATGATTGCCAAAGTCTTGAAGGGTGAAAAACCTGCAGATACACCAGTTAATGTCTTCTCAACTGGTAAATCAGTTATCAACAAAAAAGTGGCTCAAGAACTTGGAATTACAATTCCTGAATCAGTCCTAAAAGAAGCTGGTCAAGTGATTGAATAAGAATGAAGGAGGAGTTGGTGACATCTCCTCCAATTTTTGAAAATAAAGGAAATGAATGAAACATGTTAGTATCGATTATCTCACAAGGATTCGTATGGGCTATATTAGGCTTGGGAATCTTTATGACTTTTAGAATTTTAAATTTCCCAGATATGACAACAGAGGGTTCCTTCCCACTAGGAGGAGCTGTAGCAGTAACTCTTATTACACAAGGGGTTAATCCTTTTCTTGCTACATTAGTGGCCGTCGGTGCAGGTTGTCTTGCAGGTTTAGCGACTGGTCTACTCTATACTAAAGGTAAAATACCAACTCTCTTGTCTGGAATATTAGTCATGACTTCCTGTCATTCCATTATGCTCATGATCATGGGACGTGCCAATCTTGGACTTTTGGGAACTAAACAAATCCAGGACGTTCTTCCCTTCTCATCTGAAGTTAATCAACTGTTTACTGGTTTGATTTTTGTGACTTTAGTTATTTTAGTGATGCTTTTCTTCTTAGATACGAAATTGGGACAAGCTATATCGCAACAGGAGATAATCCGGATATGGCTCGTAGTTTTGGTATCAATACTGGTCGTATGGAGCTTATGGGCTTGGTCTTGTCAAATGGTGTCATTGCCCTTGCAGGAGCTCTCATCGCTCAACAAGAAGGTTATGCGGATGTTTCTCGAGGAATTGGGGTTATCGTTGTTGGTCTTGCAAGCTTGATTATCGGTGAGGTTCTCTTTAAGAGTTTGACTCTAGCAGAACGCTTGGTTACTATTGTAGTTGGTTCTATTAGCTACCAATTTCTAGTGTGGGGAGTTATTGCTCTTGGCTTTAATACTAGCTACCTCCGTCTATACAGTGCTCTTATCCTAGCAACTTGTCTAGTAATTCCAACCCTTAAGGATAAATACTTGAAAGGAGTCAAGTTAAGCAAATGACAGCGATTGTAGAATTAAAAAATGCCACAAAAATTGTGAAAAATGGATTTGATGAAGAAAAGATTATTCTAAACGATGTTTCGCTTGATATTTATGAACATGACTTCATCACAATCTTAGGTGGAAATGGAGCAGGAAAGTCAACGCTCTTTAATAGCATTGCAGGAACTCTGTCCTTGACTAGTGGTAGTATTCGTATCCTGGGTGAGGACGTCACAAATTTTAGTCCAGAAAAACGGGCCAAGTACCTTTCTCGTGTTTTCCAGGATCCTAAGATGGGAACTGCCCCTCGTATGACGGTTGCAGAAAATCTCTTGATTGCTAAGTTTCGTGGTGAAAAACGTGGACTTTTTCCGAGAAGACTCTCAGCTTACAAAGAAGAATTTCAAGCAACCATTGAAAAAGTCGGAAATGGCCTAGAAAAACACTTGGATACACCGATTGAATTCTTGTCAGGTGGACAAAGACAAGCTTTGAGTCTCTTAATGGCAACCTTAAAACGTCCGGAACTCCTTTTATTGGATGAACACACAGCAGCTCTTGATCCTAAAACCAGTGTTGCTTTGATGGAATTAACGGATGATTTTGTCAACAAGGACCATCTGACAGCATTGATGATTACCCACCATATGGAAGACGCTCTTAAGTATGGAAATCGTCTCATTGTTATGAAAGATGGACGTATCATCCAAGATTTGAACAAGGATGAAAAAGCTAAAATGAAGATTTCTGATTACTATCAACTGTTTGATTAAGATTTCTCATTTACAAAAATCTTAGAGGAAAAATTTCACCTCTAAGTTTTTTGTTTTTGAAGCAAATAGAGATTTCTTTTTATGATAGTTTTTTTCAATTGTAAGTAAATGTGTATTTTCCTAATATTTTACTCCAGAAAATGCCTATATTCTATGAAATAGAAGCATGTAAAGTGTATGAAATGGTTTACTTTTTTTCAGAAATAAGCTATACTAGTTAGAGTAAACTGTGATAAAATGGAGGTATTGTCTATGGTTGACAAGAGAGTCATCGAAGAAATCAAAAACAATACCAATATTGTCGAAATCATAGGAGAAGTGATTTCCTTACAAAAATCTGGACGGAACTTTTTAGGGCTCTGTCCTTTTCATGGTGAAAAGACCCCTTCCTTTAACGTGGTCGAAGATAAGCAATTTTACCACTGCTTTGGTTGCGGTCGTTCCGGAGACGTCTTTAAGTTTATAGAGGAGTATCAACAAGTAACTTTTGCGGATGCGGTAAGGATGTTGGGCGAACGTCTCGGAATGCACCTTGAAGCTCCTGCACATAACCCTGTCCCACACACGTCACCCTATCAAAATCTCTACGATATGCATGACAAGGCTGCACGCTTTTATCATGCAATCCTAATGACGACTAAAATGGGTGAGGAGGCGAGAAACTATCTCTATAAACGTGGCTTGACTGATGATGTCATTAAACACTTTATGATTGGTCTAGCTCCAGCAGAACGCTCTTATCTTTATCAGCGTTTAGCAGACGATTATAGTGAGAAGGACTTGCTGGATTCAGGTCTATTTTATCTATCTGAAAGTAACCAATTTTTTGATACTTTTCATAACCGGATTATATTTCCACTCACAAACGACCAAGGAAAGGTAATTGCTTTCTCTGGACGGATTTGGCAAGAGACAGATTCTCAAACTGCCAAGTATAAAAATAGTCGAGCGACGGCGATTTTTAACAAGAGTTACGAATTATATCATTTGGATAGGGTAAAAAAAGGCTCAGGTAAAGCTCCTGAAATTTATCTGATGGAAGGTTTTATGGATGTTATTGCAGCCTACCGTGCTGGTATTGAAAATGCAGTAGCTTCCATGGGAACGGCCTTGACTGCTGAACACGTCGAACATCTCAAACGCTTTACAAAAAAAGTGATTATCACTTATGACGGTGATAAGGCAGGACAAGCTGCAACTGCTAAAGCTTTGGACGAGCTTAAAGATCTACCTGTACAAGTAGTCCAGATTCCTGATGCAATGGATCCTGATGAGTATTTACAAAAGAATTCTCCAGAGGACTTGGCTTATCTTTTGGCAAATACTCGTATCAGTCCGATTGAGTTTTATATCCATCATTACAAACCTAGTAATAGTGAAAATCTCCAAGCACAGATTGAGTTCATTGAGATAATTGCACCTCTTATCGTAAAAGAACCATCTATCACAGCTCAAAATACCTATATTCATTTACTAACTGATCATTTACCCTCTTTTGATTATCCACAAGTCGAGCATATTATCAATGAAAGCCGTGTCAGACAGAGACAAGAAAAGGTGAAACAGGTATCTAACCCGACGCCTATCACGATGACTGTAACAAAACAGTTAACTGCTGTGATGAGAGCTGAAGCTCATATTCTCTATCGGATGATGGAGCATCCATTAGTTCTCAACGATTATCGCTTAAGAGATGATTTTGTCTTTGAAACACCTGAGTTTCAAACCTTGTATGGATTGTTGATTGATAATGGAACAATCTCCTCAGAAGATTTGGCAAATCAGACCAGAGAAGTTGAGAATGCTTGGTATCAAGTATTGTCTTTGGATTTACCTTCTGAAATGTCTCCAGAAGAGCTAAAAGAAGTAGAAGAGTCTCGAAAACGTGCTCTTTTGAATCAACAAAACTTGCAAATCAAAAAGAAAGTTCAGGAAGCTAGTCATGTAGGTGATACAGATACTGCTTTAGAAGAGCTTGAACGCTTAATTGCCCAAAAAAGAAGAATGGAGTAAGAATGGCAAAAAAACAAAAAGAAGTAACAACCTTTGATGTCCAAGTTGCAGAGTTTATTCGTAACCATAAAAAAACTGGTACTGCAACAGATGACGAAATCAACAATGTCCTTGTAATTCCTTTGCTCTAGATGTTGAAGGAATTGAAAATCTTTTGCAACGCATTCAAGATGCTGGTATTGCAATTACCGATAACGAAGGAAATCCAAGTGAACGTGTCTTAAGTACGGAAGAAGAGCCAGAACTTAGTGATGAGGATTTGATTGGTTCTACATCTGCCAAGGTTAATGACCCCGTCCGTATGTACTTGAAGGAAATCGGTGTCGTACCTCTTCTTACTAACGAAGAAGAAAAAGAGCTGGCTCTTGCAGTGGAGGCAGGAGATATCGAAGCCAAACAACGTCTAGCTGAAGCCAACCTTCGTTTGGTTGTATCTATTGCAAAACGCTACGTTGGACGTGGCATGCAATTCCTTGACCTGATTCAAGAAGGAAATATGGGCTTGATGAAGGCAGTTGATAAGTTTGACTATTCGAAAGGGTTCAAATTCTCAACATATGCAACTTGGTGGATTCGTCAGGCGATTACACGTGCTATTGCTGACCAAGCTCGTACTATTCGTATCCCAGTTCACATGGTAGAAACGATTAACAAGCTTGTTCGTGAGCAGCGTAACCTTCTTCAAGAATTAGGACAAGATCCTACTCCTGAGCAAATTGCTGAACGTATGGATATGACTCCTGACAAGGTTCGTGAAATTTTGAAAATTGCTCAAGAGCCAGTTTCTCTTGAAACACCTATTGGTGAAGAGGACGATAGTCATCTTGGTGACTTTATCGAGGACGAAGTGATTGAAAATCCAGTAGACTACACAACTCGTATCGTCTTGCGTGAGCAGTTGGATGAAGTGCTAGACACCTTGACTGACCGTGAAGAAAATGTTTTGCGTCTTCGTTTTGGTCTTGATGACGGAAAGATGCGCACTCTAGAAGATGTTGGGAAAGTCTTTAACGTTACTCGTGAGCGTATTCGTCAGATTGAGGCGAAAGCTTTGAGAAAACTTCGTCAACCAAGCCGAAGCAAACCGCTTCGTGACTTTATCGAAGATTAAGATTGGAGGATTGAACATGGCTTATACAGAAGAGCAAATTGAAACGATCAAAACGAAATCTTATCTGCATTAGAAGAAGTAATAGACCCTGAGTTGGGAATCGATATTGTTAATCTTGGTTTGATTTATGAGATTCGATTTGATGGTGATACTGGTGAGACTGAGATTGATATGACTTTGACAACTATGGGTTGTCCCTTAGCAGATCTCTTAACTGACCAAATTTACGATGCTATGACAGATGTTCCAGAGGTTACCAACGTTGAAGTTAAATTAGTTTGGTATCCAGCATGGACCGTTGAAAAGATGAGTCGCTATGCGCGTATTGCTTTAGGAATTAAGTAGATTTATATAGAAAAAAGAGAAATAGTATAAGTGTTAGGAAATTCCCTACCTTTTATGCTATCTCTCTTTTAATTTGCTGATTTTCTTTCAAGAAAATGATATAATGGATAGTATGGAAAAAGAGAAATTACGCATCAATATGCTAAGTTCCAGTGAAAAGGTGGCGGGACAAGGTGTTTCTGGTGCTTACCGTGAACTTGTGCAACTTTTGAAACGTGATGCGAAAGACCAACTAATTGTAACGGAGAATCTTCCTGTAGAAGCTGATATTACTCATTTTCATACAATTGATATTCCATATTATTTGTCTACATTCCAAAAGAAGCGGTCTGGTCGTAGAATTGGTTATGTCCACTTCTTGCCTGATACCTTAGAGGGCAGTTTGAAGATTCCCTTCTTTCTAAAAGGGATTGTTAAACGCTACGTATTTTCTTTTTATGACCGTATGGAACATTTGGTTGTGGTCAATCCGACTTTCATCGAAGATTTGGTTGCGGCGGGCATTCCTCGTGAAAAAGTGACCTATATCCCTAACTTTGTTAACAAAGAAAAATGGTACCCACTTTCTGCAGAAAAAGTAAGTCAACTTCGACAAGACATGGGGATCACTGAGAACCAGTTTGTTGTGGTTGGTGCAGGTCAGGTTCAAAAGCGTAAAGGGATTGATGACTTTATCACACTTGCTGAGGAACTACCGGATATTACCTTTATTTGGGCTGGCGGTTTCTCATTTGGTGGTATAACCGATGGTTATGAACGCTATAAAAAGGTTATAGACAATCCTCCAAAAAATCTGATTTTCCCTGGGATTGTAGAGCCAGAAAGAATGAGAGAACTGTATGCCTTGGCAGATTTGTTCTTGCTTCCAAGTTACAACGAACTCTTTCCAATGACCATTTTAGAAGCAGCAAGTTGTGAAGCACCGATTATGCTTCGTGATTTGGATCTATACAAAGTCATTCTAGATGGAAATTATAGACCAACTACTGATATGGAAGAGATGAAATCTGCTATTTTGGAATACCGTGAGCATCCAGAAGCGTTAAAAGAATTGAAAGAAAAGGCTAAAGCTATTTCAAGAGAATACTCAGAGGAGCATCTTCTAGAGATATGGCTTAAATTTTATCGGGAGCAAGCGGCTTTAGGAAAAAAATGAGGTAGTATATGCGAATTGGACTATTTACAGATACTTATTTCCCACAGGTATCGGGTGTTGCAACCAGCATTCGAACCTTAAAAACAGAGCTTGAAAAGCAAGGACATGCAGTCTTTATCTTTACAACAACTGATAAGGATGTCAATCGTTATGAAGACTGGCAGATTATCCGTATTCCGAGCGTCCCTTTCTTTGCCTTTAAAGACCGTCGTTTCGCTTACCGCGGATTTACCAAAGCTCTTGAGATTGCAAAACAATATCAGTTAGACATCATTCATACGCAGACAGAATTTTCTCTCGGTTTGTTAGGTATCTGGATTGCTCGTGAATTGAAAATTCCTGTTATTCATACCTATCATACCCAGTACGAAGATTATGTTCACTATATTGCTAAGGGGATGTTGATTCGTCCTAGTATGGTCAAATATCTTGTTCGAGGTTTTCTGCATGATGTTGATGGGGTTATATGTCCGAGTGAAATCGTGCGTGATCTTTTATCTGATTATAAGGTAAAAGTTGAAAAGCGTGTTATTCCTACAGGTATTGAACTTGCCAAGTTTGAACGACCTGAAATTGGACCCGAACACATCAGTGACCTACGAGATAAACTCGGTATCAAGAAAGATGAAAAGATGCTTCTTAGTCTTTCTCGTGTGTCTTACGAAAAGAATATTCAAGCAGTTCTTGCAGCCTTGCCAGATGTCCTAAAAGAAGAACCAAAAGTTAAACTGGTAGTAGCTGGAGATGGTCCTTATTTAGACAGTCTTAAGGAACAAGCAGCAGATTTACAGATTCAAGATTCTGTTATCTTTACAGGTATGATTCCTCCGAGTGAGACAGCGCTCTATTATAAGGCGGCTGATTTCTTTATTTCAGCTTCAACAAGTGAGACCCAGGGCTTGACTTATCTGGAAAGTTTAGCTAGTAAAACGCCTGTCATTGCCCATGGTAATCCCTATCTGGATAATCTAATCAACAATAAAATGTTTGGAACTCTTTATTATGAGGATAGAGACTTGGCAGGAGCGATTATAGAGGCTTTACTTGCTACACCGTCAATGGATGAAAAACACTTAGCTGAAAAATTATATGAAATTTCAGCTGAGAATTTTGGTAAAAGAGTTTATGAATTCTATCTTGATGTCATTATTTCAAATAATTTTGCCAAAGAAACAGGGGCTGACGAACCTGTTACAAAACGAATTTTAAAGACAGTCTTCTATATTCCGCAACAGGCTGTTACTATGCCAGTTAAAGGTTCGAAGCGTATGCTTAAGGCATCTAGAAAACAATTAAGAAATTTAAGAAAATATTTAAATGATTAATCAAATCAAAGAAAGGAAATAAAAATATGCAAAAGAAATTTATGAGAAGTGGTAAAGATCAAAAAATCGGTGGTGTATGCGCTGGTTTAGCACATTATTTTGATATTGACCCTACAATCGTACGTGTTATTTGGGGAGTTTTGGCTTTCTGTTATGGCGCAGGACTTATTGCTTACTTGATCTTGTGGGCAATCGCTCCTGTATCTGATGAGTATTAATATTAGAGTATTAGAGTAAAGGAGAAAACATGGCATTCGGTGATAATGGTAAACGTAAAAAAACCTTCTTTGAAAAACTAACAATGTTTGTCGTTTTAGTGATGTTATTTGTAACATTGGCAGGTATCTTTGCTACTGCCATCGGTGTATTTAGTAGATTCTAAAAAGCTAGTCATTCTATTGATTAGCATTGAGTTAGGTGACTGGGATTTCCCAGCCCTTTTTAAAGTGAGAAAAGAATATGAGTATGTTTTTAGATACAGCCAAGATTAAAGTGAAGGCTGGTAATGGTGGCGATGGTATGGTTGCCTTTCGCCGAGAAAAATACGTCCCCAACGGCGGTCCTTGGGGCGGTGATGGAGGACGTGGAGGGAACGTTGTTTTCGTAGTAGACGAAGGCTTGCGCACTCTAATGGATTTCCGTTACAATCGTCATTTTAAAGCCCAATCAGGTGAAAAAGGAATGACAAAAGGAATGCATGGTAGAGGAGCAGAAGACTTGATTGTACGCGTCCCTCAAGGAACAACCGTGCGTGACGCTGAAACCGGAAAAATTATTACAGATTTGATTGAGAACGGACAAGAGTTCATAGTGGCTCATGGAGGTCGTGGTGGTCGCGGAAATATCCGTTTTGCAACACCTAAAAATCCTGCGCCAGAAATCTCAGAAAATGGAGAACCTGGTCAAGAACGTGAATTACAGTTAGAACTTAAAATCCTTGCGGATGTAGGTTTAGTTGGTTTCCCATCTGTAGGTAAATCAACACTCCTTAGCGTGATTACCTCTGCTAAGCCAAAAATTGGTGCCTATCACTTTACGACTATTGTACCAAATCTTGGAATGGTCCGTACCCAGTCCGGTGAATCCTTTGCCGTTGCAGACCTTCCTGGATTGATTGAAGGTGCTAGTCAAGGTGTCGGCCTAGGAACTCAGTTCTTGCGTCATATCGAGCGAACTCGCGTTATCTTGCACATTATCGATATGTCTGCTAGTGAAGGACGTGATCCTTATGAAGATTATTTAGCTATTAATAAAGAGTTAGAATCCTATAACCTTCGTTTGATGGAGCGTCCACAGATTATTGTTGCCAATAAAATGGATATGCCAGAGAGTCAAGAAAATCTCAAAGAATTTAAGAAAAAATTGGTTGCTAATTATGATGAGTTTGAGGATTTACCGCCAATTTTCCCAATTTCAGGTTTGACTAAGCAAGGTCTCGCACCTTTACTAGATGCAACAGCTGAGCTTCTTGATAAGACTCCAGAATTCCTTCTTTATGACGAGTCAGAGATGGAAGAAGAAGCGTATTATGGCTTCGATGAAGAAGAAAAACCATTTGAGATTGGTCGCGATGACGATGCTACTTGGGTTCTTTCAGGTGAAAAAAACTCATGAAACTCTTTAACATGACGAACTTTGACCGTGATGAGTCTGTTATGAAGTTCGCTCGTCAGTTGCGCGGTATGGGAGTTGATGAAGCTCTTCGTGCTCGTGGCGCCAAAGATGGAGATTTGGTTCGTATTGGTAAATTTGAGTTTGAATTTGTAGACTAGGAGATAGCTATGGGTGATAAACCAATATCTTTCCGAGATGCTGATGGAAATTTTGTTTCTGCAGCAGACGTCTGGAATGAGAAAAAGTTAGAAGAACTCTTTAATCGTCTCAATCCAAATCGTGCTTTGAGACTAGCAAGAACTAAGAAGCAAGTTGAAAATAGCAAATCATAAAATAAACCCGTGATGATAGTCATCACGGGATTTTATTAGCGATCAAAAAATAGAGGTGGTGCAAATTGTTTGAGGCGTTCAAAGCAAGATTGAGCTTGTTCTTTATCCTCGCAGATAACCAAACAGACATCATTACCACAGATGGTAGCCACAATTTCAGGGAAGTTTAGGGCATCTAAGATGGATCCAAAGGATTGCGCCAAACCTGGATAGGTTTTGATGACAACCTGGTGTTGAACAGGATGCATCATGTAGAGGGCTTCTTCCATATACACTTCTAGGCGTTTTTCCCACTTTGATGTGGAACTAGTGTTGATTGCATAATAGGAATGTTCACCTTCACGAATTTTAGAGAGGTTCATCAGATTGATGTCTCGTGAAAGCGTTGCTTGTGTGACATGGACTCCGTTTTCAATCAGTAGTTCTTGTAGCTCAGTTTGGGTATGAATCTTTTGCTTAGTGATTAGGGCTCGGATGAGCTGGTGTCTTTGTTCGGCCTTGTTCATCTACAGTTACCTCCCTTTGAAAAGGTATTTCAAGATTGGACTGTACGAGATCGACAGTCAAGTGATAGTTTGTATTGTCACGAATAGTGATTTCAAAGTCTGTAGTATAGAGCACCAGACGAAGTGTATCGTCTTTCTGAAGTTTGTAGATAGTTGGTTGGAGTTCAAACTGGAATTCCATCCATTCATCTGGCTTGACTTCTTCAATTTTCAATAAATCGTGTCGATTTTGAAGATTGAGATAACCTTTGGTGATAACACGCTGTGCATTTGGGTTAAATGGTAGCTCGCAAAGGTTTTCCAGCATATGGTAACGACCATTATCAATAGTACGAGCAGACAAGACTGCAGGATAAGGTTGTAGATATTTCTTTTGACCAAGTTCGAGAAGTTGGGCAGATAACAAGCCTTTATTCGTGCTTGATTTGAGTCGAAGGTTTAGTTTAACACGACCATTGATATGAAGATCTTCAGTCACTGGAAGATCAATGGTAATCTGATTCACCTTACCTTGATACAATTCATTATTAAAAGTTTGGTAAGTCTTTCCAAATCGTTCGAAGTCAGAATCTTGGTAATGATTTTCAATGACAGCTTCTTCAGTACCTAAAGAGAAAGTTTTATGTTCAGTTTGATTTCCAAATCTTCAAGTGACAGCCAGGTTTGAGGAGCAGTATTGTCTTGCCAAACAACTCTTGGAAGTTGGTAGTCAGTTTTTTGACCCAATAATTTCTGTGTCAAAAGGGCATTCATGGATTCACGGAAATCAATAGACTGCCAGTTGTTCATATAAACATGGGCGCCGTTATGGTAAAAGAGGTGTTTATTAATATGACTTGGAAGAGCATTGAACATTTGATAGACATGAAGTGGTTTTACATTCCAGTCTTGCGAACCGTGGGTAAAGACAACCTCGGCTTTGACCTTGTGAGCATTGAGTAGATAGTTGCGGTCATGCCAAAATTGGTTATAATCCCCAGTTTTACGGTCTAGATTTTTCTTAAGTTCTTCTATAGAATCTTTATGAGCTTCGTTTCCTCGAATAAAGTCACCAGCTAAGAGATTACGAGAATAAGTTAATTCATCTAATGAATCGAAGTCCTCACCAGGATAGCCGCCTGGGCTTGTCACAAGACCATTTTCACGGTAATAGTTGTACCATGATGAGATACCTGCTTCAGCAATGATGACTTCTAAGCCATTAACTCCTGTAGTAGCAAGGCCATTAGACATTGTTCCTAGGTAAGAAAGACCTGTAGTTGCCACTTTACCGTTTGACCAATCAGCTTTTACATGACGTTTACGACTATGATCCGTAAAGGCACGACAACGACCATTTAGCCAATCGATAACATTCTTATAAGCTTCAACTTGACGGTAATCTCCGTTGGTCATTAAACCTTGAGAATCTTTGGTACCAAGACCTGATACGTAGATATTGGCAAATCCTCTTGGAAGGAAGTAGTCGTTAAGTGTGTAACTGCTATTGATATGAGTAAGTTTTTCTTCAGCTTCCGAAACAAGTTCAGCATCCCCAACAGGTTCAACCAAGTCCAGAGTTGGATTTTCTAACGTAATTTCATGTGGTTCTTTGACTTCTAGTTCGGCTTCCATCTTATAGAGAGCCTTATCGCTTGCTTTGTCATTGGTTCCTTGATGGTATGGACTTGCTGTCATGACAGCTGGAATCTTTCCATTGTATGCTGGACGAATGATATTTAACTTGATGAGGTCAGGTAGACCATCTTTATCAGAATCAACACGAGTCTCTACATAAACTACTTCACGAATGACATTGTTAGTATTGAAGGTTGCCAAACTCTTACCATTGAAGTAGTGATAGTTATTGTCCTCAGGAATAAGACCATCACTAACTAACTGATCGATAAGGGTGTTCCCTTTTTTTAGTGCGTGTATTTAAAAGCTGGTAGAAATTGTCGATTAAATCTCCGTAAACGATCGGAAATGCTGTTTCTTTATGAAAAGCCAGACCGTCTTCAAAGTCATTAAAGTAACTGAATCCAAGTAGTTGAAAGGCAACAGTATAGAAAATTTCTGCTGTCAATTCACGGTCTGAATTAAAGAAAGTGAGTAAATCTGTTTCTTTATCAACTGCTAAAGTAGTGAGGGGATAATCCGTATTTTTATAATTGAAAAAACAAGTTCTAACAAAGCTTCAAACTGTTCTTTATGTGAAGCTGAAAGATCAAACTTGAATCCAAGCTCAGATAATTCTTGTAAAGCTTGTTGGGGTGTAATGGGATAATAACTAAATTGATTAAAACGCATGGATATCTCCTTTTAAAGAATCATTCAAGAGTCATTATATCAAAAAATCATAGAAAATAACAGAAAGAGTAGAGTATGTCTGATAGTCAGGTAGGATAAGAGAGTCGATACCAAAATAAGGACAATTTTCATTTTTGAGTATCCTATAAGGATATGCTATACTAGATATATGTTAGATTTGGAGAAATACGGCGTGATCATGTGGGAAGAGGAGAAAATTCTCTCTTTCCGTCAAAAACTGTTAGCTTGGTATGATGAAAATAAGCGAGATTTACCTTGGAGAAGAAGCAAAAATCCCTACCATATCTGGGTTTCTGAGATCATGTTGCAACAGACAAGAGTCGATACAGTTATTCCCTATTATGAACGTTTTTTAGAAAGATTTCCAACTGTAGAGAGCTTAGCAAATGCACCTGAAGAAGGCTTATTAAAGGCATGGGAAGGTTTGGGCTATTACTCGCGTGTTCGCAATATGCAAGTAGCAGCTCAGCAGATTATGAATGAATTTAATGGAGAGTTCCCATCAACATACGAAGGTATTTCAGGTTTGAAAGGGATTGGTCCTTATACGGCTGGTGCTATTTCAAGTATAGCCTTTAATCTAGCACAGCCTGCAGTAGATGGGAATGTCATGCGTGTTTTGTCACGTTTGTTTGAAGTGAATCATGATATTGGAAATCCTTCGAATCGTAAGATATTTCAAGCTATGATGGAGATTTTGATTGATCCAGACCGTCCAGGTGATTTTAACCAAGCTTTGATGGATTTAGGTTCTGATATTGAAGCGCCGGTTAATCCTAGACCTCAAGATAGTCCAGTGAAGGATTTTAGCGCAGCTTATCAGCACGGGACTATGGATCGCTATCCTATTAAAGCGCCAAAGAAAAAACCAGTTCCCATATATCTAAATGCTTTAGTAGTAGAAAATGATAAGGGACAATTTTTGTTAGAAAAAAATGAAAATGAAAAGTTGCTCTCTGGCTTCTGGCACTTCCCTTTGATTGAGGTTGATGAATTTTCAAAGAATCAAGAGGGACTAAATCTTTTTAATCAGGTAGCTGAACCATCTATTCAACTTGGGCCATCACCGCAAGAAAGTTTTAAGCAGGATTATGATTTAGAAGTTGAGTGGCAGGATAGTCATTTCGAAGAAGTCAAACATGTCTTTAGCCATCGGAAGTGGTATATTCGGATAATATCTGGGAAGGTAGTTGACAGTAAAGAATACAGCGATAAAGAGGTCGTTTGGTTAACTCCCCAAGAGTTTGACCTCTACCCACTAGCAAAACCTCAACAAAAGATTTGGCAAGCATATTTAAAAAGATAGTGATAATACCAGTCTTTCGTGTCTTCTTTGCATTTTTTTGGTATAATTGATATAAGGAAAAAGGTGACTATATGAAAAAAATATTGATTGTAGATGATGAAAAACCAATCTCAGATATTATTAAGTTTAATATGACCAAAGAAGGCTATGAAGTAGTGACAGCCTTTAATGGACGTGAAGCAATTGAATTGTTTGAAGCTGAAAAACCAGATATTATTATTTTGGACCTGATGCTTCCAGAGATTGATGGTTTAGAAGTTGCTAAAATGATTCGTAAGACAAGTGGTGTTCCGATTATCATGCTTTCAGCAAAAGATAGTGAGTTTGATAAGGTTATCGGTCTTGAACTTGGTGCGGACGATTATGTGACAAAACCATTTTCAAATCGTGAGTTACAAGCGCGTGTTAAGGCCCTTCTCCGTCGTACTGAGTTAATAGCAGTGGACAACCAAGAAGAAGATACCAAATTACAAAGTCTTAAAATCGGAGATTTAGAGATTCTCCCAGACGCTTATGTAGCGAAAAATATGGAGAAGAATTAGACTTAACTCACAGAGAGTTTGAGTTGTTGCATCACTTAGCTTCTCATCTTGGTCAAGTTATTACCCGTGAACATCTCCTTGAGACTGTTTGGGGTTATGATTATTTTGGTGATGTTCGTACTGTCGACGTTACCATTAGACGTCTACGTGAGAAAATTGAAGACACACCAAGTAGACCTGAATATATCTTAACTCGTCGTGGTGTGGGTTATTATATGAGAAATAATGATTGATATAATTAAACAAACGATTCTGACAAGAGATTTTGTCTTTGTACTAATCTTAATTGGTTTTATCATGCTTGTCAGTTTTCTCTTGCTTGAAGGTCGTAGAGATAACATCCGGCTCAAACAATTAAACCAAAAGATAAAAGATTTAATTGCTGGTGATTATTCCCAGGTATTGGATATGCAAGGAAATTCTGAAATAACCAATATCACCAATAATCTAAACGATTTATCAGAAGTCATTCGTTTAACTCAGGAGAATCTCGAGCAAGAAAGCAAGAGACTACATAGTATCCTGTCATACATGACAGATGGAGTTCTAGCAACCAATCGTCGTGGTCAAATCACTATGATTAACGATATGGCTAAAAGACAACTTGGAGTTGAAAGTGATGATGCGCTCAATCAGAACATTTTAGAGTTGCTCAAGATTGAAGATGAGTATGAACTCAGAGATTTGATTACTCAAAGTCCTGAATTGATGATTTATTCCCAAAATGTAAATGGAGAGTATATCAGTTTGCGTGTACGTTTTGCCTTGATTCGTAGAGAATCTGGCTTTATCTCAGGTTTGGTAGCAGTCCTACATGATACGACTGAGCAGGAGAAAGAAGAACGCGAGAGAAGACTATTTGTTTCAAACGTTAGTCATGAATTGCGAACTCCTTTGACTAGTGTAAAATCTTACCTGGAGGCCTTGGATGAGGGAGCATTATATGATCCTGTTGCTCCTGATTTTATCAAAGTATCTCTAAATGAGACAAACCGCATGATGCGAATGGTAACAGATCTCTTGCATCTTTCACGCATTGATAATGCAACCAGTCATTTAGATGTTGAGTTGATTAACTTTACAGCATTTATCACTTTTATTCTCAATCGTTTTGATAAGATGAGAAGCCAAGATGAGGACAAAAAGTATGAATTAGTCAGAGACTACCCTATTAATTCTGTTTGGATTGAGATTGATACAGATAAGATGACTCAGGTAATCGATAACATTCTAAATAATGCTATCAAGTATTCTCCAGATGGTGGTAAAATTACAGTTAGTATGAAAACCACTGATGACCAGATGATTTTATCTATTTCGGATCAAGGACTTGGAATTCCTAAAGAAGATTTACCAAAGATTTTTGACCGTTTTTATAGAGTTGATAAGGCTAGAAGCCGTGCTCAAGGTGGTACTGGTTTAGGTCTTGCGATAGCAAAAGAAATCATCAAACAGCACAATGGATTTATCTGGGCTAAGAGTGAGTACGGTAAGGGTTCTACCTTTACCATTGTTCTTCCTTATGATAATGATGCTGTAAAAGAAGAAGTATGGGAGGATGAAGTAGAAGACTAGAATGAGTGAAACAGGCTTTAAATATAGTATTTTAGCATCGGGTTCTAGTGGAAATTCCTTTTATCTAGAAACCCCCAAGAAAAAAATTTTAGTAGATGCGGGCTTATCTGGTAAAAAAATTACAAGTTTACTGGGTGAAATCAATCGTAAACCAGAAGATTTAGATGCTATCTTGATTACGCATGAACATGCTGACCACATTCACGGTGTTGGAGTTTTAGCCCGTAAGTATGGAATGGATCTTTACGCCAATGAAAAGACTTGGCAAGCCATGGAAAATAGTAAGTATTTGGGAAATGTTGATTCTTCTCAAAAACATATTTTTGAAATGGGAAAAACCAAAACTTTCGGAGATATTGACATAGAGAGTTTTGGAGTTAGTCATGATGCAGTTGCTCCCCAATTCTATCGCTTATGAAGGATGACAAGAGCTTTGTTATGCTGACAGATACAGGCTATGTTAGTGACCGTATGGCTGGCATTGTCGAGAATGCAGATGGCTACCTGATCGAGTCAAATCATGATGTTGAAATCCTTCGAGCTGGATCTTATGCTTGGCGACTCAAGCAACGTATCTTGTCTGACCTTGGTCACCTCTCAAATGAAGATGGTGCAGATGCCATGATTCGTACACTAGGTAATCGTACCAAGAAGATTTACCTAGGACATCTATCTAAAGAGAATAATATCAAGGAGCTAGCCCACATGACCATGGTCAATCAGCTAGCTCAAGCAGATCTAGGAGTAGGAGTGGACTTTCAAGTTTACGATACATCTCCTGACACTGCAACACCTTTAACGGATATATAAAAAGGAACACCAAGAGGTGTTCTTTTTACATTTTTTTAAGATTTAAGGTGTTTTCAAAGAAATATCATACTTTTTTTAATTTTCTTTTTGTTATAATAAAAATAGTAGAAATAAAATTTATCAACAAAAATAGGAAGTTGCAATGAAAGTAAAAAAATATAAAACTTAAAAAAATTTTTAGATGCTTTGAAGAGTTAGAAATTGATCTTAATGAAAGATGTAATGTTATTGTAGGAGTTAATGGTGCAGGAAAATCCACAATTTTAGATGCTTTAGCAATTTCTATTGGAACTTATTTTGCTAAAATACCAACTGCTTACTCTCTCCCAATTCAAAAAGAAGATATTCTAAGAAAATCATTTTTAACTGGAAGTATCATTAGTACGGAGTATCAATTTCCTGTTGTTATATCTACAAAAGGGATTGTTTGTGATGAGCATATAGAATGGGAACGTGAAATAAATGGCTTAAAAAATAAGACAACAGTAAAAAATGCTAGTAGTCTAATTAAGATTGGTCATACACAACAGCAAAATATTCAGAATGGAAATACAGATACTATTCTTCCAATAATTGCATATTATGATACTGGTAGACTATACAAAAAAAAGAATAATAGAAGTTCTAAGGAAGGAACAAAAAAAAGTTCAAGACTAGATGGGTATACAGATGCGTTATCTTCAGGAACTAATGAAAAACAATTATTACGTTGGTTTGAGGATATGACCTTAATAAAAATTCAAGAAGATCGTGAAATTCCAGAATTAAAAATGGTTAAAACTGCTATAGAAAAATGTTTTGAAATTGGAAACAAAGATGTTGCAGATGTATCTATAAATTATTCTGTGAAATCGAAAGATATCGAAGTATCATATCGTAAAAACAATGAGATTGAAAAATTACCGCTACACATGTTTAGTGATGGAATTCGAATCACTTTAACAATGGTTGCAGATATTGCTACTCGAATGGCAAAATTGAATCCACAACTACTTGATAATGTATTAGAAACTCCAGGAGTAATTTTAATAGATGAAATAGATATGCACTTACATCCATCATGGCAGAGTAAGATTATTACTAGTCTATTAGAAACTTTTACTAATGTTCAAATTATTACAACAACTCATTCACCCATTGTTATTTCTAATATAAAATCAGAATATTTAAGGATATTAAAAAATAACGAAATCATGAATCCACCTATTAACTATAATAGAGAATTGGATGACATAGTTAATAACATTATGGAGACTGACTATAGACCGGAAGAGGTTAGAAATTTAATTAATCAAATTAATCAAAACATTGATAATGAAGACTTAGAAGAAGCAAAAGAACTGTTAGACAATCTAAAAAATATACTTGGAGAGACAGATTCAGAAGTTGTATCAGCTAGAAATTCTATAGAGTTAGAGGAATTTTTTAAGGAGTTGGAATGATTCATATCTTGAAAAATCGTGAACCCCGATCTTTTACTACGTACCGATTGACTCAAGATGCTAGCTATGCTAACATTCCTAGTACTGTAAAAAATGATCTAAAAAAAAGTTTATTAAAAGAACAAGGGGAGCTATGTGCTTATTGTATGTCTAGGATTAGTTTAGAGAAAATGAAAATAGAGCATTTTTTTCCTCAATCTAAATTTCAAAGTAAGACCTTAGAATACTCAAACTTATTAGCAGTTTGTCGTGGATATGAAGGACAATGTTTACAAGATCAGACTTGTGATACAAAGAAATCAAATCAAATAATTACTATAGATCCCTTAAATCTAGCTCATGTAAATAATATTACTTATTCTCGTGATGGGACTATTAATTCTAATTTTTTTATCAGGATGATTTGGATAAAATTTTTAAATCTAAATTTATTTAAACTAAAAAAATAATAGAAAAAAATGCATTAAGTAGTTTTTCAAAAAAAGAACTTTGTAAGCAGAAAGATAATAAAACCATTTCAAAAGAAATTTTTTTAAAAATTACTTAAAAGAGTATGAGGAGCGTGAAATAAAGCAGGAGTATGATGGGATAATAATAAATTATTTAAAAAAGAAATTAGAATTAATATAATATTCCTATCTTTATGAATTATTATTGATTGTCGTAAAACCCTGTTTAAAAAACGTAATTTTGACCATACAAAAACCACTCAATCGAGTGGTTTTTTACAATCCAGCAAATTCCTTGATTTCTTGAGCTGACATAGAAGAATCACAACGGACCTTAATCTCTCCATTTTCAACATGAACAAAACCTGGTACAGTTGGGATTTCGTAACGTGATCGGAAGTCTTGCAATGCATCTAGTTGACTTGGTTCTTCACTATTGATGAAATAGATGTGTGCTTTGGTTTCAGCTACCACACCAGCCAATGTGCCAGCAAATTTACGGCAGTAAGGGCAAGTTTTGCGGCCGATAAAGAATGTAGCAGTTTCTTTTTTATCAAGAGCCTCTTGGGCACGCGCAACAGTTGTCACTTCAAGATCTTTAATGTTTTCTAAAAATTGTTCCATGAGTTTTCCTCGCTTTCTTTTAAATCTAGTATGCCATAAAGTCTTTAAAAATGCTTAGATTTGATACGGAAAAAAGATGAGATAATCTTATCTCATCTTTTAATTGCTTATTTTACAAAGGCATTGATTTCAGCTTCGATATTAGCAATCTTAGATTGTGAATCTTCGTTGCTTTTTCCAACAACGGCAATGTAGAATTTGATTTTTGGTTCAGTACCGGAAGGACGAACTGCAATCCATGAACCGTCAGCAAGTGTGTATTTCAAGACATCACTTGGAGGAGTTGTTAAGTTTGTAACAGTACCGTCAGCAGCAGTAGCAGTTTGAGCCTTGAAGTCTTCTACGACAGTGATAGCTGTTCCATTCCATTCTTTTGGAGAATTGTTACGGAATTTAGCCATAATCGCTTTGATTTGCTCAGCACCGTCAACACCAGAGAGGGTAACAGAGATCGTCTTTTCAGCATAGTAGCCATACTCTTTGTAGATTTCTTCGATACCGTCTGCAAGAGTCAAACCACGAGAGCGGTAGTAGGCTGCAAGTTCAGCAACAACAAGGACAGCTTGGATAGCGTCTTTATCACGTACGAATGGTTTGATTAAGTAACCGAAACTTTCTTCAAATCCCATCATGTATGTGTGATTGTGTTTCTTCGAATTCTTGAATCTTTTCAGCGATAAATTTGAAACCAGTCAAGACGTTAAACATGGTTGCGCCATAGCTTTCAGCAATCTTAGTTACCAAGTCAGTTGAAACAATTGATTTGCAGAGAGCTGCATTTTCTGGAAGAGTTCCGGCGTTCTTGTGTGCTTCCAAGATATACTTAGCCATGATGGCACCGATTTGATTACCTGAAAGGTTAAGGTAACTTCCGTCTTTTTGAAGGACTTCAACACCAACACGGTCTGCATCAGGGTCCGTTGCAACAAGAACATCAGCGCCTACTTGGCGACCAAGCTCTTCAGCAAGTGCAAAGGCTGCTTGACTTTCTGGGTTTGGAGATTTAACAGTTGAGAAGTCTGGGTCTGGAGTTGCTTGAGCTTCAACAACTTGAACAGAATCAAATCCTGCTTGAGCAAGAGCACGTCGAGCCAACATTTCACCAGTACCATGTAGTGGAGTATAGACAATCTTCATGTCTTTACCGAATTCTTCAATCAAGGCAGGGTTGATGTTAACGTCTTTGACTTCTTTAAGGTATTCCGCATCAATTGCTTCGCCGATAACCTCAATCAAACCAGATGCTTTTTCAGCTTCCACATCCGCAACTTCTACAGCAAATGGATTTTCAATGGCACGAATAAAGGCTGTCAAAGCGTCCGCATCGTGTGGAGGCATTTGTCCACCATCTTCACCATAAACCTTGTATCCGTTAAATGGAGCTGGGTTGTGGCTAGCAGTGATCATGATACCCGCAAAGCAGTTGAGGTGACGAACAGCGAATGAAAGCTCTGGAGTTGGACGGAGACTTTCAAAAACATAAGATTTAATTCCGTGTTTTGCAAGAACTGCTGCAGATTCAAAGGCAAATTCTGGAGAGAAGTGACGGCTATCGTAAGCGATGGCAACACCACGTTCCTTTTCATTTCCACCTTTTGACTCAATCAAACGAGCCAAACCTTCAGTTGCTTGGCGAACAACATAGATGTTAATGCGGTTTGTACCAGCACCAATCAACCCACGCATACCAGCAGTACCAAATTCAAGGTTTGTGTAAAAGGCATCTTCCTTTGTTTTTTCATCCATATTTTCTAAATCTTGACGAAGGTAGTCTGGAAGTTCAGCAAAATCAAGCCATTTGATAGTTTTCTTGGTAAGTCATTGAGCGTCTCCTTTATTGTAAATTGTTTTAATCGGTTTCATTATACCATGATTTAAAGTTTTAGTAAAACGTTAGCATGGCTTGGTTATATGAATTTAAGATTCCTTCAAACCGAAGAATGAGCAGGAATTTGTCATATTTAAAAATTTACAATTTTTTTAAAGCGATTTCCTATTTCTAGTTTGAAAATTTATGACTATATGGTACAATATAGTAAATAATAAAAGGAGATTTTCTATTATGAAAAAAGTTCTTAAGCATTCAGCTTTAGTGTTAACTGCTTTAGCATTGGTAGCTTGTGGTAATAGTAAAAAAGCAAGTGATGATGGTACTGCATCTAACTCAAATTTTGAAGTTTCTGTTAAAGACGGTATGTATGTTCTTCCTAAAGATGAAGATTCAAATTCACACTACCTAGCACTTCAAGTTGAGATTAAAAACAATCGTGATAAACAGTTCAGCTTTACTAGCCATGATATTGCACTTTATAACGAAAAAGACGAAAAAGTTGAACCAATTCAAATTTATGAGTCAGACAGTAAAACTAAATTCATGTCATACGGGGATAGCCTGTCTAAAGGTAAGAGTGTAGCTGGTTACGTTGTTTATGAAGTTGATAAAGATGCTAAATATGAACTTCACTTTGCGCCAAGCTTTTACGATGATGTAAAAGATAATAAAAAGGATAAAAATGACGTAGCTATCAAGGTTGACCCAAGTCAATACGAAGACAATATTGATGAAGCAAAAGAAGCTATGAAAAAATATGTAGATGCTGTTTACCTAGATGGAGAAAACACTGGTGGTGCATCAAATGTAAGCTTTACTAATGATAAAAGCCAAATCGTTGCACTTGAAGATAAAAAGTCAGACAACAAGAAATCAGACGACAAGAAATCTGATGATAAAAAATCAGACGATAAAAAATCTGATGACAAGAAATCTGATAATAAAAAATCTTCTAATGATTCTGATTTGATTACAAATGATGTGAAAGCAGACAGAGAGGAATTTATCAAGAAATTCATCGAGTCATTCGGTAAAGGATTCTACAACTACAAACCTTCTGATTCTGAACTTCGTACATTTGTAGAAGCATATATCAAAGCAAATGCTAAAAGAGCAAAAGTTGATTACAAAGTAAAAACTTATTTGCCAGACTATGCGGTTGTCTATGTAAGACCAGAAACTATCGATTTGAATAACTTGAATGTTCATGAATTGAGCCGTAAATTCTATGACGAAAACAAAGGTAAATATAGTAGCTACTCAGAAGCTATGAAAGCCGGTGAAAAGTACATTTTAGAAAATGCACCAAGTCAATTTGATTCAACTCCACTTGATACTAGTGACAATATGCAAAAAGAAGGTTACGAAATCAAGATGACTAAGAAAGACGGTAAATGGACAATCGACACATCTTCTAAGAACTATAACTTAAGTGATATGGCACGTACATTCCGTGGTGGTATCGGTTATTAACATTTAAAAGTTCGAGTTTAAAGCTCGAACTTTTTTATTGGAATTGTGAAAAACGGAAAAAGATAGTAAAATAGTAACATGATTATTTTACAAGCTAATAAAATTGAACGCTCTTTTGCAGGTGAGGTTCTTTTTGATAATATATACCTACAAGTTGACGAAAGAGATCGCATCGCTCTCGTTGGGAAAAATGGGGCAGGGAAGTCTACTCTACTCAAGATATTGGTTGGTGAAGAGGAGCCAACCACTGGTGAAATCAACAAGAAAAAAGATGTTTCTCTCTCGTATTTAGCACAGGATAGTCGATTTGAATCAGAAAATACTATCTATGACGAGATGTTACATGTTTTTGACGACTTACGTAGTACAGAAAAACAACTTCGCCAGATGGAGTTAGAGATGGGGGAAAAGACTGGTGCAGAACTAGATAAGCTCATGTCTGACTATGATCACCTATCTGAAAAATTCCGTCAGGCTGGAGGGTTTACCTATGAAGCTGATATCCGTTCTATCTTAAATGGTTTCCAGTTTGACGAGTCTATGTGGCAGATGCGAATCGCTGAGCTTTCAGGTGGACAGAATACTCGTTTAGCCCTTGCAAAAATGCTTCTTGAAAAACCAAATCTCTTGGTTTTGGACGAGCCAACCAACCACTTGGATATCGAGACTATTGCCTGGCTAGAAAACTATCTAGTTAATTATAGCGGTGCCCTCATTATCGTCAGTCACGACCGTTATTTCCTAGACAAGGTAGCAACCATAACTTTCGACTTAACTAAACATTCTTTAGATAGATACGTTGGAAATTACTCCAGTTTTGTTGAGCAAAAGGAGCAGAAGTTGCTGACTGAAGCTAAAAATTATGAAAAGCAGCAGAAGGAAATTGCTGCTCTAGAAGATTTCGTCAATCGCAATCTCGTTCGAGCATCGACAACTAAGCGAGCCCAATCCCGACGTAAACAACTGGAAAAGATGGAGCGTTTGGATAAACCTGAAGCTGGCAAGAAATCAGCTAATATGACCTTTCACTCTGATAAAGTATCAGGGAATGTTGTTTTGACAGTTGAGAATGCTGCTATTGGATATGATGGAGAAATATTATCAGAGCCTATCAACCTTGACCTTCGTAAGATGAATGCCGTAGCAGTTGTAGGTCCGAATGGGATTGGAAAGACAACTTTTATCAAGTCTATTGTTGATCAGATCCCTTTTATAAAGGGTGAGAAGCGTTTCGGTGCAAATGTTGAAGTTGGCTACTATGACCAAACTCAAAGTAAGTTGACACCGAGCAATACAGTTTTAGATGAACTTTGGAATGATTTTAGATTGACTCCAGAAGTGGAAATCCGTAATCGCCTAGGTGCCTTCCTTTTTTCTGGTGACGATGTTAAGAAATCTGTTGGGATGTTGTCGGGTGGAGAGAAAGCTCGCTTGTTACTGGCTAAACTATCAATGGAAAATAATAACTTCCTGATTCTTGATGAGCCGACCAACCATTTGGATATTGATAGTAAGGAAGTTCTGGAAAATGCACTAATTGACTTTGATGGGACTCTTCTATTTGTCAGCCATGACCGTTATTTTATCAATCGTGTTGCTACACAAGTTCTGGAATTGTCTGAAAATGGTTCGACCCTCTATTTGGGTGATTATGACTATTATGTTGAAAAAAAAGCAGAGTTGGCAGCTAGTCAAGAGGAAGAAGCGGCAGCTGTTAACCAAGAAAAAGAAGTTTCTCCAGTTAATGACTACCTGGCCCAAAAAGAAAGTCAAAGAGAAGTTCGCAAGCTCATGCGTCAGATCGAATGTCTTGAGGCAGAAATCGAAGAATTGGAAACCCAAACTCAAGATATCTCTGAGCAAATGCACACTACCAATGATGCAAATGAACTCATGCAACTACAAGCAGAACTGGATAAAATCAGCCAGCGTCAGGAAGAAGCAATGCTAGAGTGGGAAGAATTGTCAAATAAAGTTTAAAAAAAGCAACGATTATCGTTGCTTTTTCTTTGTCTATCTATCCACCCTGAGGGAATCGAACCCCCATCTCAAGAACCGGAATCTTACGTGATATCCATTACACTAAGGGTGGAAACTCTCATCATTATATCAAAAAAATAGGAGTTTTACTCAAGACTAAAACCAATATAAAAGAGGAAGAAAAAAAGGATTTAGACAATATCTAAATCCTTTTTACATTTTTTTTATTTTTTTCAAGAAGTGCTTTGATTTCTTGAAGAACTTCCAATTCAGTTGGAGCTGCTGGAGCTTCTTCAGCAACTTCTTCTTTCTTACGAAGGTTTTGAGCTTTTTCAATAGCTTTAATCATGAAGAAGAGAACAGTACCAATTACAACGAAGTTGATAACAGCGCTCAAGAATTTACCATATGTAACACCATTCCAAGCAAGCTCAGCAATGTTTTGTACATTCGCAGCTTCCAAGGCTGGGTTCAATAGAAGTGGAGTGATGATATCATTAACAAATGAATTGATGATAGCACCAAAAAGCAGTGGCGATGATCACACCGACAGCAAGGTCAACGACGTTGCCACGGAGCAAGAAATCTTTAAGATCCTTTTAACATAATATTTTCCTTTCAAAATTTTTATCAAATTTTTTTACAACACATTATATCGTAAATTTATGTTGAATGCAAGAAAAAGTGCTCATTTATTTTTTTAAAAACAAAAAAAGCTTGCTAAATAGGTAATTTAAAAACAACAATTGTAACTTGAGCAAACCCTATTTCAACCGTATTAATTATATTAACATCATCACCCACAAATTGACCAATTATATGAGGAAACTTGGTGACAAAAAAATAAAGGTAAGTGCCATATCAAGTAAGAAGGTAAAAAAATCTAGCTCCAGAGAATTTAATGAGACGTCCAAACCAATTTTTCTCGTTTTTTTGTTTAAAAAAACAATAGTGTCATTGGTAAAGAAAGCAAATAGAATACCTGTTATATTACCTAGAGCAGTAGCTGTTAATTCTTGATGAGTCAAGTAAAAAATAATCATTCGAGTCCCTACAGAAACAACAGTAGTAGCAACGCCGAAAAATAAATAAGATAAAATTTCGTTATCGAAGAATTTTTTAATGTATCTTTTCATAAGATTAGTATAGCATAAAGCCTTTAAATGTGCTATACTAACAAAGTTGACTTGTTCAACCCTTGGTGCTTAGCTTCTTTCACCAAGCATATTAAATGCGGTGGAGCCGCTAAAGGAGAAAACATGAAAAAACTTACTGTCCGCGATTTGGCTGACATTGCCATTGTCGCAGCAATTTATGTGGTTTTGACTATCACACCACCACTCAATGCTATCAGCTACGGTGCTTATCAGTTCCGCATTTCTGAAATGATGAACTTCCTAGCTTTTTATAATCCTAAGTACATTATCGGTGTTACTCTTGGATGTATGATTGCTAATTTCTTCAGTTTTGGACTCATTGATGTCGCTGTAGGTGGAGGATCAACTCTTGTCTTCCTAAGCTTAGGAGTTTGGTTGTTCAGTAAATATAGTAAAGACTATCTTTTTAATGGATTGATTCGAAAAGATCATTTTTTCTTTTCAATTCTATTTTCAATTTCAATGGTAACAATTGCTGCTGAATTGCATATCGTAGCAGAGGCACCATTCTTCTTTACTTGGTTTACAACTGGTATTGGAGAATTCGCATCACTCATTGTCGGAGCAATTATCATTGGTAAAATTGGTCAACGTATTGATTTGACTAGATAAGATGATTCGTTTTTAAGACAGGAATAGAGCTGAACTTTGTTCAGCTTTTTTCTTTTATTAAAAGTCTAAAGAAGTCATAAAAGTGGTATAATAAATGAAAAAAGAAGGTATTCTATAAATGTTTGATTATTTTTGGAGTGGTTTTAAAAAGATGTTGGAAAGCTCCGTTTTCAACTTTAGTATTTACTTTTTAGTTTTTGTTCTTTTGTTAATCCTATGGCGTCGTTTTAGTATTGCTAAGGATAGTGGTGGTCATTTTTTTGGCTCCATTTCATATCTCGAAAGGATATTTTTTTATATTCATAATGCATTTGTTTTTACAAATCGAACAATAGCCTTAAGTGAAATAAAAAGTATTGATGTAAAGCTTCTCCCTAGTGTTAAACTAAATGGTGCAAGATATTCTTTATGTCTGGAACTAAAAAGTGGAAAATCTCTAGCCTTTTTCTTTGGAAAATCAAAAGAGAATGATCAACTAGTCAATAATTTAAAGAATGAAACAAAAAAATACAATATCAAGATCCGTATTTTAGAATAATAGGTTTTAATTTTTTAAAATTTCAGAAAGCCTTTCCATAAAGTTGATTTTATGTTATAATATTCACAAATAAAAGTTTTAGGAGTTTATATGGTCTCATCAGAATTTATTTCAAAAATCGAATTTGCTTGTAAGAAAAAGGAAAGTCTTTATTCGAATAGTAAATTTAAGTATGCGATTCGTTCAATGTTTGCGGGTGCTTTCTTAACTTTCAGTACAGCAGCTGGTGCAGTTGGAGCTGACTTGATTAATAAGATTGTTCCTGGTAGCGGACGCTTCCTTTTCCCATTTGTTTTCGCTTGGGGACTAGCTTATATCGTGTTCTTGAATGCTGAGTTAGTTACATCAAACATGATGTTTTTGACAGCTGGTAGTTTTTTGAAAAAAATTAGCTGGAGAAAAACAGCTGAAATTCTTCTATATTGTACTTTCTTTAACTTGATTGGAGCTCTTATTGCTGGTTGGGGATTCGCCCATTCAGCAGCTTATGCTAATCTAACACACGATAGCTTTATTTCTGGAGTTGTGGAGATGAAGTTAGGCCGTTCAAATGAACTAGTTTTGCTTGAAGCAATTTTGGCTAATGTCTTTGTAAACATCGCGATTCTTTCATTTGTTTTAGTTAAAGATGGTGGTGCCAAACTTTGGTTGGTTTTATCAGCCATTTATATGTTTGTATTCTTAACAAATGAGCACATCGCCGCAAACTTTGCTTCATTTGCGATTGTGAAGTTCAGTGTTGCTGCTGATTCAATTGCGAACTTCGGTATTGGAAATATGCTACGTCACTGGGGTGTAACCTTTATTGGTAACTTTATAGGAGGTGGTCTACTGATGGGATTGCCTTATGCCTTCTTAAACAAGAATGAAGATACATACGTAGATTAAAAGTTGGATTGATTCCAACTTTTTCTTTTTGTTTATCCATGCTATAATGAATGTAGTAATGTTAAATACAGAGGAAAATCATGAACGAAATTAAATGTCCAAATTGTGGGGAAGTTTTTACAGTTAATGAAAGCCAATATGCAGAGCTGATTTCTCAAGTTCGAACTGTAGAGTTTGATAAGGAATTGCATGAACGCATGAAGCAAGAGCTGGCCTTGGCTGAGCAAAAAGCCATGAATGAACAGCAGACAAAACTAGCGCAAAAAGACCAAGAAATTGCCCGGCTTCAAAGTCAAATTAATAACTTTGACACCGAAAAAGAATTAGCTAAGAAAGAAGTAGAGCAAAGTGCGAGTCAAAGCTTGCTAGAGAAAGAAAAAGAGGTTCAGGCACTGGAGAATCAATTAGCCACCTTGCGCTTAGAACATGAGAATCAACTACAAAAGACTTTATCTGACCTAGAAAAAGAACGGGATCAGATCAAAAATCAGCTTCTTTTACAAGAAAAAGAAAATGAGCTTTCTCTGACTTCAGTCAAACAAAATTATGAGGCCCAGCTTAAGGCGGCTAATGAGCAGGTTGAGTTTTACAAGAATTTCAAGGCTCAACAATCAACCAAAGCAATCGGAGAGAGTCTTGAGCAGTATGCGGAGAGTGAGTTCAACAAGGTTCGTAGCTTTGCCTTTCCAAATGCCTATTTCGAAAAGGACAACAAGGTCTCTGCTCGTGGTTCTAAAGGGGACTTTATCTTCCGGGACTTTGATGAAAATGGGCTAGAATTCATTTCCATCATGTTTGAGATGAAAAATGAAGCTGATGGGACTGAAAAGAAGCATAAGAATGCGGACTTTTACAAGGAATTGGACAAGGACCGTCGAGAAAAGAACTGTGAATATGCTGTTTTGGTATCTATGCTTGAAGCTGATAACGACTACTTTAACACAGGGATTGTCGATGTTAGCCACGAGTATGAGAAGATGTATGTGGTCCGTCCTCAGTTCTTTATCCAGTTGATTGGTCTCTTACGAAATGCAGCTCTTAACTCTCTTAAATACAAGCAGGAACTAGCACTAATTCGTGAGCAAAATATTGATATCACTCACTTTGAGGAAGATTTGGACGCTTTCAAGGTTGCCTTTGCAAAGAATTATAACTCAGCCTCTGTCAACTTCGGAAAGGCTATCGATGAAATCGACAAGGCCATCAAACGCATGGAAGAGGTCAAGAAATTCTTAACCACATCAGAAAACCAACTCCGCCTTGCAAACAATAAGTTGGATGATGTTTCCGTTAAGAAATTGACTCGAAAGAATCCAACCATGAAGGCTAAGTTTGATGCCTTGAAGGGGGAGTGACCTTGACTATCAAAAAAACTCTAAAATTTACGGATGTATATATTGCCTATTTACCATTAGTTGTTTTTTTGCTCAACTTTTTATACGGCTTTTTGAACTTAGAAGGCTCAACAGTTTCTAACGAAAGATCTAGATATGACTTACTTTTTGGTGTAGTTGGCCTTCTTCCAACTATTTTTGGTTATATTTTTAGCTTTCTAGCTAATCTTATTGTAGGTATAACTTATGTGATAAAGGCAAAAAATCGAACGAAATGTCTGATTGCTTTCCTATTGATTGGCAACGTTTTTTTAGCAATTTTTCTGATGTTTTTGCTAAAATTTAAAATGATTGTTTCCTTTGACTTTATAAAAGATCTGGATCTTTGGAGTTTCATTTTTTCTTTATTTTTATTTCCGTATATAGATAGGATTTATCAAAAGGATGAGTACGATCAAAAAGTGAGTAGAATGGTACTCATTATAATTTTAGCGGGAATTTTTTCTCCATTTCTAGGTAGTGAAATTCAAACTTACTTGAGAAATAATGCCAAAGTACAACAATTACAAGAGTTTTATCATTCTAAGGGCTTGAACTACGAATTAACACTTAAGTCTACATACTATGATAGTAATATTTCCGATATTGGCGTCTTTGATGTTTTTGATAAGGGAGTTTCCATAAGAGTGGGTGCTAAGTACACGCGTCAAAAATTAAAATATGTTACTTTCATTGATCAAGATTACGGCCTAAAAGAATTTATAAAAAATGCTATTTCAAGTGATGAGGCACAAATAGTTCTAAAAGATTTTAGATCAGTAGTAGAAGATGCTATAAAAAAGAAAGGTTATGATTTATCTGTATTTGATGCTGAGGATCAGCCATTGGCTAGCCCAGGTTTTCAAATATCACGTTCATTTAGAGTCACTTCTTTTATTAAAGAAAAAGCAGTTCAAAATCAAAAGTCATCTAGTCCAGAAAAACAAGCATTTGGAGGATATGCAGCAATTTCTCTTAAAGATTATATGAAAGAGGGAGCCATTCGTTTATGTTTAAGACTTAGTGAAAGTGACAAACTGAAGTTAGAAGACATTGATTTTTCAAGACTTTCCGACGGACACTACAAGATCAATAATGACTATTTTATCGTTAACAACGGAATGTATACAATAGTTGAAGATGAAGATGATTTTGAAAATTTTTTACTTAGAGAATCTAGTAAACAATTTTATTTGGAGGATTTTTATAAAATTGAAAGGCTTGATTAAATTATTAGCAAATAAAGATGAAACATTTGTTTATAATATTTGTATTCGATTATCTTCATATTTAGTAGTTGTTGCAGTTTATATAGCAATTTTTGGGTTTGTTTTTTTATTGTTTAAACAAAAATATTATTGCAGTACGTTATCTGTTGTTTTTTTGTCGGTATTATTTATAGTTATTGGCATCTTTTTTTAAGTTTATTGACTTGGGAAGTTTTTACTATATTGGAAAGTGGTTTTGATTGATTTTAAGAAATATCAATTTTTTTCTTTGAATACAATGTTAGTCATTCCAATAAGTTTAATAAGAAATTTAATGAAGTAAGTTTTGAATTAATCACAGGAGAATTATCTTACCTCAGAGGAGATTTTTTATTATCACTTAGTCAATATTCAAATATCAATCTTTCTAATGTCTCTAAAAAAAATAGAAGAATATTTGAATTGAAGAAATTATATTATGAATTTCTATCTTCTATCCATCTTCAAGATGAGCAAAATATTCCTTTCTTTGAGGAACAGTTGTCCAAGGCGCCAGATTCGAAAGGTGGTAAGGTTAAATTCGTTGCTCAAGCCCAAGCCATAAAAGATATTGTGTTCAATCAAGAAGTGAATGACTACTTCGACACCACTGAACCAGAAAGTAATCTAGCTCGAATGATGTTTTCTTATTACGGCGCTCTCAATGCCCAATTAAAAGGAGATGAAGCTCGTGCTCGTAGTTTGTTTGAAAGCATCGCCCATGAAAATCCAGAACTCTTTTATGTTCAGGAAGCGAAGAAATATATAGGAGCAGAGAAATAAGAGAGTAATATATGAAATTAATTGAAAAAATAGTAAGTAGGGCGACAGAGAATATTCTTCTACAAATTGAGACTATTAGTCAAATTAGCTCAATTATTGGACTTGTTTTGGATGTGTTGGCTGTATTTTTAATTTTCCAAAGTGATACCAAAAAGTGGGGAGTAATATTATTATTAGTAGTAGTACTAATTGCTAGTCTAGTTTTATACCTACGTTTTGTCCTAAACAAAGTTATTTATCTAGTGTTAAACGATTCTATTAATCTTAAGCTCTATGTGGACATGTTCAGGGTTCAATCAGAAAAGTCTATTAAGCCCTTTAGGGCAACATATCGTGAGTATTGCCAATTTATCCAAGGTCAAGTGGCTTATCTAAAAGGGGATTTTCAAGCTGCCAAGGAAAATATGTCCAAATATGATTTGAAGAAAATTTGGAAGAGATTCAGGAACCATACATTTTTAATATCAACCTATGAGCTATTAAAAGTTTGCATTCATCTTCAAGATGCACAAGATATTGCTTTCTTTGAGGAACAATTGTCCAAGGCGCCAGATTCGAAAGGTGGTAAGGCTAAACTCGTTGCTCAAGCCCAAGCCATAAAAGATATTGTGTTCAATCAAGAAGTGAATGACTACTTCGACACTGCCGAACCAGAAAATAAATTAGCTCGAATCATGTTTTCTTATTACGGCGCTCTCAATGCCCAATTAAAAGGAGATGAAGCTCGTACTCGCAGTTTGTTTGAAAGCATCGCCCATGAAAATCCAGAACTCTTTTATGTTCAGGAAGCGCAGAGATATTTAGAAGGAGAAAACTGATGTCAGAACGTACGGCTTTACCGATTGGGAGTGTTGTTCGAGTGAGAGAAGGTGTAGAGCCTGTTATGATTGTTAATCATTGTCCAGTTACCGAAAAAGCAGAGGCAAAAATGAAACTAGGACCATTTGGATTGGGCTTATCAATAGGTTGGTAAAACATGGAAATACAATTACAATTACGTGGAAACTCAGAAGGATTTATCCTTCAGTCAAAATTACCTGATGATGAACATTGGACTGAAAGAATTGAAATCGTTCAAGAAGAGGAAGGTTATCGTCTATATGCAAAAGATGTAGAAATTCTTGTCTTGAAAGAATCAGAATATATTTCTAAAAGAAAAAGAATAGTCGCAAGAGGGTTAAATAAGGATTTGATTTATTATGAAGAAAAAAGATTTGATCATTTATGGGAACAAGCATACTGGCATGGAGTTTTTCAATTTAATTTAAATAACTATGAAATGACGTGTGTAAGTTCAGGTAGTAAAGGAGATATTTCACCTGTCACAAAAGATGGCATTCCGATTGCTGTTTATGCTACAAGTAATACTGCAATTGCTGGAAAGAGAAACTTTTCTCTCTATACTGAAAATATTGACGAAATTGACAATTTACTGATGTTTTACGTAATTGATTATATTAGGGGATATGACTTTTTAGATATTGATTCTTTATCTGCAAGATATCGTTTCTTTTATCAATTCACTGATCGCTCAGCTATAACGAAGGAACATTTAGATATGCTTCCAGAGGCTAGAAGACCTTCTAAGTTAGAGGCCTTTATCATTTATTTTTTATCAGCCTTCTTTGTTGTGGGTATCAGTTTGGTATCATTACGCCCTTTATTCTTATTTTTAGTAGCAATACTGATACATTTTATTTATACTATCATAAAGAATTGGAGAAATAGAGATGAATAGTAGGTTATTTACTTATTGATTTAGTATTGATACTGCATTAAAAGGAATCTTTAAAAAGACGCCAATAGCCTGATCAAAGGCATGAGAGGGTGGTTTAAATGATACTGGAACGAATTAAAAAAACTTTTGAATTTCAACGAAGCAAAATAAAAGGCCCCGTTCCTCTGTGGGGTGTATTAAATGGGATTTTTATTTTATATCCTATAGCCTTTTTTATGTTTATGGCAGGAGGATTAGAGATTCTAAAAAATGAGGACTTATATCAAGAGTTGCTTATTATAGGGATTGTTGTTTGGGTTTTAAATCTAGTATTTTTACTAGATCTTAAGCGAGGGATTTTAACCAGTTTTGGAACCTATCTCATGTATTTGACTGGTCATGTTTATACCATTATTGGATTTAGTAGTTTGAGTGGGGACCATAACTTTATTGTTCTAAAATTATCTCTTCCCCTTATCTACGCGCTAGTAATTATTATCGTCATGAGCTGTTTGGTCGACTTGGACTCTGAAGAAATTATTTCGGAGAAGGCTGGGAAAATTATGCTTAACTATGTGATGGGACCACCTTTAATTTTAAGCACTTGCTTTATTTTAGTGGGAGTGTTTGGTTATGATTTTTTAATGGGCTGGGGAGTATCTTTACTCTTAATGATTTTTGGACAATTTCTGTATGCATTTTGGTTTGTTATTATCTACGCCTACCAACACCGTCATGATATTGAGGAAACAAGACCAATTAAGCGTATAAAGGTAAACCCAGATATAATTTCAAATCGAGAATTTGACAGTGATAGATTTAAAAAGGAAAAGAAACATGATTAAAGAAATCCAGATTCATATGGAACATTTGATGACAGACCAGGTCCAGATTCAAGCGGACGAACTATTGGAGTTGTTTGTCCATACAGAACTCTTACCCTATACCAATGGCATCTATAAAGATGGTCCGACCATTTTTGAAATGACTCCAACTCAGTTTGATGAAGAAGAACAGGACGTTACCCTTTATATACCTGTCATTTCAGAAACAAACTCAACGAGCCAACTAAGGTATCAAGCTAGTTTAAATATTGAGGGTATCAGCAAACGTGTACCTTTTGAGGATGGCTTGGACCAAACCATCTACGAGATGAAGGATTACATCAGAGACCACGGTTGGGAGTTGCAAGACAAGTTATATCTGGTCTTGATTCCAGTTTATGATGATTTGTTTGTAGATTTGATTATCCCAGTGGAGAAGTAAAATGGCAGAAATTACATATGGTATGAATCAATCATTAATGATGAGTAATGTCTTAAGTGTCGATTACAACATTACTGGTGATGAAATTGCAGTAGCCTTTCAAGATATGGTTCAAACAGCCGTAGCAGCTGGATATACACCTAAAAGTAATCCATTTTACTCATGTCCTCATATCGGAGAGTTGGATGATGGGACATACAACATCACAGTCTATCTTCCTGTCCATGAGGATTATTTAGGAGAGAATGAATTACTGGAAGTGACAGCCTATAACAGTTATTTTTTAGTTCCTAGAATGGTAGGAGCTAGAGTTACTGGGGAGGAAGCAGTCAACTTTGATAAGGCTATATACGGTTTAACCAATTTATTGATTGATAATGACTTAGAAGAATCTACACCGGTATTTTATATTTCTAGCAAGATAAATGATGTTTTATATACAGATATCATGGTAGGGGTTCGAGATAAAATGAATTGAGGATAATAGAAAACTTAAGGAAATAAAGAGACTTACAACTACTCATGTTCGTTTCCTTTTTAGAACTTATAAAATGAATACAAACTGTTCTAGTAGGAGTACTTAGCACCTTATATCAACTAAGTGATTCACTCGAAGACTTTATTACCCTAGGTACTAATGGTTTAATTTGCCCAATGTACTTGATGGTATTAGTAATTCCTCTTCTGGAGTCATTAGAAGTTTGAGTGACGGAATTGAAACTTTTGCCAAGTCTGGTCCTGAAATAGGTAGGGCGATGGCATTTATCGGTCCTGCAATTGATTTCACTACACAACTTTCAGCAGGAGAAAATGTTCCGAACGCGGTTATTAAGAGTGGGGTCTATGCAGTAATATCTATCGGTGATATGACCACTGGTATGAATATAATAGCAGCAATTGGAGCTACTATTGCTAATGTTATACCTAGTGCAGCAATGCTGTATTTGATATGATTTATGATAACACTGTTGGAAAGGAAGACATAAAAATAACAAATAAAGTAGTAAAAGCAGGTAAGGAAGTTATAGATGGTGTTGCTAATGCAGTATCTGACTTTTTCAGTGGTATTGGAACTGTATTTCAGTGATAGGAGATTCTCTTGGACAAAAATCAAATTATAAAGTTAAAGGACGTTGAATTTGTAGGAATTGGTAATTTTGAAGGGGGAACAGTTTTTTTTGATAAGAAAACAGGCAAGATGTTCTTAGGTCATTCTAAAACAAAGTTTAAAGTGTCTCCTGTCGCTTTCTCGACAGGAGCAGCACTTATTCTTTATGTTCTTGTAAGAGAAGTAACAAAAGCTCAGGAATTCAGTGGTTTTTGGCCCTTGATTTTTGGTTTTTTTCTAATGATCATTGTCTCAAAACTCCTCTACAAACCAGCTTTGAATGAAGAATTAATTATTAGTCCTTTTGTGCTTTCAAACGTTGATATGATAACTTTTCTTAAAAATGAGAAGAAAAATATAGTTAAGAGCTATCTAATTATATTATTGGCATTTCTTCTTCCAGTGCTTTTTTTCTATAGTTTATTTATTGACTTCTAATTTTTTTATTTTTTTGTTTTTTTAGCCATTTTTATTTTTTTTATGTTTCCTCTATTGTTATTAAACACGAAACCAATACAGAGATTTAAAGTGGTTCATATGTTAGATAAAAAAATATTCCACTAAGGAAAATGATATATGAAATTATATTTAAAAAAATATGGTTCCGATAGGAACAATTGATAAAAATCCAGTTTATTTTGATAAAAAAGATTCTAGTTTATACATGGTAAGAAAAAAGACTTCTTTTTTGGAAACTGCTGGCAGTAGCATGATCATTATTATTTATGGCATAATTGGAAAAGTCAATTCCAAATACTATTTAACCATTCCGGGAAGATATCAATTTTTAATGATAGGCATCCTGATTTCCTTTATAACAGCCTTTGTTGTTTGTTATGCGACCTTCCATCGTGATAAAGAAGTGGAAGAATTTCAATTAGAGAAAAAAGCAATGAGGGACTTTGTGTTAAGAGAGCGAAAAAATGTCTTCTTTACCTATTTATCTCTTATCATATTACCACTAATTATAATAATCTTTGCATAGCTCTTTATCACATATGGCAATATTTCATGGGGAGTTGTTTCAGTTTTATTTATGACTATATATTTTATGTTCTTTTTATAATAAAAATCTTCCAAAGAGGAAAAAAATAATTAATAACTTATTTAGACAGTAAACAAAGAATTAGAAAAAAAGATATTTAATTAAAAAAATTGATTTCTAGAGATATTAATCAATTTATTCAAAAATTAAGAATAAGCAGATTAAGCTACGAGTTATAATTAAACGTGCATAGAGCTATGTCAATTTAGGAGATTAAAGTGAAAGAAAAAACAGTGACAGAAGTTGAAAAATTAAATAAAGCATATTTTAAAAGCTTAGCGAATACTCGCGCATCAGCAAGTATGATGGTTATTTCATTTGCAGGAGCCTTCGCTTCGGCATTGTTTCTGCTTTTTTCCAATATTTTTTTATTTTGTTAAAGGCTACGGAATAAATCCTTTGGAAAAATTACTTTTTTTGATTTTGTTTTGATTTATGTTATTTATCTTGTCGTGGCAACCTTTATTCCGCTAGGAATGACATTTATTTATCGCAGACAGATTTTATCAACCATATTATTACTTTTTATCTTATATAGGTATTTTTTTTATCTTTGATACTTATATCTTATATTATTCTTGTTTATTCAGGGACTAATTTGCAAGAATATAACGAACGCTCATTATACACCATTCCTTTTTTGTTAATCTGTACAGTTACTGGTTTTGTTTATCACTATTTTTGGATAAAAAGAGAATTAAAAAAAGGTTTTTCTACCAATAGAACAATAGGTAATTATTTTGCGAAATCTAGTGCCCACAATAATAATTCTCTTCTCATTATTTTTACAGTTTCCATGTTAGGCGGTGTTCTTTCTGGTAAGTTTGCGCTAGTTTTAGGAATTCTAACAGCGGTACTTTTTAGCTATGGCTTCTCCCAACTCATCACAGAAGTCGCCTATCTTTTATATCTAAAAACTCAAAGCAAGGAGTATTGGGAAGATGTACCCAAGAAAAAAGAGACTTTTCGAAATTTATTTAAGGATTTCAGTTTGAAGAAAGCAAAGATTAGAATTCCCCTTGAGATTTTGTTTTGTTCAATATTCCTAGGTATTATGTATAATATAGGCTATTTTAGTCCTGGTTCATACACCCCCCTTTGGCTTATTTGGTTTGGAAGAATATTTATAATCTCAATAGGGCTGGATATTTTGGGAAGTTTTATTCTTTTTGTTATAAAAAAAATAAATACTAGATTAATAAATAGATAGAGTTATTTAGAAATTTAGAGGTCAGTTTAAATGATACTAGAACGAATTAAAAAAACTGTATTATTCACATGCTGAGAAAGGAAATCAAAAAGAAAAACATGAACGGTATTATCAACTTAAAAAAAGAAGCAGGGATGACCTCGCATGATGTGGTTTTTAAATTGCGTAAGATTTTAGGGACTAAAAAAATCGGTCATGGTGGGACCTTGGATCCGGATGTTGTGGGCGTTTTACCCATTGCTGTAGGGAAGGCGACTCGTATGGTCGAGTTCATGCAGGATGAGGGCAAGGTCTACGAGGGGGAAATCACTCTAGGTTATTCAACGACGACTGAGGATGCTAGTGGGGAAATCGTTGCAGAGTCACCTGTTTTGTCACCCTTGGATGAAAAAGTTGTTGATGAAGCAATCGCCTCTCTAACTGGACCTATCACACAGGTTCCTCCTATGTATTCTGCTGTCAAGGTCAATGGTCGCAAGCTCTATGAGTATGCGCGTGCTGGTCAGGAGGTCGAGCGTCCAGAGCGTCAGGTGACCATTTATAGTTTTGAAAGAACGAGTCCCATTTCTTATGAGGATAGACTTGCGAGATTTGCCTTTCGTGTGAAATGCAGTAAGGGAACCTATATCCGTACCTTATCGGTTGATTTGGGAGAAAAACTTGGTTATGCGGCCCATATGTCTCAGTTAACACGTACCAGTGCTGCAGGTTTGCAACTAGAGGACGCCCTGACTTTAGAAGAAATTTCCGAAAAAGTTGAGGCTGGACAACTCGATTTTCTACATCCGATTGAGATTGGGACAGGGGATTTAGTTAAGGTTTATCTTACTCCGCAGCAGGCAGAAGAGGTCCGTTTTGGTCGCTTTATTGAGTTAGAACATAGCGAGAAAGAAGTCGCAGCCTTTGAAGGTGAGAAGCTACTTGCTATATTAGAGAAGCGTGAAAATCTCTATAAACCAAGGAAGGTTTTCTCTTAAAATTTTATAGCTTAAAAAACCATTGGAAATACAGTGTTATTTGACAGTTTTGCTTACTTATGATAAGATTTAATTTAAGAAAAGCTAGAGAAAAATAGAGGATATTATGAGTATTGAAATGACTGTCAGTGAGATTGCTGAGGTCTTGGGCCTTTCCCGACAAGCAATCAATAATCGTGTCAAGGAATTACCTGAAGAAGATATTACAAAAAACGACAGGGTGTTACTGTTGTTACTCGTAGTGGATTGATTAAACTTGAAGAAATCTACAAAAAGACCATCTTTGAAGATGAACCGGTTAGTGATGAAGTGAAGCAACGAGAGCTCATGGAGATTCTTGTTGATGAAAAGAACGCTGAGATTATCCGTCTTTACGAGCAATTGAAAGCTAAAGATAAGCAACTTGCTGAAAAAGATGAACAGATGCGTGTAAAGGACCGCCAAATCGCTGAAAAAGATAAGCAATTGGACCAACAACAACAGTTAACCCTTCAAGCTATGAAGGATCAAGAAACACTCCAGTTAGAGTTGGATCAAGCTAAGCAAGAAGTTCAGGCATCGAAGAAAGGCTTCTTTGCTCGCTTATTTGGAAAATAAGAAAAAACTGCTTGGTTTCTAGGATTAGACCAGGTGGTTTCTTTTTACAAATCAATAAGGAATGATAAGATGGAAGCATTAAGAGATTATATCTCATTTGATTTAGAATTCAATAAACACCAGGATCAGACTCATTTGATTCAAGTATCAGCAGTGCATTTTAAAGAAGGTGAAGAAGTAGGAGTATTCGACTCTTATGTATATACGGATGTTCCTTTGAAGAGTTTTATCAATGGCTTGACGGGGATTACTTCCGAGACTCTGAAAGGTGCACCAAAAGTAGAAGAAGTCCTGCAAAAATTTCAAGCCTTCGTTGGGAACTTGCCCCTTATCGGCTATAATGCAGCAAAAAGTGATTTACCGATTCTACTAGAGCATGGATTTGACTATAGTCATCAATATCTAGTTGACGTCTATAATGAAGCTTTAGAGAGACGCAGTACCGATCTCCATGGAATTGCTAATCTAAAATTACAAACTGTTGCTAGCTTTCTGGGGTTTAAAGGGCAATCTCATAATAGTCTAGAAGATGCACGAATGACTGCCCGAGTTTATGAAGCTTTTTTGGAGTCGGATGAGAGTAGACTTTTACTAAATTCTCAGAGCAGCCTCAACTCTAATCCATTTGGTGGGTTAGATCTATCTCAGCTGTTTGATTAGGAGTTCTTATGAAACCTGAAAAACCAAAAAAATTGGGTTTTAAAAAGATTTACCTAAATCTAGATAAAATCCTCTTTCTATTCTTTTTAATTTTTATGTTGGTTGACTATATCTGGTTGCCACTAAACTCAGTGATAGCTGGATTTTTATTGAGTCAAACAGGATATTTGTTTATATCCTACAACAATATTTTTGCTATTATAAAAAACGCACCCATAGTCAGTCTTGGTTTCGTAATCTTAATAGCCATCAACTTGCTGGTAGCCTATTTTCAACTCAGCATTCTCTTTATAGGAGCGCGTCACCTCCTTTATCACGAAAAGAGAACTCTCTTAGAATTTAGCCGAAAAGTCTTTCGTGAAAGCCTTGCTTTTATGAAGAAGATGACTCTTTCAAAAGCTATGTTTATCTTTCTTTTCGTAGCCATGTTGTTCCCTTTTATCAGAAAGATATTTAAGATTTATTATTTCAATAAGATTGTGATTCCAGAGTTTATTCAAACCTATATGGAAGATAACTACTGGTTATGGTGGGTAGCTATTATTACTCTATCACTCTTATTCTTTTATGTTTCTGTTCGATTGGTATTTACTTTACCAAAAATCTTTTATGATAAGATGACTGTTAAGGAAGCGGTTATTTATAGTTTGGATAAAACGAAGAATTTCTTTTGGTTTTATGCCTGGCATTTATTTTTAATTGTTGTAAAAACCAATCTATTCTTCTATCTTCCTCTCGTCCCTTTACTATCAACCCAGTATATAGTAGATAGCCTTACTCAGAGAGAGTCTCTGGTCCTTGCTATTTTGAATTTTGTTCTGATCAAGAATTTGCACTATATGGCACTGACTTATTTCCTTGTCAAATTCACATCTTTCTTAACGGGAGAAGAACTTGACATTATGCCAAGGCGGGAGAAGGACCATACCATGAGATGGGGAGTCATGGTTTGTGCGAGTATCTTCTTTGCGATTGAAGGATATAATTATCTTGAAGCTCCAGTAGTCAATCCACCTCTTGTCATTTCACATCGTGGTGTATCAAATGCCAATGGTGTCCAAAATACAGTAGAATCTTTAGAAAAAACAGCGCAATTAAAACCGGATTTAATCGAGATGGATGTTCAGGAAACCAAGGATGGTCAATTTGTCATGATGCATGATGCTAAACTAAAAGGATTAGCAGGTATCAATAAAACACCGCAAGATTTGACCTTAGAAGAGTTAAAGCAGATTGATATTCATGAGAATGGTTATGAGACAAAGATTTCAAGTTTTGATGATTATCTGAATCGTGCAAATGAACTGCATCAGAAACTACTCATTGAAATTAAGACCAGTCACAAAGATAGCCCGCAGATGATGGAGCATTTTCTAGAAAAATACGGTGCAAAAATTAAGGTTTATGGTCATCAAATGCAATCCTTAGATTATAAGGTAATTGAAAAAGTGAGAGAGTATGACACAGATATTCCTGTATACTTCATTCTTCCTTATAATTCTGTTTTTCCTAGAACGTTGGCAACTGGTTACACAATGGAGTACTCTACTTTGGACGAATATTTTGTAACGAAATTATGGAACACTGAGCAAAAACTCTATGTATGGACAATCAATAGTTCTGAATCGTTTAATAAGTCCTTTCACCTAGGTGTTGACGGAATGATTACGGACGACTTGGAAGGAATAAAAGAGGAGCTAAAATCAGCTCAGGAAGACCCTGAATATAGCGACTTACTGCTGAATAAAGCAACTGAATTCTTTGCTTTTTAGCATAAATTAAAAGAGGCTGACAAACAGCCTCTTTTTTTTACTTAAAATGGTAATTTTCCAGCGAAAGCACCGAGTTTTTGCTTAGTAGTTTCATCGATTTGTTCAAGTGCAGCATTGAGTGCTTGAACAGTCATATCTGAAAGAGTCTCAATATCCTCAGCATCCACGACCGCAGGATCAAAATCGATTTTTACAACTTTTTTATTACCTGTCAAGGTAGCAGTTACAAGGTTTTGAGCAGAAGTTCCAACAAATTCTGTAGCCGCAAGTTCAGCTTGACTTTGCTCCATTTGCTTTTGAAGTTTTTGAGCTTGACGCATCATGTTTTGCATATTCATCATGGTGGTAGTTAGCTTCCTTTTCTTTTATTTTCCATATTATTTTAACAATTTTAACTAGAAAAGTCTAATTAAAATCTCAGGATAGATATGTCGCTAGTTTAAGCTTTCTTTAAGCTTTCTATATTATTCTGAAGAACTCTATATTAACCGAGAGTTAAGAATGCAAGGGGTCATTTCTTAAACGCTGTAAGTATATAGTACTCGCGTCATTAGTACTATCTAGAGAGAACTAGTATTTATTTCAAGATAGTGCTAGATTATGGTATAATAGTAAACAATGAGTTTTTAAAACAAACTAAAGGAGAATCGATATGATTTACGCTGGAATTTTAGCAGGTGGAACCGGCACGCGCATGGGTATTAGTAACCTTCCCAAACAATTTCTTGAGTTGGGAGATCGCCCAATCTTGATTCACACAATTGAAAAATTTGTCTTAGAGCCAAGTATCGAAAAGATTGTGGTTGGAGTTCACGGAGACTGGGTGACACACGCAGAAGATTTAGTTGAAAAATTCCTTCCACTCCATAAGGATCGTATCATCATCACAAAAGGTGGGGCTGATCGTAATTCTAGTATTGAAAAGATCATTGAGGCTATTGATGCTTATCTTCCAATCACGGAAGATGATATCGTAGTTACTCATGACTCAGTTCGTCCTTTTATCACACTTCGAATGATCCAAGATAATATTGCTCTTGCACAAAATCATGATGCTGTTGATACTGTAGTTGAAGCCGTGGATACCATTGTTGAAAGTACTAATGGTCAGTTTATCACAGATATTCCAAATCGTGCTCATCTCTATCAAGGGCAAACTCCTCAAACCTTCCGTTGTAAAGACTTTATAGATTTGTATGGTTCTTTATCAGCCGAAGAAAAAGAAATTTTGACAGATGCATGTAAAATCTTTGTCATTAAGGGTAAAGATGTAGCCTTAGCAAAAGGTGAGTACTCAAACCTTAAAATTACAACAGTAACAGACTTGAAGATTGCTAAAAGCATGATTGAGAAAGACTAAAGACATGATTAATCAAATTTATCAACTGACAAAACCAAAGTTTATTAATATCAAATATCAGGAAGAAGAGATTGACCAAGAGAATCATATCCTCATCCGACCAAATTATATGGCGGTTTGTCACGCGGATCAACGTTACTACCAAGGAAAACGCGATCCCAAAATTTTAGCGAAAAAACTACCAATGGCTATGATTCATGAGTCATGTGGTACAGTCATTTCTGATCCAACCGGTACCTACAAAGTTGGTCAGAAGGTCGTGATGATTCCCAATCAACCACCTATGCAAAGTGATGAGGAATTCTACGAAAATTACATGACTGGAACATATTTCTTATCAAGTGGCTACGATGGATTCATGCGAGAATTCGTTTCTCTGCCTAAGGATCGTGTAGTATCTTACGAAGACATCGAAGACACAGTTGCTGCCATTACAGAGTTTGTCAGTGTGGGTATGCATGCTATGAATCGTTTCATGACAGTTTCTCACAGTAGACGTCAACGAATTGCAGTCATTGGTGATGGAAGTTTAGCTTTTGTCATGGCAAATATTATCAACTACACTTTGCCTGAAGCAGAAATTATTGTCATTGGCCGCCACTGGGAGAAATTGGAACTCTTTTCCTTTGCTAAAGAGCTCTACATTACGGATAATATCCCTGAGGACCTGACTTTTGACCATGGTTTCGAATGCTGTGGTGGTGATGGATGTGGACCTGCTATTAATGACTTAATCCGTTACATCAAACCACAAGGTACCATTCTGATGATGGGGGTTAGCGAGTATAAGGTTAATATCAACACTCGTGATTCATTGGAAAAAGGTTTGCTACTAGTCGGCTCTTCTCGTTCTGGGCGAGTTGACTTTGAAAATGCCATCCAAATGATGGAGATTAAGAAGTTTGCCAATCGTTTGAAAAATATTATTTATCTAGAAGAACCAGTAAGAGAGATTAAAGATATTCATCGAGTTTTTGCAACAGACCTGAATACTGCCTTCAAGACAGTATTTAAGTGGGAAGTCTAATGAGGGGAAGATTATGAAGGAAATCGTTAAAGAGAAGATTGCCTCTTTATTATCAGGTGATGAAGAAATTCTAAGTGTGGAACAGTTGGGTGGAATGACCAATCAAAACTATTTGGTTAAAACATCCTCAAACCAGTACATCGTTAAGTTTTTCGGTAAAGGTACGGATAAATTAATCGACCGCCAGAATGAAAAGTTCAATCTTGAATTGTTGAAAGATTTGAAATTAGATGTTGAAAATTATCTTTTCGATATTGAAGCAGGTATCAAAGTCAATCAATACATTGAAAATGCTGAGACACTTGATTCAGCTACCATTAAAACCAAATTTGAAAAAATTGCTCCAATTTTACAAACGATCCATGCTTCTGGTAAAGAATTAAAAGGAGAGTTTGCTCCATTTGATGAAATCAAAAAATATGAATCATTGATTCAAGGAGAGATTTACTATCCAAACTATGAAGCTGTCAGAAAATCAGTATTTTCTCTGAAAGAAGAGCTTGAGAAAATCGGAGTTGATAAGAAATCATGTCATATTGATTTGGTTCCAGAAAACTTTATTGAAGGACCAGACGGACATCTTTATCTGATTGATTGGGAATATTCTTCCATGAACGATCCTATGTGGGACCTTGCAGCTCTCTTTTTAGAGTCTGAATTTACTACAGACGAAGAAGATTCCTTCTTGTCATATTATGAAAGCGAACAGACACCAGTTTCTCGTGAGAAGATCCGTATTTATAAAATATTGCAAGATATTATTTGGAGCCTATGGACCATTTACAAAGAAGAAAATGGTGCAGATTTTGGAGATTATGGAATCACTCGTTATAATAGAGCTGTAAAAGAATTGCAGTCTCAGGGAGGAATTGATGAAGACTAAAAATGGAGTTTCCTTTGGACTTATCTCAGGTATTTTTTGGGGATTAGGCTTAACCATTAGTGCCTATATCTTCTCTATATTTACTGACCTATCACCTTTTGTAGTGGCAGCAGCACACGACTTTCTGAGTATTTTTATCCTGCTAGGATATCTTCTCGTTAAAGAAGGCAAGGTACGTTTTTCAATCTTCTTGAACATTCGAAATGTCAGCGTTATTATCGGAGCACTATTGGCTGGGCCAATTGGGATGCAAGCTAATCTCTATGCGGTCAAGTATATCGGTAGTTCATTAGCATCCTCAGTTTCAGCGATTTATCCTGCGGTTTCTGTCATTCTCGCTTTCTTTTTCTTAAAGCATAAGGTTTCGAAGAATACAGTGTTTGGTATTTTGTTAATCATTGCAGGCATTATTGCTCAGACTTACAAGGTTGAACAAGTTAATTCCTTCTATATCGGAATCCTTTGCGCATTAATTTGTGCGCTTGCTTGGGGAAGTGAAAGTGTTCTAAGCTCTTTTGCAATGGAAAGTGAACTCAGCGAACTCGAAGCCCTCTTGATAAGACAAGTCACATCTTTCTTGTCCTATCTTGTTATTGTTCTCTTCTCGCATCATTCATTTGCAGAAGTGGTAAATGGACAATTGTTTGGTCTATTAATTGTCTTTGCGGCATTTAATATGATCTCTTATCTTGCCTACTATATGGCTATCAATCGATTGCAGCCAGCAAAAGCTACTGGATTAAATGTGAGTTATGTAGTATGGACTGTTTTGTTCGCAGCAATGTTCTTGGGCTCACCCCTTAATTTACTGACCATCATTACTTCACTTATCGTAATGGCTGGTGTTTATATTATTATTAAAGAATAAAGGAGAAAACGCGTGAAAGCGATCATCTTAGCAGCGGGATTGGGAACTCGTTTAAGACCCATGACAGAAAATACTCCCAAAGCCTTGGTAAAAGTCAATCAAAAACCTTTGGTTGAATATCAAATTGAATTTTTAAAAGAACGTGGAATTGATGACATTATTATTGTCGTTGGATATTTGAAGGAGCAATTCGACTATCTAAAAGAAAAATACGGTGTTCGTTTGGTCTTCAATGATAAGTATGCTGACTACAATAACTTTTATTCTCTCTACCTGGTAAAAGAAGAGTTGGCCAACAGCTATGTTATCGATGCGGATAATTATCTTTTCAAAAATATGTTCCGTAATGATATCGAGCGTTCAACTTATTTCAGTGTTTATCGTGAAGACTGTGATAATGAATGGTTCTTGGTTTACGGAGATGATTACAAAGTTCAAGATATCATTGTCGATAGCAAAAATGGACGTATCTTGAGTGGTGTATCGTTCTGGGATGCTCCAACAGCTGAAAAGATTGTTGGTTTTATCGATGAAGCCTATGCAAGCGGCGAATTTGTTGATCTCTATTGGGACAACATGGTTAAAGATAATATCAAAGAATTAGATGTTTACGTAGAAGAGTTGGAAGAAAATTCTATCTACGAAATTGATAGTGTCAAAGATTATCAAAAATTGGAGAAGATTCTTTCGTCACAAAAATAAACAACTTTTATGAACTGATACCTGACCTATTTTTACTTGACTTTTTAGGCTTGATACAGTATACTAGTGAAAATTTAACCTTTAAGGGCAGTCCAGAGAGACTCACAAGGTGTCAGAGAAAAGAAACTACGATAGAAGCAAGTAAGCAAGTACTTATTTGCTACTTTTGTGTGAATATCTTAACTGAAACCTTGCAATTGCAAGGTTTTTCTTTATCTGATCCCCTTAAAATTTAAGGAGGAAAAGTTATGAATCCAAATTGTAGAAAACGTCTGGGTGCAATTCGTTTGGAAGTTATGAGAGTAGTATCTCAGGAGGAAATCGCGCCAGCAATCTTTGAGCTTGTACTTCAAGGAGAAATGGTCGAAGCTATGAAAGCGGGCCAATTTCTTCATTTGCGTGTACCTGATGATGCCCATCTCTTACGTCGTCCGATTTCAATCTCATCTATAGATAAGCCTAATAATCAATGCCATCTCATTTATCGAGTTGAAGGAGCAGGGACAGCAATCTTTTCCAGCTTAAAATCAGGTGATAGCATAGATGTTATGGGACCTCAAGGAAATGGCTTTGATTTATCTGAGTTAGACAAGCATAGCAAAGTTCTTCTTGTTGGTGGCGGAATCGGTGTGCCTCCTTTACTTGAAGTAGCTAAACAACTCCATGAAAGAGGCGTAGAAATTACAACTGTTCTAGGATTTGCTTCAAAAAATGCTGTTATTTTGGAAGACGAATTAGCTCAATATAGTCAAGTCTTTGTAACAACCGACGACGGATCCTATGGGATTAAAGGAAATGTTTCTGTAGTGATTAACGAATGTGATACTGAATTTGATGCCATCTACTCATGTGGAGCGCCTGGTATGATGAAATACATCAATCAAGCATTTTATGACCATCCAAGAGCTTATCTATCTCTAGAATCCCGTATGGCCTGTGGTATGGGCGCTTGTTACGCTTGTGTCTTGAAAGTTCCAGATAGCGAGACAGTTAGCCAACGTGTATGTGAAGATGGACCTGTATTTAAAACAGGAACAGTTGTTTTATAAGGAGAGTCTACATGACAACAAATCGATTACAAGTTTCTCTACCAGGCTTAGAATTAAAGAATCCGATCATCCCTGCTTCAGGCTGTTTTGGTTTTGGTCAAGAGTATGCCAAATACTATGATTTAGACCTATTAGGATCTATCATGATAAAGGCTACAACGCTTGAACCACGTTTTGGGAATCCTACTCCACGAGTGGCAGAAACACCTGCTGGTATGCTCAACGCCATTGGTTTACAAAATCCTGGTTTAGAAGCTGTTCTCTCTGAAAAATTACCTTGGTTGGAAAAAGAATATCCTAATCTTCCTATTATCGCCAATGTAGCTGGATTCTCGAAACAAGAATACGCAGCAGTTTCTAGTGGTATTTCTAAGGCAAGAAACGTGAAAGCCATTGAGCTCAACATCTCTTGTCCAAATGTCGACCATGGCAATCACGGACTACTAATTGGACAAGACCCTGATTTGGCTTATGATGTGGTAAAGGCAGCTGTAGAGGCTTCAGAAGTGCCAGTTTACGTAAAATTAACACCAAGTGTAACTGATATTGTGACCATCGCAAAAGCAGTAGAGGATGCAGGAGCTAGTGGTCTTACGATGATCAATACTCTTGTTGGTATGCGCTTTGATCTCAAGACTAGAAAACCAATTATTGCCAACGGTACTGGTGGAATGTCTGGGCCTGCAGTCTTTCCAGTAGCTCTTAAACTAATCCGTCAAGTGGCTCAAACAACGAATCTTCCAATCATTGGTATGGGGGGCGTAGATTCTGCTGAAGCTGCATTAGAAATGTATTTGGCGGGTGCCTCAGCAATTGGAGTCGGTACAGCGAACTTTACCAATCCTTACGCCTGTCCTGATATCATTGAAAACTTACCAAAAGTCATGGACAAATATCATATCGAAACTCTGGAGCAATTGAGAAAAGAAGTTAAAAATAGCTTATAGTCTTTTTAAATTCGTAATATTTTGAATGCCTTCTTCTTTTTGGTATAATATGACTATGATTGTAACAATACCTATAAAAACTGAAAAAGACATTGCAACACCAGGTCCAACCGTTCTTGTATTGGGATATTTTGACGGTATTCACCTAGGACATCAAAAGTTATTTAGCATTGCTGGTGAAATAGCTGCTAAAAAAAGATTGAGTGTTGCCTTAATCACTTTCCATGAATCACCAAAATTAACCTTGAATGCTTATTCGCCAGAGAATCTTCTTCATATTTTAAATGCAGAAGAACGTGAACGTAAGCTCAAAAGAGCTGGCGTCGAAAATCTCTATCTGATGGATTTTTCAAGTCGTATTGCAAATATGACAGCTCAAGAGTTCGTAGATACCTTTGTCAAAGAAGTTAAAGCAGATACCATTGTGGTGGGATTTGACTATAGTTTGGGTTCTGATAGAAAATCAGCAGAAGATTTAAAAGAAATCTTTGATGGAGAAGTAGTTGTCGTTCCGGCTGTAGAAGATGAAAAAGGGAAAATTAGCTCTACACGTATTCGACAAGCTATCCTTGAAGGAGATGTGAAAGAAGCAGATCATTTACTAGGAAGTCCTCTTCCATCAAAAGGAATTGTCGTACATGGGAATGCCCGTGGGCGAACAATTGGATATCCTACTGCAAATCTTGTTCTTTTGGACCGTACTTATATGCCGGCAGACGGTGTTTATGCTGTTGATATCGAAATTAAGAGAAACTCTATCGAGGAATGGCAAGTGTCGGCAAGAACGTAACCTTTGATGGAGAAGAAGAACGTTTTGAAGTCAATATCTTTGATTTTAACGAAGATATTTATGGCGAAACAGTGACTGTCTACTGGTTAGATCGTATTCGAGATATGGTCAAATTTGATAGTGTTGAACAACTAGTAAAACAGCTTGAAGAAGATGAAAAAGCTGCAAGAAAATAAAAAGTAAAAGCTCGGATGATAGTTCGAGCTTTTTCTATTAGTAAAATTTTGGAAAAAATGAATTTATAACTTGACATCTTAAATTTTAAAGAGTAGAATGTTTACTAGTTAATTAAATGGTTAAATACTAGTTAAGGAGTGTTTATGATAAAAAGAAGTATCCGATGGCTCATGATTGCCTTCTTTGCAATTGCCTTGGGAGCGTGTGGACAAAAAGCCAGTCAAGATAATCGTAATGAAACTAAGGGAATGAAGATTGTAACTAGTTTTTATCCTATCTATGCCATGGTCAAAGAAATTTCTGGCGACCTAAATGACGTTCGGATGATTCAGTCTAGTTCGGGTATCCATTCTTATGAACCATCCGCAAATGACATTGCCGCCATTTATGATGCAGATGTTTTCGTTTATCATTCTCATACCTTAGAATCGTGGGCGGGAAGTTTAGATCCAAGTCTGCAAAAGTCTAAAGTAAAAGTCTTAGAAGCATCAGAAGGTATGACCTTGGAGCGCGTTCCTGGATTAGAAGATATGGAAGCAGGAGATGGAATTGATGAGAAAACCTTGTATGATCCTCATACCTGGCTTGATCCTGAAAAGGTTGCAGAAGAAGCACAGATTATCGCTGACAAGTTATCCGAACTAGACAGCGCTAACAAGGATACTTATCAAAAAAACGCACAAAGTTTTAGTACCAAAGCTCATGATTTGACCAAGAAATACCAACCCATCTTTGAAAAAGCTAATCAAAAGACCTTTGTAACCCAACACACAGCTTTTTCATATTTGGCAAAACGATTTGGACTAAATCAGCTTGGGATTGCAGGAATCTCTCCTGATCAAGAACCAAGCCCAAGACAATTGACTGAAATCCAGGAATTTGTAAAGACTTATAAGGTTAAAACTATCTTTACAGAGAGCACTGTTTCGTCTAAGATCGCTGATACACTTGTCAAATCAACAGGTGTGAGTCTTAAAACCCTCAATCCTTTAGAGGCAGACCCACAAAATGACAAGTCCTACTTAGAAAATTTAGAAGAAAATATAACTATCTTAGCTGAAGAATTGAAATGAGGAGATTATGAAGATTAATAAAAAATATTTAGCGGGATCTGCAGTGGTCCTTGCCTTAAGTGTCTGTGCTTATGCTTTAAATCAACATCAAGCACCTGAGAAAAAAGATGACAACCGTGTGTCCTACGTTGATGGTAAAGAGGCCGAAGCTAAAAAGAATGAAACTCTGACACCTGATCAAGTTAACCAAAAAGAAGGAATAGAAGCTGAACAGATTGTTACTAAGATTACAGATCAAGGCTATGTGACTTCCCACGGTGACCATTTTCATTTCTACAATGGTAAGGTGCCTTTTGATGCCATCTTTAGTGAAGAATTGGTCATGAAGGATCCAAACTATCAACTAAGTGATGGAGATATTGTCAATGAGATTAAAGGTGGCTATATCATCAAGGTGGATGGCAAAATATTATGTCTATCTGAAGGATGCAAGTCATGCTGATAATATTCGTACCAAAGACCAAATCGAGAAACAAAAACAAGAACACACATCGGATAGAGGCAGTGACTCTAAGGAAGTTCTCGCTGCTCGAGCTCAAGGTCGATATACTACGGATGATGGCTACGTCTTTAATGCTGCAGATATTCTAGAGGATACCGGTGACGCTTATATCGTTCCTCATGGTGGGCATTATCATTATGTTCCTAAGAGTGCCTTGTCCTCAACTGAATTGGCTGCTGCGCAAGCTTATCTTGCCGGAAGAGGAGGTCAACAAAGTCTAACAGACTACAAACCGATTCCAAGTGTTGAACCAAGTCATCAAGTAGAGAAACCAGCTACAAGTATTCCAGTACAAGAAGAAAATAATCTTCAAAAACTTCTAGAACAGCTTTACGCTTTACCAGTTAGTCAACGCTATAAAGAATCTGATGGTTTGGTCTTTGACCCAGCTAAAATTACCAGTCGTACGGCTAATGGAGTTGCTATCCCTCATGGAAATCATTACCATTTCATCCCTTATAGTAGCATGTCTGCTCTGGAGCAAAAGATTGCACGTTTGATACCACTTTCAGGTCTAGTAACACCATCAAATCCTGTAGAAACTCCAAGTAAACCAAACGAAGACCATGATCACGACCATGGCCACGAAGATGTTGATCATCAACACGAAGAAGACCATGACCACGATCATGCTAATCATCGACACGGTGAAGACCACGATCATGGCTTTGCTATTGATCGAGTGATTAGTGAGGACGACCAAGGTTTCGTAGTTTCACATGGAGACCACAATCATTATTTTTACAAGAAAGATTTGACGGCCCATCAGATTAAAGAAGCTCAGGAACACTTGAAAGGTAAAACCGAAGTTAAACCTAATCCATCAGATGAGCACCATGATGAAGACGGGCATGATCACCACCATGGTGAAGACGGGCATGATCACCACCATGGTGAAGACCATAATCATGGATTCGATGCTGATCGAGTGATTAGCGAGGACGACCAAGGTTTCGTAGTTTCACATGGAGACCACAATCATTATTTTTACAAGAAAGATTTAACGGCTCAACAGATTAAAGAAGCTCAGGAACACTTGAAAGGCAAAACCGAAGTTAAACCTAATCCATCAGATGAACACCATGATGAAGACGGCCATGATCACCACCATGGAGAAGACCATAATCATGGATTCGATGCTGATCGAGTGATAAGTGAAGATGAGCAAGGTTTTGTAGTTTCACATGGAGACCACAATCATTATTTTTACAAGAAAGATCTATCAGCAGAGCAGATTAAGGCTGCACAAGAACATCTTCACGGTCATCAACAGACAGGAGCTGTTAAACCTCTTGCTAAAACTGTAGAAAGCTTTTCAAGAGATGCTAGTGATGAAGAAAAGATAGCTTACATTTCTAAAACCTATGGTGTTCCACTTGAAGCTATCCGTATTTCAAATGGATTCTTTGTATTTGGTAATCCAGACCAAGCTTATGACCCAACTCACATTCACCCTTACGCCGTTCGTAAGGAACACGTTCGTATTCCACTTCAGACTGGAGATGCAGAACTTGATTTCCTAAATGAACTCTATACAACTGCTCTTCGTGATGGAGTTTCTCCTTATAGTTTGCAGGTTGAAAATGGTAGTTTCGTCATCCCTCATGGAGACCATAACCACTATATTAAGGTTCAAACTAAAGGTTATGAAGTCGCTTTGAAAAATAAAATCCCGGCCTTGCAAACAACTTACCAACCTGGTGCTTTTGATGAAAAAGCAGTACAGTATAAGGTTGACCAACTATTGGCAGAGAGTCGCGAAGTCTATAAAGATAAACCAATTCAGCAAAGACAGATCGAGCTTGCTTTGGGGCAATTCTCTGAAAATATGAAGAAACTCTCAACCAACTCAACTGCAGGATATCTGGCAGCTTTGGATTTGTTTGATAAGCAGTATATTCATATTGACTCAAGTGTTAAACCAACAGAAATCAGTCCTTTAGACAAAAAATATCAAGCTTTAGTAGATAAGATCAATACCTTGGATACAGATGCTTATGGACTTCCTAAAAAGGATCTCTTGACTCAACTTCAAGAAAATAAACTAGCCCAAGATGAGGCTGGTTTAGATGCGGTTGAAGCTAAGTTACAAGCTCTGCAAGATTTTAATGACCGTACTGGTGTTACAACAGTAGAATACATCAAGTATTTCTATCAACATCTTTCTGATGGACGTTTAAATGACAATCTCCGCAATAAAGTTGCAAACTTAACGTGGACTCTTTATCAGTCACAATCCTTCCTTAAGGCAACTGACTTGAACAAACTCTTCCCAGAAATCTATCAAACAAAACTAGAAGTTGAAGAAGCACTGAAAAATGAGCCAGTTGCAAGCAAGACTTCTGAGACAATCTTAGATACAGAAAAATTAGATGGCCATAGTGCTAAAACTGCTGTTTATGAGTTCTTGAAAGGTTTGTATGATGATATCAAACCTGAGGAACAAAGTAACCATGTCTTAAAAGGGCAGGTAGAAGGTCTTTTAACAAAAGCTGATGAATTAGTCGCTCAAGTCAACGAGGAGGGTGTTAAAGCTTCCCTTGCTGACGAAGTGAAAAATCTGAAGACTGCGTTGGAGAAAGAAGACGCAGACCTTGATGAATTAAATACACAAGTCCAAGATCTTCTAAAACGTATTTCACAGACTATTCAGAATGAACGTGAAAATGTAAACAAGATCCAGAGGTTGTGGCTCTCTATCAACAGCTTTATAATGGTATCATTGCCCTTCATAGCTATTTAGAGATGAATAATGGTTCAGATGCTGACTTTGAGAAAGTAGATGCCCTATTCGATAAATTGGCAGCAGCAAGTAAAGACAAACAAGCTTTGCTAACGGTTGCTCAAGAAATCGTTTTGTTAAATCAAGAGTTCCAATCTAAAGGGAAGGTAGCTGAAACCAGCACTCAACAAACAAGTGAAGAATCAAACGATAAACAAACTGAGTCAAACTTAACTCCTGCAACTACATCTCAAGAAACAAGAGAAAAAGTAGCAGAATAACAAAAAGCTCAGTCAGCTACCGTATCGAAACTAGGCTGCTGATAAAAAAAGAGGTCGGGAATTTTCCCGATCTCTTTAGTCTTTATAAGCTACAATTCCAATAATAGTGTCGACTGCACGTTCCATGGTTTGAAGGCTAACGTATTCAAAACGACCATGCATGTTTTCACCGCCAGCAAAGATATTTGGTGTTGGAATTCCCATAAAGGAAATCTTAGAACCATCTGTTCCTCCACGAATAGGTTCGATAATAGGTGTGATACCAAGGTCTTCCATAACCGCTTTGGCAATGGTTACTGGGGTCATATCCTTTTCGATGACTTCCTTCATGTTGTAGTACTGGTCTGTCAATGTTAAAGTAACACGGTTGCTAACCAGTTCTTGGTTCATCTTATTAGCAATAGCTTGCATAGCAGCTTTACGAGCTTCGAAGTTTTCTTTTTCAAAGTCACGAATGATATAGCTAGCTCGCGCTTCCTCGACCGTACCTGTCACATCCATGAGATGGTAGAAGCCTTGGTAACCCTCAGTCAATTCAGGTCGGTCACCAGCTGGAAGTTGGTTGTGGAAATCAATGGCTAACTGAAGAGCGTTAACCATTTGTCCCTTGGCTGTTCCTGGGTGAACATTACGACCTTGGAAATGGAGTTCAGCACCTGCGGCAGAGAAGGTTTCGTACTGTAGTTCACCGAGAGGCCCGCCGTCGACTGTATAAGCAAAGTCGACATTAAAGTCCTCTGCATCAAATTTATTGGCACCGACACCGATTTCTTCATCAGGTCCAAAGCCGACACGGATTTCACAATGTTTAATCTCAGGATGAGCGTTCAAGTATTCGATGGCGGTCATGATTTCTGCGATACCTGATTTATCGTCAGCACCGAGAAGGGTAGTCCCGTCTGTCGTAATTAACGTTTGTCTATGATATTTCTCTAAGCTCTTGAAATCAGCCGGATCAAGCTTGAAACCAGAATTACCAAGTTCGATAATTCCTCCATCATAGTTTTCAATAACTTGAGGGTTAATACCTTCAGCATTAAAATCAGCTGTATCCATGTGGGAGATAAAGCCAATTTTACGAGTCAAACTAGGATCGTTAGCTGGAAGAGTACCGATTGCAAACCATTTGGCAAATAATAGACGTTTTGCAAACCAACACGTTTCATCTCTGGGATGAGGACATTAGTCGCAAAGTCTACTTGACTCTGGGTGCTAGGTGTAGTTGTTGAGTGTTCATCAGAACGAGTGTTTACCTTGACATAAGTCAAAAAACGCTCTAGTAGTGTTGGATATTTCATAAAAACTCCTTTTTATAATTTTTTATTTACCTAAACAGAATTGGCTAAACAATTGAGTAATAAGTTCATCTGGAGCAGCATCACCAGTGATTTCTCCGAGGATTTCCCAAGTACGAGTCAAATCAACTTGAAGCAGATCAACTGGCATACCCAGTTCAAGACCTTCGTTAACTGCCTGTAGGCTTTCAACTGCCTTTTCAATTAATGAAATATGACGGGCGTTGGATAGATAAGTAGCATCTTGTTCGACCAAGCCAGCATTTTCAAAGAAGAGGTTATTGATGCGTTCCTCAATCTTATCAATGTTTTGGTTTTTGAGGACTGAAATCCGGATAATATCTTCTGGAAGTTCTTCAGTTTCGATGGCCTCTGGTAGGTCAGTTTTGTTCAGTAGGATGATACGGTTGGTATCTTGGCTGATTTCAAGAAGTTGTCGGTCTTGAGCAGTCAGAGGTTCACTAGCATTTAGCACCAGTAGAACCAAATCAGCTTCCTTGAGGGCTTTTTTGGAGCGTTCAACACCGATCTGTTCCACGATATCATCCGTTTCACGGATACCTGCAGTATCAATCAATTTGAGTGGGACACCGTTGATATTCACATATTCCTCAATGACGTCACGGGTAGTCCCTGCAATATCAGTTACAATGGCCTTATCTTCGCGCAGGAGGTTGTTAAGTAGACTAGATTTCCCAACGTTTGGACGTCCAATGATAGCCGTTGAAATTCCTTCACGCAGAATTTTGCCACGACGGGCTGTTTTTAGAAGATTGGTCAAGAGCTGTTCGAATTCTAAGGTCTTTTCACGGACAACAGCAGTAGTGGCTTCTTCCACATCGTCATACTCAGGGTAGTCGATATTGACCTCAACCTGAGCCAAGGTATTGAGGATTTCTTGGCGAGTATTGTTAATAAGGTCAGAAAGGGAACCGTCCAGTTGTTTGACAGCTATGTTCATAGCCTTGTCAGTCTTAGCACGGATGATATCCATAACAGCTTCAGCCTGAGTCAAATCCACACGACCATTGAGGAAGGCACGCTTGGTAAACTCACCCGGCTCTGCCATACGTGCACCTTCACGGATGGCTAGTTGGAGGATTTCGTTGGTTACGGCAATTCCACCGTGGGTGTTAATCTCGATAATATCCTCACGAGTGAAGGTCTTTGGAGACTTCATAGCTCCTACCATAACCTCATCCAGTACCTTACCAGTCAAAGGATCAATAATATGGCCGTAGTTAAGAGTGTGGCTAGCAACCTTGGTCAAGTCTTTGCCTTTAAAAATCTTCTGCGCAATGGCGAAACTATCTGTTCCACTCAAGCGGACAATACCAATGGCACCTTCTCCAAGCGGTGTTGAGATTGCTGCAATGGTATCAAATTCACGTGTAATCATGTTAATTCCTTTTAAAATTTTTAAGCTTATTATATATCTTTATTTCTATTAAAATTGTAACAAAATATAGTGTTTTATTCAACGAATGCCACTTATCAAGAAAAGCCTAAGCATGTTGCTTAAGCTTTACTTAGTGCGCATCTCCCCTTGCGGGAAGTAAGTTCCTTCCGGCATATCGTTGATGATAACATGAACAGCAGATTGTGGTGCGCCAGTGTTACGAACCACAGCTTCAGTTACTTCCTTGGCTAGGGCTTTCTTTTGCTCTAGGGTGCGTCCTTCAAATAAATCGATGCGTACAAATGGCATGATTGTTTCCTCCACTCACTAAATGATTTCTTTTATTTTACCACATTTTGCCGTTTAAAGCTTTTGGAAAATATGGTATACTAGAATGTAGCAAAAAATTAGAAATGGACGTGAAATAGAAACATGGCACAGTTGTATTATCGTTATGGGACTATGAATTCAGGTAAGACCATTGAAATTCTTAAAGTAGCCTATAACTATGAGGAGCAAGGCAAAGGTGTTGTCATTATGACCTCTGCTCTAGATACTAGAGATGGCGTTGGCTATGTTTCGAGTCGGATTGGCATGAAGCGTCCAGCCCTTGCTATCGAAGATGATACAGATATCTTTGGTTTGATTCGAGATATGGAAGTTAAACCCTACTGTGTTTTGATTGATGAAGCCCAGTTTCTGAAGCGTCACCATGTTTATGATTTAGCTCGTGTCGTCGATGAGTTAGATATCCCTGTTATGGCATTTGGTTTGAAGAATGACTTTCGAAATGAACTGTTTGAAGGCTCTAAACACCTCTTACTCTTAGCGGATAAGATTGACGAAATCAAGACCATCTGTCAGTATTGTAAGAAAAAGGCGACCATGGTACTACGTACGCTAGATGGGAAACCTACTTATGAAGGTGAACAAATCCAGATAGGTGGCAATGAAACTTATATCTCGGTTTGCCGTAAACATTATTTTGCCCCTGAAATCAATAAGGAGAATAACACAGAATGAATATCTATGATCAACTACAAGCGGTAGAAGACCGTTACGAAGAGCTAGGAGAACTGCTCAGTGACCCAGATGTGGTCTCTGATACCAAGCGTTTCATGGAGCTTTCAAAAGAAGAAGCTTCGACTCGTGACACAGTAACCACCTACCGTGAATATAAGCAAGTTCTTCAAAATATTGTCGATGCTGAGGAAATGATTAAAGAATCTGGCGGAGATGCGGACTTGGAAGAAATGGCCAAGCAAGAACTGAAAGATGCCAAGGCCGAAAAAGAAGAATACGAAGAAAAATTAAAAATCTTACTTCTTCCAAAAGATCCAAATGATGACAAGAACATCATCCTTGAAATCCGTGGAGCTGCAGGTGGAGATGAGGCTGCACTTTTCGCTGGCGACCTTCTAACCATGTACCAAAAATATGCTGAAGCTCAAGGTTGGCGCTTTGAAGTCATGGAGGCTTCTATGAACGGTGTCGGTGGTTTCAAAGAAGTGGTTGCTATGGTGTCAGGTCAGTCTGTATACTCTAAGCTTAAATACGAATCAGGTGCCCACCGTGTGCAACGTGTCCCTGTGACTGAGAGTCAAGGTCGAGTGCATACATCGACAGCCACAGTTCTTGTCATGCCTGAAGTAGAAGAAGTTGAATACGATATTGATCCAAAAGATCTTCGTGTCGATATCTACCACGCATCAGGTGCTGGTGGACAAAACGTCAACAAGGTAGCGACCGCCGTTCGTATCGTTCACTTGCCAACCAATATCAAGGTTGAGATGCAGGAAGAACGTACACAGCAGAAAAACCGTGAGAAGGCCATGAAGATCATTCGTGCGCGTGTTGCTGACCACTTTGCACAGATTGCCCAAGATGAGCAAGACGCTGAGCGTAAGTCAACTATCGGTACAGGTGACCGTTCAGAACGTATCCGTACTTATAACTTCCCACAAAATCGTGTCACAGATCACCGTATTGGCTTAACTCTTCAAAAGCTTGATACAATTCTAGCTGGTAAATTAGATGAAGTTGTAGATGCCTTGGTTCTTTATGACCAAACACAAAAATTGGAAGAATTAAATAAATAATGAAATTAGCTCAAATGTTTAAAGATTTTGAGGAAAAGTTAATCGCAAAAGGAGAGGAAGCAGAAAGCCTCTCCTTTGTCTATCGTAGCCTGAAAAATCTCTCTTTTACAGACTTCGTCTTTGCCCTTCAGCAAGAAGCCGCAGAGGAAGACAAAGAATTTGTTGAGGAAATATACAAGAAATTAGCAGCTCATATACCCGCCCAGTACATCATTGGTTCTGCTGAATTCTTTGGGATGCAGTTGAAGGTGGATGAACGGGTCTTGATTCCCCGTCCAGAGACAGAAGAGTTGGTAGAACTCATTTTGGCTGAGAATCCTGAGATGAATCTTTCAGTACTTGATATTGGGACAGGAAGCGGAGCTATTGCCCTTGCTCTAGCTAAAAATAGACCTGATTGGTCGGTTACAGCTGCAGATATTTCACAGAATGCTTTAGAACTAGCAATGGAGAATGCTGAGGCTCAAAATTTAAATCTCTCTTTTATAAAATCAGACTGTTTCTCCGAAATTTCTGCAAAATATGATATAATTGTATCCAATCCACCATACATTTCTCGTGAAGACCAAGAAGAAGTCGGTTTGAATGTTCTTCATTCAGAACCCCATCTGGCTCTCTTTGCAGATGAAGATGGTTTAGCGATTTATCGCAGAATCGCTGAAGATTCTAGGGACTATCTAAATGATGGTGGTAAGATTTATCTTGAAATTGGCTACAAACAAGGTCAAAGTGTACCCGCCCTCTTTATGGAAAATCTTCCAGAGAAACGAGTTCGAACGCTCAAAGACCAATTTGGCCAAGATAGGATGGTTGTCATTGATGATGGAGAAAATTAAGCAAGAGTTGGAAAAAGGTGGAGCTGTTGTTTTGCCAACGGAGACAGTTTATGGCCTCTTTGCAAAAGCATTGGATAAAAAAGCTGTTGATCATGTCTACCAGCTTAAAGGTCGTCCAAGAGACAAGGCACTCAATCTCAATGTCGCTAGTCTAGATGATATCTTGAACTTTTCTAAGAATCAGCCACCTTATTTACAAAAACTTGTTGATAGTTTTCTTCCTGGTCCATTGACCATTATCCTAGAAGCTAATGACAAAGTCCCTTACTGGGTCAATTCAGACTTAACGACTGTTGGATTTCGGATGCCCAGTCATCCCGTCACTCTAGAGTTGATTCGTGCGTTTGGCCCCCTAATCGGACCTTCTGCAAATATTTCAGGGCATACAAGCGGTGTTAGCTTTGAAGAAATTTTAAAAGAATTTGGACAAGAGGTTCTGGGAATAGAAGATGATGCTTTTTTAACAGGTCAAGATTCGACTATTTTAGACTTATCTGGCGACAAGGTGAAGATTCTACGCCAAGGAGCGATAACACGACAAGATATCCTCGCAATGATACCAGTAATCCCTTTTGAGGAGGTATGATATGCTACGTGCTTTGAAAGCAACAGATGTTGCATCTATTTATGAGATTAACAAAGAGGCTTTAGGTTATGCTTTTAGTCCAGAGGAAACAGCTAGTCAACTAGCTAAGTTGTCTCAAGATTCCCATCACTTCCTACTAGGTTTCGAGGATTCAACCAACCATGACTTACTAGGTTATGTTCATGCTGAAGTCTACGAATCACTCTATTCACATGCAGGATTTAATATTTTGGCTTTAGCGGTCTTACCCCAAATGCAAGGTAAAGGTATTGGAAAAGCTTTACTCGAAGGATTAGAACAAGAAGCAGAAAAACGTGGCTATCAGTTTATACGTTTGAACTCTGCAGACCATCGTATTGGCGCTCATACTTTCTATGAAAAAGTGGGTTATACTTGCGATAAAATACAGAAACGATTTATTAAATTAATTAAAGGAGAATCCCTATGATTTTTGACAAAGATGATTTTAAAACATATGACGCAGACCTTTGGAATGCCATTGCTAGAGAAGAAGAACGCCAACAAAACAACATTGAGTTGATTGCTTCTGAAAACGTTGTGTCAAAAGCTGTGATGGCTGCACAAGGGTCTATTTTGACTAATAAATACGCTGAAGGATACCCAGGACGTCGTTATTACGGTGGTACTGATGTAGTAGATGTTATCGAAACTTTAGCAATTGAACGAGCTAAAGAAATTTTTGGGGCTAAGTTTGCCAATGTCCAACCCCACTCAGGAAGTCAAGCCAACTGTGCAGCATACATGGCTTTGATTGAGCCAGGAGATACGGTTATGGGGATGGATTTAGCTGCGGGTGGTCACTTGACCCACGGAGCTCCTGTCAGCTTCTCCGGTCAAACCTATAACTTTGTTTCTTACAGCGTTGATCCTGAAACAGAACTTTTGGACTTTGATGCTATCTTGAAACAAGCCCAAGAAGTGCAACCAAAACTAATTGTTGCCGGAGCTTCTGCCTATTCTCACATTATCGATTTCTCTAAATTCCGTGAAATTGCAGATGCTGTTGGGGCAAAATTGATGGTTGATATGGCTCACATTGCTGGATTGGTTGCAGCTGGTCTTCACCCAAATCCAATTCCATACGCACATATCACAACGACAACAACCCACAAAACACTTCGTGGGCCACGTGGTGGCTTGATTTTGACCAACGACGAAGACCTTGCTAAGAAAATCAATTCTGCTATTTTCCCAGGTATCCAAGGCGGACCATTAGAGCATGTTGTTGCTGCTAAGGCTGTTGCCTTCAAAGAAGTCTTGGATCCAGCCTTTAAAGAATATGCTGCTAATGTCATCAAGAACAGCAAGGCTATGGCAGATGTCTTCTTGCAAGATTCTGATTTCCGTATTATCTCTGGAGGTACTGAGAATCACCTCTTCCTTGTTGATGTCACAAAGGTTGTAGAAAGTGGAAAAGTAGCCCAAAACTTATTGGATGAGGTCAACATTACCCTAAACAAAAACTCAATCCCTTATGAAACGTTGTCACCATTCAAGACAAGTGGAATTCGTATCGGAGCGGCAGCAATTACTGCTCGTGGTTTTGGTGAAAAAGAAAGCCGTCAAGTTGCTGAATTAATTATCAAAGCCCTTAAAAATGCAGAAAATGAAACTGTCTTAGAAGAAGTGAGAAGTGCCGTCAAAGCCTTGACAGATGCCTTTCCACTATACGAGGACTAACATTTCATGGACATCTATATTAAGAAAGCCATTATCCATCAGTTCAGCCCTGATGATACAGAGTTGTTCCTAGCGGATAAGTTTCTCAATATCACTCCTAAAATCGAGGAATACTTGCGTAAAAAAGTGGAGCGTGTGTATTCGGATGATGCCAAAACTGGAATTTTTGAAGAGGATAATCCTTTTTCAATCACATCACAGAAGATCTAATGGAAACATCTGTTACAATTGCTAATCTCTGGAAAGAGGAATTCTCTGTATCTGAAAATCAAAAGACAAATGACTTGGTCTTTGTCCAGTTTTCAAAAGAGGGAGTCGAACACTTTGCATTTCTACGAATTGCCTTGCGTGAAACCTTGACCCACTTAGGTGGCGAGGTTGACAATCCGATCAAACTGACTCAGAATAACTTACCAGGATTTGGAACCGGAGCAGATGAGGCCCTAGTTGTTAATCTTCAAAGTCGCAAGTACCACTTGATTGAAAAACGTATCAAGTATAATGGTGCCTTTTTGAACTACTTTTCTGAGAATCTTATTCAAGCACAACCAAAGATTTCACCTAAGAAGTCAATCAAGGAACTGGAAAAAACGGCTCAGAAAATTGCCGAAACCTTTAACAGAGATGATTTTCAATTTCAATCCAAGGTAAAATCTGCGATTTTCAATAATCTTGAGGAAAACAATGAGCTCTCTCCAGAAAAATTAGCCAATGATCTCTTTGATAATAATCTAACAGCTCGTCTTAGTTTTATTGACCAGGTCAAAGAAGCAGTGCCAGAGCCTGTACAGTTTGATGAGATTGATGCCAGTCGTCAGTTGAAGAGATTTGAAAATCAGAAACTTTCCTTGTCAAACGGGATTGAACTAATCGTACCAAACAATGTCTATCAAGATGCGGAATCTGTTGAGTTCATCCAAAATGATAACGGAACCTATTCTATCTTAATCAAACATCGAGGATATTCAAAATAAATAATGTTTAAACTTATACGAAGAGTGCTGGTACTAGCAGTCTTCCTTTTCGCTGGATATAAAGCTTATCTGATTCGTCAGGATGTCAAACAAGTCATGACCTACCAACCCATGGTTCGCGAAATCTTGAATGAAAGAGATACCCCAGCAAACGAAGAGCTTGTGCTCGCCATGATTTATACAGAAACTAAGGGTAAAGAAGGAGACGTAATGCAGTCAAGTGAATCTGCTAGTGGCTCTACTGATACCATAAACGATAATGCAAGTAGTATTCGGCAAGGGGTTCAAACCTTGACAGAAAATCTCTATCTTGCTCAAGAAAAAGGAGTGGATGTCTGGACAGCCATTCAAGCTTATAACTTTGGACCTGCTTATATCGATTTTATCGCCCAGAATGGGAAAAAGAATACTCTTGTACTAGCTAAGCAATACTCCAGAGATACAGTTGCGCCTATATTAGGAAATACAACAGGGAAAACCTATCGCTACATCAATCCCATTTCTATTTTTCAAGGTGGAGAACTTTATGTGGATGGGGGAAACTATTATTACTCTAGACAGGTTCAGCTGAATCTCTATATTATGAAAATTTTTAATCTATTTTAAGAGAGTGGGACAGAAATCGTTAATTCGTTAGAATTCGATTTCGTTGTCCCACCTCCGCACAGTTGAGTAGGGCTGTAAAAGCTGATGAAATCAGCGTAGTAGAGCCCACTCAACCACTGCGTCTTGCTCGACAATCTAAAGACAATTGAGAGGCTAGGACTTTTGTCCCAGCCTCTTTTATAAGTTTTCTTTAAGGATACTTTAATATGCTAGAGTAGAAAAGGAGGAACGTCTCATGCGAAAGAAATTCTTTCTGACTAGCGCTGTAGTACTTTTAGCAGTTGCAACACTGCAAAGCGCCCAGGCAGCTACTGATGTTCAAAAAGTAATTGATGAAACCTATGTTCAACCTGAGTACGTCTTGGGTTCTTCATTAACGGAAGATCAAAAAAATCAAACACTTAAAAAACTTGGCTATGATGCCTCAAAAGATACTAAAGATTTGAAGACTATGACACCAGATGTCTACTCAAAAATTATGAATGTCGCAAACGATTCAAGTCTTCAACTTTATTCATCAGCAAAAATTCAAAAATTAGGAGAAAAATCTCCACTTGAGGTCAAGATTGAGACACCTGAAAATATCACTAAAGTAACGCAAGATATGTACCGTAATGCGGCTGTCACCTTGGGTGTGGAGCACGCGCGTATCACCGTTGCGGCACCAATTCCGGTTACTGGTGAAAGTGCCCTAGCAGGTATTTACTATTCCCTTGAGTCAAATGGTGTAAAATTACCTCAGGAAAATAAAGACTTGGCTCAGGAAGAGCTCAAGGCCTTGTCAGATATTAACGATGAAAACAAGGACAAATCAGGCTTTGATGCCAATAAACTGAACGTAGCCCTTGCTGATATCAAAGCTGCAGTCGCTAAGGCTAAAGAGTCTAAGGGTGAACTTACAGAAGATGATGTTCGTAAGATTGTTGAAGATACTTTAAAGAACTATAAACTAGATCAAGTTGTTACAGGCAACCAAGTCAATGTCATCATCAACTTTGCCTTTAATCTTTCTAAGAGCGATATTCTTAACAACGAAGACTTTACTAAGACGCTAAAAGATTTGAAACAAAGTATCGTTGCACAAGCAGGTGATAGTTTCAGCAATATCGATCTAAACTTTGATGCTAATAAAGCTATTCAAGACGGTGGAAACATCCTCAGCGCAATTTGGCAAGCTATCCTTGATTTCTTCAAGAGTTTTGGTGCTTAGATCAATTCATGGTATAATAGATGGTAACAGGATTGTTGCCGTCTTTTTTTGTCGGCTTATAGAAAGTGAAAATTATGTTAAAGAAAAATGATATTGTAGAAGTTGAGATTGTCGATTTGACTCATGAAGGAGCAGGTGTTGCCAAGGTAGATGGCTTGGTCTTTTTTGTAGAGAATGCTCTTCCGACTGAAATAATCCTTATGCGTGTCCTTAAAGTCAACAAGAAAATTGGCTTTGGTAAAGTCGAGGAATATCTTACGCAATCTCAACATCGTAACCGAGACTTAGATTTGGCTTACCTTCGTTCAGGCATTGCTGACTTGGGGCATCTAGCTTATCCAGAGCAACTCAAGTTTAAAACCAAGCAAGTAAAAGATAGTCTTTATAAAATTGCTGGAATCACGGATGTAGAGGTTGATGATACTCTTGGTATGGAAAATCCTATCAAATATCGGAACAAGGCTCAGGTTCCTGTTCGTCGTGTCAATGGTGTTCTGGAGACTGGTTTTTTCCGTAAGAATTCTCATGATCTTATGCCACTAGAAGATTTTTATATCCAGGATCCAGTGATAGACCAAGTTATCCTTGCTTTACGAGATTTACTTCGTCGTTATGACTTAAAACCCTATGATGAGAAGGAACAGTCTGGCTTGATTCGTAACCTTGTTGTACGTCGCGGTCACCATTCAGGACAAATCTTGGTTATTTTGGTGACAACTCGTCCCAAAATTTTCCGAGTTGAACAGTTGATTGAACAAGCCATCAAGCAGTTCCCAGAGATTGTGTCTGTTATGCAGAATATCAATGACCAGAATACCAATGCGATTTTCAGGAAAGAATGGCGGGTTCTCTATGGTCAAGACTACATTACCGATCAAATGTTGGGAAATGATTTCCAAATATCAGGCCCAGCCTTTTACCAGGTCAATACAGAAATGGCGGAGAAACTCTATCAAACAGCTATTGACTTTGCTGAGTTAAGAGCAGAGGATGTGGTTATTGATGCCTACTCAGGAATTGGGACTATTGGACTATCAGTTGCTAAACACGTTAAGGAAGTTTATGGCGTAGAAGTCATCCCAGAAGCCGTGGAGAATAGCCAGAAGAATGCTAGCTTAAACGGCATCACCAATGCCCACTATGTCTGCGATACAGCTGAAAATGCTATGAAGAATTGGCTCAAGGAAGGTATCCAACCAACCGTTATTTTGGTCGATCCACCCCGCAAGGGCTTAACCGAAAGCTTTATCAAAGCAAGCGCCCAAACAGGAGCTAAACGCATCGCCTATATCTCCTGTAACGTTGCCACCATGGCGCGTGATATCAAACTCTACCAAGAGTTGGGCTATGAATTGAAAAAGGTACAACCGGTTGATCTGTTTCCGCAGACGCACCATGTTGAGACGGTAGCGTTATTGTCCAAACTTGATGTCGATAAACATATAGATGTTGAAATTAAGCTTGATGAGCTTGATTTGACAAGTGCTGAAAGTAAAGCGACTTATGCACAAATCAAGAAATATATATTGGAAAAGTTTGATTTAAAGGTTTCGACACTCTATATTGCACAGATTAAAAAGAAATGTGGAATTGCACTGAGGGAGCATTATAATAAATCAAAAAAAGAGAAACAGGTTATTCCACAATGCACACCGGAAAAAGAGGAAGCTATCATGGATGCGTTAAGGCATTTTAAGATGATTTAATAGAAATGGAGGGTATTTATGAGATGGATATTAAAAAAATAATCTTATTTCCAATTAGATTGCTGTTAAGTATCCTCACTGCATTTCTGACATTCCTGCTCGGCATAGGAACAACTATTCTATATTTCTTGATGCTGATGTGTATCGTTGCTGCAATAGGATCATTTATACAAAAAGATATATCACTTGGAATTGAGGCGTTGGTATTAGGATTTTTGTTAAGTCCTTATGGAATACCGATGGTCGGAGTAGCTGTTATAGCATTCCTTCAGGGAATCAATGAAGCAATAAAATCAATCTAAAAAATTTCATAAAAAAACGGTTACTAAAGGCGATAGAAGAAAAAAACTATCGTCTTTTTTTCTTTTGCAAATTTTTTGGGGAGGAGGTGAAGCGATGGACTTTGACTATTTCTATAACAGAGAAGCGGAAAGATTTAACTTCTTAAAAGTACCGGAGATATTAGTTGATGGAGAAGAATTTCGGGGCTTATCAGCAGAAGCAATTATCCTTTATTCCATGCTTCTGAAACGCACAGGAATGTCTTTTAAGAATAACTGGATAGACAAGGAAGGCAGAGTATTTATCTATTTTACTGTTGAAGAAATTATGAGAAGAAGAAATATCTCAAAGCCGACAGCTATAAAAACATTAGATGAACTCGATATGAAAAAAGGAATCGGACTGATTGAAAGAGTAAGGCTTGGGCTTGGTAAGCCGAATGTCATATATGTTAAAGACTTTATGAGCATATTAGCGGTAAAAGAAAATGACTTTCAGAAGTCAAAAAACTTAACTTCAGAAGTAAAAGATTTTAACCTCAGAAGTAAAGAAAATGAACTTCAGGAAGTTCAAAATCTTGACTCTAACTATATAGAGAATAATAAGAGTAAGTATAGTAAGAGAGAATATAGTTTTGGTGAAAACGGGCTTGGAACATTTCAAAATGTATTTTTAACGGCAGAAGATATATCCGATTTACAAATCATAATGAACTCACAGCTTGATAATTACATTGAGAGATTATCTGCATATATCAAAAGCACCGGAAAGACCTATAAGGACCATAAAGCGACAATCCTTTCTTGGTTTTATAAAGATCAGGGGAGAGGAAAAAGAAGTGAAAAACATCAAATATCCCTGACATGGGAAGAATATGATAAAGGAGAACACCTATGATGAAAGAATTAGAAAAAGTAATGATAGAAGATGTAGAGTATTCTTACGATCCTGAAAAAGAATATATCAAGGATGGACACGCATTTTGTAAAGTTTGCCATGAAAGAAAAGACGGAAAAGTGATGGAGTTCTTTGATAACAAGATGATATTTAAGATTTCTTGCAAATGCGACAGAGATAGAGAGGAAAGAGAAAAAGAAAGACAAAAGCAGATGGAGATTGAACGATTAAAGAGTAGCTGCTTTAACTCGATTATTCAGTGGTCATACACATTTGAAAATTATCAGGGAGAAGAAAATCAAAGCCTTATCATTGCAAAGAACTTTGTAAAAGACTATGAGGAAATGAAAAAAGAAAATATCGGACTTCTTTTTTATGGCTCAGTAGGTAGCGGAAAGACCTATCTTGCCTGCTCCATTGCAAATAGCCTTATTGAACAGTATCAAATAGGCGTTAAAATAAGAAATTTTGCACAGATTATCAATGAGCTGCAAAAGGGAGGTTTTGATTTTGATAAGAACGCATATATTGAATCCCTTGTAAATACTTCCGTTCTGATTTTAGATGACTTGGGAATAGAAAGAGATACAAGCTATGCCAAAGAACAGGTATATAACATCGTGAATAACAGGTACTTAAAACAGAAACCGACTATCTTCACTACTAATCTTTCCTACGACACAATCCAAATTGTAAGGATAGCGTAGAGTATCAAAGAATCTACTCAAGAATCATAGAGATGTGTATTCCTGTTATGGTTGTAGGAGAAGATTTTAGAAAGGTTATTCAAAAGGACAAACTGAATCGGAATAAGGACAGACTGCTGAATGGAGGTGAGAGAAGTTGATCAATGAAGAAATAGCAAGAAAAACGCTGAATATGGAAGTTAGAGCTGCTAAAGTAACAGGAAAGCTAATTCTGAACTTATTAAAGAAATTGATGAAAGAAGCAGAAAAACTTGGAGGACTTGAAAAGCTGGTTAATGCTAACGGAAATGAAGTAAAGCTAAAAGATATGGTTAAAAAAGGACAGCTTGAAGAAATTCCGGTTGAAGAAGCGGAGCTTAAGGAACTAAAAAAGGAACTTAATCGGTATGGGGTAAAGTTTTCAGTCATGAAAGATAAGGAAAGTGGGAAATACTCAGTATTCTTTCAAGCTAAAGATATGAAGGTTATGGATAAAGCATTTAAGCACGCTCTTTCAGAATCAGAAAAGAAAATGGAAAGGAAAGAATCTATCCATAAGAATATTGAGAAGTTCAAGGAGATGGCTAAAAACTCTGTTTCCAAAGATAAAGTTAAGAATAAACAAAAGGAGCAGAGCCTATGATAGATAAAATATTAAAGGACATCAAAGGCTTATTTAAGGTGCAAGATAAGGTAAAGTTTCTAAAGCAGAACATTCCCTATCTTGCATTTTTCTATATAGGTAATATCTTTTCACATCATGTAAGAGCATATATAGGTGGCGATATTATTGACAAAATTTTTCAAGGGATATTAGAGATTAATACGATGAGCTTTCTTCCAAGCCTTCATCCTACGGATATTATAATGGGCGTGGTAGTAGCTGTTTTAATCAAAATTATCGTATATGCCAAAGGGAAAAATGCTAAAAAGTTTAGACAGGGGAAAGAGTATGGCTCAGCAAGATGGGGAACGAAAAAAGATATAGGGCCATATATGGATGAAAAGTTTCAAAACAATATCCTGCTTACGCAAACAGAACGATTAACCATGAATGGCAGACCGGCTAATCCTAAATATGCTCGTAACAAAAATGTGCTTGTAATCGGTGGATCAGGAAGTGGAAAAACGAGATTTTATGTAAAACCGAATCTTATGCAGATGCACTCGTCATATTGTGTAACCGATCCGAAAGGAACGATAGTCCTTGAGTGCGGCAAGATGCTTGAGGATAATGGCTATGAGATAAAAATCCTAAATACCATCAACTTCAAAAAGAGTATGAAGTACAATCCATTCGCCTATCTGAGAAGTGAAAAAGATATACTCAAATTGGTGCAGACAATCATTGCGAACACTAAGGGAGAGGGAGAAAAAGCAGGTGAGGATTTTTGGGTTAAAGCCGAGAAACTCTACTATACAGCTCTGATAGGTTATATATTTTATGAAGCTCCAAGAGAAGAAAAGAACTTTGCAACACTACTGGATATGATAGATGCTTCAGAAGTAAGAGAAGATGATGAAACCTATATGAATCCGATAGACAGACTCTTTGAAGCACTTGAAAAGAAAGAGCCTACACACTTTGCGGTGAAGCAATATAAAAAGTACAAATTGGCTGCCGGAAACAGCAAAGTCTATTCTTATTTCATGTGGTGCAAGGCTTGCTCCGTTTGATATTCAAGAGCTTAGGGACTTGATGAAAGAAGATGAACTTGAGCTTGATACCCTCGGAGATAGAAAGACAGCACTATTTGTTATCATCTCTGATACAGACGATACTTTTAACTTTGTAGTTTCCATTATGTACTCACAACTTTTTAATCTCTTATGTGATAAGGCAGATGATGTATATGGCGGACGATTACCTGTCCATGTGAGATGCTTGCTTGATGAATTTGCAAACATCGGCTTAATTCCAAAGTTTGAGAAACTTATAGCAACAATCCGTTCCAGAGAAATATCAGCAAGTATCATACTTCAAGCACAATCTCAGTTAAAGGCAATCTATAAGGATAATGCCGATACAATCGTAGGTAACTGTGATAGTACCTTGTTTCTTGGTGGCAAGGAGAAAACGACACTAAAAGAATTGTCTGAAACACTGGGAAAAGAAACGATAGATTTATATAACACATCGGAAACAAGGTCAAATCAAAAGAGCTTTGGACTTAATTACCAAAAGACAGGCAAAGAACTGATGAGTCAAGATGAGATTACTGTAATGGACGGTAGTAAATGTATCTTTCAGCTTAGAGGTGTCAGACCTTTTCTTTCAGATAAATACGATATTACAAAGCATAAGAACTATAGATTACTTGAGGACTATGATAAGAAGAATTTGTTTGACATAGAAAGCTATATGAAGCGAAAAGGAAAAGCAAAATTAAATAGAGAAACGGTTATAACAAGAATGCAGTAAGTCTTAAAAAGATTTGCTGTTTTTTTATTCAAAATCAGGAGGCAAGATGATAAGGATCAGAAGTCCCACTTAAAAGAAAACTAAATAGTAAGAGTATCAGCGATTGGAAAAGTAATACTTCTGGTCGCTTTTTTTATTGAAATGAAAAGGAGAAATTTAAAAAGATGAAACAAGAAATGATTAACATCAACGCCAACTTAGTGGCGGAACCAACTTTTTCAAACTTTGAAAAAGACGGAGAAATGGTAGAAGTTGCAAACTTCACGCTTGTAAAAAAGTACGGTAAAGGCAAGGAGTACATCAACTGTGCAGCCTATGGAGAAAAAGCAGAGAAGGCAAATGACTTTGAAAAAGGTGATTTAATCCACATCTTTGGCTACTTTAAGAAGCGTGAAAAAGAGGGAAAGACTTACAAAAACTTTGTAGTGAAGTCCTACAACAAAATTGAAAAGAAAGAAGAAAATGAGGAGGAATAACTTATGGCATTTTTTACACAGGCAGTTAATGTATTAAAGATTTTGGTTATGGCAGTAGGTGCAGGACTTGGAGCATGGGGCGTTATCAACTTGATGGAAGGATATGGTAATGACAATCCCGGTGCTAAGAGCCAAGGTATTAAGCAGCTTATGGCTGGAGGAGGGATCGTTCTTATCGGACTTAAGCTCATTCCACTACTTGCCAATGTACTCAATTAAGAAGAAAAGGAGAGCTTAGATGTTTGGAATATTCGACAAGATAGAAGAATTCTTTAAGGAGCTTCTACTGGGCGGTATTCAAGCAAACTTAGAGTCCATGTTTCTTGACATCAACGATAAAGTTGGTGCAGTTGCAACAGATGTAGGTAAAACGCCTATGGGGTGGAACGGAGATGTATTTGCCTTTATCAAAAGCATTAACGATTCCGTTATCATTCCAATAGCGGGACTAATCATCACAGCAGTTCTTTGTATCGAGCTTATCAATATGGTAATGCAAAAGAACAATATGCACGATACAGATACTTTTGAATTTTTCAAGTACATCATCAAGATGTGGATTGCTGTATGGTTAGTATCCCATGCCTTTGAGTTTTCAATGGCAGTTTTTGATGTGGCACAGCACATGGTAAATAAGGCGGCAGGGGTAATAAATACCTCTGCCACCGTTTCCGGAGATCAGATAGTGGCAATGATGGATACCCTAAAAGAAAAGGGTCTTGGAGAACTTGTCATGATTCTCTTTGAAACCTCACTCATCAAGGTTGCTATACAGGTAATATCCGTTGTGATTATGCTTGTAGTTTACGGAAGAATGTTTGAGATTTATGTTTATTCATCGGTTTCAGCCATTCCATTTGCCACAATGGGAAACAAGGAGTGGGACAGATTGGAACAAACTACATCAAAGGACTATTTGCACTTGGACTACAAGGACTCTTTTTAATGGTTTGTCTTGGAATTTACGCAGTTTTAGTTAAGACGATTAAGATAACAGATATACACACAAGTACCATGACGATACTTGGCTATGCGGTTTTGCTGGGGTTAATGATGCTAAAGAGCGGAACACTGGCCAAAAGCATATTAAATGCACACTAAAAGAAAGGAAAGATAGTATGGATAAAAGAAAAACAACATTTACAGCAGTAATAATAGTCGCAGGTATTATGGCGGTAATTGATAGAATCAGGATTCATAACAGGCTTGAGGATTTGGAAGAAAAAATAGATGACATCGGTCGCTGCCATAATGATTTTTACCTAATGCAGCAAAGATATAACAAGAATATAGATGAACAACTTGCAATTATTCAGGATGAAATCGGATCTGTATATGAACACTTTGAGGAGCTGCCAAAGGACAAAGAAGATGGGAGGTAAGCTATGGCGTATGTACCAATACCCAAGGACTTAAAGAAGGTAAAGACAAAGGTAGCCTTTAACCTTACAAAAAGGCAGCTCATAGGCTTCATACTTGCAGGACTGGTTGGAATACCAGTCTATTTATTTATGAGGAAGTTTGTGCCAAATGACATAGCTGTCATATTTCTTATCGTATCCACGCTTCCTATCTTTTTCATCACACTATTTGAAAAAGACGGACTGACATTTGAGAAATACTTTAAGTACATTTATCTTCATAAGTTTTATCAACCGCAAAAGAGAGTGAGAAAGGAGGTTTACCTTGGACAAGAAAAGAAAAATTCAGCAAATAAAACTCATGCAAAACGAAAAGGCATTGAGAAGTCAAAAGCGGGACTTAAAGAAAAGTAATTGCAAGTCAAAAAAAGATAAGGGAGGAATCCTTGACCTTATCTTTAAGAAAGAACCGAAAAGATATACGGTAGAAGATACCATTCCCTATCTAAGGCTTTTAAAAAGCGGAATATGCCAGCTTGATGAAAAGCACTTCAGTAAAAGTATAGCCTTTCAGGACATCAACTATCAGCTTGCCTTAGATGAAGATAGGGACTTGATTTTTAATCAGTTTGCAAACTTCCTAAACTCTTTTGATCCAAGTATCAGCATTGAGTTTTCATATATCAATCAGCTCGGACGAAACGAAGAAATGAAGTCGGCAATTCAGATACCGGATAAAAAGGACGGTTTCGACGATATACGCTTTGAATTTAGAGAGATGCTTAAAAGTCAGATTGTAAAGGGAAATAACGGACTTAAAAAATCAAAATATATAACCTTTACAGTAGAAGCAGACAATTTAGAGCAGGCTACATCAAAACTTGAAAGACTGGAGATAGATATATTGTCTAATCTCAAAAGTATGGGGGTTCGTGCTGAAAGTCTTACAGGAGAAGAAAGGCTAAAGATACTTCACGATATATTAAATCCGAATAAGACCTTTGAGTTTTCCTATAAGGACTTAAAGAAAAGAGAAAGCACCAAGACATATATTGCTCCTGATGAATTTAACTTTATGCCAAGCAGATATTTTAAGTTTGGAAAATTTATCGGTGCAGTCAGCCACTTTCAAATCCTTGCAAGTGAGCTATCTGACCGTATGCTATCTGAGTTTTTGGATATTGATGATAACATCAATATCTCTTTTCATATTAAGGCAATTGATCAGTCAGAAGCCATTAAGATGGTAAAAAGAAAAAACACCGATATTGATAAGATGCGAATTGAGGAAAACAAAAAGGCGGTAAGGTCAGGCTATGACATGGACATTCTTCCAAGTGATTTAATTACTTACGGAGAAGATGTAAAGAGCCTATTAAAAGACTTACAGACAAGAGATGAGCGAATGTTTGTGGTAAGTATCGTCTTTATGAACTTTGCAAGGACAGTGCAAAAGCTCGATAACACAATTGCTCAAATAAGCTCCATTGCAAATAAGCATAACTGTAAGCTGAAAAGACTTGACCATTCTCAGGAACAAGGTTTAGTGAGCGTGCTGCCTCTTGGTGTAAATAAGATTGAGATAGATAGAGGCTTGACAAGCTCATCAACGGCAGTATTTATGCCATTTACCACAGAGGAGCTTTTTATCAATTCAAGCAATAGTCTTTACTACGGACTAAATGCCCTAAGCCATAACCTGATTATGGCAGATAGAAAGAAATTAAAGAACCCAAACGGTCTAATCCTCGGAACTCCAGGCAGCGGTAAATCCTTCAGTGCCAAAAGAGAAATGGCAAATGCGATTTTAGTAACAGATGATGATGTGATTATTTGCGATCCGGAAGGAGAGTATGGAAACCTCGTAAGGCAGTTTAAGGGAGAAGTCATTAAGGTCAGCAGTAAGTCGAAGGATTACCTGAATCCTCTTGATATAAACATGAACTACGGGGATGGGGATGCACCGCTGAAAGACAAGGCAAACTTTATTATGAGTATGCTTGAGCTTGTAGTAGGCGGTAGTGGTCTTACAGCAGAAGAAAAGTCCGTTATAGATAGATGCCTACCTAAGATTTATGAAAAGTATTTTGAAAACCCAGAGCCTTGTAATATGCCAATACTGCAAGACCTATACGATATGTTAAAAGGACAGGAGGAAAAGGTTGGTAAGAAGCTGGCAACAGAGATGGAAATCTATGTATCAGGTTCTCTTAATGTCTTTAATCACAGGTCAAATGTGGATTTGAATAAGAAGCTCCTTTGTTTTGATATTAAAGAACTTGGAAGTCAGCTAAAGAAAATCGGTATGCTTGTTATTCAGGATCAGGTGTGGAATAAGGTGTCACAAAACAGAGGAAACAAGTCTACAAGGTACTATATCGACGAGTTCCATTTGCTTTTAAAAGATGAGCAGACAGCATCCTATTCCGTAGAGATTTGGAAAAGATTTCGTAAATGGGGAGGTATTCCAACAGGTATTACGCAGAATGTCAAAGACCTACTTATGAGTAAGGAGATAGAAAATATCTTTGACAATACAGACTTTGTCTTAATGCTAAATCAGGCTTCAGGAGATAGAGAGATACTTGCAAGAAAACTTAAAATCTCACTTCCTCAGCTTAGATATGTTACCAACTCCAATGAGGGTGAGGGACTACTATTCTTTGGAAATACCATTGTGCCTTTCATTGATAAGTTTCCGAAAGATACAATTTTATATCAGAAGATGACTACCAAGCCGGAAGAAGTGAGGTAGCCTATGGGAAAGAAGCTGAAAAAGGATTTTAAGGAAAGGCATAAGGCAAGCCTTGAAAGAGAGATGTTTCATAGTAAAACAGATACGATACCTGAAGAAAGTAAGCTAAAACATAACGATGATTACAGAGGTAAAATCGTTCATGAGAAAGAACGGTTTCAGGATAAAGTGCATGAAAAAACAAGTAAGGTAAGTGCTGATAATGAAAAGTCTTATGGAACATCCAAGAGAAACGAAAAATATAGAGCTTCAGATAAGGGAGACGTAAATTCTGCAATTGAAACGGGAAGATCAGATTATATTACGGAGGTTAAGGATGGAAAAATCTATGATCCTTTAGGAAAAGACCTTGATAATGATGGGATTATAGACAGATACGACAATGACTTTAGGGATAGCGACTACTTTGAATCAACCTATGATGTAGAGGATAATCTACCACAAAAAGAAAAATCATTAGAAAATCCATCTAAAAATCATAAGGTTAAAAAGAGCAAGTATAAAAGGAAAAACTATACCGAAAGCCTTTATACAAGGAAAAAGGATGATGTGTTAAAGGAGAATAAGCCTGAAGATAAAAAGACTGGAAAAGATACTGCAAGCAAAAAAGTTCATAGCAGTATTTATAAAGAGCAGAAGAAAAAGCTAAAAAAAGACATGGTAAAAGTATCTGCCCTTTCAGGACTTGCTAAAGGAAGTGAAACCGTAAGAGATTACTTATCTCATGGAAGTGATGAAAATCAAGGAGTGGAAGCAGGAGAAAAGACAGCAGATACAAGCTCCAAGCTCATTCATGGCATAAAGAAGTATTCTGATAAGAAAAGAGCTAAAAGAGGCTATGACCTTACAAATAAGGACTATAAAATCAGAAAGCGTAAGTCAAAGTTGGAATTTCGTGATGCCAAAAAGGAACTGAAAAAGACGGATGAGTATAAAAGAGCAAATGCCTATAAAAGATTTCAAAGGAAATCAGGTAAAGGCAGCAATTTCTCGTGAGAATAAGTCAAGGCTTAGAGATCGAATTAAAGAGGGACTTATCGGAACACTGAAAAGCTCAAAGGATATGATTATCCGAAAAGCAAAAGGACTAATGCTTATTTTCATAGGTATCATTATCTTAGGGACTTTTGTGATTAACTTTGCAGGAACGGGAATGACAGGCTTTATGAACTCTACAAGCTCTGTGCTTACAACAAGCTATTTATCAAAGCCAAATGTCCTAAGTGAAATCAATCAGAAATTTTCAGATATGGAGGGTGAGCTTCAAAGTGAAGTTGACCATGTGAAAGAAAATTATCCTGGATATGATGAATATATCTTAAATAATACAGAATACATCGGTCATAATGTCCATGAGCTTTTATCCTACATTACATCAAGGTGCGGAGAGGTAAAGAGTGTATCGGAAGTAGAATCCATATTAAAAGAATTATTTGAGTCCATGTATGACCTTGAGTATAGGGAAGAAATTGAAATCAGATACAGGACAGTTACAGAAAACTATACCGATGAAGATGGTAATGAATATACAGAAAGCCACGAAGAACCTTATGAGTATAAAAAACTCATCGTAACGCTTCATAAAAAAGAGATGGACAGCATTATCCGAAAGTTCTTTGCAAACTATCCCGATAATCTAAAGCATTATGAAGCCTTGTTCCTTGCACAAGGCAATATGAGAGAAGCCTTTGGTAATTCTGACCTTATCAGTGCAAATGGAGGTATCGGCGGTGGAAAAGAGTATGAGGCATCTACGGAAGTACAAAAGAAGATTGTTAATGCTGCATACATTACGCCATCTCCGGGTGCAGGATGGTGTGCCATGTGGGTATCACAGGTCTATCAAAATGCAGGACTTGGATATATAGGTGGGAATGCCTGTGATATGTACCGAAACTATACCTTTACATCAGACAGGTCAAAGCTAAAGGTCGGAATGCTTGTGGCAGTCGAAAGCAGCAGTAGCGGAAGCAGTGCAGGGCTTACCTATGGTCATGTAGGTATTTACATTGGAGATGGAAAAAGTGATTGATAACATCGGTCGAATAAGAGTAACTACCTTAGATGATTGGATAGCAACATTTTTGTAAGCACCATCCCGTAGGATTCGGTTTTTCCGCCAAAATGTAAAGAAATAGGAGGTAACAATTTGAAAAAAAGGAACTGATAGCAGTAAAAAACAGAATAAAGAAGTTAAATGATAAAAAGGCTCTGATTGATGAAGAATTGGAGCCTTTATTCATTCGTGAAGAAGAGCTTGAAAATGAAGAGATCATTGCCATTTGCAGAAAGAATAACATCACAATCAGCGATTTGATGGCAAAGGTAAACAGACAAAAAAAGCAGAAATAAAAAGGAGAAAAACAAATGAAAACCAGTTTGAAAAAGAATAATAAGTTTTGGACGGTAGCACTTGCGGTAATTGTAAGTATTAGTTGTATTTTAGGTCTTTGGACGGTTGTTTATGCACAGGAGCAAAAATCTGAAGCTCCAACAAAAAACGAAGCTGTTCAAACGGAAGTTGAAGTAAATGTAAGGTATATCTTTGAAGATGAAAAGGTCTTTAAGGAAGAAAAGATAAAGGCTGAGAAAGGACAACTTATTGATAGCGGAGATCTTCCAATGCTCCCAGATGATATGAAATTCATTGATGAGTTTCTGTTTTATGAGGTAAAGGGAGATGGAAAAGATGAGATTATCCGTAATATAGCAAAGGCTGAACTTAAGGATAAGGAAACGCAGACAGAGCTTTCCAAAGAGGATATTTCCAAGATGGAAAAGCAGGCAAAAGAACTTAAATGGGAGCTTGATAAGCTAAATGGTGAGATTAAGGATAAAGATAAGTTAAGCGATAAGCAGAAGGAAAAAATCAAAGCTCTTGAAGATGAAATTGAAAGTCTGAAAGAAAAACTGAAAAAAGAAAAGGATAACAAAGATTTATCTTCTGATATTAAAAAGGAAATGGACAAGCTAAATGAAAAGATTAAAGATCTTGAAAAAAAGGCTAATGAAGTGAATAAAGCTCCGGCATCATCTAATGTTGTTACACCAATTCCACCAAATAGCAGTATAAAAACAAGTTCAGGAAATTCTCAGGCACTTGTAAATACAGGTAAGGGAAGTGAACCAAAGACAAGTTTTGGAAATACTACAAAAGATGAAAATATTAAACAATCAAAAGATAAAGAAAAGGAAATTCGTTATCCTAATAAGCTGACAGCTAAAACGCCTGCTAACAATAACAGCCAAGATTCAGCTATGGATGGCACAAGTAAGAGTGTAAATACCAATAAGGGAGTAGCTTCTGCACCGTCAAAGGCAAGAGCTTCCGTTACGGAAAATAAGGATAATGCGAATAAAGATTACCCGATTCACCATAGGGATAGCAGCGATAACAAAGAAACGGATCAATATTCCGCTGATGCAAGGCAGTTTATTACCTTTCAAACTAAAAACGGTAAGACCTTTCATTTAATCATCAATCATGATGAAGATAGTGAGAATGTAATGCTTCTTACGGAAGTATCTGAAGATGATCTCTTAAACATGGTAGAGAAAAAAGAAGCACCAAAGCAGGAAGTAGTAAAAGAAGAACCTGTTAAGGAAGAAGTAAAGCCTGAGAAGAAGGACGAAAAGAGTAATTTAGGAACCTATATTATTTTGCTTCTTGTAGTAGGTGGTGCATTAGGAGCAGGCTACTATTTTAAGGTTTTGAAAGAAAGAAGATAAAGAACTTGAAGCCTTAGAGGAGGAAGATGATGATTTCTTTTCTGAATCTGAAAGTGAAGAAGAAACAAATGATGCAGATGAAGCAGAAGATGAGCAGTAATGCTGCATCAAAAACAATACAGTATTTGGTGCAAATGCAGGGCGGGAGAGTAACATCTTTCGCCCTATTTTGATTTATAACAGGAGGAAAACACAGATGAAGTTAGTTATTGCAGAAAAGCCGAGTGTTGCAATCTCCATTGCAAAGGTCATTGGAGCAAATAAAAAGAAAGACGGATATTATGAAGGAAACGGATATAGGATGAGCTGGTGCGTTGGACACATAATCCAAATGGCAAATCCGGATGCTTATGATGAAAAGTACGCCAAGTGGAATATGGCTGATTTACCGATTATTCCGAGCGACTACAAGTATGAAGTAGCAAAGGCAACCAAGAAGCAGTTTAACATCCTTAAAAAGCTGATGAATGATAAGGAGGTTGATACGGTTATCAATGCGTGCGATGCAGGTCGTGAGGGAGAAAGTATTTTTAGACTTGTATATAATCAAGTGAATTGTAAAAAGAAGATGAAACGCCTTTGGATTTCTTCAATGGAAGATAGTGCCATTAAAGAGGGTTTTGATAACCTAACAGACGGAAAAGACTATGATAATCTCTTTGAATCAGCACAGGCAAGAGCTATTGCGGATTGGTTAGTCGGAATGAATATTAGTAGGCTCTACTCTTGTCTGTATCAGCAGAATTACAGTGTTGGCAGAGTGCAGACACCTACCCTTGCCATGATTGTAAAAAGAGATGATGAGATAGCAAATTATCAGAAAGAAAAATATTACACAGTAGAGCTTTCTATGAATGGATTTACACTCTCCACAGACAGAATTGATGATGAAGTTGCTGCTGAACAGCTTATAAGTTTAGTAGGCGATAAGATTGAAATAACCGATGTCATTCAGAAAGAAAAGATTACTAAACCTGATTTACCCTTTGACCTTACAACACTTCAAAGAGAGTGCAATAAGTATTTCGGATATAGTGCTAAACAGACACTTGATTATGCCCAAAGCCTTTATGAGAAAAAGCTCATCACTATCCAAGAACAGACAGCAGATGTTTAACGGAAGATATGATTGTAAGTACGGTCAATAACATCTTGGGTAAGAATGACTTTGACACAGGGCGTATTAAGACGGTATTTAACTCTAAAAAGGTTACGGATCATCATGCGATTATTCCGACAATCAGTTCATTAAAGGAAGATGTTTCGGAGCTTCCTCCAAGCGAAGCAAAAGTTTATTTCCTTATATCCGATAAATTTCACGCAAGTGTAGGCTATCCACTCATTGAAAATATAACGAAGATAGTAGCTGAATTTGACGGCTTTGAATTTACAAGTTCAGGAAAGGTAATTAAAGACGAGGGGTTTACAAAATATCTTAAAGAGTATAAGTCCAAGAAGAATGAGGATGTAGAACTTCCTAATGTAAATGTTGATGATGCTTTAAACATTGAAAATAAAGAGATTAAAGAAAAATTTACCCAACCTCCCAAGCACTTTACAGAAGATACGCTTCTAAAGTCTATGGAGATTGCGGGAAATGACGCTCTTGAAAAAGGTGTAGAAGTGGAAAGAAAAGGTCTTGGCACACCTGCAACAAGGGCAGGAATTATTGAAAATCTAATCTTTAAGGGCTTTGTAGAAAGGGATAAGAAAAATCTTGTAGCCACGCATAAAGGGATTAGCCTTGTAACAATAGTATCCGATACCTTTAAATCAGCAGAAACAACCGCAAAATGGGAAATGGAATTATCGGATATTGCTCAGGGAAAATCTTCAAAGGAAGAATTTTTAGAAGCGATTGAAAATGAGCTAAAAGAGGCTGTTCTGACATACGCAAAGTAAGAGGTAACTAATTTCAGAGTGGAAAAAATCCTCTAAAAATGCTATAATATAAGCAATTTATTTGTAATTGTTAGGAGAATTAAGATGGCAATAAAAAATCAAGATTATATAAAAAATTTAATCAGAGAGTTGATTTCTTTGCCAAGTGAAACAGAATGGGTTGAATTTAAGCATAATAACGATGAACCTCAGATGATAGGTGAGTATATTTCTGCTTTGGGTAATTCTGCAACTTTATGGGGAAGACCTAAAGCATATTTACTCTGGGGTATTGATGATAATACACATAAAATTGTAGGAACTACATTTGATTATAGGGAGAGTAAAAAAGGTTCGGAAGAACTTGAAGCATGGTTATCTCGAATGACAAATCCAAGAATAGACTTCAGATTTTATAAAACAGAAATTGAGGATAAAAATGTAGTATTACTCGAAATTCCATGTGCAGAAAAGCAGCCAATTAAGTTTTCAGGTGAAGAGTATATTAGAATTGGAACAAATAAGAAGAAGTTGAAAGAATATCCTGATAAAGAGAGATCTCTATGGGCAGCTTTTGATACAACTCCGTTTGAATTAAGAAATGCAAAAGATAATATTTCGTTTCATGAGGTGTTAGATGTACTGAATGTAGCGGGATATTATGAAAAGATGGGGTTTGCATTACCACAAAATAACAATAAAATATTGGATGATTTTACTAATGAAAAGTTTATAAAAAGAAATGATTCCGGAAGCTATGATATTACTAATTTAGGAGCATTACTTATTTCAAGAGATTTAAAGAATTTTGAGGGTTTAGCTCATAAATCTATAAGAGTAATTTGGTATAAAGAGAACAATAGACTTGACACGATACGGGAAAAAGTATTCAGTGAAGGTTATGCTATTTCATATGAGAAAATTGTAGATTATGTTTTGACTGTCATTCCACAGGAAGAGATAATTGAAGACTCTATAAGAAAAACCAAGTTGGGTTATCCGGAGATAGCCATTCGTGAGTTAATTGCCAATATCATGATTCATCAAGCTATTGAACAAAAAGGGACAAGTCCTATGGTTGAGTTATTCAAAGATAGGATAGAATTTTCAAATGCAGGTTCGCCATTGGTTTCGATAGACCGCATTGTTGATACAGTTCCGATTTCAAGAAATGAAAATCTTGCAGGATTTATGCACAAATGTGGGATTTGTGAAGAAAGAGGAAGTGGTTTTGATAAGATAGTATATGCGACAAGTAAGAATTCTATGCTTGCTCCTAAAATCGAAAATCAAAGTGATAAATTCACAAAAGTAACTCTCTATTTGAAAGCTCCTTTTGACTTGATTAGTAAAGAAGATAGAATAAGAACTTGTTATATGCAGGCTTGCTTTGTCTATGTCAATGGAGAGAGTATAACGAATAATTCGCTCAGAGAATTATTTGATATAAGTGATAAAGATAAATATAAAGCATCGAGGATAATTAAAGATACATTAGAAGCCAAACTTATTAAGCCAGTTGATGAAAATACAGCTCCGAGATATATGAAGTATATTCCTTTTTGGGCTTGATTTAAGTTGCAGTAAGTTGCAAAATCGTGATTTATGCAGTATGAATGGGAGATAAAACCTAGTAAAATAAGGATTTTTAGTAAGTCAAAACAGAAAAATTAAGTTGCAGTAAGTTGCAGCACATAGAATTTAAAGGTGATTAGAGTAAAATCTAACCACCTTTTTTGTTTGGAAAAAAGAAGGAGGTAAAAATGCGAATAAATGATTTTCATAACATTTTGGAGCTTGTAAAACAAGATGTGCTTCAAAGTGAAGCAGAATATCTGAAGCTACTAAAGGTTGTCGGAAACAATCAGAGATATGACTTTAGAAGTCAGCTTAGTATCTATGATAGAAATCCTGAGGCGACAGCCTGTGCCAAGTTCGACTATTGGAGGGAACGATTTAACCGTACCGTTATGAGAGGTAAAAAGGGTATCCCAATTTTGGAGGACTACGGCACATACAAGAAGGTGGACTATATCTTTGATATAAGCCAGACGGTTTCAAGAAACAGGGATGTCAATGAGGTCAATCTTTGGAGATTTGATAAGGAAGCTCATAGGGATGTCTTAAAGGAAATGATAAAAAATGAGGGCTATGAGGAAAGTGAAAGCACCTTAGAAAATATCTTTTCTTTAAGCAGGCTTTACGGAGATGAAAAGATAGACAGTCTTATGAACGAGCTTAGAATAGCCGATGAGAATAGAATATCTTTTACAAAGTTTGTGAGAGAATCAGTGAGCTATGCGATATCTTCAAGGTTTCAGCTTGATTATCCTATGGATAGTGAACTTTTAAGAGAAAATTTTGAAAGACTTGATAGCATATCTTTTATGAGTCTTGGTGAAACCGTATCGGATATTAGCGGAAATATCATTGATGCGACCATTCAGAAAAGTAAAGAGCTTGACAAAGAAGTTTTAAGAGGTAAAGAAGCAGGATATAATAAGATTAGAGAAGAAATTGAGGAGGTAGAAGAAAATGTACTTCGACGAGATGATCAGAAAAGAAATGAAAACGAGCGAGTTCTCCGAAATGGAGAGTACGGACGAGATAATAGAGAAAATCAGGGAGAATACACTAAACAGCTTGGAGGAACAGACGGATTTCATGAAAGAATTCCCGAATCCGATTTACGCAGTGATGAGACTCACTTATCTTTCAGAGAGCGAGGAGCAGCGCCATTTCGAGATGCTAGTAGATCTATACAAGGAGAAGAAGCTGACAGGACACCTGATGGATATTCAAAAACAAGCGATGGACTTTATGAGAACAGAAAAACCGAAACTGATGGCAGCTTGGAAGATAGAGGACGAGAACGATCCGCAGTATGGGGCGATGATTTCAGCTCTAAAGGAAATGACGATCAAGGAAGTAGTGGAAATTTAAAAGATAATACTGAGGTAGAGATAAGAGAAGCTGATAAGGCTTCTTTTTCTTTACCCGAAAATACTTACGGACAGATGAGACTTACCATTCCATTAACTCAGAAGGATATAGATGCTGTCCTTATTAACGGAGGAAATCACGATGGAAGTAGACTTCCTGTTATTGCAGAGTTTTCTAAAGGAAAAAGTAATGGAGAATTGGGAGAATACCTCAAAGATACATTTAGAGGCGGAAACGGATTTTACATTGATGAAAGAGAAGTATCTTCCTGGTATTCGGATAAAGGCATTCATTTAGCTTATGGGACTTCAGCAAGAGAAGATGATACGCAAATTTTAAGCTGGAATGATGCAGCAAGTAGGATAAATGAGCTTTTGGAAACCGGAGAGTTTGCCACAAATGTAGAACTTTCTGAATCCCTTGATTATGAAAGAGATAGAATTTCAGAATCCCTATGGTATCTATATCACGATTTAAGCGAAGAAGGAAAAGCACAGGGATATTTTGATTTTATAGAAAGAGGTGGTGGCTTTCCGGAAGAAACGAAAAAATTGTCTGAGGCATTAAAAAATCCTGAGTATCTGAAAGAAACAATCAAAGAATACAGCAGGTTTTTAGCAGGATATAAAGAAAATAGAGATGCACTAAGATTTCACTACCACAAGGTAGATAGCCTTTATCAGAGATTACAGGAACTTGAGCTGCCACGAAAGGAATATAGTACCAATCTGATAGAGCTTCCTAAAGCAAATCCATTTATTACAGAAGATGAAGTCTTTGCTGCAATTTCAAGAGGAAGCGGAATAGATAAGGGAAAAGAGCGAATCACCAAATTCTTCAAAGAAAACCATACACTTCAAGAAAAAGCTAATTTCCTAAAAGATGAGTATGGCATCGGGGGAAGCTCTCATGCTGTTTCAGGGGCAATGGGAAGTGATGAATGGCACGATGCTAAGGGACTTAAATTACAGAAGAAAGATTGCAGTGATGTTTTTCTTACTTGGTCAAGTGTGGCAAAGCATATTGATGAGCTGCTTTCTAAAAATCTTTATCTTGAGGAAAAAATAGAAGGTAATTCAGAGATAGAAGAAGCAAAAGAACCACAATATTATTCTAAAGATGATCCTGAAAACTTAATGACTGATGAAATGCTTGAAAGAGTGCCTGAGCTTTATGCACAGGAAGATGTCGCTTTAGCAGATAAAGAGGTTCATGCTACATATATCATTCCGTTTAGAAGTAATTGGACTTGGTATATGACGGAGTATGATAGAGAAAGTGGAGATGCCTTTGGACTTGTACTTGGGATTGAACCTGAATGGGGATATTTCAGTATTGAAGAGTTGAAAGAATTAAATGCCCAGAGGCTTATTTTAGAAGATTTTCCAAAGACCTTTAGAGAACTTAAAAATACAGAGCTTGTCAAGCAGATGGATGAGCAGGAGCTTCAATCGGTATTTAACGGAGAACTTAGTTTTGAAGAAGAAACAGAGCTTGAAGCACCTGAAGAAGTAGAAGAAAGAATAGCTGCAACACCTGTTCAAGGAACGCTATTTGATTACCTCAAAGAAAGAGAAGAAGTAGAGCTTAATGAAGAAAAGGAAAGCCTTACCGATGAATTTACAGTTAAAGAAGATGATACAGTCTATTTCAACCATGAAGAATACACTGTAAGGGAGATTGCTAAAAATCAAATCACAGGAAGAAATGATTTATGGCTTGATCCGGTAAGAAGTGGAAATCGTCAAATCCCGATTATAGCCTTTGAAGATAATGGGGACTTATTAAAGCAGATAAGCCTTGAAAGACCGAATTTTATTGTTGGTGATGAAGTTAAATATAAGGACAAAAACTATACCATCACACGCTTTGATGATATGGGAAATAATCTAAAGACAGTAACGGTTAAGGACAATACCGAATATCTTGGCGGTATGACAACAGGCTCCGATGTAATTCTTTATCGTCTTGAAAGCGACCTTGATAGGCTATTTCAAAATATAACCTATACGAACCCTGAAAAGACTATTGAGGAAGTAGAAATAAAGAAAGCTGATGCTCATAACTTCAAAATCACAGAAGAAACGCTCCCGGAAAGTTATCTCCAAGTGAGAGACTGAATAGCAACCTTGAAGCAATCTCTATGTTAAATAGAATTGAAAGAGGTGAGAGAGATTTAGATATTAACGCTCAGGAAGTCCTTTCAAAGTATGTCGGTTGGGGCGGACTTGCTGATGTATTTGACGAAAGTAAAGAAGGACAATGGGAAGCTGCAAGAAGTTTCTTAAAGGAAAATTTATCACCATCTGAATATGAAGCTGCAAGAGAGTCTACCCTAACAGCTTTTTACACACCGAAAACAGTGATTGACAGCGTATATAAGACACTTGCAGGTATGGGATTTAAGAGCGGTAATATCTTAGAGCCAAGTATGGGAGTTGGAAACTTTATCGGTAATCTTCCCGATGAAATGAGTAGGTCAAAGTTTTATGGCGTTGAACTTGACTCAGTAAGCGGTCGTATTGGAAAACTCTTATATCCTGAAAGTGAAGTGCAAATTAAGGGATTTGAAGAAACTACCTTTTCCAATAACTTTTTTGATGCAGTTATCGGTAATGTTCCCTTTGGAGAATATAAGGTAAATGACACGGATTATAACAAAAATAACTTCCTTATTCACGATTATTTCTTTGCCAAGTCCATTGATAAAGTAAGAAATGGTGGTGTTATCGCCTTTATTACATCAAGTGGCACAATGGATAAAAAGGATGAAAGCGTCAGACGATACATTGCAGCAAGAGCAGAGTTTTTAGGGGCAATCAGACTTCCAAATGATACCTTTAAGGGCGTAGCCGGAACAGAAGTAACCTCAGATATTATATTCCTAAAGAAAAGAGACAGTATCAGAGAAAGAGATGAGGACTGGATTCATCTTGCTGAAGATGAAAACGGGCTTTTATATAACAAATACTTTGTTGATCATCCTGAACAGGTGCTTGGTTCTATGGAAGAAATATCTGGAAGATTTGGGAATACAATAGCTTGCCTGCCGAAAGAAAATACAGACATAAAGGAACTTCTTACAAAAGCAGGCACAGAAATATCAAAGAACGCAAAGTATGAGGAAATAGAACTGCTTGATGATGAAATCAGCACAATGCCTGCAACGGATGATGTTAAGAACTTTTCCTATACCGTTATTGATGATGAAGTCTATTACAGAGAAAACTCCCTTTTCGTCAAGAAAGAGATAACGGATAAGAATAAGGAAAAGATTAAGGACTATCTTGAACTGAATACTGCCCTTAAAGATGTTATCTACAAGCAGAAAGAGGACTATTCCGATGATGAGGTAAAGAAAGCTCAAGAAAAGCTCAATGAAGTCTATGACAGTTTTTCTAAAAAGCATGGGTATGTCAATAACCTAAGTAATACCAGAGTCTTAAAAGAAGATAGTAATTTTCCACTTGTTTCCTCCATAGAAATCCTTGATGAAGAAGAAAACTTTAAGGCAAAGGGAGATATTTTTTCAAAAAGAACAATCACAAAGGCAAAGACAATCGACCATGTAGACACTTCCCTTGAAGCTCTTGTGTTATCTATGTCTGAAAAAGGTTATGTGGACTTTGACTATATGGGAAGTCTTACAGGAAAAGACAGACCTACTTTGATAGAAGAACTTAGAGGAGAAATCTACTTAAATATCAGAGAAGAACAAAACTTTTACAGACCGTTATCCTTTAACTTGGAGGATGGGGATTTACCTTTTGCCTGTGCAAATGACAGTAATTCATATAAATATGGCTATGTAACAAAAGATGAGTACCTATCAGGGAATATCAGAGAAAAGATTGCGATTGTTGACAGTTATCTATCAAAACTTAGACAAACGGAAAGAGAGCTACCTCATCTTGGCTATGCGGAAGATGGAAAAGAAAAGAGCTGATAAGCTATGAGATGAACCGATTGGAATACCAAAAGGCAGAGCTTACAAAAGTTTTGCCAAAGGAGCTTGAAGCAAGTGAAATCAATGTAAGACTTGGTGCAACATGGATACCGATAATAGATATTGAAAAATTCATCTTTGAAACGCTGAAAACTCCGGGATATGCCAAATGGGATATTAAGGTTAAATTTTCAAATCTGACAAGTGAATGGAATGTAGAAGGAAAGAGCAGGGACAGAGGAAATGACCTTGCAGAGATGACCTACGGCACCTCAAGGGTAAATGCCTATAAGCTGATTGAAGATGCACTGAACTTAAAAGAAACAAAGGTATTTGACCAGATTGTAAATCCGGACGGCTCGAAAACTTCTGTATTAAATAAAAAGGAAACGCTTCTTGCAGGACAGAAACAGGAGCTTATAAAGGAAGAATTTAAGAACTGGATATTTAATGCTCAGGAAAGAAGAAACAGGCTTGTAAAGCTATATAATGAGCGTTTTAACTCCATCAGAAATCGTGAATATGACGGCAGTAACCTATCCTTTGAGGGAATGAATACTAAAATAGAGCTTAGACCTCATCAGAGAAATGCTATTGCAAGAAGTTTGTATGGAGGAAATACGCTTCTTGCCCATGTGGTTGGTAGCGGAAAGACCTTTGAAATGGTGGCTTCCGCAATGGAAAGTAAAAGGCTTGGAATGTGCAGTAAATCACTCTTGTTGTACCGAACCATCTAACAGGTCAAATAGGCAGAGAATTTATGCAGTTATATCCATCGGCAAATATTATGGTGGCAGATAAAAAAGACTTTGAGCCGAAGAACAGAAAGAGATTTATCGGAAGAATTGCCACAGGAGAGTACGATGCGGTAGTAATCGGGCATACGCAGTTTGAAAAAATTCCGATGAGTAAGGAATATCAAGAGAAGCATATTCAGGATCAGATTGATGAAATCATAAATTATGTTGAGGAATATAAGCATGACAGAAATCAGAACTATACGGTAAAACAGCTTGAAAAGACAAAGAAAAAGTTGGAAACAAGGCTTGAAAAATTAAATGATGATTTTAAGAAAGACGATGTTATTACTTTCGAGGAACTGGGTGTAGATAAGCTATTTGTGGATGAAGCACACAATTACAAAAATCTCTATCTATACACAAAAATGAGGAATGTAGCAGGTATCGGTCAAAGTGAAGCATTTAAGTCCTCCGATATGTTTATGAAGTGTAGATATATGGATGAAATGACGGGTGGAAAAGGTATTGTATTTGCCACAGGAACGCCTGTATCAAATTCCATGACAGAGCTTTATACCATGCAGCGTTATCTTCAGTATGAAAGCCTAAAGAAAAATAATTTGGAGCATTTTGATAGCTGGGCATCTACCTTTGGTGAAACACAGTCTGCCTTTGAATTATCTCCGGAGGGAACAGGGTACAGAGTTAAGACAAGATTTTCAAAGTTTTACAACCTACCTGAGCTTATGTCTATGTTTAAGGAAGTTGCAGATATTCAAACAGCGGATATGCTTAATCTTCCAACACCTGAGGCGCATTATGAAGTTATTAAGACTTTGCCAAGTGAGGAACAAAAGGAAATTCTAAAGAGCCTATCCGAAAGAGCTGATGATGTTAGAAATAGAGTGGTAGAACCTGATGAAGATAATATGCTGAAGATTACCAATGACGGTAAAAAACTTGCCTTAGATCAGCGTTTAATCAATCCTTTGCTACCCGATAATCCTGACAGTAAGGTCAATGTATGCGTGAAAAATGTGTTTGCCATTTGGGATAAGACAAAAGAAGATAGGTTAACACAGCTTCTATTTTCCGATATGTCTACACCAAAAGGCGATGGGGAGTTTAATATCTATGATGATATTAGAGAAAAACTTTTAGCAATGGGTATACCGAAAGAAGAAATCGCCTTTATCCATGAAGCCAATACTGATAAGCAAAAAGATGAACTCTTTGCAAAGGTAAGAAAAGGAGATGTGAGGATTTTGCTTGGTTCTACTCAGAAGATGGGAGCCGGAACGAATGTGCAAAACAAGCTCATCGCTCTTCATGACCTCGATGTCCCTTGGCGTCCTGCCGACCTTGAGCAGCGTGCAGGTAGAATTGTCCGTCAGGGAAATGAAATAAAGAAGTTAATATCTATCGTTACATTACCGAGAACACCTTTGATGCCTACCTTTGGCAGACCATTGAGAACAAGCAAAAATTCATTTCTCAAATTATGACAAGTAAGACACCTGTCAGAGTGGCGGAAGATGTGGACGAAAGTTCACTTAACTATGCGGAGATTAAAGCCCTTGCAACAGGTGATCCAAAAATCAAGGAAAAGATGGATCTGGATAATGAAGTTACAAAACTTAAAATGCTGGAAGCAAACTATAAGTCCAATCGTTACAGATTAGAAGATAAGGTTGCTAAAAACTATCCGGAAGAAATCGCAAGAACCGAAAAACTAATTGAAGCTGTTAAGAAAGATATAGTAAGTGTAGAGCCTAAAGCGGAAGGTGAGGAAAAGTTTACTTCCATTACCATTGCGGGAGAAAAGATTACCGATAAGAAATTAGCCGGAGAAAAGCTGCTTGAAGCTATTTCTAAAGTAAAAATCAATGAAAGCAAGGTTATAGGTAAGTATAGAAACATGGATTTAGAGGTAAGTTACAACTTCTTCACCAATGAGCATAACTTCAGCTTAAACGGTGCTGCAAAGCATTCAGGAGAGCTTGGCACAAGTGCAGACGGTAATATAACAAGACTGGATAATGCTCTTGAGAAAATGCCTGAGAAATTAAAGAGGCTTGATGAAAAGCTCTTCAGCACAAAAGAACAGCTTGAAAATGCCAAAGAGGAATTACAAAAGCCTTTTGAAAAAGCTGATGAACTAAAGAATAAGGTGCTTCGCTTGGCAGAACTGAATAAGCTCCTTGATATGGGAGAAGTGGAAGAAAAGAGAAATGATAATCCTCTTGTGGAAAATGTAAAAAGAGCAATCATTGATTTTTGTAACAGAGAGTATGAAGAAAATCATAGTTATGATGAGTTTGATTCTCTATATCCTGACTTAAAGCACATAGGAATTGTTTATACTGATACACCGGATGAAAGGCATGGTATTCAGTATGAACTGAATTTAGAGGATAAGACATGGACTCAGTATATTGATGACACGCCAATCAAAACAGAGAGCTTTGATTACGAAAATAAGGGAGAAAATGAAGCTCTAAAGAATATGAAAAATGAAATAGAAATGTCCTCTTTTAGTGATTTAGTTTATGTTGATTCCGAAGATTTAAGAGCAGCAACGGGACTCGATATTGATGATGAAGGAAACTTCTATGATCCACTTGCAAAAGACCTCGATAATGACGGTATTCCGGATAGATATGATAATGACTTTAAGGACAGTGATTATTTTGAGTCAACCTATGATGTGGAGGACAATTTTCATATCAAAGAAGAAAACACACAAAAATCAGAGGATAAGCCGTCTATTTTAGATCAGATAAGAGCCTATCAAAATGAAAGTAAAACAGAAGAAAAGCAAAAAACAAAAGAACAGGAATTTTTAAGATAAGGGGAGGGCAATCTCCCTTTTTCCATGAAAGGAGATAAAAACATGGATTACAAAGCAATGAGAAATCAAATAGAAGATATGGTAAATGATAACCACAAGGACTTTGTAAAGGCGATTATAAGCATGGAAAAAGGCATCAATGATGAAAGTGCTTTGGACAAGCTATATGACGCTTATATGGACAATGACACCGTTAATTTGCTACATGAGGAATTTGACTATATGATTGAAGAATTAAGAGAACAGGGGCAGATAAAAGACCTGCCTTATGTACAGACAGAAAAAGATAACCTTGTCAATATCGTTGGAAATATTGTAGGAAAGGTCGATATAGTTGAAAGGGAGAATAAGAACGGAGAAACCTTTAAGGTGGCGAATTTCTCCGTTGTTTCAAAAAATGATGAAGGAGATAAAGTATATCATAATTGCTCTGCATACGGAGAAAAGAGTGATATTCCAAAGGACTTTAAGCAGGGAGATTTTGTTAAGCTTTTTGGACAAATCAGAACTTCTGTTGATGACAACGGTAAAGAACATACCAACATCAGGGTACTTTCTTCAAAACTGTTAAAGGCAAAAGAACAGATGAAAGGACAAGAAGAAAAGAAAGAGTCTGTACTTGGAGCTATCAAAAAATATCAGGCTGAAGATAAGGAAAAGCCTAAAGAAAAGAAAGAAACATCAAAAGAAGCAGAGAGATAAACTTATGGTCGGTGTGGTCTTGGGACTGCACCGACTCTTTTTTTATTTGCGAAAAAAGGAGACAAAGATTATCTCTCCATCTCCTTATCCATATAAATTCCGTAATTTTTTCGTATCTTATAAAGCTCGTCCATAGTGGATTTTGAGGAAGAATACTCTTGCATAAGGCTATTCTTTTTTTCTTGTAATTTATCAAGCTCAGCTAAAATATCCTTTGAATTTGGGAGCTTGGAATAAGATTTTTTAAGCTCTGAGAGAGCATTTTCATATAGGGTAATCTGAGCTTTGTACTCTTCAAAAAATGCCTTGTCAGACGGATTAGCAGTATATTCCTTGTAGCACGCTCTGTATTTTTTAACGGTATGAACTTGCTCCATAGTGGTGGAAAGCTTCTGCATTTCCTTATCAATAGCCTTGATTTTCTCTTGTATATTTTGCCTTTCATCTGCTGCTTTTTGAATATACTCGTCAAGCTGTTTAACGGATTTAATGCCATGTTCTCTGATACAAATAACAGACTCAGCCATTGTATGAAGGTTATGTTTGGTTGCCCAATATTCGTAGCCTTTGCTTTCCTTTACCTTTGCATTGGTGTTCATGTCAATAACATTGCCGATGCGTTTTTTGACGTCGGGAGTCTTGATAAACTCTCTTTCTGCAATTCGTTCTTTTAATCTTTCCTCGGTATAATCTTCTCCGATTGTTTTAGTCCTTGTAAATCTCGCCTTATCTTTTGGCTTAAAAGCAATGTGCTTACCGTATTTGATTTCATAGCCAAGATCAGCCATCTTCTTTAAAAATTCGTCCCAGTCCTTTGACTGTTTTATTATTCTATCAATGTCAAATTGAAGTTTACTTTTCCAAGAAGTGCCATGCTTTGCCTGTTCGTTTTCATGCCAAGATTTACCGTTAATCTTATATTTTTTCTTATAGCTTTCGTAAAACTCGTCAATGACAGATAGGCTATTTTCTTTGCAGAGTTTATCACTCTGATAACGGATTTGGTGGTAGCTTTTCTTGTTAGACTGGTAGCACCTACCTGTTACCATATTTACATTATTGAAGATGATGTGATTGTGGATATGCCCCTTATCTACGTGAGTAGATAAGACAAATTCGTACTCATCTTTGAGTATCTTTTTACACAGCTCCATACCAATCTGGTGAGCCAATTCAGGGCTTGTTTCTCCCGGTAAAAATGATTGAATGAGATGTCTTGCAAGAACGGTTCCTTTTGTTCCTGCGTCATTTCGTGTCCTTAAAAACTGAGTGTGAGCAGTTGATTCGTGGCATTTATGAGTGCTTACTAAAAGCTGCTCGTCTGTTTTATCTCCATTTACAATGTAGTCGATAGCAAGATTAAGAGTCGATTTTATTGGGTGTATTTTTGTAATAGCCATTATTATTCACCTTCCGTTTCAGATGTTCTTTTCAGAAGTAGTGAATGAATTTGCCACAGCTCTTTTGAGAAATGTTCAATCTCTTTTTTTATATCACCTATGTCCTCTTTGTAGATTACACCTGTCGAATTTACTCGCTTTGCAATCTGATTGATGTTGTTTGTTGCATTAGAAAGTAAGCCTTGTAAATCTCTGAAAGGCTCTAAATCCACTTGATAAATTTCCTTTTCCAAAACGCATTTGCGGATGAAATGGCTCATGTTTCTACACTTCGCAAGTCTTTTTTTCTCTTCAAAAAGAGCCTTTTCTTCTTCAGTTAGTTTAATTTCAAGTCTTTCGTTTCTTATTCTATTTGCCATAGTTAGTTCCTCCTTTGAATGTATTTCGGGGTCTTAGGGTTCTCCCTAACAAGCTAAAAATTGATAAAAAAAGAAGCAGATCCCCAAGGGCTGCTTCGTCAATTTTCCGTAAGTGTCCGTACACTTACTGTGCTTGCTACAAAAGTCAAGCAAGCATTAAGCATTTTTCTAAAATTGTAAATATATTATACCATAAAATTCAAGAGAAATGATAAAACACAATTGACAAATTGTCAGTTGAGTGATATCCTTTAAATAGGAGGGATAAAATGCGAGATGTTAAAGAACCGGAAATACGACGTGCTGAAATTATGGATGCTGCAATGCTACTCTTTATAGAGCAAGGGTATACTAATACAACAACTCAGGATATTGTTGACAAAGTAAATATATCAAGAGGCTTGCTGTACTATCACTTTAAGAATAAAGAAGATATCTTATATTGTCTTGTGGAACAATATACAGATAAATTATTGAAAGATATTCATGTTATTGTCTATGATGAAGGTAAAACCGCCGTTGAAAAAATTAGAGCTTTTATAGATGCCACAATTATATCTTCGGAAAAATATTTCAGCAGAGGGAACAGAGTTACAAAAAAACAGTTGATCTTGAAGAAAAATCGATATATGATAGATAAGTTATCCCATAAGATTATTGAAAAAAACTGACAATATATTTTGAAAGGATAATAAACCAAGGAATATCAGAAAAAAACACTTTTTGTAAAAATATCCGTCTGAAACAGCGGAATTTCTTATGACAGCTTATGTTTTTTTGTTTCAAATAACATAAGTATAAGATATTCAAAAAAAGAGTCTGTCAATGAGTATTTAAACGCATTTAAGATAATGCTTGAACAAACCTTAAATGCAAAAAAACTTTTTAGCAATTGAAAAAGAATAGAATGTTTGTAAAAATAATAATGTACCGATAGCTAATGCTAAACAAGCTATCGGTATTATTTCAAAGAATAACTGACAAAATGTCAATGGAGGTAAAAGCATGTTAGAGATAAATAATTTTAGTAAATTTTATGGAGACAAAAAAGTTGTTGATAACCTATCCATTTCAGTACAGTCTGGAGATATTTATGGATTCATTGGTGCAAATGGAGCTGGAAAAACTACAACAATAAAAGCAGTAGTTGGGATTCATGATTTTGAGAATGGAAGTATAACGATTAATGGGCATTCCATTAAAGAGGAGCCTGTTATTTGTAAAAAAATGATGGCATACATTCCGGATAATCCAGACTTATATGAACATATGACGGGTTTTCAGTACATCAATTTTATTGCAGATTTATTTGAAATTTCTACTGAAATACGCAGAGAAAGAATTCAAAAATATAGTGATTTATTTGAAATGACTAAGCATCTTTCGGGGATGATATCTTCGTATTCACATGGTATGAAGCAACGAACAGCGATTATTTCTGCACTGGTGCATTCTCCAAAGTTACTAATTTTAGATGAACCTTTTGTAGGACTTGATCCAAAAGCGGCTTTTCTACTAAAGAAAGTGATGCACGAATGCGTGTCAGATGGAGGAGCTATTTTCTTTTCAACACATGTTTTGGATGTTGCAGAAAAATTATGTAATAAAATTGCAATTATAAAAAATGGAAAGTTAATTGCAAGCGGAAATACAGAAGAAGTCAAAGGTGATAAAACTTTGGAAACTTTTTTCATGGAGGTACAAGATAATGAGCAAAATTTGGATACTAATTAGACCCCAATTGATAAATTTTTTTCCAATCAACGAAATTAGAGAGCCGAGAAATAAAAAGCAAAGCTCTGTTGTTATTGCAAGTTTTGGAATAATAACTCTTGCTATATTTTTCTGTGTCTATAATATTATGACAGCCCAAACACTGGTACAAGTTGGACAGCAGGAATTGATACCGGCTTATATGGTTGCGGTATCAAGTTTTTCAATATTATTTTTGACAATATTTTTATTCTAATGGAATTTTTATTTGGTAGTCGTGATATAGAAACGCTTTTATCGCTACCTTTAAAAAGCTCAGACATTATAAGTAGCAAGTTTATGTTTATGTATTTATTGAACTTTTTAATAGGATTCATATTTATGCTTCCGGGGGGCATTGTTTGGGCGTTAAACGGAAGCTTAAATGTATTACAGATTATATTGTATTTTACCTCCATGATTTTTGTTCCATTGATACCTATGTGCATAGCAGCATGTATGGGAATGATTGTTGTGGCTGTTTCATCTTATTTTTAAGAGGAAAAAAATGTTATTGCTCTAATCTTTTCATTTGCAATGATAGGCATAATTGGATATATTGCAGTGTCAGCTATGAAATCAGGTAATGAAGACAGCATTGAGATCATGCTTTCTAAGCAAATTACAGAACTGTACCCAATATCCGGGTTATTCGTGCAACACACAAATTTTCCAATGTATATTGGAATGGGATTATTTATTGTTTTTTCAACAGCAGTTTTTTTATATTTATAAAAAAATTGTTGCGATGAAGTATGGATTGCTTAATACTCTTGCTAAAACAACATCAAGATATTCTGATAACAAAAAAATCTTATAATAGAAAAATCGATATTTCTTGCCTTGTATAAAAAAAGAAATGGGACGCTTTTTAAGCTCGTACATGGCGGTCTTGAATGCAGGCCTTGGTGTAATACTTTTATGTGTTTTTAGTATATTTTTGCTTTTTAATTCTGTAGAACAAATAGGAGAGTCTTCAGGGATAGAAAATATAAATGAATATCTCTCAAATTTTGCTCCATTATTTATTGCATCTATGCTCTCACTCAGTTGCCCGGCAGCTTCAGCGATATCTTTAGAAGGAAAAAACATTTGGATTTTTGCAAAAGCTCTCCTGTTAAGGTAAAAAATGATCTTAAATTCCAAGATAGCTGTAAACCTTACACTTCATTTGATTGGGTATATGATTTCCATATTTGCATTTACGCTAAAACTTGATATGAACTTTATTCAAGTTATTAACCTAATAATTGTTCCTATATGCTATTCGATCTTTATAACAGTGATAGGAATTTCCCTAAATAAAAAGTATCCAAATTATGAATGGGAAAGTGAGATGATGGTTGTAAAGCAGAGCATGCCTGTTATTGTGTCTGGGCTTGTCGGGATAATTGCACTCATTACACCAATTTTTCTTAATTGGTTTTTAAATCTTCCGATAACACCGGTTTTGCAGATAATATCAGTTACTTTACTTGTTATTTCAAGTGAAGTTTATATAAAAGTTAGCAAGTCAAATTTTATTTAGTTTAAGGAGGGAAAATTGTATGAAAGTTGGACTGTTAAAAGATGTCTTGGTCTTGATGTTAATGATTGTTGTAATATTTATTATTTGCATATTTCTCCCGGAGGAAATTCCTGTTCATTTCAATGCAAAAGGAACCCCTGATATGTTTGCTAATAAATATTATCTTCTGTTTACTACGGTTATTCCGTATTCTGCTTATTGGAAATTTATACGAGGAAGGAAAAATAAAAAGGTTAAGTGAATATGTATCCATATTTACAAATAACATCTGTGATAAGAGCAACTATTTTAAGAGGTAAGTATGTACCGGGGCAACAGATGCCTCCCATAAGGACTTTAGCAGAGATGGAAGAATGTAATCCTGCAACCGTCCAAAAAGCATTAAAAATTCTTGAGAAAGAGGGGTTGATTGTTAGTCGTGGAAGTAAAGGATATTTTGTTACTGAAAGTGAGAAGAAAATAATTGAGTTAAGAAATCAGCATTTGAACAAGCTAACAAAAATATTGTTTGAAAAACTATATGCCTTAGGATTTTCGGATTCTGAGATTATCAAACTATTTGATAGAATAGAAACTAAAAAAATGAATAAAAAAATCAATTATGTATGAAGAAGATAAAGATACTGACTATTTAGATTATTGATAAAATGGAGGAAACAAATATGAAAGAATCTAAACATCTAATGTTAGAAATACCAAAGAAACAAAACATTCCTCTTTTCAATAATCTCTATAGTAGATTAGTGTTTCAGATACAAACTGAAACACGTAAGTGTAGCTAAAGAAGTATTCTTATTCTTCCGTTTTAGAGGACTTCGTATGCCTAAGTGTAGAAGTCCTCCTTTTTTTGTCTAAAAACGCAGACAAAAAAGAAATGGAGGAAATAAAATGTCAAAAGAATATTACCTTTATGTCAACGGACAAAGGGTTAAAGTCAGCGAGCAGATATATAAAGTCTACTGGCGAGAAAAAGAACACGAAAAGTATTTAGAGCAGGTGGATAAGAAAAACCACTTGCTCTTTTTTTCATCATTGGATCATGACGGACATTTTGCAGATAGCATTATTGATGAAAGCGTTGATGTAGAAAAGATTGTGGAAACACAGATGATGATTGAAGCAGTCAGAAATGCTATATCAAGGCTCAATGCAGAAGAAAGAGATATTATTGAACGCTTATATTTCAATGATGAAACGGTTCGTTCAGTGGCAAAGCTCAAAAGTATTACACATCCAGCTTTAATCAAAAGAAGAAACAAAATTCTTGAAAAGCTGAAAAAAATTATCGAAGAACTTTAAAACTTCGGTAACCAAAGGGGTCAAATTTTCCTTATGTAAAGTGAAGAGGAGTTTGACCTCATTTACTTTTTTGGGTAAGAGATACGCCTGCTTATGGCAAATAGGAAAATGTAGAGAAAACAATCCCTTTCAAATATTGCTCTTTGACAACTGAATAGACCAAGGTAGGACTTTATCTGCTTGTGGAGAATTATGAATTACGCCATGACCTTTCTGCTGAAAGTAATTTCGGTTTTATGAATACTGGGTTAACCAAGGATACAAGAAAGCGAGCGGTAAATAAGAATACATAAAAAACAGAGGTGGCAATCTGTTCGATGATACAAGTAGTGATAATGATACTTCAATAGTTTAAGCTGCCTCGTCTGGAATAAGGGGCAGAGGTGAGATTCCTATGTAGCAGCCAATGCACCTACCAATGTCATAAAACTTAGTAAGAAAAATAATACTTGATTATAAAGAATTTAAATCGGAGGGGGTGTATTAGTGGATAATGGCTGGAATGGATTGGCTGATTTGATAGCAAATCTGATTACAAAGTATGCTGGAGTTTTAGATTTAGATAATCTTCCAAATCCAACTCCAGTAAAAAGTACAGAAGGTAAAAAAATAAATTTGACATGGCAAAAAAACGCAGATTGAGAAAAAAAGTAATAAAAAGTGATATAATATACTTGATATATGAGTCCAAACCATAATTGGTATAAATATAAAGATATAGAAAAAAAGGATATTGAGGTTAATGCTATGTCAAAAGAAAAAAATAAAAAGTATACCTCTATACAAGAGTATCTACATCAATACAGATAGACGGTTATTCTTTAGAGGCACAAAAATCAAGAATGAAGGCTTTTGCTCTCTATAATGATTATGAGATTGTTGGTGAATACGAAGATGCAGGTAAGTCTGGAAAATCTATAGAAGGTAGAGTTCAGTTTACTCGTATGATGGAAGATATAAAAAAACCGGAAAGGATGGAGTGTCTTTCGTTCTTGTATTTAAATTATCGAGATTTGCAAGAAATGCTGCTGATGTTTTATCAACTCTACAAACAATGCAAGATTTTGGAGTCAATTTGATTTGTGTTGAGGATGGGATTGATTCATCCAAAGATGCAGGTAAATTGATGATTTCAGTTTTATCAGCTGTGGCTGAAATTGAAAGAGAAAATATTCGTGTTCAAACAATGGAAGGGCGTATTCAAAAGGCAAGAGAGGGCAAATGGAATGGAGGTTTTGCTCCTTATGGTTATCAACTTATTGATGGGAAATTGATAATCAATGAGGAAGAAGCAATTGCGATACGAACTATTTTTGATCAGTATGTAAATACAACCATTGGAGCAAATGGACTTTCTAAATACTTAGAAAATCATGGTATAAGAAAAATACCAAGACAAAATGGGAAAAATCCATTGTTTGATGCAGGTCTTATAAGAAAGATATTAAAAAACCCTGTATATAACGGGAAAATAGCCTTTGGAAGAAGAACTTTAGAAAAAGTTCATGGAACAAGAAATGAATATAAGCAAGTTGAACAAGATGAATATTTAATAGCTGAAGGTATTCATGAAGCTATAATTTCTGATGAGCTATGGCAAGCAGCTCAAGTTAAGTTAAAATCTCAAGCAAAGAAATATGAGCATGTTAATAAAGGGAAAGATACACGCACACATCTGCTTTCAGGAATTGTAAAATGTCCGATATGTGGAGTGGGAATGTTTGGAAACAAGTGTATCAAGAAAAAGAAAGATGGTACAAAGTATAAAGATTTTTATTACTATGGCTGTAAACATAGGCATATGATAAGAGGTCATAAATGTACTTACAATAAACAAATCAGAGAAGAATTGTTAGATGATGCAGTTGCTGAGGTAATTATAAAGATAGTAAGCAATCCCCAATTTGCTTCTATGATGCAAGAAAAAATTAACATGAAGGTAGATACCTCTGAAATAGAAAAAAAGAGATAGATAATTACCAGAAAAGAATTGAGGAAGAGCCATTCTACGAAATTTAAGCTAATTGAGGAAATAGATAATTTAGATGCTGATGATAAGCACTACAAACGAAGAAAACAGGACTTAGACGATAGACTTTATCGTATGTATGATAAGATTGAAGACTTAGAATCATTGTTAATTGATGCGAAAGCAAAGAAACAAACTATTGAAGCTGAGAAACTTACAGGAGATAACATATATAAGATTTTGATCTATTTTGATAAACTCTACAAGGTAATGAATGATGTAGAGCGTAGACAGTTAATTACAGCTTTGATTTCTGAAATTCAAATTTACGAAGAAAAGCAACCGAATGGGCAATGGCTAAAATCAATTACTTTTAAACTTCCTATCATCGATGAAGATTTAAATATAGGTTTGGACAATAATGAGCAAGTTGAGGCGGTAAGTTTGCTAGTCAAGGAGTAAAACGACGAAGATTAGCATTTACTTCCGCCCATGCGATAGCTGTCCGTGATTGACAAGTGCTAGCACGCAGACAGAACGGAGATAGCGAACCGCTGAGTGTGTCGCTCTGCTCGTAAAAGCTTAGAAACCTTTGAACGAAAGGGATAATGAAAGCCTTGATTGCAAGGCTTTTTGCTTTATGGTGGGTAAGTATCAGAGTGAGAAAATTTTTGGAATGAGTAGAAGTGATAGCTAGAAATTATCAGTTTCTATTTCCATTTACCCTGTGGGTACGTGTTTGTTTCCATTGACAAGGAGTTTGTGGGAATAGAAATGTACCCACCTTGTTTGAATCAAGTGAAGTGTAGTTGAAGGAAATCTGTTGAAAGCAATACTTCATTTTACCGAATAAGTAATAATTTAGGCAACTTCAAATCGATTAAAAAAAACTATTTTAAAGGTTAAGAGTAGACAAAAATTGTCCACTCTTTTTTGCAAACTCAATTTATCAATAAATGAAATGAGGGAATGTAAAATGAAATATTTTGAGGTTGAGTTAGAAAATCCTGATGAATTTTTTTAAAACTACAAACAGAAGATTTTTGTGAAAGCTAATCGCTTGCTACTAAGGAAGATAATCCAGAGCGTTACAGTCTATGAAGAAAACTTCGTCATATCCTTTAAATCTGGCATCGAATTGGAAGTATGAGTCTCATTCCATAACTTTTATATTGAACATATCATCTTGTTGTGTTATACTATAAATTGATATAAACAAAGATGTAGGAGGAACCGAAACTATGACAGCCTCAATGCGTTTAAGATAAGCTGGCAATAAAAAAAGCAGAATCTATACCCGATGATAGGCTTTTTTGTTGTGCTTATTTATACGATATTGAGCATTCATTAGTTACGGTGAGGATATTGGTTATTTAACTATACCTTTATTTAACTATGTCTTTAATATGAATGTTTTCCAAATTGTATGTATGCAGACCAAAAAGCCACATTGTGGGGTTTTGGCCTGCATTTTTTTATTGCCTAGAATGCTATTCAAAAATAGAAATTCAAGCAAAAATAATATGCAGGAGATAATATAAATGGAAAAAAATACAACAATTGGAAACGAAAAATTTTATGCAATATGGGCAGGGCAAGCAGTATCATTAATCACTAGTGCCATCCTGCAAATGGCGATTATTTTTTACCTTACAGAAAAAACAGGATCTGCGATGGTCTTGTCTATGGCTTCATTAGTAGGTTTTTTACCCTATGCGATTTTGGGACCTGCCATTGGTGTGCTAGTGGATCGTCATGATAGGAAGAAGATAATGATTGGTGCCGATTTAATTATCGCAGCAGCTGGTGCAGTGCTTGCTATTGTTGCATTCTGTATGGAGCTACCTGTCTGGATGATTATGATAGTATTGTTTATCCGTAGCATTGGAACAGCTTTTCATACCCCAGCACTCAATGCGGTTACACCACTTTTAGTACCAGAAGAACAGCTAACGAAATGCGCAGGCTATAGTCAGTCTTTGCAGTCTATAAGCTATATTGTTAGTCCGGCAGTTGCAGCACTCTTATACTCCGTTTGGGATTTAAATGCTATTATTGCCATCGACGTATTGGGTGCTGTGATTGCATCTATTACGGTAGCAATTGTACGTATACCTAAGCTGGGTAATCAAGTGCAAAGTTTAGAACCAAATTTCATAAGGGAGATGAAAGAAGGAGTTGTGGTTCTGAGACAAAAACAAAGGATTGTTTGCCTTATTACTCTTAGGAACACTATATACTTTTTGTTTATATGCCAATCAATGCACTATTTCCTTTAATAAGCATGGAACACTTTAATGGAACGCCTGTGCATATTTCTATTACGGAAATTTCCTTTTGCATTTGGGATGCTAGCAGGAGGCTTATTATTAGGAAGATTAGGGGGCTTCGAAAAGCATGTATTACTAATAACAAGTTCATTTTTTATAATGGGGACCAGTTTAGCCGTTTCGGGAATACTTCCTCCAAATGGATTTGTAATATTCGTAGTTTGCTGTGCAATAATGGGGCTTTCGGTGCCATTTTATAGCGGTGTGCAAACAGCTCTTTTTCAGGAGAAAAATTAAGCCTGAATATTTAGGACGTGTATTTTTCTTTGATCGGAAGTATCATGTCACTTGCTATGCCAATTGGGTTAATTCTTTCTGGATTCTTTGCTGATAAAAATCGGTGTAAATCATTGGTTTTTTTACTATCAGGTATTTTTAATTATTGGCATTGCTATAGTTTGCCAAATGATAACTGAGGTTAGAAAAATTAGATTTAAAAATAAACAATATTGGAGGAATATTTATGTATCTTATTTTCATGTAACTCTTCCTGCTAAAATCGCAGGGTTTTTCCCTGCATACAAGCAAATGAAAGCATGCGATTATAGACAGGAGGAAATGTTATGGAATTAATATTAAAAAGCAAAAAGACATTCGTGTGGAATTCAAAGGACGCGATGTTTTAGATATAAATGAATTAGAAGTATATGATTATGACCGTATTGGTTTAGTAGGAGCAAATGGTGCTGGAAAAAAAGCACTTTACTCAGGGTACTTTTAGGAGAATTAACTCCCCAGGATGTAAAATGAATCGTCTGGGTGAACTTGCCTATATTCCCCAGTTGGACGAAGTAACTCTGCAGGAGGAAAAAAGATTTTTGCACTTGTAGGCAAGCTAGGTGTTGAGCAATTAAATATACAGACTATGAGCGGTGGTGAAGAAACAAGGCTTAAAATAGCACAGGCCTTATCGGCACAGGTTCATGGTATTTTAGCGGATGAACCTACGAGCCATTTAGACCGTGAAGGAATTGATTTTCTAATAGGACAGCTAAAATATTTTACAGGTGCACTGTTAGTTATTAGCCATGACCGCTATTTTCTTGATGAAATAGTAGATAAAATATGGGAACTGAAAGATGGCAAAATCACTGAGTATTGGGGAAACTATTCTGATTATCTTCGTCAGAAAGAGGAAGAACGTAAGAGCCAAGCTGCAGAATACGAACAATTTATTGCGGAACGTGCCCGATTGGAAAGGGCTGCGGAGGAAAAGCGAAAACAGGCTCGTAAAATAGAACAGAAGGCAAAAGGTTCTTCAAAGAAAAAAAGTACTGAAGACGGAGGGCGTTTAGCTCATCAAAAAAATCAATAGGAAGTAAGGAAAAAAAGATGTATAATGCTGCTAAAAACCCTAGAGCACAGGATTGCGGCCTTAGGAAAAAGTAGAAGCTCCGGAAGGCATTCGCAGAATTCGTTTCAGGCAAAGTAAAGCATTGGAGCTCCATAATCCATACCCTATAGTCGGTGCAGAAATTAATAAAGTATTTGGGGATAAGGCTCTGTTTGAAAAATGCATCTTTTCAAATTCCGTTAGGAGCAAAAAGTGGCGTTAACTGGTGGTAATGGAATCGGAAAAAAACAACTTTAATCCAAATGATCTTAAACCATGAAGAAGGAATTTCTATTTCGCCTAAGGCAAAAAAATAGGTTACTTTGCACAGAATGGTTACAAGTACAACAGTAATCAGAATGTTATGGAGTTTATGCAGAAGGATTGTGACTACAATATATCAGAAATTCGTTCAGTGCTAGCATCTATGGGGTTCAAACAGAACGATATTGGAAAAAAAGTTTATCTGTTTTAAGCGGTGGAGAAATTATAAAAATTGTTGCTTGCTAAAATGCTCATGGGTAGATATAACATCCTAATAATGGATGAACCCAGTAACTTCCTTGACATACCAAGTTTAGAGGCTTTGGAAATACTAATGAAGGAGTACACCGGAACTATCGTGTTTATCACCCACGATAAACGATTACTCGAAAATGTAGCAGATGTAGTTTATGAAATTAGAGATAAGAAAAATAAATCTGAAACATTAAATTTAAGGTAGTCGCTGGTCAGTATAGTCTGTTCTGGTTGGCGACTCCATTGTTAAAGAGTATAAAGACTTTAGATTTTATGAATATTAAAAATAGGAACAGTCAATTGAACTGCTCCTATTTTTCTGCTAAATATATTGTAGTTTTCTTATATGTATAATGATAGATTAGCGGATTCTCATCTACGGTACTTACTTCAAATATGAAGAAGTGATCGCGGTTATCTCTGGACTTTTTCCTTATTGAGGACAAAGTAATTCTTACGTGAAGTCGCCATTGTTTTTTTAGGATATCATCAGTTAGGAAGGTCAATGGAATATTCATGTTAGAGTAGCGGTAGAAGTCACGTTCAAAAATCTTGGTAGCTCTCGCTATAATAGTCCATTTGTAGGTGATTACGCTGAAACTCAAGCTGATTCATAGAGCACCTCCTCGACAAGTTCAATACTAATAATGTCTTTTAATTTCAAATTGATGTGACCTGTTGTAGTTTTTTTATCAAAAATGAAATCTTTGGTCAGACTTGGTATTGTTCCAGTGTAGGAAACACGCTTGTTTTTTTTCAATCACTTGAATGCGTGTGCGTAGCTGCCCGGCGTATACTTGACTGAGGAGTAATAATTTCTTCTCTAGTGATAAGTCAGACATGTACGTTACTTTGTTTGTATCATCAGAGAGTGCTGATGCATGTTCAGATAGGAAAAAAAGCCCATCCATTTTTTTGCATCTTTGTATCCTGGTACTCTCTTGCTGATTGAAATGGTAAATATGAACGGTCAATCATATCAAATCCTTTCTATGCAGAGGCAAGGGTATTTTTATCAAATTGAATCGTAAAACCTTGAATTCCCCCACCTGTGTAACATTCTTTAAAGCGATTGATTACCTCAGTATAGATTATCACAGATGAGCTTGTTGGCTTAATGCTAAATGTAAATTCCAATGGTAATCGGTTTTCAGATTTAGCATGTACTAGTCGTATCGATATTTCAGTTGTTTTGAGTTTTCTCTGACGAAGTTTTGAAGTTGCTGTTTCAACGATTCCATGTAAAAATCTTTCAAGCATTTCAATATCATTACATCCTTTGCTACGGATTTCTGAAAATTGTACTGTATTTTTTTCTTGTTTCATTTTAATCCCTCCAATCCACCCGCGGAATGACCACCGATAAGTTTACTGCGTTCAATATTTCTGGAACCTTCAGTTAGGACGGTTCCTTTTTGTATGGCTAAAAAACCAAACTGTTCTCTGACAACATCAATAGCTGTCTGAAGTCTATTATCTTTTTCAATTTGTTCTACATCATCAAAGAGTGATAGTAGAGTATAGCTTTCATCTACGAAGCCACTATAAGATACACCAATTTGTCTCACTGCACCAGAGGTGTATTTTTTCGGAATAATACAAGTACATGACTCACCATTGTTTTGGGGAGATTTGCGGGTTCAATTTTATTCTGAGCATTTATAGATTTTTTCATCTCAGTCCTAGAATAGCCAATATGAATAGAAACGACAGTAGTCAATACTAGGGCTACTGTTCCGTTCCACAGTATCATTTAAAAATCATTTTCACACCCTTTCGTCTATTAGTATAGAAGAAAGCTCTCAGCACATGTTGAGGCAGTATCACTGCTTGTACGAGCTGATACTTTAGCGAAGTAGAAGTAGATTTTCGGCACATGCGATAGGACTCGTAGAAAGAGGAGGGGCACCGACGAAATGATACGGTAAGTCCGAACCGCCGAGTGTGTATCTTTGCCGTAAAAGCCTAGAAAGCTTGGTATGAATCAATAATGAAAAGCCTTGATTGTAAGGCTTTTTTTGTGTTTTTGTGATAGAATATAGGTAGTTATAATCGAGAGCAACTAAGAAGCAGTAAAAAAATATTATACGTAGAATAATCAAGATTAGGAAGAAAAAATGACAGAAATTGATAAAAGGAATTTAAAAAATTATCTTTATATTACATTTGGAATTACTTATATAACATGGGGGCTTCTCGCCATAATTACGCAATCTCATATTTTGGGATTAGAAACGATTATAGCGAGATCATTACATATAGTAGGTGCACTTGGACCAGCTATTGCAAGTGGCTTTTTATTTAAAAAGGAATAATATAAAAATTTCAACATTTTCTATTTGGTAAGAAAGGAAATAGTAGTATTTATTTCATTATTCATTTGTTAGCAATTTTGATACTATTTTCTGTATCTTCCTTAGAATTAAATGAATTATCAATTTATCTGATGCCATTATTCTTTATTCAATTACTCTTTTTTGGTGGTGGTCACGAAGAATTAGGATGGAGAGGCATACTACAACCCTTACTTGATAAAAAAATATACTTATTGGAAATCTAATTTGATTGTAGGATCAATTTGGGGGATTTGGCATCTGCCTTTATGGTTTATAGTAGGAGAAAGTCATCAAGGATTTCCTTTTATTTTATTTTTTATATATACGTTATTTTTAAGTTTTGTTTTAGGACTTCTTTACCGTCAAACCCAATCTGTCGGTTACTGCATATTATTTCATGCGTTCGCAAATTTGTTAAATCTCTATTTTGTGCTGAAGATTAATCTTATTTTTATTATCATTTTTATTGCTTATTTAATTTATACAATATTGGCGAGTAATAGAATTAGTAAGGAAAAGAATTTGTATCCAAAATAAATGGATACACTCTAGAAAATGAAGATGATTTTGTTCAAGGTAATAAAGTAGAAATAACGAACATTTATATGAAAGGTTTAGAGTATACATGAGTCTCTTATTTGAAGAATTTAAAACCATTTGTTTCCATTTAAATCGAGTCGGAATTACACCGACATTGATGGGGTCTTTGGGATTGGAGTTTAGAACGAAAGAAAATTGGGGGCCGTCTGACATTGACATTCATGTGCCTGGTGACCCTAGAGGTTGGGAAGCACCTGATCATCTCAGAATTTATGACTGGGACAAGATAATGAAAGTGATGAAAGACTTAGGTTACGTCTTAATAGATATTCATGAGCATGAATTCAAAAAGGATCGAGTGAGTGTTGAATTTGGAAGTATCGATTCCTTACCAGATTTTGCAGGAGTTTCGGAATCGGATATAGAGCTTATTCACACTGAAGGCATCACTTTTCGTCTTCCAAGTATGGAGCAGTATCTAAGTATTTACAAAGCTTCTTCTCAAGACTCCTATCGAAATGATCACAATAACAATAAGGATTTTAAAAAGATCGAGTGGCTGGAAAGTCATTTGTAAATTATCATATGAACAGTAGTAAGTTGTAAGACTGGTTGCTTTTTTATTTTTATTATTATTTTTATTTGTTATTTAATTTATACTATATTGGCGAGTAATAGAATTAGTAAGGAAAAAATATTTTAAATTTTTGATCAGGATATCCATCATTGAAAGTAACGTGTGGTCATTCTAGATAATTGATTTTAGAGATTTTTCTATTTGATGAGGCATCACTGCTTGTTCAAACTGGTTTAACAAGTATTTATCTAGTGAAAGTCCTACAGTAAGGAGTTTAAATATGAAATTCCATGAATTTGGTGATAAGAATTTGCCTTCTATCTTGCTGATACATGGCGGTGGCAGTTCTTGGTGGAATTATCTTCGTCAAGCACGAATCTTATCAGAAGAATACCGTATTATTCTACCCACTTTGAATGGCCACGGAGAGGAATATCAACTTGATTATGTTTCTACTGAAGATTCTGCTTTGGAGATTCTAGACTATATCAAAGCAAATTGTGGTGGGAAATTGTTTGCAATCGGTGGTGTTTCACTTGGTGGTCAAATTGCTATGGAGCTTTTGTCAATAGACAGAGATATAGCTGAGAAAGCCATCATAGATGGAAGCCTCTGTATCCCTCAACCAAGATTAGCTAAAATCAGCATTTTTCTGATACGTCCATTTGGCAAACTGATGTTTAGTAAATTCTCTTGTAAACTTCAGTTAAGCATAATGAACAAAATATATCCTAAATTCGCTTATCCAGAGGAAATAAAAGATTATTATTTGGAGGATCTGCCAAGGACGCCTATCAAAACATTAGTGACCATTTATAAAACCTATATGGGGCGTTACAAGCTAAAGGACACGATTTCTGCAAGCAAGACGCAGGTTCTGTATATCTATGGTGAAAAAAAGAATTGAACTATGTGAAAGCATCAGCGAAATTATTTCATCAGCACCATCCCAATACGATCCTGTATGAAGCTAAGGGCTATAACCACGGCTATTTATCAGCTTACCTGCCTCAAGAGTGGATTGATTTGGTGGTGCCATTTTTAAAGAGCGATTCATTGGAAATGTGTAATGAATCTGATATATCATAAGGAGGAATCTGATGCTAGGAGCAATAGTTGGAGATATTGTTGGTTCTGTTTATGAATGGGACAACATTAAAACGAAAGACTTTCCATTATTTCGTGATGATTGTTTTTTCACAGATGATACGGTTATGACCTGTGCCGTTGCAGAAGCAATTATAAATGGTGGTCAAAAAAAGATGACTTTATTGATGCCATGAAAAAATATGGTAGGATGTATCCCGATGCAGGTTACGGTGCAAGATTTGGGAATTGGGTTGATGGCGACGATCGAGAACCTTATAATAGCTTTGGAAATGGCTCAGCAATGCGTGTATCTCCTTGTGCTTGGATCATGGATTGTGGCTTCTTTGCCAGAACAGGAGCCTGGCCTTCTAGTAGAAATCTTGCGAGAATTTCTGCAGAGGTGACTCATAACCATCCAGAGGGTGTCAAAGGAGCTATGGCGACGTCTGATGCTATCTTTCTGTGTCGTTATTACTTTGGAGGCTACTGTGGCGATTACGAGCAACCAATCAATGATCATCCTACAGAGTGTAAAAAACGCATCAAGGAATACATAGAGAAAGAGTACGGATATAACCTTTCTCAAACACTAGATGAAATTCGTCCTACTTATCGTTTTAATGAAACTTGCCAGAATACTGTACCTCAGGCCATCATTGCCTTTCTTGAAAGTACAGATTTTGAAGATGCGATTCGAAATGCGATTTCCCTTGGTGGGGATAGTGATACTCTCGCTGCAATTACAGGTAGTATCGCCGAAGCAGCTTATGGAATTCCTGAGTGGATCAAAGACAAGGCCTTTAGCTATCTAGATGAGCCTTTGAAAGAGGTGCTTAGACGATGGGAAGAAACGATTGTAATAAAATAATAGATAGGCGTTATGCGGACCGATAATGAATGATGGAGAGTTATCGATGGTTATATTGGAATTGTATCAAGGTGATTATCAAAAAGATTTAGTCGTATTTGAGACTTTAGAAGAAGGGAAAGATTTTGTAGCTCAAATCCCTGGATATACTCAAGAAAACGAAGATGGGTTTGAAGTGGAGTATGTGAATCCTAAACACTTGCCGGATTATATGGAAATTATCTTCAATGGAAATATTGTCCCCTTATCTAGATTTTCGTTTAATTCTGAGGAAAATGTGGACATTATTTGGAAAGAAATTTCGAATCTATCCCTTAAAAACGATAAAATGATCGAAGGAGCTACAAAAGTAGATGCTTATGTCGTGAATAACTATGAAGTGAAAGCCTATGTCGAAGCCAGAGAATCTAACTTCCGCAAGGCAAAAGCTTTCTTAGAAAACAAAGGATATGAAGTTGACAGAAGCTTTTTCGGAAGTGAAGACGGTGAAGCAATTGTCTACAGAAAACGCAGCACCGAAGATTGGCACTTCTTATGTCACTTTGACCCGCTGTTTGTAGAGATTGAAGATGTAGATGAATACGTAAAAGAAATGCTAGAAGATGCCTTATAAGGAAAGGGTAGCGTAAAGGGGGAACCCCCTTGTCTAGAAACCACCTTGAAGATTGTTTGTAAGATATTCAGGCAAATCAACTATTGGAGAAAGTTTAGAATGAAATTAACGGAGTGCCAATGGAATGCGCACGATGGCCAAGAGCCAAATGAACAAGAATAGTGGATGTATCAGGAGCAGGCAAAGTAACATTTGCCTGTTTCTTTTAAACTCTTCATAAGGAAAACACCAATCGACAGGAAATGTCGGTTGGTGTTTTAATGCTCATCTTGTAAACTTGCTAAATAAACTAGAATCAAGTACAATGGGTTTAGATAGTTCTATATGTATAGTTTTTAACTCAATATAAAACTATCTATCTAATACGACATCAAATAAGTGAATGAGAAACAAAAAGGTTTTTTAATTGATTTATATTGTTTTTAAAATCCTTAAGGAGAACTATAGATGAAAAAAATTATGGTAATCATCAACCCAACCTCTGGTGGCGAAAAAGCCTTGGATTATAAGGTGAAGTTAGAGAATAAAACCTTAGATCACTTTGAGCATGTGGAAACCAGAATTACTGAGAAAGCTCTTGATGCGACAAACTTTGCAGCAGAAGCTTCTCGGGAGCAGTATGATGCTGTCCTTGTTTTCGGTGGAGACGGGACTGTCAATGAAGTCATCTCTGGTATCGCGGAGAAAGACTATATTCCTAAACTCGCGATTATCCCAGGAGGAACTGGAAATCTCATCACGAAACTATTAGAAATCAATCAGGATATTGATGGAGCCATTGACGAGCTTGATTTTAGTACTACGAATAAGATTGATATCGGAAAATCAAATGGAAATTATTTTGGTTATATCTTTAGTATTGGCTCACTACCAGAAGCCATCCATAACGTTGGGATAGAAGATAAAACAAAGTTTGGTATGCTAGCCTATGCGATTAACACCATGAAGTCTGTCGTTACAGATCAAGCGTTCAACATTAGAGTTGAGACAGAAAATGGAAATTACATTGGTCCAGCTAGTCATGTCTTGGTTCTCCTTACCAATTATTTCGCTGACAAAAAAATCTTTGATGAAGACAAGGATGGTTATGCAAATATTTTGATTTTAAAAGATGCCTCAATCCTTACTAAATTGTCGGTCATCCCTGATTTATTAAAAGGTGATGTTGTAGAAAATGATCACATCGAGTACATAAAAGCTCGCCACATAAAAATTTCATCAGATGCTGCATTAGAAACGGATGTTGACGGCGACAAATCTGATGACCTACCAGTAGAAATCAAGGTACTAGGGCAACATATCGAAGTCTATTCTCAACCGAAAGAATAAAAAACTTTTGAAAAGAATAGTAGATAATAAAGGAGGCTATGGTGATGAAGTTTTTAGCAATTAATCCTATTCCAGTTAAAAAAAGAATGATTGAATTACTATTTGATTATCTTTTCATTCTAGCTTATTTAATTCTATTAGCTCTAGGTTCCTTTGTTTATTATCTTATTTTTCAAAATGGCATGAAGCAACCAACAGAATTTGAGTCGCAGTCCATTACATTTTTCACTTCTGTTTTGCCAATCACGCTCATTTTTACATATTTGGATTATACAAAAAATGGTAGCTTTGGCAAGAAAAAAGCAGAGCTTCAACTGGTCTACGAGAAAAAGACAGTACAAGCTAGCCTAATTAGAAATGCTATCAAATTTTTACCTTGGCAAATAGGTCATATTTCTGCCATTCATAGTGTTTATAGTGGTTTTGATCTATTATATTTTATCCTCTGCTATACATCTATTTTATTTTTGGTAGTCTTACTAGCAATGTCTATTTTTAGGAAAGATAAGCGACATTTAGGTGACCTTCTAGCTCATACACAGCTACAGCTAAAAGGTGAATGAAGTTAAACATTTAGTTTATATTTCAGCTATTTTCAAAAAACACTCAAGAAGGAGCGAGCCATGTGTCAGCTTCTTTTTTTGGTTTTAAAATATTTTACGTTTAGTGAGAAATATTTGGACTTGAAATGAATTTGAACTATAATATAAGAGAGGATAATTGACTTGAAAAAATCTTAGTAAAAAGGAAACATTTTATGAAAGTATCTAAAAAAATCAGATTAATGAGCTGTTGTGGTTTATCTATCTTTACTTTAGCTGCCTGCGGTACAAACCAAAACCAATCTATGGAAAAACAGAACAGTTCAACTACTACGTTGGCCAGCTCAGATAAAGAAAGCTACAAAGGAATCTATAGCAATCTCAATAGCAAAGAAAGTGTAGAAGAAGTTCGAAAAGCCTTGGATGCACATTTGGATAAAGATAGTGTCGATGCATTTTTCAACCTAGTAAATGATTATAACGCCACTGTTGGTTCAGTAGGGTTAACTGGGGATTTTTCTACATTTACCAAAACAGACTATGATGTTGAAAAGATAAGCAATCTATGGACACCCAAAAAAGGTGATTTTGTGGGTACCAACTGTCGCATTAACAGTTATTGTTTATTGAAAAATTCCATCGAAATCCCAAAGTTAGAGAAAGATGATTCCCTCTTGTTTGTCGATAACGATGCCATTGACAAAGGAAAAGTCTTTGGAGCGGAAGACAAGGATGCTTTTGATATTTTATTCTCAAGAGTCAAGACCGAAGCAACGACAGATGTCAAAGTTCATGCTGCAAAGATGGAACAATTCCTTTCTCAATTCAAGTTTAATGAAAATGCAAGAATGCTCTCCGTAGTCGTCCATGATGACTTGGATGGTCAATCCCTCTTTATTGGCCATGTCGGGATACTTGTACCAAGTGAGGACGGCTATCTCTTTGTTGAAAAGTTAACCTTTGAGGAGCCTTATCAAGCCATCAAATTTGCGACCAAGGAAGATTGTTACAAATATCTAGATACAAAATACGAAAACTATACAGGAGAAGGTCTAGCTAAACCATTTATTATGGATAATGATAAGTGGGTTCAATTTTAAGGGAGTAGACATTATGGATGCATTGTTTGGAATGATAGTCTTATTCCTAATTGGGGTATGGGCTGTTTGGGTTATCAAAGGAAACCAGCAGAGACCCAGAAATAATGAAAGATTTATTGGTTATATCAATCGATACGATGAAGATGGAGAACCCTACCAAGCAGAGATTTGGGAAGTGACAGAAGATGAGGACTAGACATATGGAATTACAAGATTTTACAGAAAAAGAACAAGAAATGATTAAAAAGGGACTGACTTTCTCTAAACTTAGCGATAAGGAAACAACCGATAAGATTATCGCTCTAATCCCTCAAGAATACATTAAGCGTATCCCGTTTTTTGTTAGAAAACATGCGATTACTCGTACGATTAAGAGAATCTCTCTTGAGTATCCGGAATTGTACGCTGTTGCTGAACAAGAAGGCCAACTTCCAGATAAAGAAGCTCAAGAATTACGACAAATTCTTACAGATATTTTCCAAGAAAAAATGAATAAGCATAAAATCAAGTAGGAGCGCGTAAACGCTCATCTATTTGATTATATGCTTACTAATGACTAAAGCTAACACTCCATCATTCCCACATGCTATGCTGAGCTCTGACTCCATAGCTATCAATCGAACCATCTGAATTAAACTTGGATTCAATACGGTACCTTTTCCAGAGGTCGTAATCTGCTGTTTGGATGGTTAGGATAAAGTTAGTATCTTTATCAGAGACGTTATAATCAGCTGGATTGACTTCAAAGATATCGATTAATTTTCGTGTTTGAAAATCTTGGAGCTTGAGATTTGCTAACTTGACATGATTGATGGAAATTTCTTCTAGTTGATTGTTATCCTTAGGTGTTCTGTAATAGGTGATGACGCAGTTTTTGAGTTGATCAGTATCTCTACCCTTAGGAGTAAGGCTCATAAAGCCGTAGGACTGATTATCCCGCTTGACTTTGAGAAGCTGACCGTAGTAGAAGTGGTCGTTTTTGGGATTGGTGATGGAACTCTCTGGATTTTTATCTTCGAAGCTAAAGCCTTGGTCCAAAAGCTCGGAAGCCTTGGTCTCACCGATAATGACAGTGGTATCTTGAATGGTTACTGAAACAGGTTGAGCCGGAAGACCACTCATCATCATGCAAAACATAAAAACATAACTCGTTAAAAAAGCTGTCCCGATAAAAGCGTTGGTTGATGCATAGACATGACTGTTTTGAAAGTTTTTTCTTATAGCCAGTACAACAAATTTGCCAATACTTTTTAAAACCATACTAACAATTACGATAAAAAATTGTTTTTTCAAACATTCATAAATGGCTTGAGGAAAGCTATTACCATGATAGTAGAAGACAGCCAATACGAGTAGATTTACGATTAAATAGATTAGCAAGAACCAATGAATCTCTTTAATGGCATTAGCATCAGTGATTTCTTCATAGTCAACGTGAATTCTTCCTTGAATAGCATGGCCAAGTTTATAAATCCATTTGGGAATGTCTTTGCCTTTTTTAACCGCAACTACAAGTCTAATATAGAGATAGATAGTAAAGCACAAGGATAGAAAGAAAAGAGCATAAAATCCTAAAACAATAGTGGTGAGCATGACTACTTCCCCCGTTTTTCAATTGCTAGAGAACAATTTTGTTAGCTCCATTATAGCACTTTCTAGGGAAATAGAGCTAGAAATATCAGCAGTTTCCTTAAAGATAAAAAGATGAGAATCATTGCCATTTAAGCTTTACCGATTGTGCTGATAGAAGGCTGCCCCCTTCTTCTTAATGGTTTTATTGATTGGGAATTGGACAATGAAGAGAAAGATAAGATTTGAGAGAGAACATAAAGGAGTAGAGAGCCATGGATAGAACGGTGATTATAGGTACTTTAATTGCTTTTACAATTTTTAATCTGCTACTCGGTCTGGGTTTTTATCTCTTTCTAAAAAAGAGGAAAGAGAATGGACAGTCATTGTACGAAACTCCTGTAAATCAACAAACTCGAACAGAAAAACTGGGTCTAGGCGAGATTTTGGTCTACCTGTCCCTGATTGCAATAGCAGGGATCTTTGCTTTTCAGACCTTAAATAGAGGTGGTGTGGGGAATTCTATTTTAGCAAAAATGATCCTCCTCCCAGCTATAATGGCTCTTTTCAATGCAAGAAAAAGGACTGGAAAGTCTTTGCTTGCCCTCCTTATAACCTTGATGGTCTTTCTAGTTGGAGTCATGTTTAATCTCACGATTGGTTTGCCACCTCAAGCACCAATTTTGCAAATAAATGAAAGTAAAATCACGTTAGCAGAAACCAAAGCAAGAGATCTGATGGAAGCTGGATTTGATATCTATGTAAGACAGGGTGATGGTGCTAGCGACTATGAAGACCTCCTGACAGATGGCAATCTCCAAAAGTATTCAGGAGATAAATCAGTCACTATCGAAAAAGGCTTCAGACTTGATAGCAATGCTGTTCCCTACGCTCCTTATCTAATAGCAAAAAATGGTATAGTGCTGGGCAGTATTTCTTTTTACGGTGCTGAGGACCAGGATGTGGCTTTAGAAGATTCTAAGGTTATTCAGGTTCGATTTAATAAGGACAGTATTGAAGAAGCCAAGAAACATTCTTTCACTTTGAAATTGGATGAACTCGACTTGACTACTAGACTTGATATCCCGCTTGTTCAAGGAACTTTTAGAAAGCATCTATGGTCAATTCCCTCATCAAATACAAGTGATGTCACTCAATTGTGGTATGGATTACAGTGGGCCAGTAACAGTGACTCTCTATTTTGGAATGAGTATTATAGTCTTATCCGTCTAGATGAAAATTATTTGATGACTGATTTTGAACTAGCTGCCAAAGTAGCGCGTGATGAGTAAGTACGATTTTGAATAGTTGAATTTGCTTATGACTATCTATAGGAATTAATTTATTTAGTTCCTTTTTTTGTTTTTTTGATTTAAATGTAAAAACGATTTCTATTTTTGAAATTAAATAAATTTTACGAACAAAACATAAATTTTTTTACAAAAAAAGTACTTTACAAGCTAGTCAAAAACATGTTATAGTAATGAAGCTTAGAAAATGAGATGATGTTTTCTAGCAAATATAAACCCGAGTAAAAAATGCCTACGGACAGGCAGGGTTGAATGCCGAAGCGTGGTTGAAAAGCCACATTATTGATAGGGTTAAAAGCCTACTTTTATAAGTTGATGTTAGGACACTTGTCCTAATTCGTATAGATTTGTTAGTGTGGTGAAAGCACACGTCATCTTGTGAAACGATCAATAAAGTACGTAATATTTGCTACTAGAGAGTTAGGAAACATCAGGAACAGACATACTCAAAAGAAACAAACATAAACACGTCAGTAGATTGTAGAGCAGGTGCCAACCTGCTCTTTTTTCATAAGTATCCTTTAGAACCTTGCATAAGGTGAAAATAACTATGATAAAGGAGTATGTCTCTAAAATGTTAAATCAAAACCAAGCTCCTATTTATGAGGGACTGGTCAAGTTACGAAAAAAAAGAATTGTACCTTTCGATGTACCAGGTCATAAGCGTGGCCGCGGGAATCCGGAATTAGTGGAACTTTTAGGGGAAAAATGCGTTGGTATTGATGTCAATTCTATGAAGCCCTTGGACAATCTAGGACATCCTATTTCGATTATTAGAGAAGCGGAAGAGCTAGCGGCAGAAGCTTTTGGTGCTGCTCATGCTTTTTTGATGATTGGTGGGACAACTTCATCCGTGCAGACCATGATTCTTTCTACCTGTAAATCAGGTGATAAAATCATCCTTCCTCGAAATGTCCATAAATCAGCTATTAATGCACTCGTTTTATGCGGTGCTATTCCTATCTATATCGAGATGAGTGTTGATCCAAAAATCGGTATTGCTTTGGGGCTTGAAAATGATCGTGTGGCGCAAGCTATTAAGGAACATCCGGATGCCAAGGCTATCCTAATTAACAATCCAACCTATTATGGGATTTGTTCAGACCTTAAGGGGTTAACAGAGATGGCTCATGCCGCAGGAATGAAAGTCTTAGTAGACGAGGCACACGGTGCTCATCTGCACTTTACAGATAAACTTCCTTTATCTGCTATGGACGCAGGAGCAGATATGTCAGCCGTATCTATGCACAAGTCTGGTGGCAGCTTGACTCAAAGTTCGCTCCTTTTGGTTGGCAATCAGATGAATCCTGAGTATGTACGTCAGATTATTAACCTAACCCAGTCAACATCAGCATCCTACTTGCTAATGGCTAGTCTAGATGTTTCTCGTAGAAACCTTGCCCTTCGTGGTAAGGAGTCCTTTGAAAAAGTTATTGAGTTATCCGAGTATGCTCGTCGTGAAATCAATGCCATCGGCGGCTACTACGCCTACTCAAAAGAGTTAATAGACGGTGTATCAGTTTGCGATTTTGACGTGACTAAGTTGTCCGTCTACACTCAGGGAATTGGTCTAACAGGGATTGAAGTTTATGATCTCTTACGGGATGAATATGACATTCAAATTGAGTTTGGTGATATCGGAAATATCTTAGCCTATATTTCGATTGGGGACCGTATCCAAGACATTGAACGTTTGGTAGGGGCTTTAGCTGATATTAAGAGACTTTACTCACGAGATGGGAAGGACTTGATTGCTGGAGAATATATCCAACCAGAGTTGGTGCTGTCTCCTCAGGAAGCCTTTACTCAGATAGAAGAAGTTTAACCTTGGACGAGTCCATTGGTCAAGTCTGTGGCGAATTTGTCATGTGTTACCCTCCTGGGATTCCTATCTTGGCGCCAGGTGAACGCATTACACAAGAAATTGTCGATTATATTAAATTTGCCAAAGAACGTGGTTGTTCTCTCCAAGGGACGGAAGATCCTGAGGTCAATCACATCAATGTTATTGAAAGAAAGGAGAACTAGATGGATTTATGGTTTTCTGAAGTTCATACTCCAGATGTTAAGTTAACGATGAGAACAGCCAAACAGCTGTATTCTGGTCAAAGTGAATGGCAGGATATCGAGGTTCTGGACACGCCAGCTTTTGGAAAAGTGTTAATTTTAAACGGTCATGTTTTATTCTCAGATGCAGATGATTTCGTCTACAACGAAATGACCGTCCACGTTCCTATGGCTGTCCATCCAAATCCAAAGAAAGTTTTGGTTATCGGGGGTGGTGACGGTGGTGTTGCCCAAGTATTAACACTCTATCCAGAATTGGAACAAATCGATATCGTGGAACCTGATGAGATGCTGGTTGAGGTTTGTAGAGAGTATTTCCCAGATTTTGCTGCGGGTCTTGATGATCCTCGTGTTACCATTTACTACCAAAATGGACTGAGATTTTTGAGAAACTGTGAAGATGATTATGACATTATCATCAACGATGCGACAGATCCATTTGGCCATACGGAAGGGCTCTTTACCAAGGAATTTTACGGCAATAGTTATAGAGCTCTTAAAGAGGACGGAATCATGATCTATCAGCATGGTAGTCCCTTCTTTGACGAGGATGAGTCAGCTTGCCGAAGCATGCACCGTAAGGTCAATCAAGCCTTTCCAATCAGCCGGGTTTACCAAGCACATATCCCAACTAGTCCTGCTGGCTATTGGTTGTTTGGATTTGCATCGAAAAAATATCACCCTGTCAAAGATTTTGACAAGGAAGGCTGGAAAAAACGCCAGTTATTTACTGAATACTATACTGCAAATCTACACGTCGGTGCTTTTATGCTGCCTAAGTATGTAGAAGACATTTTAGAAGAAGAGGAAGGAAAAAAATGAGTCGTTTATTAGTTATTGGATGTGGGGGCGTTGCCCAAGTTGCTATTTCAAAAATTTGCCAAGATAGCGAAACGTTTAAAGAGATTATGATCGCTAGCCGTACCAAGTCAAAATGTGATGACTTGAAGGCCAAATTAGAAGGCAAAACAAATACTAAGATTGAGACAGCTGCTCTTGATGCTGACAAGGTAGAAGAAGTGATTGCCTTGATTGAAAGCTACAAACCAGAAGCTGTTTTGAACGTAGCCTTGCCATACCAAGACTTAACCATTATGGATGCTTGTTTGGCTACTGGAGTCCACTATATCGATACTGCCAACTATGAGGCTGAGGATACAGAAGACCCTGAATGGCGTGCTATTTATGAGAAACGATGCAAGGAACTTGGTTTTACAGCTTATTTTGATTACTCATGGCAATGGGCTTACCAAGACAAATTCAAAGAAGCAGGATTAACAGCTCTGCTTGGATCTGGTTTTGATCCAGGGGTAACTAGCGTCTTTTCAGCGTATGCCCTCAAACACTACTTTGACGAAATCCACTATATCGATATTTTGGACTGTAATGGTGGTGACCACGGTTATCCATTTGCGACCAACTTCAACCCAGAAATCAATCTACGTGAAGTTTCTGCACCAGGTTCTTACTGGGAAGATGGAAAATGGGTAGAAGTCGAAGCTATGTCTATCAAACGCGAGTACGATTTCCCTCAAGTTGGGCAAAAAGATATGTATCTTCTTCACCATGAAGAAATCGAATCATTGGCGAAAAACATTCCAGGCGTTAAACGGATTCGTTTCTTTATGACCTTTGGTCAGTCTTATCTAACTCATATGAAATGCTTGGAAAACGTTGGTCTCCTTCGTACAGATGCTATTAATTTTAACGGACAAGAAATTGTTCCAATCCAATTCTTGAAAGCCTTGCTTCCAGATCCTGCCAGCCTTGGCCCACGTACTGTAGGTAAAACCAATATTGGATGTATCTTTACAGGTGTCAAAGATGGCGTTGAAAAGACAATCTACATTTACAATGTTTGCGACCATCAGGAATGTTACGCAGAGGTTGGTTCGCAAGCTATTTCTTACACGACAGGCGTTCCAGCCATGATTGGAACAAAATTAGTTATGAACGGAACTTGGAAAAAACCTGGAGTTTATAACCTTGAAGAATTGGATCCAGACCCATTCATGGAAGCTTTGAATCAATACGGTTTGCCATGGGTTGTGGTTGAAAATCCACAAATGGTGGACTAATGAAATTAGAACAAGTACCAACGCCTTCTTATATCATTGACTTAGGAAAATTAGAAGAGAATTGCCGCATTCTACAAGAGGTTCAGGAAAAGGCAGGTTGTAAGGTTTTGCTAGCTCAAAAGGCTTATTCTCTCTATAAAACCTATCCCCTAATTAGCCAGTATCTATCAGGTACGACAGCTAGTGGACTCTATGAAGCGAAGTTAGCTAGGGAAGAATTTCTAGGGGAAGTTCATGTATTTGCGCCTGCTTTCAAGGAATCAGATATGGAAGAGCTACTGCAAATATCTGATCATATTGTTTTTAACTCAGAGAGACAACTACGTAAATATGGTCGCCTTTGTCGTGAGGCTGGTATCAGTGTCGGTTTGCGCATTAATCCACAATGTTCAACACAGGGTGACCACGCGCTCTACGACCCTTGCGCTCCTGGATCCCGTTTTGGAGTGACTTCAGACAAGATACCAGATGATTTGTTAGATTTGGTTGACGGACTACATTTTCATACCCTCTGCGAGCAAGGAGCAGATGATTTACAGACAACGCTGAGAGCAGTAGAAGAGCAGTTTGGAACCTATTTGCATCACCTTAAATGGCTCAATATGGGTGGTGGACATCACATTACGAGAGATGACTATGATTTAGATTTGTTAATTTCTGAGATTAAACGAATTCGAGAAACTTATAACCTTGACGTCTATATCGAACCAGGAGAAGCCATTGCACTGAATGCGGGCTATTTAGCGACTGAAGTCCTAGATATCGTGGAAAACGGGATTGAGACCTTAGTGTTAGATGCTTCAGCAAGCTGCCATATGCCAGACGTTCTTGAAATGCCTTATCGTCCCCCATTGAGAGATGGGTTTGAAGCGCAAGAAAAACCTTATACTTATAGACTCTCTTCAAATACTTGCCTGACAGGTGATATCATTGGGGATTACAGCTTTGAAAAACCGATTGAAATTGGCGATCGCCTCTATTTTGAAGACATGGCTATTTACTCCTTTGTCAAAAACAATACCTTTAACGGGATTGGGCTTCCAAGTTTGTATCTCATGTATAAAGAGGGTGAGTGCAGTCTAGTCAAATCATTTGGCTACCAAGACTTTAAGGAGAGATTATCATGATGGACAGCCCAAAGAAATTAGGTTATCGTATGCCTGCAGAGTATGAACCCCATCATGGGACTCTCATGATATGGCCTACTCGACCAGGTTCTTGGCCTTTTCAAGGAAAGGCTGCTAAAGCTGCTTTTAGCCAGATTATCAAAACTATTGCCCAAGGAGAAACAGTCTACCTTTTGGTGGAGCAAGACTATCTATCTGAAGCCCAATCTTATCTTAGAGACAATGTTGTTTATTTAGATATTCAGACAAATGATGCCTGGGCACGTGATACTGGTCCGACAATTCTCCTCAATGATAAAAGAGAAAAATTAGCAGTAGATTGGTCTTTCAATGCCTGGGGTGGTGCTGTCGACGGTCTTTACCAAGACTATGAAGCAGATGACCAAGTAGCCAGTCGCTTTGCAGAAGTTTTAGAGATACCTGTTTATGATGCCAAACCTTTTGTACTGGAAGGTGGAGCTATTCATAGTGACGGTCAAGGAACCATTCTTGTCACAGAAAGTTGTTTGCTCAGTCCTGGTCGTAATCCTCACCTGACTAAAGAGGAGATTGAAAAGACCTTACTAGAGAGCCTTGGTGCCGAAAAAGTCATTTGGTTGCCCTACGGTATTTATCAAGACGAGACAAATGAACACGTCGACAATGTTGCAGCATTTGTTGGTCCTGCAGAGCTTGTTTTAGCTTGGACGGACGACCAAGATGATCCTCAGTATGCCATGTCTGCAGCAGATTTAGCTCTCTTAGAGAAGGAAACTGATGCAAAGGCCGGAGTTTCACTATTCATAAACTCCCAATCCCAGCTATTCATCAAGTAGTTACAGAGGAGGATTTGCCGGGCTATACTTATGAAGAAGGAGAAGAGGAGCGCTATGCCGGAGAACGTCTAGCAGCTTCCTATGTGAATTTTTACATCGCCAATAAGTCGATTTTAGTGCCACAATTTCAGGATGTAAACGATCAAGTGGCCTTGAATATTCTGAGCCAGTGTTTCCCAGACCGTGATGTTGTCGGAATTCCTGCAAGAGATATTCTATTAGGTGGTGGAAATATCCACTGCATTACCCAACAAATTCCAGAATAGGAGAAAAAGATGAGAAATGTAACGGTTGCAGCTATTCAGATGCAATGCGCTAAGGATGTGGAAACCAATATCCAAACAGCTGAACGTTTAGTTCGACAAGCTGCTGAGCAAGGAGCCCAAATTATTCTCTTGCCTGAATTATTTGAACGTCCCTATTTCTGTCAGGAGCGTCAGTATGACTACTACCAGTATGCCCAGTCGGTATTAGAAAATACGGCTATTCAGCATTTTAAAGTGATTGCCAAAGAGCTAAAGGTCGTTTTACCAATCAGTTTCTATGAAAAAGATGGTAATGTCTTATACAATTCCATTGCTGTCATTGATGCGGATGGAGAAGTACTAGGAGTTTATCGGAAGACTCATATCCCAGATGACCATTATTATCAGGAAAAATTCTTTTTCACACCTGGAAACACAGGCTTCAAGGTCTGGGACACTCGCTATGCCAAGATTGGAATCGGAATCTGTTGGGATCAATGGTTCCCTGAAACTGCCCGTTGTCTTGCTCTAAATGGCGCAGAATTACTCTTTTATCCAACAGCTATTGGATCAGAGCCTATTTTGGATACAGATAGTTGTGGTCATTGGCAACGTACCATGCAAGGACATGCAGCAGCAAATATCGTCCCAGTTATCGCAGCCAATCGTTATGGTTTAGAAGAAGTCACTCCTTGCGAGGAAAATGGAGGACAAAGTTCCAGTCTTAACTTCTACGGTTCATCCTTTATGACGGATGAAACAGGAGCTATTTTGACTCAAGCTCAACGACAAGATGAAGCAATCCTCTTAACCACTTATGACCTTGACAAGGGAGCAAATGAACGACTTAACTGGGGTCTCTTTAGAGATAGAAGACCAGATATGTATAAAGATATTGTCAGATGAAAAAGCCTATCGTAGGCTTTTTTCTATACATACTATAATAATTTTTTGATAATGTCCTAGGATTCTGATAAAATGGGGTATAAGAAGTTTTAAAATTTTAAATGACAGTTTTTTAAAATTAAAACATTTTGAGAGGTAAAATATGATTACAGGCGAATTAAAGAATAAGATTGATCAGCTTTGGGAAATGCTATGGACAGAGGGGAATGCGAATCCTTTGACCAACATTGAGCAATTGACTTATCTTTTATTTATGAAGGATTTGGACAGAGTTGAACTTGGACGAGAAAATGATGCTGAATTTCTAGGTATTCCCTATGAGGGAATTTTCCCAAAAGATAAACCCGAATATCGTTGGTCAACCTTTAAGAACTTAGGAGATGCCCAAGAAGTTTATCGTCTGATGTCACAAGAGATTTTTCCATTTATTAAGAATCTGAAGGGGGATACTGACGATACAGCTTTTTCACGTTATATGCGTGAAGCGATTTTTCAAATCAATAAACCTGCTACCTTACAAAAGGCGATAGCTGCTCTGGATGAATTACCTACGGATATAAAGGATATTGGTGACATTTACGAGTATCTATTGTCAAAAACTATCTCAGGCAGGGGCAAATGGTCAATTTCGTACTCCTCGTCATATCATTGATATGATGGTTGAGCTCATGCAACCGACAATTAAGGATATTATTTCTGATCCTGCCATGGGTTCTGCTGGATTTTTGGTTTCAGCTAGTCGATATTTAGACCGTAGAAAAGAAGAGTGGCAGACAAATATTGATAGTGTAAAAGCATTTCCACAATACCATGTTTCATGGAAATGATACAGATACCACTATGTTGAGACTTGGGGCTATGAATATGATGCTTCATGGCGTTGAAAAATCCCCAAATTAGCTATCTAGATTCTCTCTCTCAAGATAACGAAGAAGCTGATAAATATACTCTAGTTTTAGCCAATCCACCTTTCAAAGGATCTCTAGATTATGATTCAACCTCTGGAGATTTGTTGGCTACGATTAAGACTAAAGAAGACAGAGTTGCTTTTCCTTGCCCTTTTCTTACGCACTCTGAAGCCAGGTGGACGTGCAGCTGTTATTGTACCGGACGGTGTTCTATTTGGTTCCTCTAAAGCTCATAAAGGGATTCGTCAAGAAATCGTTGAGCATCATAAACTAGATGCAGTTATTTCGATGCCGAGTGGTGTTTTCAAGCCTTATGCTGGAGTTTCAACCGCTATCCTTATCTTCACTAAGACTGGAAATGGTGGAACGGATAAGGTTTGGTTTTATGATATGAAAGCAGACGGTCTGAGTTTAGATGATAAACGCCAGCCTATCAACGATAATGATATTCCAGATATTATTCAACGATACCATCAATTAGAGAAAGAAACAGATCGTAAGAGAACAGACCAGTCCTTCTTTGTTCCAGTTGATGAAATTAAGGAAAATGATTTTGATTTGTCCATCAATAAATACAAAGAAATCGAGTATGAAAAAGTTGAGTATGAAACAACAGAAGTCATCTTAAAGAAAATCAATGATTTAGAAAAAGAAATTCAAGCTGGCTTAGCAGAGTTAGAAGAATTACTAAAATAGGGAGATGAACGTATGAAAAAAAGTGAAGTTGGGGGAAGTGGCAACTTTTATTAATGGATATGCTTTCAAACCACAAGATTGGTCAACTGAAGGAAAAAGAGATAATAAGAATTCAGAACCTTACAAAAAAACTTCAAAGGAAATTAATTATTATTCTGGAAAGATTGATAAAAAAGTATATTGTTGAAACTGGAGATATTCTTATTTCTTGGTCAGGAACTATAGGTGTTTTTTTCAGTGGTACGGTAAGACAGCTGTATTAAATCAACATATTTTTTTAAAGTTGTTTTTTTGATAAGCTAGATTTAGATAGATCTTATTTCAAATATGTTGTTGAAAAAAAGGATTACAAGATGCTCTTAAAAAAATACTCATGGTTCTACTATGAAGCATTTAACTAAAAAAATATTTTTGATAATATTGTAGTTTCTTATACTAGTTTTTAAAGAGCAACAACGGATCTCAAGTAAACTAGATTTGTTGAGCAACCTAATTTTTAATGAGACAAGAACAACTTGAAGAGCTTAATTTGCTCGTCAAATCCCGATTTAACGAGATGTTTGGGGATCCTGTTTCTGAATGAAATGGGTTGGGATAAAACATGCTTTAAAAGAATTTGGAATATGGAAAAGCGGTGGAACTCCTAAAAAGAAATGAAGAAAAATATTTTTAGAGGAATATTCCTTGGATTACATCAGGAGAACTAGAACATAAATACATTGATGATTCTTTTGAAAAAAATTTCAGAAAAGGCAATTGAATGTAGTTCTGCAAAAAAATAATTGAAAAAAAGGGTAGCTTTATTGCTAGGAATGTATGATACTGCGGGTTTAAAAATCGTCAATCAATACTAAAGTAATGTCTTGTAATCAAGCTATTGCTTTTCATGAAAATTAGATGATAAAATCACGAAATACTATATATGTTTATTATGTAATTCAAAATTTAAGATCAATGTTATTGAATCAACAAAGAGGTGTACGTCAAAAAAATTTTTAACTTATCGATGATCTAAAAATATTTCCATCCCCTCCCCCTCTTTCCCTCCAAAAACGAGTTCGCAGACTTTGTGGCTCAGGTTGACAAATCACAATTGGCAATCCAAAAAAATCACTAGAAGAACTTGAAACTTTGAAGAAATCCCTCATGCAGGAATATTTTTGGCTGATATTCTGTCGTTGTAATTACGGTAATTATTTGTTATAATACTTCAAAGGAGGAAATCAGATGGTAGTAAAAACAAGAAAACAAGGAAATTCAATCACCATCACCATTCCAAGTGAATTCAATATTCCAAGTGGTGTTAAATATGAGGCAAAATTGTTACCAAGTGGTGAAATTATCTTTACTCCCGAAGAGTCTGGACATCAGATTTCTTATGTCTCTGATGATGCTTTTGACTTAAATTTGGACAAAATTTTTGACGAATACGATGATGTTTTCAAAGCTTTGGTGGAAAAATGACAGTCTATCTAACAGAAAGGCAAATTGAGAAAATCAATGCTTTAGCAATTGAACGGTATTCACCAAATGAAAAAATTCAAACAGTTAGTCCTTCTGCCTTAAATATGATTGTCAATTTACCAGAACAATTTGTCTTCGGTAAACCTCTTTATCCAACAATTTTTGATAAGGCAACGATACTATTTGTCCAATTGATCAAGAAGCATGTTTTTGCCAATGCCAATAAACGAACTGCTTTCTTCGTTTTGGTGAAATTTCTACAGTTAAATGGTTATCGTCTTTCTGTAACAGTTGAAGAAGCGGTAGATATGTGTGTAACTATCGCAGTAGAATCCTTAACAGATGAAAGGTTATCTAGCTACACCAAATGGATCTCTGATCATTCATTTAGAACTAATGGCCAAATTTAAGCTTTAGATATTTAAATCCTATAAGTAAAAAATAGATAAACAGACAGTATTAGAATTCTGAAATACAGAAAAACTAATATTGTCTCTTTTTATTGAAATAATGAAAGTGAGAAAATATGGAAACAAAAGTGACAATTATCATTCAAGAAATGCTACCCCTTTTAAACAATGCACAATTACTAGCATTGCGGGAGAGTTTAGAGCGTCATTTAGTGAGTGGTGCAAATCAACAGAAGTATACGAATAATTCCTTGTTAGCTTTGTTTATTACTGCTAAACAGGTGGAGGGTTGTAGTGCAAAAACCATTCGTTATTATCAAAGGACTATTGAAAATTTATTTACAAGCATAAAGCAGTCTGTAACAGAACTGACAACAGATGATTTGAGAAGTTATCTAGCAAAGTATCAGTCAGAAAAAGATTGCAGCAAAGCAAATTTGGACAATATCCGACGCATCCTGTCTTCATTTTTTGCTTGGCTTGAGCAGGAGGAATATATCATCAAAAATCCTATTCGAAGGATAAAAAAGATTAAGACCGAACAAACTGTGAAAGAAACTTATACCGATGAACATCTTGAAATCATGCGAGACAATTGTGAAAACTTAAGAGATTTAGCAATGATCGATTTACTAGCTTCAACAGGAATGCGCGTGGGAGAACTTGTGCAACTGAATCGCTCAGATATTGACTTTGAAAATCGAGAATGTGTTGTATTTGGGAAAGGAAAAAAGGAGAGACCTGTTTATTTTGATGCTCGTACGAAAATCCATTTAAAGAACTATATCAATAGCAGAGAAGATAATCATCCAGCACTTTTTGTTACCTTGCTTGGAAAAGCTCAGAGACTTGGAATAGCTGGTGTTGAGATTCGATTAAGAAAGTTAGGTCAAAAGCTTGGAATTCAAAAGGTCCACCCTCATAAATTCAGAAGAACACTAGCAACAAAGGCAATTGACAAAGGAATGCCTATCGAACAAGTCCAAAAACTGCTAGGTCACAGCAAAATTGATACAACCCTAGCCTATGCCATGGTCAACCAAAGCAACGTTAAACATTCGCATCAAAAATTCATCTCTTAAGTGCAAATCCCGATATTTCGAGGAGGTGGTTGCATGACAATCCATTTTTTACAAAATATATTTGAAAAAAATCTATAAATGGTGAATGGGGTAATGAGGATAGTGGCAACGGAGAGGCAACAGCAGTAATTAGAACCTCAAATTTTTCTAAATTCTGGAAGACTAAATCTAGATAATATTGTATGTCGTGATATTGATAAAAAAATAAAAACAGTGATAAAAATTCTAAGAACAGGTGATATTATAATTGAAAAAAATCTGGAGGTAGTCCAAATCAACCAGTTGGACGTGTTGTATATTTCGATGTTACAGATCAAGATTATTTCACAAATAACTTTACTAGTATTTTTAAGAGTTAAACCAGGATATAATTCTAAATATATATTTTATTTAATGAAATATCTCTATGACACAAAAAAAGGTGTTAAAAATTTCAAAAATCAAACAACTGGCATTATTAATTTAAAGTTAACTGACTATTTAAATAAAACCAAAGTTAATATTGAAACTATAGAAAAATCAAAAATACGATTGTAGATATATTGGATAGGTTAGAGTATCAAATAATAAATAGAAATAAAGCAACTTAGTGAACTCTCAAACCTTGTAAAATCCCTGATTTAACGAGATGTTTGGGGATCCTGTTTCTGAATGAAATGGGTTGGGATAAAACATGCTTTTGAAAAGGAATTTGGAATATGGAAAAAGCGGTGGAACTCCTAAAAAGAAATGAAGAAAGAATATTTTTAGAGGTACATATTCCTTGGATTACATCAGGAGAACTAGAACATAAATACATTGAAGATTCTTTTTGAAAAAAATTTCAGAAAAAGGCAATTGAATGTAGCTCTGCAAAAAAATAATTGAAAAAAAGGGTAGCTTTATTACTAGGTATGTATGATACTGCGGGTTTAAAAATCATCAATCAATACTAAAGTAATGTCTTGTAATCAAGCTATTGCTTTTTGCAAAATTAGATGATAAAAATCACGAAATACTATATATGTTTATTATGTAATTCAAAAATCTACGATCCATGTTATTGAATCAACAAAGAGGTGTACGTCAAAAAAATTTTTAACTTATCGATGATTAGAAAATATTTCCATCCCCCTCCCCCTCTTTCCCTTCAAAAATGAGTTCGCAGACTTTGTGGCTCAGGTAGACAAATCACAATTTGCTTGTCAGAAGGCTATAAAACTGTGGAGAAATAGTTTGAAATCTAGTATAATATAGGTATCTATTTAATCAAAGTGAGAGAAAAATGGGAAATTTTGATTTTCTTTTAAATAACGAGGAGTATGGATCTTTTTCAAAGCCCTGTATAGAAGCTGAGAATATGATTGGGACATCTACTGTAGCGACAGCTTTCATGGCACGTCGTGCCTTGGAGCAGGCTGTTCATTGGATTTATAGCCATGATTCCTATTTGGAAGCCCCTTATCGTGCTACTTTGTCTTCATTGGTGTGGGATGATGACTTTAGAGAAATCGTAGATCCAGAGCTTCATAGTCAGATGGTTCTCTTGATACGTTGGGGCAATCATGCTGCTCATGGTGGGGAGATCAAGGAACGTGAAGCGATTTTAGCCTTACATCATTTGTACCAGTTCGTAAACTTTATTGATTACTGCTACAGCAATGAGTTTGTGGAACGTTTTTTTGACGAGAAGTTATTGCCAATTTCAGAGAATGTCAAGAAAAGAGAAACGCCACAAGCCATGGTGGAACTGCAAGACAGTTTACCTGTTATGCCTGACTTTCATGAACAAATGGCTGTACAGTCCTTGGAAGTCCAAGAGAATTATACAGAAAAACGTGAAACTGCTGCTCAACGGCAAGAGGTTTCCTTTTATATCGATCAGTTATCTGAGGCTGAGACGAGAAAACTCTTTATTGACATTGATTTACGCTTAGCAGGTTGGACATTTGAAGAAAATTGTCGAGTTGAAGTCGCTGTTAATGGACTGAAACACGGATCGGGAACAGGTTATTGTGATTATGTCCTTTATGGTAAAAATGGAAAGATTTTAGCAATTATTGAAGCCAAAAAGGCTGCAGTTAATCCAGAAGTCGGTGAAGTACAAGTTAAGGAATATGCTAAAGCGCTAGAGGAAAAAATAGGTTACCAACCGATTTGTTTTATTACAAATGGCCTCAAGCACTACATTCTTGATGGTGTAAATCGTCGCCAGGTTGCAGGATTCTATTCTCAAGAAGAATTGCAATTATTGATGGACAGACGACATTTGCAAAAACCACTGGAGGATATTTCTAGTAAAATCAGAGACGATATCTCTGGTCGATATTACCAGAAACATGCGATTGCAAGTGTTTGTGAGTCTTTTTCCAACAATCGAAGACAAGCTCTTTTGGTAATGGCAACTGGTTCTGGGAAAACTCGAACAGCAGTCTCTCTTGTTGATATCCTATCACGTCACAATTGGGTCAAAAATGTTCTCTTTCTAGCTGACCGAACATCTCTTGTAAAACAAGCCTATGATTCATTTAGGAAATTACTTCCAGATCTTTCGGTTTGTAACTTTTTAGAGGATAAAGCTGGGGCACGATCAAGTCGTATGGTGTTTTCTACTTATCCGACCATGATTGGAGCTATTAGTGATCAGGAAGAAGTCATTCAACGCCCTTTCACTGTTGGTCATTTTGATCTTATCATTATTGACGAGTCCCATCGCTCTATTTATCAAAAATACAAGGCCATTTTTGATTATTTTGATGCTAGAATCGTAGGCTTAACGGCCACACCTCGTCAGGATCTTGATAAAAACACTTATGGATTTTTTAACTTGGAAAATGGTGTTCCTACCTATGCTTATGATCTTGAAAAGGCTGTTGAGGATGGCTACTTGGTATCCTATCATTCGATTGAAACCAAGTTAGAATTACCTACAGATGGGCTTCATTACGATGATCTATCCCAAGAAGATAAAGAATATTTTGATAGCCAATTTGAAGATGATAGTCTAGAAAAAGACATTGATGCTGGAGCTTTTAATTCTTTTATTTTTAATAAATCTACAGTTGAGATTGTTCTAGATGAACTAATGACGAGAGGAATTCAGACGGCTTCGGGTGATGAGATTGGAAAAACTATCATCTTTGCCAAGAATCACCACCATGCTGAATTTATTAGAGAGATTTTTAATAAACGATATCCTGAAAAGGGGAGCGACTATGCTCAGGTGATTGATTACAGTATTAAACATTATCAAACCTTGATTGATGATTTTAAAATTAAGGAGAAATATCCTCAAATTGCAATTTCAGTTGACATGTTGGATACAGGTATTGATGTTCCAGAGGTTGTCAATTTAGTCTTCTTCAAGAAAGTACGCTCAAAAACAAAATTTTGGCAGATGATTGGTCGTGGAACCCGTCTCTGTAAAGATTTGTTTGGACCTGACCAGGATAAGGAAAACTTCTTGGTATTTGATTATGGTGACAACTTTGAATACTTCAAAGCAGATCCGAGAGAAGGAAATGGACGTCATATTGTTCCCTTGACACAGCGTTTGTTTAATATCAAGGTAGACTTGATTCGTGAACTGCAGAGCCTTAATTATCAAGAAAATCAGTTTGCAAGAGAGTATCGTCAGCAACTGGTCTCAGAACTTCATAGCCATGTAGAGGACTTGAATGAGTTAGACTTTAGGGTTCGTATGGTTCTAGATACGGTGTATACATATAAGAAATTAGAAAATTGGCAAAATCTTACAACGATTTCATGTGAAAGTCTTCATACTCATATATCTCCTCTCATGTTTGATGAAGATAATGAAAATGAAATGGCTAGACGCTTTGATTTATGGATGTTAGAAATTCAAGTCGGACAACTAACCTCTAAGCCATCACGGACTCATATATTACAAGTTATGAAAACTGCTCAGGCTCTTGCTTCAGTTGGCAATATCCCTCAGGTCTTTGCACAGGCCGAAATTATCAGGAAAGTACAAGAACCTGAATTTTGGGAAGAAGTTAGTTTATCTGAGCTGGAAAAAATACGCCTTGCGCTTCGAGATTTACTACAGTTTTTGGATAAACCGGAACGCACTATATATTATGTCAATTTTGATGATCACATTCTTTCCACTGTCCATGATACTAAGCCATATTTACAAGTCAATGACCTGCGATCTTATAATGAAAAAGTTGAACATTATTTGAAAACTCATCTAAATGATGAAGCAATTTCTAAGTTATACCATAATGAAAAATTGACCTCTCAAGATTTATTAGTATTAGAAACTCTATTATGGGAAAAATTAGGAAGTAAATCTGACTATCAGCAGCACTATGAGAACAAGGCAATTCCTAGATTGGTGCGTGAGATTATTGGTTTGAATAGAGAGGCTGCTAATCAAGTATTTTCTAAGTTCTTATCAGATGAAAGCCTTAATGCTAAGCAAATTTCCTTTGTGAAGTTGATTGTCGATTATGTCGTTGAAAATGGGTATATGGATAAGTCTATCCTGACACAAGAACCGTTTAAATCTTATGGATCCGTACAAGTACTATTTCAACATCAAATACCAGTATTGAGGAATATTGTCCAAACAATTGACTTAATCAATAATTGCGCTGAAGAAGTAGCTTGAATATAGAAAGAAAATCACCATGCAAACACAAGAAGAAATGAATGTTCTGGTACCTGAAAAACTTGCAGAAATTGAGCATGATTATGATGTTACTGTATTGTGGGCAATTGAGTCTGGTAGTCGCGCTTGGGGCTTTGAATCTCCTGATAGTGATTTTGATGTACGTTTTGTATACAAGCACAAGCAAGATTTTTATCTAAGCTTGAACGATCATCGAGATGTCATCGAACTACCAATTGACGATACATGGGATGTGAGTGGTTGGGATTTGGACAAGGCTTTAAAGTTGCTTTATAAGTCAAATCCAACCCTCTTTGAGTGGTTACAGTCGCCAATCGTTTACCAGCAAGACGAAGGCTTTATTGACCGTATCCGTCCGCTTGTTAGTCAGTATTTTTCAGAGAAAAAGATGCTCCACCATTACTTGAATACTGCTAGAACTCAAATGAATAAGTATCTTTCAGGAGACATGGTCAAACCTAAAAAGTATTTCTATGCGCTTCGTCCTATTTTAGCTTGTCGTTGGATTGAAAAATATCATTCTGTTCCACCAATTTTATTTGATGATTTAGTGAAAGAATTGCTCCCTGACGAAATGAAAGAACATGTGTCTAGATTGCTTGATATAAAGGTAAAGGGACCTGAAGGTATGGAAATTGAGCCGATAGAGCCAATTCAGGACTACATCATCAAAAATATCCAAGAGCTGGATGACTACGTGCAAAGTGTTACAGAGGAAAAGAAAGACTGGAAAGCTCTCAATCAATTTTTCCTTGAAGAATTAAGTCGTGACTGAGGTTAAATATGGGTAAATGGACTTGTAGATGTGGTCAAGCAATGAACGACCACAAAGCGCCTGATCCAAATGCTTATTCGGTTTACTCGGATGAGTTGCTTGAAGAAATTTTTAACAAGACTGATGAAGATAATAGAATTTCCTATGAAGACATTTCAGAAGCTTCCTTCTATATGTGGAAATGCCCAAATTGTGGTAGTTTTATGGTCTTTGGTGAAGATGATAATACAGATTGTTTCACTTTTTATGAGCGCCAGACCAGAGCAAAAGCTGAACCGCTTTTCGATCCTGATCAGGAGTTGAATCTTGTGGTTGTTGAGTTTCAAGAAGGTGGAAATGGTTATACTTATATCTGCGATGATCCAACTATTCATGTCGGGCATGCTGTGATTGTTCCAACTGGGAAGGAAAATACTGAAAAAACGGCCTTAGTTGTACTGAAATATCACGCTCTTCCACAGGATATTACCTTTCCTCTAGAAAAGTTGAAAAGGGTTATCCGTAGATATTCAGATTTTGATCCACTGACTTCTACAATAGTTTGTGCAAATATAGTTAATCATGGGAGAATTTTAGATGCTTGCTTGAAAAAAGTAATAGTAGATTCTAAACAAATCTACCATGGGATAAAAACTCCCTTGGGACACTTTTGGTTAGAGTTAAATGGAGTCCCTATTCCAATGAAAGTCTCACAAATCCAAGCCAGAGATAAAAAGTATCAAGTAGATGGTGCCTTTTATATAAAGCCCGCTAAAGTAAACTATAGAAAATTCTTCACACTAGAGTTATGTGCAGATTTTGATATCGACGCCTCTCGTTGGATTGACGTTCTATCAGACGAAAATGTTTGGGGAAATACCTGGGAACTGCATGGCCTTCAATTTGGAATTACTGCAGGAGAGTCTCCAGAATTTGAAGATGAAGTAGTTGCAAGAAAGTATAGTCGTATTCCACTTTATTATGACTGGCATACTGAGTTTGAAGATTATTATGGCTTCAGTTTAGCTTGGAAGAAATACGAGTCTGATAGCGATTTGTCAATATTTTTCTATACAACATAAGCTAGAGGAGAATAAGCATGAATCAAGCCTGGGAATTATTGTTTGAAGGGAAGATTGATGAGGCCAAAAAATTAGTATCAGAAACCTTTTCGTTAGAAACTTACTAAACAAGAAAAAGTAGCCCATTCAGGCTACTTTTTAAAATTCTTTGTAAACATAAGGATTTTCGGGTTTATCCACTTTGATAAAGGACTGGACTTCAAGAGTTGGGAGAACCTGGTTAAGTTCCTTGTGATACTGATTGCTAATCTTACCCTTGACTCTCACCCAAGTGTTATTTTCGTACTGATTGGTGTTTCCTATGGTCAAGAGACCAAAAACTCCTGAATCAGCGATACAGTGCATGATACCAAAGCGAAAGACAAATTGACTATTGCTGTAATTGGGATCATTGTAGACAAAACCAGTAAACTCGATCTCCTTACCTTCAAATTCATTTGGAAAATTGTAGATGATCTCCATGACTTCCAAGTAATTCTCATCCTTGATGACAATGCTTGATTGGCCTAAGTATTTATCAGCAGCCTTCCTAACAATATTTTCATAAGCAGATTTTGAATAAAATCTGCTAGTATCCGGCTTGAGATACTGACTGCTAGTGCCTTCTCTTTCCTGAATTGCCTTGTCAATCCCTTCTGATAACGGGAAATAATAACCTTTAGCCGAAACTGTTTGCGAATCCAGAGTGACTGTTGGAAAAGTAAATCCAACCAATAAGGGCAAAGCTAAAAGGATAAAACTAGCAAGCTTGGCAGAAAGACTGTGTAAGTGACTGTGTTCTTTAAAACGCTTAAGAGAAATATAAGCTTGAACTAAGGCCAATAACAATGACAAACCCATTGTGATATAAGCCAGATAAGAGTAGTGGAGGTTTATGTACTGATTAAGCTTACCTGAAAGGTGCAGATAAAGGCTTAAGATAAAATAGATAAATAGAATAAGAAATCGAATCATAGCATCTCCCCGACCAGATAAGAATAAACAAGTACAACAAGAGTGACAATTGTCATGAATTGCCAAATGAAGCGAGTTTTGAGATAATTCTTCATCATGAGTAGGTTCTTGACATCAAGCATGGGGCCTATAACTAGAAAGGCTAATACAGGAGCGAGACCAAAACTTGATAGAAGAGAAGATCCGATAAAGGCATCCGCTTCACTACAGAGGGATAGTAAGAAAGATAAGATCATCAGAAGAAGAATAGCAAGCAGTGGTGTCGCACTAATAGATGTCAGGATTCGAGTTGGTACATAGACCTGAACGATGCTTGCAAAAAGACAACCAAAGACCAAGTAACGTCCCATATCAAAGAATTCATCAATAGCCTGGATAAAGACCTGAAGGATTTTTTGACTTTTGCTCAAGTGAGAAAAATCATGCTCATGACAAGCCAATCTATTTTCTTTTTGAATAGGTTCCTCCCAGACAAAACCAAGAAAGATACCCAATATAGTAGCAACTAGAATCGCGCCCAAAGCTCTTAGGAAAACCATTTGAATTGAATTACCAAAGGCTGAATAAGTCGCAAAAAGTACGATGGGATTGATGATCGGAGCGGTTACTAGAAAGGGAACAGCTGTATAGCTTGGAACCTTCTTTTCTAAAAAGCGATTGATGATAGGAACGATTCCACACTCACAAGAGGGAAAGAGAAAACCGATGAAGCTACCAAAAAAGATTCTCCCCAAGCGATTTTTAGGGAGAAATTTATAAACCTTCTCAGGTGTGACATAGACTTCAATGACACCAGAGATGATGCTACCAATTAAGACAAAGGGTAAAGCTTCAATGATAATTGAAAGAAAAATGGCGCCAGCTTGTAGCACACTAGAAGGTAAACTTTGAAAGAGTGTCATCTATTTTTTCTTTTCAGCCTTATCTTTCTTTTCTTTGTCGTCTGGGAAAGTCACTTGCTTCAAGTCAGGTAGTTTAGCAAATTCTTCGAACATCTTATCTAAGTCATCAGTTTTTGTAAATTTAACAGCCATAAGGCATACCTCAATTCTATTAGTTAACACTATTATACTATTATTTCTAAGAAATAGTTGGATTTTTAAAAATAAACATGGCTTTTTATCTTTATAAAGTTGAAATAAAGCAACAAATTAATGAAAACAAGCTTTCTTCCTTATGGTATAATAGTTTCATGGATAAAAAATATGAAAAAATTTCCCAAGATTTGGGTGTAACTTTAAAGCAGATTGATACTGTCTTGTCTTTGACAGCTGAAGGTGTGACCATTCCCTTTATCGCTCGTTATCGTAAAGATATGACCGGTAGCCTAGATGAGGTAGCCATTAAAGCTATTATCGACCTAGATAAGAGTTTAACTGCTCTAAATGATCGTAAGGAAGCCGTCTTGGCAAAAATCAAAGAGCAAGGTAAGCTAACAAAGGAATTGGAAGAAGCTATTCTAGCAGCTGAAAAACTAGCAGATGTAGAAGAACTCTATCTTCCTTATAAAGAGAAACGTCGCACCAAGGCAACGATTGCGCGTGAGGCTGGTCTCTTTCCTCTTGCTCGTTTAATCTTACAAAATGTTCCTGACCTAGAAAAAGAAGCAGAAGCATTTGTTTGTGAGGGTTTCGAAACTCCTCAAGAAGCTTTGGCTGGGGCTGTAGACATCTTGGTTGAAGCATTATCTGAAGATGTTACTTTACGTTCAATGACCTATCAAGAGGTACTTAGACGCTCTAAGATTACTTCTCAAGTCAAAGATGAGAGTCTTGATGAAAAACAAGTCTTTCAGATCTATTACGATTTCTCAGAAACAGTTGCAAACATGCAAGGTTACCGTACGCTTGCCCTTAATCGTGGTGAGAAACTAGGCATTTTGAAAATTGGCTTTGAGCATGCGACTGATCGTATTCTATCTTTCTTTGCTGCTCGTTTCAAGGTTAAGAACGCTTATATTGAGGAAGTTATTCAGCAATCTGTTAAGAAGAAGGTCTTGCCTGCTATTGAGCGTCGTATTCGTACCGAACTAACAGAGAAGGCAGAGGAAGGAGCCATTCAACTCTTCTCCGAAACCTCCGAAATCTCCTGCTAGTTGCTCCTCTTAAAGGGCGCGTGGTTCTTGGATTTGACCCTGCCTTTCGTACAGGTGCCAAGCTTGCGGTCGTAGATGCGACTGGGAAGATGCTGACAACACAAGTCATTTATCCAGTCAAACCAGCTTCAGCCCGTCAGATTGAAGAAGCAAAGAGAGATTTAGCTGATTTGATTGGCCAATATGGTGTTGAAATCATTGCTATCGGAAATGGTACTGCCAGTCGTGAGAGCGAAGCTTTTGTAGCTGAAGTTCTTAAAGATTTCCCTGAGGTTAGCTATGTTATTGTCAATGAGAGCGGTGCATCTGTATACTCTGCTAGTGAATTGGCTCGTCAAGAGTTTCCTGACTTAACCGTTGAAAAACGTTCTGCTATTTCTATTGCCCGTCGCTTGCAAGACCCGCTTGCTGAATTGGTTAAAATCGATCCCAAATCCATCGGTGTCGGTCAATATCAGCACGATGTTAGTCAAAAGAAACTGTCTGAAAGTCTAGACTTTGTTGTTGATACAGTAGTTAACCAAGTTGGTGTCAATGTCAATACAGCTAGTCCAGCCTTACTTTCGCACGTAGCTGGACTTAACAAAACAATCTCTGAAAATATCGTGAAGTATCGTGAAGAAGAAGGCAAAATCACTTCACGCGCCCAAATCAAGAAAGTCCCTCGATTAGGTGCTAAAGCTTTTGAACAGGCTGCAGGTTTCCTCCGTATCCCTGAAAGTAGCAATATCCTTGACAATACAGGTGTTCACCCAGAAAACTATGCTGCTGTTAAGGAACTCTTCAAACGTTTGGACATTAAAGACCTAAATGAAGAAGCACAAGCCAAACTCAAATCTATTTCAATCAAGGAAATGGCCCAAGAATTAGACCTCGGTCAAGAAACCCTTAAAGATATTATTGCAGATCTTTTAAAACCAGGACGTGATTTCCGTGATTCTTTTGATGCTCCAGTCCTTCGTCAGGATGTCTTGGATATCAAAGACTTAAAAGTTGGCCAGAAGCTTGAGGGCGTTGTTCGTAACGTCGTTGACTTCGGTGCCTTTGTTGACATTGGTATTCACGAGGATGGCCTGATTCATATCTCTCACATGAGCAAGAAATTCATCAAACATCCGAGTCAAGTCGTTTCAGTTGGTGATTTGGTAACCGTTTGGGTGAAGAAGATTGATGTCCAACGAGAAAAAGTAAATCTGTCGCTCCTTGCACCAGATGAATCTAACTAATTACGTTCGACAAGTTTCTTTAGAAGACTTTGGGAAACCTTTCAAACACCAAGCTCAATGGAATACTCGCCTACGGTCGACAGGTGGGCGATTCTTTCCAAAGGATGGGCATTTGGATTTTAATCCCAAAGTCTATCAAGAACTAGGTTTAGAGGTTTTTCGGAAAATTGTTCGTCACGAACTCTGCCATTATCATCTATACTATGAGGGCAAGGGGTATAAACATAAAGATGTAGCCTTTAAGGAACTGTTAAAAGAAGTAGACGGACTCCGCTTTGTTCCTCCCTTATCAAGTGTTAGTCAAACACCAGCTCTAGTCTATACTTGTCAGACTTGTCACCAAACCTATCAACGAAAGCGACGAATTGATACCAAACGTTATCGTTGTGGTCTCTGTCGTGGTAAACTCATTTTGCAAAATCCGTCTAAGGACTGATGCAGGCTGTTTTAGTTCATGTTATACTTATTTCAAGAATACCGAAAGAGGTACAAACTATGAATAAAAATTTTTACAAAATGAGACGAAATCGTATGATATCAGGAGTACTTGCTGGACTCTCTGATAAATGGGACCTTGATGTTACTCTTGTGCGCTTCATTTTTGCTATCTTTACAATCGCAAACTTCGGACTTGGAATCATCATCTACATCATCCTAGCCTCTATCTTGCCAACAAAAGAAGATATCGAAGCAGAAATGTACGGAACTGGCCCACGTAAGATTAAAGTGGCTGAACCAATCAAGGATGACGAAGGTTGGTTTTGGTAAATTTTATTAAAGCTTTATATTTTGATAGCAAAAGAGGCTGGGACAAAAGTCCCAGCCTCTTAATTGTATTTGGATTGTCGAGCAAGACGCAGTGGTTGAGTGGGCTCTAATACGCTGATTTCATCAGCTTTTACATCCCTACTCAACTGTGCGGAGGTGGGACGACGAAATCGAATTTTAACGAATTACCGATTTCTGTCCCACTCTCTTTTTAAATACTAAACAATTGTCCAAATAGGTAGGTAACTCCCATGGTTAAAAGACCAATACAGAGGTTACGAATCATAGCTGTTTTAGTTGGAGCTTTTCCGAGTTTGGCACTGGTATAACCTGTTATCAATAAAGAAATGGCAACGATAAAAACAGTAGCAGGGATTCGATAGTCATTTGGAAAGATGGTGATGGAAAGCATTGGTGGTAAACTACCAAGAACAAAAGCGATGAAGCTAGATGCTGCAGCATGCCAAGGATTGGTAAACTCTTCATACTCGATTCCGTATTTTTCCTCAACCAAGGCTTTAAGTGGATTTTTTAGAAAGGCTTTATTGACTAATAGTTGAGCTGAAGTTTCACATTCACCATTTTGAAGATAGGCTGCGTAGAGGGATTTCTTTGCAGCTTCGATATCCTTATCCAAGAGTAGTTGTTCACGGGCTACAGCGGCTTCCTCAGTGTCTTTTTGAGTTGATACGGATACATATTCGCCTCCAGCCATAGAGAAAGCACCTGCTAAGATTGCTGCTAAACCTGAGAGAAAAATAATCCAGATGTTGGTAGTTGCACTAGCAACCCCGATAACAACCCCAGCGATAGAAATAATCCCGTCATTCGCTCCTAGTACACCAGCACGCAAGATGTTTAGACGGCCAGCAAAGTTTGTATCAATTTCATGTGTATTTTCTGACATAGTGTTCTCCTTTTTATCCATTATAAAGTATAGGAATAGTGAATACAAACTTTTTAGACTATCTGAAAAAAGTTTATCAATTCTAATAAAAGCCATAGCTGTTTCTTATGCCAATGTATAATAAAGTTGTATTTGTAACTACCAGACACAGATGATACAATGAATGTAATGAAATCTTTGGAGGTCTGATAATGACTCGTGAATTTAAATTTGAAACCCTACAATTGCATGCAGGACAAGTGGTAGATGCGACTACCAAGTCGCGTGCAGTGCCAATTTACCAAACAACATCTTTTGTATTTGATGATACACAAGAAGGTGCAGAACTTTTTGCACTTCAGAAGGCTGGTAATATCTATACTCGTATTACTAACCCAACAACTTCAGCCTTTGAAGAGCGTATTGCAGCTCTTGAAGGTGGTGTTGGTGCTCTTGCCACAGCTTCTGGAATGGCAGCTCTTACTTACACTATTCTTGGACTTGCTCACGCAGGTGATCATGTTGTTGCAGCTTCAACTATCTACGGTGGTACCTTTAACCTTTTGAAAGAAACTCTTCCTCGATATGGCATTACCACAACTTTTGTAGATATTGATAATCTACAAGAAGTAGAAACAGCAATTGGGGAAAATACCAAACTTGTTTTGATTGAAACTTTGGGTAATCCAGTTATCAACATTCCAGATATTGAAAAGATTGCTGAAATTGCTCACAAACACCAAATTCCGTTGGTTGCTGACAATACTTTCGCAACTCCTTATCTCATCAATGTCTTTTCTCACGGTGTAGATATCGCAGTTCACTCGGCTACTAAGTTTATCGGAGGACACGGTACAACAATCGGTGGTGTTATCGTCGATAGTGGGAAGTTTGACTGGGCAGCTTCAGGGAAATTCCCTCAATTCGTCAATGAAGATCCGAGCTACCATAATTTAAGCTATACTCGTGATGTAGGTGCTGCAGCCTTCATCGTTGCCGCTCGTGTTCAATTGCTACGTGACACAGGTGCAGCTCTATCACCATTTAACTCATTCTTACTCCTACAAGGACTTGAAACTCTTTCTCTCCGTGTAGAACGCCATGTTCAAAATGCTGAGAAAATTGTTGATTTCCTAGTTAATCATCCAAAGGTTGAAAAAGTCAACTATCCAAAACTATCAGATAGTCCATATCATGCTTTAGCTGAAAAATACTTACCTAAAGGTGTAGGTTCTATCTTTACCTTCCATGTTAAAGGTGGAGAAGCAGAAGCACGTAAAGTGATTGACAGCTTAGAAATCTTTTCAAACCTTGCAAACGTAGCAGATGCAAAATCATTGGTCGTTCATCCGGCAACTACAACGCATGCTCAGTTATCTGATTCTGATTTAGAAGCAGCAGGAGTTGCTAAAAATCAAATCCGGCTATCTATTGGTCTTGAAAATGTCGATGATTTGATTGAAGACTTGCGTCTTGCTCTTGAAAATATTTAAAAATAGATAAATTTTATCTGGTTTACCGTCCTTCTCACGAATAATAAAGTGAGGAGGATTTTTATGTATAGTATTTCATTTCAAGAAGATTCGCTCTTGCCAAGAGAACGCCTGGTGACAGAAGGAGTGGAAAGTCTGAGTAATCAGGAATTATTGGCTATATTGTTAAGAACAGGTACCAAACAAGCTAATGTTTTTGAAATCGCTCAAAAAGTATTGAATCAATTAAGTTGCTTAACGGATTTAAAAAAAATGACCTTGCAAGAATTACAGGCTTTATCAGGTATTGGACGAGTTAAAGCTATCGAACTGCAAGCCATGATTGAGCTGGGAAGTCGTATTCACAAACAAGAAACCATTGAGGCAGAGAGTATCCTTAGTAGTCAAAGGCTAGCTAAAAAGATGCAAGCTGAGCTGGGAGATAAAAAACAAGAGCACCTAGTGGCGCTCTATCTAAATACTCAAAATCAAATCATTCATCAGCAAACCATTTATCGGCTCAGCTACTAGAAGTATTGCTGAACCTAGAGAGATTCTCCACTACGCCTTGAAACATATGGCAACTTCTGTGATTTTAGTTCATAATCATCCTTCAGGAGCAGTTGTTCCTAGTCCCAATGATGACCATGTTACCAAGCTTGTTAAAGAAGCCTGTGAGTTGATGGGCTTGGTCCTATTAGACCATCTAATCGTCTCACACTCCGACTATTTTAGTTATCGTGAGAAGACAGATATGATATAAAAAACCTGTATATAATACAGGTTTTACAGTTCATTGACGACATAGTCAAAAAGTGTTTTATCTTTGGGACGATTTTCAAAAAGAAATTCTGGATGCCATTGAACACCAAGATAAGGGAAGCCATCTGTAGTTGTAACAGCTTCGATAATCCCATCTTTAGGATCGTGAGCTACAACCTTTAGATTCGGAGCTAGATCTTTAATGCTTTGATGGTGGAAAGAATTGATATGAGAGATTTCCCCGTATATTTCTCGAAGAATCGTATCTGGTTCAGTCACTAGTCTCTGAGTTGTATACTCAGCAGAAGTATCCTGCCAATGATCCTCGATATCTTGATAGAGAGAACCCCCCATAGCCACATTAAAGAGTTGAGTTCCACGACAGACAGAGAAAATCGGTTTCTTTTGCTTGATGGCCTCTTTGATGAGTGCTAGTTCAAAAATGTCTCTTTGAAGATGGTAGTCATCGCTATCGATAGCTTTGGGTTCACCATAGAATTTTGGGTCAACATTTTGCCCACCTGTTAGTATCAGTTTATCAATTAGGCTAATGTAGTAACGAGCCATTTCTTCATCACCAATTGGTAGGATAATGGGAATGCCTCCAGCCTCTTTAACACCTTCTATAAAGCCTTTTGCAGCATAACTCATCATCAGTTCATCATCTGGATGAGTTTTTTCATTTCCTGTAATCCCAATAACTGGTTTCTTCATAAATAATTTCGCTTTCTAATCCTCTTTACGCATGAAATAGAGGAGGGTTTGAAGTTCGCTTGTGAGATCGACATACTGAACAACTACGTCTTTAGGAAGATGTAGGTGAACAGGAGAAAAACTAAGAATACCTTTGATACCAGCATCTACCAGAAGATCAGCAACTTCTTGTGATTTAACACTAGGGACTGTTAGAATAGCTGTTTTCACATCACCATCTTTTTATTTTTTTCCTTAATTTGAGAGATTCCATAGATTGGAACACCATCAGGAGTTCGAGTGCCGACCTCTGGATGATCATCTAGATCAAAAGCCATGATGATTTTCATCTTGTTGCGCTCATGAAAGCGGTAGTGGAGAAGGGCATGTCCCATGTTTCCAACACCTACAAGCATAACATTGGTAATAGAATTATCATTTAAAAGATCAGCAAAAAAAGTCATGAGCTTTTTTTGACATCATAACCAAATCCACGTCTACCAAGTTCCCCAAAGTAGGAGAAGTCACGACGAACTGTGGCAGAATCAATTCCAATTGCCTCTGCGATTTGCTTTGAATTAGCTCTTTCAATTTTTTTCGGCATTAAATCTTTTAAAAAAATACGGTAATAGAGAGAAAGTCTCTTTGCTGTTGCTTTAGGAATAGCTGACTGTTTTTTTCTTTCACAAAATCACAACCTTTCTATCTACTATTTTTATAGAAAGCTTGTGAAAAAAAGCAACAATAACGAAAAAAACTAAGAAAAAAATCTTAGTTTAGTTATTTTCGTGATAAGTTGTTAAAAAAAGCGGTAGAGGTTACCTAGAAGTCCCTGATAGATCTCAACTCCATTGTGTGTTAATGAAGTGATAAGAGTCGTATCTGGAAGAGTCACACAACCTGATAGTGAAAGCATAAGAGCTTCGTAATCTTCGTATTCTAAAAACACGGTCTACTTGATAGCTATCCTTATAATGTAATTTAAACATAATTATTTTCTATTTTTTTCACTTTTAGTAAAGACACCACGTTCCACAAGACTATCCATCAAAAAAAGTAGAATTTTTTTCTTGGTGAATACGAGTTTCTTCTGATTTGAAGATATCAACTAGACGTAAGCCAAATTTATCAGTGATATTGATTTTTTTGCACCTGTTAAGTCTTTGTTGATAATAATCTTGAGTTGAAAAACCTTCTCCACTGTTTGGAACTTTTTCAAGAAGGCGTGTTAATTCATAGTTACCAACTTTTGTTTCAAAAAAAGTGTTATCTTTAAGTGTGAACTTTTTTACGGTTGGGCTAAGTGTGTAATCATAACGACAATTTTTTAGTTTAATCGTTTGTTCAAATGCCATTGAGTTTAACCTCCGATAATTTCTTTTAGAGTTTTGGCGAGAGTTATCATTTCTTGCTCTGTATTTTGATGTGAAATGCTGATGCGGACAGATTCATGTAAGCGAGGAGAATCCTCTCCATAACAGGCACGAAGAACATGACTGACTTGAACAATACCAGCTGTACAAGCAGATCCCGTTGAAATAGAAATGCCTTCAAGGTCTAAGCGAAGTAATAATAGATCATTGCGTTGTCCTGGGAATCCGATATTGAGGACGTAGGGAAGTTTTGCTTTGCCTTGATTGAGATAATAGGTTGATCCAGCCATTTCAGTTAGAAAAACTTTCTGTAGTTTTTGAACTTTATTAAAGTTAGCCTCTATATGATCTATATCGTCCTTAAGAGCTGTAACCATACCTATAATTGCGGGAAGGTTTTCTGTCCCTGCTCTTTTTTTCTGTTCTTGATCTCCACCATGTAGGTAAGGATCAAAATCTGTAAAAGCAGCGTATAGGAAACCGATACCCTTTGGACCGTGAAATTTATGAGCAGAAGCACTGAGGAAATCAATTCCCAATTCTTCAGGAAAAATCTCTAATTTCCCAACTGCCTGGACAGCATCTACATGATAAGCTGCTGAATGTTCTTTTAAAACTTCACCTATCTCAGCTATTGGCAATAGAGTACCTGTTTCGTTGTTGACAAACATTGTAGAAACTAGGATAGTATCTTCTCGAAGTGCCTTTTGGATTTGAGATGCAGTGATTTCTTGATTTTCAGGTTCTAAGATAGTCACTTCAAAGCCAAAATTTTCTACCAAATATTCGATCGGCTCAAGAACTGAATGATGCTCGATAGCAGTAGTAACAATATGTTTCCCACGATTTTGATGACGGAGACAGTAGCCAATGATAGCTGTATTATTACTCTCCGTTCCACCAGAGGTAAAGAAAATGTGTTGGGGTTTTGTACCTAGCAAACCAGCTAATTCTTGACGTGCTTCACGTAAATATTTGCCTGCTTGACGCCCATGGCCATGAATACTAGAAGGGTTGCCATAAGTTTCTTGCATGACTTGAGTCATTGCTGAGATAGCTGCAGATGACATTGGTGTTGTAGCAGCATTATCTAAATAAATCAAAAACTCACCTAATTTCTATTTAAATAGTGGACTAACTGGTTTTCTTGAGTGAATACGAACCATTGCATCACCAATCAATTCGCTAGCAGTGATGTATTGAACGTTTTTAGGTTTTTTGCTTTCTGTCAATACAGAATCTGTAACCAGGATTTCTTTGATATTAGCTGCATCTAACAACTCTGCAGCACCGTTAACGAAAAGTCCATGACTTGAAACTGCGTAAATGTCAGTTGCTCCATCGCGTTCTAGAATTCTAGCTGCTTCAGAGAAAGTACGTCCGGTGTTAAGAATGTCATCAATCAGGATTGCCTTCTTACCTTCGACATCTCCGATAATATAACCTTGACTGCGTTCAGAATCATCTTGTGCATAATCAATGATAGCAATTGGTGCATCGAGGTATTCTGCAAGACTACGAGCACGTTTTACACCAGAGTTTTTAGGACTAACAACAACCACATCTGAACCAGTCAAACCTTTATCGCAGTAATGTTTTGCAAATAGTGGGATTGTATAGAGGTTATCTACAGGAATATCAAAGAAACCTTGAACCTGAACAGCATGAAGATCGAGGGTCAATACACGACTTACTCCAGCTTTTACCAACATATTAGCAACAAGTTTAGCTGTAAGAGGCTCGCGAGAAGAAGCAATACGGTCTTGACGTGCATAACCAAAATAAGGCATGACAACATTTATTGTATTTGCACTAGCGCGAACACAAGCGTCGACTGTGATTAAAAGCTCCATTAAATGATTGCTAACGGGATAAGAAGTAGACTGAATAATGTAAACATCATATCCACGTACACTTTCTTCAATGTTAACTTGGATTTCGCCATCAGAGAACTGACGAGAAGATAATTTCCCAAGTGGAACACCTGCAGCATCTGCAATCTTTTGAGCAATTTCATGATTGGATGAAAGCGAAAAAAGCTTCATATTTTTTGTATCTGACATTGATAAACCGTCCTCTATAAACTATGGAAATCAGCGAAAAAAACAAATTTAAAAGGAAGTGTTTTCTTTCGCAGATTCAATTATTTTTTATCCCTTCTATTTTATCAAAAAAAGAAGATTATTTCAGTATTTTTTCATATTTTCTATAAATCGTACTAATTTTGAAGGAGCTTTCTTATATTGGATTTCATTCGCTCGTAAAAACTCTTGAAAATCAAGGTTCCCTTGGACGCCATTTTCTACTTCCAGTTCAAGTTCATAATCAACAATATCAAAGTAGTGGCTTTGATCAAGAGCCATAAGTCCAATAGCTGTTTCTTTTTCGTAACGAACGGTTGTTAAACAACCTAAAACAACCCAAACATCTGGTGAGAGTCCTCGACTGTTTAATTCTTCCATAATCATCCCCTGAGGAAGTTTACATTCTTCAAGACAATAGGTAGCTTCCTCAAGAGTAAGCGCTTGGTTGTATTCCATATTTCCAACTTCTTGAGGGATTTTTATGGTCAATTCAGCGCTTGTATCGAAGGTACGAATACGCATAGCAATTTTATGTTGGCGAAGATAAAAATCAGGCGTATCTAGGTAGTAATTCTTTTGTGTAACTGGTGTGACTTCTAAAAATTGAGCTTGCAATCGGTTATATTCTTCTTCAGTGAGAAGTGTTTTCATTTCAATTTCTAAATGTTTCATTTTTTCAACCTTTTCTTTATATTTGAAAGCGATTTATGGTATAATAAGCATTGTATTTATTGTATATGATTTTCATGAGAAAATCAAAAACTAGATAAATGAAACTGCTTAAAGAATTGGATGCAATAGTTATATGATTACAGAATGGGAAGAATTTTTAGATCCTTACATTCAAGCTGTCGGAGAGCTAAAAATAAAACTCCGTGGAATCCGAAAACAATATAGAAAACAAAACCGACATTCTCCGATTGAGTTTGTCACGGGTCGGGTGAAACCGATTGAAAGTATCAAAGAAAAAATGGCACGCCGTGGAATTGGCTACGATACACTTGAACAAGATTTGCAAGATATTGCAGGCTTACGTGTCATGGTTCAATTTGTAGACGATGTGAAAGAGGTTGTTGCAATCCTTCGTAAAAGACAGGATATGAGAGTTGTTCAAGAACGTGATTATATCACACATCGCAAGGCATCAGGTTATCGTTCTTATCATGTGATTATTGAGTATACGGTTGATACCATTTATGGCGCAAAAACGATTCTAGTTGAGATTCAAATTCGTACCTTGGCTATGAACTTTTGGGCCACAATCGAGCATTCCCTCAACTATAAATATCAGGGAGACTTCCCTGAAGAAATCAAAGAAAGGCTTGAGATTACTGCCAGAATTTCTCATCAGCTAGACGAAGAAATGAGTAAAATACGAGCTGATATACAGGAAGCACAAGCGCTCTTTGATCCTTTGCACAGAAAGTTAAATGACGGGGTAGGAAACAGTGACGATACCGATGAAGAATACAGGTAAACGAATTGACCTAATTGCCAACCGTAAACCTCAGAGTCAGAAAGTTCTATTCGAGTTAAAAGAACGACTGAAAAAGAATAATTTTATCCTTAATGATAAAAATCCAGATATTGTTGTCTCTATTGGTGGGGATGGCATGTTGCTGTCTGCTTTTCACAAGTATGAAAATCAACTGGATAAGGTTCGGTTTATTGGTGTTCACACTGGACACTTAGGCTTTTATACAGACTATCGGGATTTTGAGTTGGACCAATTGGTCACAAATTTACAGCTGGATAATGGGGCCCGTGTTTCTTATCCACTATTAAGCGTTAAAATCTTTCTTGAAAACGGAGAGGTAAAGTCTTTCCGAGCACTGAACGAAGCAAGTATTCGTCGTGCAGATCGTACAATGGTAGCAGATGTTATTATCAACCATGTACCCTTTGAACGCTTTCGTGGTGACGGCCTAACAGTTTCAACGCCTACTGGAAGTACTGCTTATAATAAATCACTTGGTGGAGCAGTACTGCACCCGACTATAGAGGCCCTGCAATTGGCTGAAATTGCTAGTTTGAACAACCGAATCTACCGCACACTTGGTTCTTCAATCATCGTTCCTAAGAAAGATAAGATTGAATTGATACCAACTCGTAATGACTATCATACAATCTCGATTGATAATAGTATCTATTCTTTCCGAAATATTGAGAAAATAGAGTACCAGATTGACCATCACAAAATTCATTTTGTAGCGACACCAAGTCATACCAGTTTTTGGAATCGTGTTAAAGATGCCTTTATTGGTGAGGTGCACGAATGAGGTTTCAGTTTATTGCCGACGAACATGTCAAGGTAAAAACCTTTTTAAAAAAACACGAAGTTTCTAAAGGTTTACTTGCTAAGATTAAGTTTCGAGGTGGTGATATTCGAGTGAATGGACATCCGCAGAATGCAACCTATCTTTTAGATATTGGAGATGAAGTTGTCATTGACATTCCTCCAGAGGAAGGTTTTGAAACCCTGGAAGCTATTAATTATCCTCTAAATATTCTGTTTGAAGATGATCATTTCTTGGTTATAAACAAACCTTTTGGAGTCGCGTCAATACCTAGCATCAATCATTCCAATACGATTGCAAACTTTATTAAGGGTTACTATGTAAACCAAAATTATGAGAATCAACAGGTTCACATCGTGACTCGGCTTGATCGAGACACTTCTGGTTTGATGCTTTTTGCTAAACATGGCTACGCACACGCCAGACTAGACAAACAGTTGCAAAAAAAGGCAATAGAAAAGCGTTATTTCGCTCTAGTCAAGGGAGATGGGTATCTGGAGCCTCAGGGAGAAATCATTGCACCAATAGCTCGAGATGAGGATTCCATCATTACAAGGCGAGTAGCAAAGGGTGGGAAATATGCTCACACTTCCTATCAAATAGTAAAATCTTATGGGAATATTCATCTAGTCGATATTCGTCTTCACACGGGTAGAACTCATCAGATTCGAGTACATTTCTCACATATAGGGTTTCCATTACTGGGAGATGACCTTTATGGGGGAAGCCTAGATCATGGCATAGAACGCCAAGCTCTTCATTGTCATTACTTATCGTTCTATCATCCTTTCTTAGAAGAGCAGTTAGAGCTGGAATGCCCGCTGCCGGATGATTTCGACACACTTATAACACAGTTATCAAATAATAATTTATCTTAAAAGGAGTCAAAACTCATGGAAGTTTTTGAAAGTTTGAAAGCCAACCTAGTTGGTAAAAATGCACGCATCGTCTTACCTGAAGGTGAAGAACCACGTATCCTACAAGCAACCAAGCGTTTGGTAAAAGAAACAGAAGTTATCCCTGTACTATTAGGAAACCCTGACAAAATTAAAATCTACCTTGAAATTGAAGGAATTACAGAAGGTTACGAAGTTATTAATCCAGAACATTACCCACAATTTGAAGAAATGGTAGCTTCTCTTGTTGAACGTCGTAAAGGAAAAATGACAGAAGAAGAAGCGAGAGAAGTACTCATCAATGATGTTAACTACTTTGGCGTTATGTTAGTTTATATGGGCTTAGTAGACGGTATGGTTTCAGGTGCTATTCACTCAACAGCATCGACTGTTCGTCCAGCTCTTCAAATCATCAAGACTCGTCCAAATGTTAGCCGTACTTCAGGTGCCTTCCTCATGGTTCGTGGTAGTGAGCGTTACTTGTTTGGTGACTGTGCGATCAACATCAATCCAGATGCTGATGCTTTAGCTGAAATTGCTATTAACTCAGCAATCACAGCTAAAATGTTTGGTATTGAACCTAAGATTGCTATGCTTAGCTATTCAACTAAAGGATCAGGTTTTGGTGAAAGTGTTGATAAGGTTGTTGAAGCAACTAGAATCGCACACGACTTGCGTCCAGACCTTGAAATTGATGGTGAATTACAATTCGATGCTGCCTTTGTTCCAGAAACTGCGGCTCTTAAAGCTCCTGGAAGCAACGTAGCTGGACAAGCTAACGTCTTCATCTTCCCTGGTATCGAAGCAGGTAACATTGGTTACAAGATGGCAGAACGTCTTGGTGGATTTGCTGCAGTTGGACCTGTTTTGCAAGGCCTTAACAAACCAGTAAATGACCTTTCACGTGGATGTAACTCTGACGATGTTTACAAACTAACTCTAATTACAGCAGCACAAGCTGTTCATCAATAAGAATGGTATCCCTCTTTTCCTCTTGGTAAAGGGGGATTTCCCTTTTATTAAAATATCATTCATCTGCAAAATTAGCCAAAATATGGTAAAATAGTCAGTAATCATCTATGTTTTATAGAATAAGTTTGTATGAAGAAAAGGAAATAAAATGGCAACTATTCAATGGTTTCCTGGGCATATGTCCAAAGCACGACGTCAGGTCCAGGAAAATTTAAAATTTGTTGATTTTGTGACAGTTTTAGTAGATGCACGTTTGCCCTTGTCTAGTCAAAATCCGATGCTGACTAAAATCATCGGGGACAAACCAAGACTATTGATTCTAAACAAGGCAGACCTTGCAGACCCAGCATTAACAAAAGAGTGGCGTCAGCACTTTGAATCACAAGGTATTCAGACACTTGCTATCAACTCTAAGGAACAAATAACAGTAAAAGTAGTAACGGATGCTGCTAAGAAACTCATGGCAGATAAGATTGCTCGTCAAAAAGAACGTGGAATTCAAATTGAGACCTTGCGTACCATGATTATCGGGATTCCAAACGCTGGTAAATCGACTCTGATGAACCGTTTAGCTGGTAAGAAAATTGCTGTAGTTGGAAACAAGCCTGGTGTGACAAAAGGTCAGCAATGGCTTAAAACCAATAAGGATTTAGAAATTTTGGATACTCCAGGGATTCTTTGGCCAAAATTTGAAGATGAAACTGTTGCACTCAAACTTGCCCTTACGGGAGCAATCAAGGATCAGTTACTTCCAATGGATGAGGTAACGATTTTCGGTCTCAATTACTTTAAAAAGCATTATCCCGAAAAGCTTCAAGAACGTTTTAAACAAATGAATCTGGACGATGAGGCTCCAGAAATTATCATGGATATGACGCGTATCCTTGGTTTCCGTGATGATTACGATCGTTTTTACAATCTCTTTGTCAAAGAAGTTCGTGATGGAAAACTTGGTAACTATACCTTAGATACATTGGATGATCTCAATGGCAACGATTAAAGAAATCAAAGAAGAATTAGCAAAGATAACTGAACTTGAAAGTCCCTTTTTTAAGGAATTTGAAAAAGATTCTCGTTCAGGTGTCCAAAAAGAAATTGAAAAGCGTAAAAAGGCCATCCAAGCAGAAATAGATGAAAATCTTCGCTTAGAAGCCATGCTTCGATATGAAAAAGATCTATATAGTAAAGGGATATCTCTAATTGCAGGTGTAGATGAGGTTGGACGTGGTCCGCTAGCTGGTCCAGTGGTGGCTGCTGCAGTGATTTTACCTCAAAATTGTAAAATTAAAGGTTTAAATGACAGCAAAAAAATTCCTAAGAAAAAACACGAGGAGATTTCAGGCTGTTAAAGAGAATGCTCTAGCAATCGGTATCGGGATTATGGATAATCATGTCATTGACCAAGTCAATATCTATGAAGCGACGAAACTAGCCATGAAAGAAGCTATTTATCAGCTTGAGCCACAACCAGAGCACCTCTTGATCGATGCTATGAAGTTGGACTTGCCGATTTCTCAGACATCCATCATCAAAGGGGATGCCAACTCCTTATCTATTGCAGCAGCATCGATTATAGCTAAAGTTACCAGAGATAAGATCATGGCTAACTATGACGAAGAATTTCCAGGCTATGATTTTGCTCAAAATGCTGGCTATGGAACTGCTAAGCATCTAGAAGGAATTGAAAAGCACGGTGTCACACCTATTCATCGCACCAGTTTTGAACCGATTAAAACGATCGTTTCAGAAACTAGTAAAAGATAATTAAAGGAGAGAATTATGGAGGAACAATCGGAAATACTTAGTTCCAAGAAAGAATTTGCCTTCGCGTCCAGTACGATCTTAGCTCAAGTAGGGCGAGGTATTATTGTCGGATTAGTCGTAGGAATTATTGTCGGATCATTTCGATTTTTGATCGAAAAAGGCTTTCATATCGTTCAAGGTTTTTATCAAGACCAAGAAAATCTGATACGGAATCTATTGATTATTTTCCTTCTTTATCTTTTTATATGCTGGCTTAGTGCCAAATTAACACGCTCAGAAAAAGATATTAAAGGATCAGGAATTCCTCAAGTTGAAGCGGAGTTAAAAGGTCTCATGTCTCTCAATTGGTGGAGTGTTCTTTGGAAGAAATATATTCTCGGTATCTTAGCCATTGCGAGTGGACTCATGCTCGGTCGTGAAGGTCCCAGTATCCAGCTAGGTGCCGTAGGAGGAAAAGGAATTGCTAAATGGCTCAAGTCTAGCCCTGTTGAGGAGCGTTCTTTGATTGCTAGCGGAGCTGCTGCTGGACTTGCTGCAGCCTTTAATGCACCGATTGCGGGGTTATTATTTGTAGTAGAAGAAGTCTATCACCATTTTTCACGATTCTTCTGGGTTTCTACCTTGGCTGCTAGTCTAGTAGCAAACTTTGTTTCCCTTCTCATCTTTGGCTTAACACCTGTGCTTGATATGCCTGATAATATTCCTCACATGAGTTTGAGTCAATATTGGATTTATCTGGTTATGGGGATTTTTCTTGGAGTTTCTGGATATCTATATGAGAAAGCCGTTCTAAATGTCGGAAAAGTATATGATTGGATTGGGAAAAAGGTTCACATTGACAAAGCTTATCATCCAATTTTTGCTTTTATCCTGATTATTCCTGTGGGAATATTCCTGCCACAGATACTTGGTGGAGGCAATCATGTTGTCTTATCCTTAACAGAACAGGATTTTAGTTTTCAAATTCTCTTGGCTACTTTATTATTCGCTTTATCTGGAGTATGATCAGTTATGGTAGTGGACTGCCAGGTGGTATTTTCTTGCCAATTTTAGCTTTAGGATCCTTACTTGGTGCCCTGGTAGGTGTTATTTGTGTCAATCTTGGCCTTGCTAGCCAACAGCAATTTCCTATCTTTGTGATTCTTGGAATGAGTGGATATTTTGGTGCTATCTCAAAAGCACCTTTGACAGCTATGATTCTTGTGACTGAGATGGTCGGAGATATCCGTAATCTCATGCCTTTAGGTATGGTGACCCTAGTTGCCTATATTGTTATGGATCTGCTCAAAGGGGCGCCCGTCTATGAAGCCATGCTAGAAAAAATGTTACCTGAATCAGCAACTGATGATGGAGAAATTACCCTAATTGAAATTCCAGTATCAGACAAAATAGCTGGTAAGCAAGTACATGAACTCAATTTACCACACAACGTACTCATCACAACCCAAGTACATAATGGGAAAAGTAAGACAGTTAATGGATCTACAAGGATGTATCTAGGTGATATGATTCATCTCGTGATTCCAAAAAGTGAAATTGGAAAAGTGAAAGATTTACTACTATAAAAAAACATAATTTAAGTTATGTAAATTTAGAAACAAAAAAAGATCAGGGAAATATATTTATTGCATAATTTTGTTTATGTACAAAAATGTAACTCTTAAACTGTTTTTTTTATAACCAAATGGAGATGAGATGCTATGAGTAGAAATAAAGCTCTTGCAGTTTATTTATTTGGGACTTTTTAGTCAATTATTATTAGTTTGTTTAATTTTATTTTTTTCTGTAATCATTATGGCGTTCATTCTGTTCTAGTAAATGTTTTTCGGAGTAATGATTGGTGGAATCTCTACAGCCTTATGGGGTAGCATTGTTGCCATTTGCTATTATGAGATTGACTTAAAGAAAATAATAAAAGATTTTTTTAACATTCAGACCAGTTACCAACATTATTTATTAGCATTTTTTTCTTATTATTCTTGATTTCTCTTTTCTATTTTTTTGGGGGAAAATCGTACAATTTATCTGGTATCTTCCTTTTCTGATGTTTTTCAAGTTTATTGTATTTGGCGGTTTGGAGGAAATTGGTTGGAGATATGTATTTCAGCCACTTTTACAAGAAAAGTTCCACTATTTTCAAGCGACAATTTTAACATTTATCATATGGTCAATTTGGCATTTATTGTTCTTTTTATATAGATGGTTCTCTAGCCATCCTTCAAATAGTACCTTTTTTTATTTGGGTTTGCTGACAAATTCGTTTATTCTTTCAGCTCTTTATTTAAAAAAACAAAAAAATCTCTGGATTTGTGTGATGATACATTCAATGATTAATGTATTTTTCTCAATTGACTATGAGTGACGACCATTACGGAATGTATCTAATCAGAATTATTGTTATTGTTGCATCGTGTTATCTAGTAATGTCTAGCAAAGTTAAGTATAAAAGCATATTAATAGTATTTAGAATAATTTTTGAACATTTAATAGAGAGTTAAAAAATCCAAATCACTTTGTTGATTTGGATTTTATTGATTTTAGAGAAAAATTATAAGTTTATGTAAAAGTTATTTAAACATTGATAGAAAAAAACTAAAAAGTTAATGTACATTTGAACAATTTTTAGTTTTTCGCTTAAATATAGTACATAATTAAGAATAATTAGCTCAAGAAAAAAACTTTTTGGTTATCTAAAAATTGTATAGCTTATTTAAACATTCCTAAATCTCCCCTATAACATCTTTCCGAAAAAAACTATAATTTTCTTGAAAAAAATATCTGGATATGCTATACTACTAGTATAGAAAGATTTGGAGAAAAACATGAAACGTGAGATCTTATTAGAACGTATTGATAAACTCAAACAAGTCATGCCCTGGTATGTTTTGGAATACTATCAATCGAAACTGGCCGTTCCCTACAGTTTTACGACCTTGTACGAATACCTAAAGGAATACGATCGATTTTTCACCTGGGTCTTGGAATCTGGTATATCAGATGCTGACACCATGGCCAATATTCCTTTAGATGTTCTGGAGAACATGACCAAGAAAGACATGGAATCCTTTATTCTGTATTTGCGTGAACGTCCTCTTCTCAATGCCAATACGACTAAAAATGGGGTTTCTCAAACAACCATTAACCGTACCCTTTCTGCACTTTCTAGTCTTTATAAGTATTTGACTGAGGAAGTTGAAAATGAGCAAGGGGAACCTTATTTCTACCGTAATGTCATGAAGAAGGTTGCAACCAAGAAAAAGAAAGAAACCTTAGCTGCTCGAGCTGAAAATATCAAGCAAAAGCTCTTTTTAGGTGATGAGACAGAAGATTTCCTGAACTATATCGACCAGGAATACCCTCAAACACTCTCAAATCGCGCCTTATCCTCTTTTAATAAGAATAAAGAGCGAGATTTAGCCATTATCGCACTCCTTCTTGCCTCTGGTGTCCGTCTCTCTGAGGCGGTCAATTTAGACCTACGTGACCTCAATCTTAAGATGATGGTGATTGACGTCACTCGAAAAGGTGGAAAACGTGACTCCGTTAATGTTGCTGCCTTTGCTAAGCCTTATTTAGAACAATATCTCGCTATTCGAGACAAACGTTATAAGACAGAAAAGACCGATACAGCCCTCTTCTTAACCTTATATCGAGGGGTTCCGAATCGGATTGATGCTTCTAGTGTCGAAAAGATGGTGGCCAAGTATTCAGAAGACTTCAAAGTCCGTGTGACACCCCATAAGCTTCGCCATACCCTAGCAACTCGTCTCTATGATGCAACCAAATCCCAAGTTTTGGTCAGCCATCAGCTAGGACATGCCAGCACACAAGTTACCGACTTGTATACTCATATCGTAAACGACGAACAGAAAAATGCTTTGGATAGCTTGTGAGATACATAATATAATTTATGTAACATATAGTTGTAAAAAAAGAAGCTGGATATAACCAACTCCTTTTTTTATTTATTCTACAACAGCTTCGGCAATTTCTTCTGCAGTTATTCCTGCGAAGTAACGACCTAGGTTAATGGTTTGAAGGGCTTTGAGGACGTCTTCACGTTCGTATTTAATGCCACGAAGGACATCTTCTACTGCTGCTACGTCTTCGATACCAAAGAAGTCACCGTAAATCTTGATGTCTTGAATTTTTGACTCAATAACATTAGCAAAGATTTCAACTTTACCGCTTGGGAATTTAGTTCCACGACGGACATTGTATTCAGGTGATTTCCCATAGTTCCAATCCCAAGTTCCAAACTTAGTTTCTTTGATGCGATTGATTTCAGCCAATTCTTCATCAGAGAATACATACTCAGTCATCTCTGGGTATTCTTTTTTCATGTATTCCAAGAGTAAATCACGGAATTCTTCAACAGTAATTTTTTCTGGTAATTCATCGATGATGTTGGTCACACGAGCACGAACGGATTTAACACCTTTAGACTCGAACTTATCTTTAGATACTTTAAGTGCATTAGCAAGGACAGACAAATCAACGTCAAAGAGAAGGCATCCATGGTGCATGATGCGTCCATTGATATAAGCTTGAGCATTCCCACAGAATTTCTTGCCGTCAATTTCTAAGTCGTTACGACCTGTAAATTCAGCCTTAACACCAAGTTGAGCTAAAGTATTGATGACTGGAGTTGAGAAACTCTTAAAGTCAAATGCTTTAGTTTCATCTTCTTTAGAAATGATGGTATAGTTAAGGTTGTTCAAATCATGGTAAACAGCTCCACCACCACTGATACGACGTACTACTTCAATTCCATTTTCACGAACATAATCACGGTTAATTTCTTCGATGGTATTTTGGTGACGACCTACAATAATAGACGGTTTGTTAATCCAAAGAATAAAGATTTGATCTTCATCAAGGAGATGTTTAAAAGCATACTCTTCTAAAGCAATATTAAAAGCAGTTTCATTTGAATGATTGATAATGTATTTCATAAGATACCTTCTAATACGATAGAGACTGGAAAAAATTCCAGTCTAATCCATCTATTTTTATTTTTTCTTAGGTGAATGAATAGCCATTCCAAGAACATCAGCAAATGCTTCGTACATAACTTCAGAATATGTTGGGTGACCATGGATTGTCTTCAGCATTTCTTCAACAGTGATTTCCATTTCGATGATGCTTGACGCTTCATTGATCAACTCTGCAGCTGCAGGACCAATGATGTGAACACCGAGGATTTCACCATATTTCTTGTCTGCAATAACTTTAACAAATCCTTGAGCCGCATCTGATGCAATGGCACGTCCGTTTGCAGCAAAGTTGAATTTACCGATTTGGACATCATATTTCTCACGAGCTTGTTCTTCTGTCAAACCAACTGCCGCTACTTCTGGAAGTGTGTAAATAGCTGCCGGAGTCAAGTTCAATTTAGCAACATGGTGATTTCCTTTAAGGGCATTTTCAGCAGCTACTTCACCCATACGGAAGGCAGCGTGAGCCAACATCTTGGTACCATTGATGTCACCTGGTGCATAAATACCAGGAACAGAAGTTTCCATGTACTCGTTAACTTTGATACGACCACGGTCTAACTCAAACTCAACTTCACCAATTCCTTCGAGATCTGGAACACGACCGATTGAAAGAAGGGCTTTATTTGCGATGATATCATCTTTTCCTTCAACCTTGATACGGAGTTTGCCATCTTCTTCAATGATTTCTTGAAGTTTTGTACCTGTCAAGATAGTCATACCTTTGCGTTCAAGAATCAAGCGAAGGTTCTTAGATACTTCCGCATCCATAGCTGGAACAATGCGGTCCATCATTTCAATAACAGTTACTTTAGAACCAAATGTCATGAAGGCTTGACCAAGCTCGATACCGACAACCCCACCACCAATGATAACGAGGCTTTCTGGTACTTCGTTCATTTCAAGGATATCGTCACTAGTCATCACAAGTGATGATTCCATACCAGGAACGTTAATCTTACTTACTTTAGAACCACCAGCAAGGATGATTTTCTTAGTTTCAAGTAATTCAGTACCGTTTACCAAGACATTCTTATCTTTCGTAATAGTACCGATACCCTTATGAACATCAACTCCATAGCTACGAAGAAGTCCTGCGACACCACCAACAAGAGTATTCACAACTTTAGATTTAGTTTCTAAAAGTTTGTCCATATCTACAGTGAAGTTAGGATTTTCAATCACGATACCACGATTGGCAGCATGACCGATATTCTCAATAATTTCAGCGTTGTGAAGGTAAGTCTTAGTTGGGATACATCCGCGGTTCAAACAAGTTCCACCAAGTTCAGATTTCTCAACAAGGGCAACCTTACCACCTAATTGAGCTGCTTTAATGGCAGATACATAACCAGCAGGTCCACCACCAATAACGACGATATCGTAAGCATCATCGCTCTTACCATCATCGTTTGAAGCACTTGCTGCAGGTGCTGGGCTAGCTTCTGGTGCAGCTGCTCCAGCTGATGGGATGTTTTCACCTTCCTCACCAAGATATCCGATAACTTCAGTAACAGGAACAGTCTCGCCGTCCCCTTTCAGGATAGCGATCAAATAACCGTCTTCTTCAGCTTCCAATTCCATGCTGACTTTGTCAGTCATGATTTCCAAAAGGATTTCTCCTTCTTTTACAAATTCTCCGACTTTTTTATTCCATTGGACGATTTGTCCTTCTGTCATATCCACGCCGGCTTTTGGCATAATTACTTCTAAGGCCATATCTTACTTCCTTTATCTATATTTCTAAAAATAAACTCTTTAAACCAACATTGAGATTGGATTTTCAATCAAAGCTTTCAAGTCTTTCATAAACTTAGCACCAGCCATACCATCTACGACACGGTGGTCAATTGTCAAACCAAGACTCATAATTGGACGAATCACAATTTCACCATTCACTACAACTGGTTTCTCAACTGTTGAGCTAACACCCAGGATGGCTGAGTTGGGTTGGTTAATGATTGGACCGAATGATTGAACTCCAAACATTCCCAAGTTACTGATTGTGAAGGTTGAATTTTGCAATTCGCTAGGAGCTAGTTTACCATCCAAAGTACGTCCGATAACATCTTTGAAGGCAACTACCAACTCAGACAAGCTCATTTTTTCAGCATTATAAACAACTGGCGTCATCAAACCATTATCCATTCCAACAGCCATCGCAAGGTTGACATAGTTGTGAGTGATAATTGTCTTACCATCTTCCGTTAATGAAGCGTTAATGTACGGGTGTTTCATAAGAGTCTTAACAACCGCAAGTGAAAGCAAGTCTGTAACGGTAATTTTCTTACCAGTTGCTTCCATGATTGGATCAAGGACTTTCTTACGAAGGGCGAGCATTTCAGACATATCGACATCATAGTTAAGCGTGAAGGTTGGTGCAGTCAAGTATGACTCAACCATACGTTGAGCAATAACCTTACGCATTGGTGTCATTGGAATACGCTCAATTTCCCCATAAGGAGTTACGTTATCTGGAACTTCTTCCACTTTTTCAATCTGAGAAGGTGACTTAATCGTATCGTTTTCAATATTTTCCGGAAGGAAAGCTAAAACATCCTTCTTCATAATCTTGCCACGATGACCAGTTCCTTTGATTTCCTGCCATGCAATGTTATGTTCAAGGGCAATTCGTTTTGCAAGTGGTGAAATGCGAACCACATTAGTGTCTTTAAATGTTTCCACGTCTTCTTTGTGGACACGACCGTTTGCGCCTGAGCCAGAAATATCGTAGAGATTAATTCCTAAATCATCCGCTAATTTTCTAGCTGCAGGAGTCGCTCTTAGCTTATCATCAGCCATGACCTCTCCTATTCTATACTAAGATATTAAGGACGAAGAGAACTTTGCATCTATAGATACAAAGCATCTCGTCCAAATAAATTTATTTACATAATTTCTTTTATGTATTATTGTTTGTTGTGAGTTTTACGGATTGCATCTTTGATGCTTTCAACTGTCGGAATCATTGCATTTTCAAGATTTTGTGCATAAGGCATTGGTACATCCTCACCTGCACAACGGCGAATAGGTGCATCTAAATAATCGAATGCTTCTGATTCTGAGATAATAGCTGAAATTTCACCGATAAAACCACTTGTCTTGTGGGCATCGTTGACAAGAACTACTTTTCCAGTCTTCTTAACTGAGTTAATGATGATTTCTTTATCAAGTGGAACCAAAGTACGTGGGTCTACTACTTCTACTGAGATGCCTTCTTCAGCCAATTCTTCAGCTGCTTGCATCACACGACGAAGCATTTTACCGTATGTTACTACAGTTACATCAGTTCCTTCGCGTTTGATTTCTCCAACACCAAGTGGGATAGTATAGTCTGGATCAACAGGAACTTCACCTTTTTGGTTAAATTCTGATTTGTATTCAAGAATGATAACAGGGTTGTTGTCACGGATAGAAGACTTAAGAAGTCCCTTCATATCAGCTGGTGTTCCTGGAGCTACAACCTTCAATCCTGGGATATGAGTGAACCATGATTCCAATGATTGTGAGTGTTGTGCTGCAGAACCTACTCCGTTACCAGCGGCACAGCGGATTGTAATTGGTACTTGACCTTTACCACCAAACATGTAACGAGTTTTAGCTGCTTGGTTGACGATATTATCCATGGCAATAACAGAAAAGTCCATGAAAGTCATGTCAACGATTGGGCGAAGTCCAGTCATAGCAGCACCAGCAGCTGCTCCAGAAATAGCTGCTTCTGAAATAGGACAGTCACGAACACGTTCTGGTCCAAATTCTTCAAGCATACCTACAGATGTACCAAAGTCTCCACCAAAGACACCGACATCTTCACCCATCAAGAGTACATTTTCGTCGCGACGCATTTCCTCAGACATTGCAAGGATAATGGTATCGCGGAAAGACATTAATTTTGTTTCCATATTTCTCTACTTCTCCTTAGTCTGCGTAAATATCTTCAAAAGCTGATTCTAGTGGAGGGAATGGACTTTCTTCTGCAAACTTAACAGATGCTTCCACTGCTTCCTTGACTTGTGCTTGAATTTCTTCGAGTTCTTCTGCACTAGCAATTTTATTTTCAACAAGATACTTGCGAAGGTTTTCGATTGGATCTTTTTCTTTCCACTCATCGACTTCTTCACGTGTACGATATTTACCAGGGTCGGATGATGAGTGACCAAGCCAACGATAGGTTACACTTTCGATTAATACAGGGCCTTTACCAGAACGAACGTGGTCAACTGCTTTCTTAAATCCTTCATAGACATCGATAACATTGTTACCGTCTTCGATAAACATTCCTGGAATACCGTAAGCAGCACTACGCTCATGGATATGCTTGACATTTGTCATTTTCTTAATATCAGCAGAGATTCCATAACCGTTATTGATACAGTAGAAAATTACTGGAAGATTCCAAATTGAAGCCATATTAACAGCTTCGTGGAATACACCTTCATTCGTCGCTCCATCACCAAAGAAGCAGACAACGATTTTACCAGTGTTTTTCATTTGTTGAGTAAGGGCTGCGCCTACTGCGATTCCCATACCACCACCTACAATACCGTTGGCACCAAGGTTACCTGCATCAAGGTCGGCGATGTGCATTGATCCACCTTTACCTTTACAAGTTCCAGTATACTTACCAAGGATTTCAGCCATCATACCATTAAGGTCGATTCCTTTAGCAATGGCTTGTCCGTGACCACGGTGGTTTGATGTTATGAGGTCGTCTTCGTTTAGAGCTAACATAGCCCCAACGTTTGCAGCTTCCTCACCAACAGAAAAGTGCGTCATACCTGGCACTTTTCCTTTTTTTACTAATTGAGCAATTTTTAAATCCATACGACGAATTTCTTCCATCTTACGGAACATCTCAAGCAAAAGATTTTTATCTAAAGTTGACATAATCTTGCCTTTCTAAGTTTAATTTCTTATAGTTCTATTCTAACTTATAGGTTAACTATAGTCAAAGATTATGCTTGATATTTTTTCACAATATAAAAAAGAAAAGTCAATGAAATCAAGACTTTTCTTTACTTAAAATGGCTATTTCACAAACTGATTTCCATGGATATTTTCAACAAATTATTTGAATCTTTTCATAATAACTTGTAAACGCCACTGATAGAGTAATCCGCTGACAACTAAACTTACGATAAGACCTATCCAATATGAATAAGCATCGAGATTTGTTGAATAATCTAGAAACAAACCAAGAGGGATAGCAACTCCCCAGTATCCAAGGAGACCAAGGTAGAAAGGTATGACAGTATCTTTGTAGCCTCGTAAAATCCCTTGTAATGGTGCCGCAAATGTATCAGCTAACTGGAAAAATAAGCTATAGGTCATAAAACTAGCAGTTAGTTGAATAAACTCTGGATCATGACCATAGAGACTGGCAACATTTTCTCTAAAAACATACAGAAAAGAAAGTGTTAAAATTGCGAATGTCATCGCTGATAGTCGTCCGATTTTTATGTATTTCTTAGCATCCTCTAGACGTTTAGCACCAACTTCGTAAGAAACAACAATAGCCATCGCTGTTGAAATGCTCATAGGAAAGGCGTACATGAGAGATGAAAAGTTCATGGCAGACTGATGACTAGCTATTATCAATGATGAAAACTTCGCCATAATCAAGCCAACGGCTGAAAAAATAGCAACTTCTGCAAATACAGTTCCACCAATAGGCAACCCCAGTTTTATCGCTTCTTTTATTTTATTCCTGTCTAAAGGTAGTCGGTTTTGTAAGTGTAGTTCTTTTAATTTTTCTTGTTTAAGAAGGACTAGTATAGATATACCCAACAAGGCCCAATAAGCCATAGAGGTCCCAAGTCCCGCTCCAGCTCCTCCCAACTCAGGAAAACCAAAGGCACCATAAATCAATAAATAGTTAAAACCACTATTGAGAGGGAGCAATAAAAGCATCAAATACATGGACAACCTTGTCAATCCAAGTGCATCCAGTAACGAACGAATAACACTAAAGAGTAAGAGAGGAATAATCCCTATTGCTAAAAACCATAGATAACGAACTGCTATATTTGCTACCGCCGCTTCTAATCCCATATTATTTAGAACTAGAGGAGCAACTAGAAAAACTAAAACAAATAGAAAAATGGATAAGCCAAGCGAAAGATAAAGAAACTGATAGAAATCAGAAGCCACTTCTTCTTTTTTTCCACGTCCTAAATGATGTCCAACTATAGGGACTAAGGCAGAAACAATACCTGTTAAAAAAGTAAAGAAAGGATTCCACAAGCTAGTAGCCATTGATACACCAGCTAAATCAATCGTATTATACTGGCCGGTCATGGTCGTATCAACAAAGGAAGCCGAATAATTTGCGAATTGATAAACCAAAATAGGGAAGAAAATCTTAAGAAATAAAATGAACTTGTCTTTAAAATGATGGGTTGGATACATACAGACTCTCTCTAAATTTAAATTTTATAGAGCAGTATTTCATCTAGTTTTTGTAAACAATCTGTCCATTACAAATAGTGTATTTTACCTGCCCTTTTAAAGTTTCACCGATAAATGGTGAATTAGATGCTTTAGAAGCAAAGTGTGTGTCTACAATTCGGTCAGCTTTGTCATCGAAAATGGTAATGTCAGCTGGACCATTTTCAGCCAAATAACCTGCTTCAAAATGATACAATTTTGCTGGATTTACAGTCATTTTTTCTAATAATTCCATCAAGCTTAGCTCACCAGCTTCGACTAAGTAAGTTAAACCAAGTGACAATGAAGTTTCCAGTCCTGTCATACCTGAAGGAGCTTTGGTGATATCCTCGACATTCTTTTCATCAGCATGGTGAGGCGCGTGATCTGTCGCAATTACTGAAATGACACCTGACTTGAGTCCTTCAATAACTGCACGGCGGTCAGACTCCAAGCGAAGTGGTGGATTCATCTTAGCATTACTTCCCTTAGTCAAGAGAAGCGCTTCAGTCTTAGAGAAATGTTGCGGTGCTACTTCTGCAGTTACGTTTGCTCCCAAACCTTGAGCGAACTCTACAACCTTAACACTTTCTTCCTTGGATAAGTGCTGGATATGAACATGGGCTTTTGTTGCATAGGCGATCATGACATCACGTGCAATCATTGCATACTCTGCAACCCCTGTAGCACCACAAATATGGAAGTGTTCTTTAGCAATATTTTCATTAAAACCTAGCGTACCATTCAGACCAGGATCTTCCTCGTGTAAGCTGATAAATGTGTTGAGTTTTTTAGCCTCTTCCATAGCTTCCTTGACCACTTTACTGCTTTCAAGAGGAATACCATCATCTGAAAAACCAACAGCTCCAGCTTCTAAAAGCGCCTTAAAGTCAGTCAAGTCTTGACCATTAAAGTTCTTGGTAATCGTTGCTACAGACTTAACATTAATTTTTTCCTTTGCCGCAGATTGAAGAACTTCTTGTAAGGTTTCTACGTCAGAGATCGTTGGATTAGTATTAGCCATCATGACAACTGTCGTAAAACCACCTGCAGCTGCTGCTAAAGCACCTGTATGAATGTCTTCTTTATGAGTTTGACCAGGTTCACGGAAATGAACATGGATATCAACCAAACCGGGTGCAACTACATGGTCAGTTGCATCAATGACCTCTGCATCTTTTTCACTAATTTGTGGTGCAATTTTGATAATTTTACCATCTTCAACCAAGACATCACACACTTGATCCAAACCAGACTTAGGATCCATTACTCGACCATTTTTAATTAGTAACATCTGTTTTCTCCTTTATTCGTAGAAATCCACTTGGGTATCCAATAACTTATCACCATCATAAACAAACTTTGCTGAAAAGAATGGTTTATCTTCTAAAAGCCACTCTACGAAGGTGTGGTCTCCTTCCCAGGTTGGTTTGCTTAAAACCTCATCATAAGGAACCCATTCTAAAGTCCCTTCATTACAGTCAATTAAATCACCCTCAAACTCCGTCACCTTAAACACATAGGTGTACCAGTCTAAATCTGGTGTAAATTCAGGAAAGGTGATTACACCTTTGAGAACTGGCTTAGCCTTCAATCCTGTTTCTTCTAAAATTTCGCGGGCAGCACATTCTTGTGGAGTTTCTCCACGCTCTAACTTTCCACCTACACCGATCCATTTTCCTTCATGGACATCATTAGGCTTTTTATTGCGATGAAGCATGAGCAGTTCTTTTCCATTATCAATGTAGCAGATCGTCGCTAACTGAGGCATATTCTCTCCTTATCTAAGCCAATCAATCGGCTCTTGTCCTGTCTCTGTTAAGAATGTATTAGCCTTGGAAAAAAAGGCTTGGAACCCCAAAAATCCTCTGTAAACGGAAAGAGGACTGGGATGGGCTGATTCAATGATCAAGTGCTGAGGATTTGTAACCAGAGCCTTCTTTTTTTACGAGCGTAAGTCCCCCACAGTACAAAAAAACCACAGGCCTATCAAGATTATTGACGACCTTAATCACAGCATCTGTAAAAGGCTCCCATATCTGACCTGCGTGACCATTGGCCTGACCAGCAGGAACAGTTAGACAAGCATTGAGAAGTAAGACACCTTGCTCAGACCAAGTTGTCAAATCATGGGATTCCTTAACTCCAATATCATCTGCTAATTCTTTCAAGATGTTTTGCAAGGATGGAGGAGCTGGAATAGAGTCAGGTACAGAAAAAAACTCAAGCCCTGAGCCTGACCTGGTCCGTGATAGGGATCTTGCCCTAGAATCACCACCTTAACCTCTTCTAGAGGAGTTGTCAATAGCGCTTGAAAAACACTTTTTTTCCTTAGGTGGATAGACTGTACCTTGAGCATATGCTTGCTCCATAAACTGATTGATTTTCCCGAAATACCCTTCAGGTAATTGCTCCTTAATGAGCGTATGCCAGGATGAGTGTTCCATGGTCTACTCCTTCATTTTTACTGCCTCTATTATAGCAAAAAGTGGCTATTGAAACCACTTTTTACAGTTCTTAGATATACTGTTATCGATCCTAGTATTGGACATTACTATTTACATGAAAGAGACAGGATTAATCATCCATTAAAAACTTTCCGATTGTATCCAAAGCATAGCATAGGAAAGTTGATTGTTTACAGACTTCATCCGTTCAAAATTAGCGTCCATATAGTAGAGTTCAGATAAGCCACCCCTAGGGAGAAAGAGCGAATGGTGAATATTCATCTTATCACGTGTACTTAACTCTATATGATTGCTTATGAAATACTTTAACTCTTTTAACGAATCTACTTAAGCAACCACACCTTTTAACTGATACTTCTCAATGAGGTTTAGCAAGTTATCAATCTCTTCAATCACATTAGTTTCTATATCATCACCTCTTAGGAAAATCACTAGATAGCATCTAAACAATCTAGTAAATCTTGGTAAGAATGGACTTCGTAAGTCGGTTGAGCACCTGTCTTGTTTGCTAGATAATGGGGGTTGTACCAGATGGTAGCTATGCCAGCATTATTGCCACCTTGAATATCAGCTGTTAGGGAGTCTCCAATCATCAGGACTTTTTCTTTGCTAAAACCTGGAATCTTCTGGCCGATTTTTTCATAGAATAGTGCATCCGGTTTTTGCGTTTGCAATTGTTCAGAGATGAACACTTGGTTGAAATAGGGAGCCAGACCCGATTGAGCCAAACGACCTGTCTGAATGGCAGTTATCCCATTTGTCGCAGCATAGAGCTCATAACCACGATCAATCAGGATATCTAAGAGTTCCAAAGCACCAGAAAACACCTGGCCCTGTTGAGCTAAATAAAACTGATAGCGATTGGCTAAATTTTTTCCATCTTTCTCTATTCCAAAATGCTCAAACAGTTTTGAAAATCGTGTATCCACTAATTCCTGTTTTGTAATTTTCTTTAGCTCTAAATCCTTCCAGAGCGCCTTGTTCATAGGAACGTAATAATCTTTGAAGGCTTGGATATCCGTAACTCCTCCTTCTTTAAGAAGTTGTGTTAAAGCTACATCCTCAGCAGCATCAAAATCAAGCAAGGTGTGGTCTAGGTCGAAGAGTAGAAATTTATAAGTCAATTTTAAAGTTTTCCTTTCTAGTAAGGTACTAGAGCAAAAAAAGGGCGTTGAAATTTTTACTACTTCTTTTTACCAGAATAAATTTTATTTAATACAAAAGGTACGGTGCTAAGTGCAATACCTCCCATTACTTTCCCTGCTTTACGTATTCCATTAAACGTCTTATTTCTACATGATTCACACTTATTATATTTATAATCTTTTGGGAGGGTTCTGCCACATTTTTTACAAGTATTTTTTTCTATCATATTAATTCCTCTGTTTCAATTTCTTTTAAATTATTTGGTAATTCTAGAATAGTTGTCTTAATTTTTGTTAGCTCTTCGGTCCAATAATTTGTTGGAGATGGATCAAGTAAATCCAATCGTTCAACCAAATATGGTGTGGCTAGATATGTATTATTAATGAAATTTGCAAAATAGTCGAGACTTTTCTGAGCGGCTTTCACCTCACCCAATTCATTATAAGCCAATGCGGCTGATAATGAAACAATATTTACTGCAGATAGTCCATCTCTTATTTCATTAATTCTAGAGTCAATTTTTTCTTGTTTAACACCTTTTAATAATTTACCAAAAGTATCTTCAGGTTGTTCTTGAACGAAATTAACATTAGATTTTTGACTTAACATCAAAAGATTGCGACTATCTTCAGCATCAGATATTACCTGTAGGAGCATTGAAGCTCTTAACTGTGGATTTACTATTTCCCTTGCTTGAATTAATTTTTGTTGACAACTGTATGCTATGGCCAATCTGTCAGACTCTTGTCCTTTTCTGACATCTGCAATCGCTAGCTGAACATTTTCAATCTGCTCTGCGAGTCGTGCCATTTGAAGTTGTGACGAGTAGTTTGATATTTTTTCAGTAATTTCCGGTGCAAGTTTCACAGTTTCCAAGGGTACTGTTGCAACAATTTTCCCTGTATCCGTATTCAATAATGTAGCCATTAATGAACCATCTTTTTTGGTCATTAATTTTAAAACACCTTTTGCAATCGCTTGCTTTTGTTCGTCAGATAACACTGCCTTCAACATTTCTTCCGGGATACTTGCCCTTAGAGTGTTAATAAATGATGGAGCTGTATAGAGCAACTTCTCTATTTGTGAAAAAATTGTGTTCGCATTATTTAATAAAGGCCTCGCTATTTCCGGGAGTTTACTGAGCACACTTGTAGGATTAGATACATACTCCTCAACGTCTAAAATATCATAATCATCTGGACCAAAATATAAAATTTCTTCATCCATAAATTTACCCCTTTCAGATTGTACATTGTATTTAGTATTTTAAATGAATGATATTTACAAAAATCTACACATTACTCTAATTATACCACTTAAAAGCTTGTAAATATATATCTCATTAGTTATTTTCATTTATTTATATCAATAAACTTCTACTGATTACGAAGAGTAGAAATTTATAAGACATCTAATTTTATTCCCTCATTTTTATAGTTTTTCACTTAGTTCAAAGTATAGCACAAACAAAAACTATTAACCAAGTATAGAAATTTTTATGTTGGAAAAATTTCAATTAAAAAAATCTTAAATCTAACAGTCCTTAAATTACTAGTTAAAACTACAAAAAAATATAGTAAATTTTTTTAAAAATTCTTTAGAAATAACCTATCTAATTTGAGAAGAAATCCTATATTTGCTTTTTTCCTAACTTTATTAAAAAAATGAAGCGTATTTATATGTTTTTTTATTTATTGAATACATAAATTATATAATAATTTAAAAAAACTTATATTTTATTAATAATTTGACACCTTAAACATTGATGTCCCTATTTTATTGTGATATAATTCACGATATAGGGGAGTTTTAGTGTTAGACTAGGAGGAGGCTTGGTTAAGGTTTGTCTATAAAATTAACCTATATGGCTAACTCGTCTTTCAGTTTGTGATTGACGCTACTTTATATTATATTTAGAAACTATCTTAAATTTATAAGAAGGATGTATATGATGAACAAAAAGAAAAAGTTTAGTATTTTCTCATTTTTGATCTTTGTATTGACAACTATTTTCGTATTTAGTTTGAATAAGACATTTGCTGAAACTCCTGAGGTTTCAGTAACTGGAAAATTCGTAGATACAATCCAAAATGTTAAGGTATCAAATAATGAAGGCGGTGTTCTCGACTGGGACTTAAAACAGTGGGCAACCTTCCGAATTAACGCTGATTATGATTTATCTGGTAAAAATGTTAAAGCAGGAGATTCAACTGTTATTACAGTTCCAGATGCTTTAATGATTACTTCAACTTCATTTAAGATTCGTGATATCAATACAAATGAAGTTATCGCAAATGCTGATGTAAATCCAAATAATAAATCCATCACAATAACCTATACAGATTATGTTGAAAAACACTCTGATACAAAAGGATCGTTCTTCTTTTACGCTCGTATAGATTTCAAAAAACACCCACAAAAAGGTGAGGTGCCGGTAGAAATCACCATTAACAAAGAAACAAAATTTGGTGGTAAAGTTTCATTTACTGGTGTTGGTGATGGAGATCCTAATGAATTAAAGAAAACTAGTTGGGTTCATTCAGATAATCCTAGAATAATTACCTATGGAATCTCAATTAATCAAAAGAAACAAAGTATTAAAGAAGTGACTATTGAGGACAAGTTACAATTCACGAATGCGTCCTATGTAAAAGATAGCTTCCGTGTGACAAAAGGAGAAATGTCTTTTGTCGATGGCGAATGGCAATTTAATAACACTTCTGATGTAACCAATGAACATCCGGTTACTGTTAGCGCTGATGGACAATCATTCTCTGTTAGTCTTGGAGATGTTGCTGAAACGGATCAGTATCGTATTACTTATGATGTTCAGTTAAATTATTCACCTGTCGATGGAGAAGTTTTAAAAAATGAAGCTACATTAAAAGGTAAAGGAATTGTTATCAAAGAAGCTTTGAATAAAGCTGCAGTTCAAATTGCAGGTGGTTCTGGTCTTGGTTATGTTTACTCAATCAATATCCAAAAAGTTGATAATGAGAATCAACCGCTTAAAGGTGCTAAATTTAAAGTAGTACGTGAAGCCAACAATCAAGTGATTGGTGAATACGAAACAGATGAAAATGGTAAAATTACTGTTAATGCATTATTAAAAGATAAATATATCTTGACAGAAACAGAAGCTCCTGCTGGGTTCGTTATTAAAGATGCTGACACTGTAGTTAACGTTGAAGATTTTGGAGCTGATCATTCAGTAACTAAAACAATTGTGAATCCGAAGGAAGTAACAACCACTACAACCACTACAACTACGACTGAAGAAACCACAACTACTACAACTACAACTGAAGAACCTAAGACCACTTCAACTACAACAACAGAAGAACCTAAGACCACTTCAACTACAACAACAGAAGAACCTAAGACTACTTCAACCACAACTACAACTGAAGAACCTAAGACTACTTCAACCACAACTACAACAGAAGAACCTAAGACCACTTCAACTACAACTACTAAAGAGTCTACAACGACTTCAACTACAACAAGCACTACTACCACAACAACTACTGGAGAAGAACCTAAAACTACAGTAACTACAACAAATGATAAACCTGGACTTCCTAAAACTGGAGAAGGTAAAGGAACATTGGTGACTATCATTGGATTTGTAACTTTAATTTCATCAATTATTTTGGTAGCATTTCTACAAAAAAATCAAAAAGAAATTAATTCTAAATTAGACATTAGGTTTGATTAGTCTTCAAAAAAAGGATTTACTTTTTCAAAGTAAATCCTTTTTGTATAATTTAAGAACAAAAAATCGATAACTAGTTTTGTATAGTTATCGATCATAAAGAATGTTAGTCCTTCTCACCAAGTTTGCTATTGATGGTCATCATGATACTAGCTATTTTTTCACCCCAGTATGGATCAGAAGCGTATAAAACGTTCATCCCAGATGATTTATTACCAAGATGAGTTCTACCTTCATCAATATAATTCTCTCGGATCCATTTAGCTGCCCCCAAGATTCCTTTGTCGACATTGTCAAAACTCTTTGCTGAATCATATGGAGTTGTATCGTAGGCTGCAATACCAAAGAAGTTATTCTTATCGTTAGCAATTTGACTACGTCCCCACGAACTTTCTAAGGCACTGTGAGCCATTAGATAGAGCGCGTTCACCTGATAACGTTTTTCTGCTTCCTTAAAGACAGCCCCTTTACCTGCGAGACGACTTCCGTTAATATTCATGAGAGAATAAACTTTATCAAGTTCAGCTGCGGTATAATTGGTTGGCTTTCTTAAGTCTCTATAGAGGAATGGATTCTCCACTTTAAAGGTATCAAAGTTAATGCCATCGGCTGAATAGTATTTTGTACCAATAGCCATCGAAGAACTATGAGGTGCTACACGTATGCTTGTATAAGGCGATAACTCATGGTAAATGTAACGACCGTCACTCGTATAATGAGGAATAAATTCGTTACTTGTGTTAACAGCTACAAGGTCACTCTTATTCATAAATCCTGAAAGACCAGAAATTTGAACGGGTATTCTATTCCCTTGAGTCTCTGTGTCGGACACAGCTACAATGGTACCTTGTGAGATATAACTGAGTCTAGCTCCAGAAGCACTATAGACGTAAGCTGTAATTGGCCCTACTTTGTAATAGGTAGATGGATTAGAAATCCATTTCCCATTATTTTCGAAGCTATAATTTTTTCCCTTGATTTTCAGAGTTCCAGTAGCGTATAGACCGTCTTCTTTGAGATAGTACCAAGCATTGTAATTCTTATCAAAAATCCACTCACTCTTGGCCATATAACCATATGATTTGAGATAGTAGGATCCTTGCCATTGATTTTCAGCATATGAACCATCTGATTTTAAGTAGAACCAGCTATTGAACTTTTTGTCAAAAATCCACTCACTTTGAGCCATGGCACCGTTATTTTTTAGATAGTATTTCTTCTTCCAGATGCCACTTTCCATCACACCTTCTGCATCAAAGTAATACCAATAATCTTTGATTTTTTCCCATTTATTTCTAGTTATTTTCCCAGAATTGTCAGCATAATACCACTTGTTAGAAATTTTAGCCCATGATGATTCAACTAAGGCACCGCTCTTATTAAAGAGATAATCCTTGTATATGGTTTCACTTAGCATGGCACCATCTTGGTTAAAATAATACCAGGTATTTTTAATTCTTTCCCACTTATTACGAAGAATTTTCCCATCTTGATTCCCGTAATACCATTTATCACCAATTTTAGCCCATGTAGTGACAGCTAAAGTACCGTTACTAGTGAATAAATGGTCGTCGTTGATAGTATTACTAAGCATAATACCATCTTGATCAAAACGATACCATGAACCGTTGATCTTTTCCCATTTATTGCGGATAATCTTTCCTGAATCAGTTGCATAATACCACTTATCATCAACTTTAACCCATGATGATTCAGCTAAGGCACCACTCTTATTAAAGAGATAGTCGTTAAAAACTGTATTACTAAGCATGATACCATCTTGATTAAAATAGTACCAAACTCCAGCAATATTCTTCCAATTTTTAACAGCCTTTTTATTTTCATAATAACGCCATTGTCCATTCTCTTTTTGCCAACCTTCTTTGTTGACCTCTTCAGTAATTTTTTCTGTTGAAGAATTATCCTTGGTCACGGCTGTTTCTTGCTTCTGTTTAGTTTGAGAAGAATCTTTTTCTGTCTGATCGTGTTGTTCGTTTTGACTCTTTTTATTGCCTTGCTCTTGACCTTGAGATTGCTTTTTCTCTTTCGCTTCCTTATTCGTTTCATTTGCTACAGTTTTTTCTGAATTTTGTACTTTGTTTGTAGCATGGTTTTCTTCCGCTAATACTGTTGTTTTTGAAATTCCTGCCATGGAAAGAACAACTGTACTTGCTAGCAGTATTTTTTTCATTATTTAATCCTTTCAACTTTAATATCCCTATATTTTATACTTTTTGGTTGTCGTTTCAAAGACGGTAATTATCTATTTTATTATACATGATAATTTCAAATATAAAAGTAACATCTTTAAGAAGAAATAAAGTTGTAATATTATTAAAACATTATAGAAATAAAAGTCCTAAAAAATAGTCGAACATGATATGAACGACTATTTTTTTGTATTATCAATAATTCCAATCGCTGTACGTGGATTCGAAGCCATAGCTTGTCCAACTTCTTGGCCTTTACCTTAATTCACTTGGTGACGGAGCACCGTAGCATATTCTTCTGCTTTATCAAAGATATTTTGACACTTCGATGAACTACCGTCGTCGATAACTAAAATATGAAAATTACTCTTTTCATGGATTCTTTCGATGAGTTTGATCAGTTTATTATCAGGTTGATAAGCTGGAATTACTATATAGTTCATACCGGCACTCCTTTCTTAGTGATGGAATAACTATACAGAACATCGCTTAAAGATACCTTATATCAGTTTTCTTTAAGAAAAGGTACAGAATAATTTAAGGTTTTGAAAAGATTGTAAATCGTTGTTTGTAATAAATATACATAATATCCTTTAAATGCTTCAAACTTCACTTAACAAATCATTCAAATAAAAAAGTCAGCCCCAAAGGGTTGACTCATGTTAAATCTTTGACTAAGACTCACTTATTATCGTGTGTCACTTTTAATAGTGAAATTCCAAAGAATCCCATTAGAACAGCTGCGATTGTATAGAATAATTGAGAATGTGACTCACCTGTATTTGGTAGCTCTGTTTGGTCCGCTACAGATTTTGACTCTGCTTCTGTTTCCTTTTCGGAACTAGAAGTCTGTGCCTGTCCAGGTTCTGAACTTGAACCAGGAGTCGGTTCTACTGTGGTTGTTGTTAGCTCTACTGTCGTTGTAGTTGTTGGTTCTTCTGTCGTTGTTAGGATTTCCTTTTCATATTCATAAGTAATATGAACTGTTCCTTTTTTTAACGTTCCAGTTTCCGAATCAGAAGAAGTCGAGAGTCCAACAAGACGATATGTGATTCCATCAACCATTATTTTGTCAGGACGTTCAATGCTATTATCTCCGACTTTGTATGTAACCAACTCTCCAGTTGAATCATAAATAGGAAATTCAGAAATCTTGTTGTATGTTTCTTTTAATTTTTGGTTAGTACCTTTGATAAGATAATCTATAATTACATTACCTGTATATAAAGGCGATACATCTTGGTCAGCCATATCTTCTTTTTCAGATACATAATAAACTACTTTCGTGTTTACCCTTAGCGTAAATTTATCAACATAATTGAAAAAAGTTGATTTATCTATATTGGTATCTTCAGGAATTCTTGTCCAATCACCATTATTTGGGGTAATATAGGTAGTTGGATTGGACACTGACTTGATAAGATGACCATTCCTTACATAACTTTCATCAATAGATGAAGGATCTCCCATACCACCAATGTCGTCACTATCCAAATTGGCAGCAAAATAATGGTTAGAATATTCTTCTAAATTTTGAGAGCCTGTTTCATAGCTATTAACACCACCTTCTTGACTAGCTTTCCAAACCATTCTAGCATCAATTGCTAAGTATTTGATTTTTTTAGCTTCTTCCATTGGAACTGTGACTTCTACTTTGTAAGCTTGACTATTATCAAAATTGGTAAACAAACCATAAGATTCAACTTTACCATCTGTCATATAACCATATTCGTAGTTGCTGGTATTGACTACGTAAGGTGTTTTTCCTGCTTCCAGTTCCTCAACTGTCGGAGTATTAAAGGTTTCGCGATCATATTTTTCTGTATCATCAAAGCTAATCTCTGTCATTGGCTTATTGACATTGATAGGATTGCCCTTAGCATCTCGTGAACCAACAAGAGTGAATTGTACCGTAGCATTCTTAATCTTTGGAACTCGAATCAAAGATCATTTACTGTTTGTGCATGGTCACTAGTATGCATTCTCTGGTAAGCAACTATATAGCTATAAGTGACACTCTTCCCATCTTTACTTATAGTAGCATTCTGCCCCTCTACGTTAACATGGCCACCTTCAGAAATAACATTATCGTTTAGTTTTGTTTCTACGTTATTTTCTTCTGTTACAGCAATAGATGATTCAAATGATTTGTTAGAGTCATCAATTTGGTTTGATGTAGAAGACTCTAGTTTTGAGATGCTATTATCACTATAACCCGAATTTTCTTGGATAGCAATAGTTTCTGTACTTATATTCTCATCAGATTTAACAATGAATTGTGTATATGAACTCAATACAAAAATTGAAAATGATGTAAGCCCTAATTTTACTAATCTATTCATTTGAAAAGACTCCTGTTAAAAAAATACCAACTATAAAAAAACAAAATCACTTGTCTAAATAACTATAATCTATTATAAAAAGAAAGTTAGTTAAAATGCAAGAAATTATACAAATTATATACCTTGGGAACGTTTTTTTATAATTTTTTTAAAAAGTAACAGAGTCATAAGTATTTTTTTAATTAACTAGCTTAAGCACCTTTTGCTTATAATGAAACAGTATTTCTTCTTTTACTCTATTTTATCTCTTAATTTCTCGACGAAGAGATAAGCTGCAGGACAGGTTAGAGTGTTTTTGATAGTCAAGTTATTGATTTGATAT